>DATNAQ010000056.1:0-107391 GCA_035607415.1 Polyangia bacterium
GGCCACGCCGACGCCGCACCTCGATCCAAAGGCTCTCGCTCGATGAAGAGGTCTAAAGGATGTCGCCGGGCTGTTTCATTAAGGATGTTTCCGCTTGCGCACAACCCGCGGCAGACCTGCCCCACGAGCGGTGCGTGAGACGCACGGACGGTGGAGCTCGGCAATCACCGTCGCGGATCGCCGGCTTCGAAGCGAGCCACCGCCGGTCAGGAGCGTGCCTTCACTGTCACGGATGGTGCGGGCTAGCACAGGTGGTGCGCAGCAGGCCCGCCCGCTCGTGGCGATGGAAGCGTTTCGATTTCTGCGCCGAGGATCGGCGCTCGGCACGGTTCAGGATTACGCGTGCAGCACCATCCTCGACGACAGCGCAGCCCCACCACGTCCACGTCACCTCTTCATTTCAAACAGCCTGGGGGACGGCCTCCGGCCTCTTTTTGTGGATAACTCCCCATCGGGCCCATCAGCATCTCTTGCCGGGGAGTTACCCACAAAAACGCCCCCAGGCTTTAGCAAAGCCATCGCCGAAAAATGCTCGCGCATTTTCAGATCGGAAGAGCCAGATCGGAAGAGCCCAGATCGGAAGAGCCCAGATCGGAAGAACCGAGCAGCGACGACGACGACCAGAGATTTACCCCCGCAGCCCCAACCGCCGCACGATCTCGTCGACCACCTCGTCCACCCCCCGCGTCGCATCCACGACCACGAGCTCCGCCGTTCGCTCCAGCGTCGCCACCTGCGAATCCAACAGCGCCGCCGGCATGAAGTGCCCCTTGCGCCCTTCGATCCTCTCTCGAATCACCGCGAGCGGCGCATCCAGCAACACGAAGCGCACATCCTTCCCCTCGCGCCCGAGCACCTCGCGATACTTCGCCTTCAACGCCGAGCACGCCACCACCCCATCCTCCATCCCCGCCATCCTCCGCGCCACCGCCTCCAACCACGGCGCCCGATCCTCATCATCCAGCGCCTCGCCGCGCGCCATCTTCTCCACGTTCGCCCGCGGATGCAGCTCGTCCGCCTCGACGAACGCCCATCCCAACCGCCGCGCCAACGCCGCCGCCACCGTCGTCTTTCCCACGCCCGAGACACCCATCACGACGATGATCATGCGCGCCCTAGTAGTGCACGAAGTACATCCCCGGCGGATTCGCCGCCGGCGCATCCACGAACGAGCTGCGCCCGACGATCGGCCCCAGCTCCGACACGCCGTCGAGCGCCGGGATCACCGGCGACACATCGACATCCGCGCGCGTCGGAAAGAGCCCGAGCGTCCCCACATACCCGAGCGCGATCCGGTTGTACGTCGCGCTCCCCACGAACATCAGCTCGTACCCGTCGTCGGACAGCACGAACCGCCCGGTCTGCACGCCCCCGCCGACCACCACCTCCGGACCACCGGCCAGCGCATCCGCGCGCCCGACCGACAGGTCCCCGAGGATCGGCCGCGACCCGTCGATCATCGTGCGCCCAACGTCCACCGTCGCCCGCGTCAGATGCGCGAACAGCGGCGGCACCACCACCGGGCCCAGGTCTAGCGGGCCCGTGCTCGGCACCCCCGTCGGCGACGGCGGCGGATCCGCCGGAAATCCCAGCACCAGCTCTCCCGTCGCCGCGCCATGCGCGATCACCGTCGCGCCGGTTCCGTCGTACGCCGCCACCGTCACATCCCCCGTCGTCCCCTGCGCGTCGACGTTGGTCAGATAGACCATCTTGTCGCCGACGAAGTGGAAGTCGCGCGTCGACGCATTCGCTGCGATCTGCGCCGGCGTCCGCGCCGTCGCCGGCGGCAGCGGCGCCTCCCACAGGTCCCCGGTGCCGTTCTGCGACGACACGTTCTTGAACCAATACAGATGCTGCGCGTCCGGCGAGAACACGATCGGGCTGAAGAAGTCGACCGTGCCCGCCACCGTCGTCACGCTCACGGGCTCGATCAGCGTCCTCACGTGCAGCGCCTGATCCGTCGTCGTGTACACGATCGGCCCTCGCCGCGACGGCCCCAGCGAAAACCCGGTCACCCCCGACGCCAGCGGCAGCACATCGTTCTGCGCGAGGCCGAACATCACGAGATCGCCGTTCTCGCGCGCGTACACCAGCCGCGCCCCATCCGCCGTGGTCGCGAAGTTGGTGACGTGCGTGTCGATCAGCGCCGGCTTCACCGACGGCGCCGCCGCCAGGCTGACCATGTACATCCCCTCGACCGACGGCACGCCCGGGATCGTCGACGCCGTCGAGTTGGCGAAGATCATCGTGTCGTCCGCGGTGACCTCTTCCTGGTAATCGAACGCGCCGTTGGTCAGCGAGAACACGTCGCGCCCGCCGGCCATCTCGATCACGTGCAGGTCCGCCGACACCGCCACGCCCTTGGGCAGCACACCGGCGACGAGGTAGCGACCGCTCGGCGTGAAGAACGCCTGCTGAAACAACGCCGCGTTCTGCATCCCATCCGCGATCGCCACCACGATCGGCGGCGCGTGCAGCTCCGGCTCCTCGAGCGGCGCCAGGTTCAGCGCGTAGTGGTTGGTCGTCGTCTTCGTCAGGAACAGCGCCCAGCGCCCGTCGGGCGAAAAGGCGTAGCCGAACGCGGGCACGCCCGTGCCGAGCGTCAGGTCGGCGCCAAACGGGTTCGACAGATGCAGCTCGCCGTTGGCCGGCTGATCGCGCCCCTGCGCGTCGGGCATCGACGGCGTCGGGTTCACCAGATACAACACCTCGCTCGCCCCGTTGGTCACCATGCACGAGGTCGTGGCGCTCGGCCCGACGTGCGTGACCTGCGGCCCGATCGCGAAGTCGCCGCCGGCGTCGAACGCGCCCTCCGACGACGACGAGCAGGCCGCCGCGCACAGCGCCGCCAGCACGAGCGCACCGGGCGGCCTCGGGCGTGTCACCACGATCCCACGAGCGCCGTCGCGTCGGGCACGCCCCAGCCGGTCGCGTAGTCCCAGCCCGCCGCCGCCGGATAGCCGGGCGTGGTGCCGTTGCCGATGGCGCCCGTCGCGATGTCGCGCAGCCCGGGCGCGCTCGTCGCGCCGACGCGATAGAGCCGCTCGGCGCCGTCGGAGAAGCCGGTGCCGCCCTTGGCCTCGTCGAGGAGCGCCCAGACGCCGGCCCAGATCGGCGTGGCCACGCTGGTGCCTTCGACGCCGGTGAAGAGCATGCCCTGCCCGAAGATGGCCACGCCGGGGAAGCCGGCGATGGCCGCCACGTCGGGCTCGTCGCGCACGCCGTCGCCGGGCGTGCGCGCGCGCGTGTCGCCCGGCTGTGCCGACTGGAACGCCGGCTTGTCGATGATCTCGCTGGTGCCGCCGCCGCCGCCGGTCCACGCGACCTCGCTCGTCGGCATCGCGAGCGAGGTGCCGCCGACCGCGATCACCGACGGGCTCGACGCCGGCCAGTTCACCGACAGCACCTTGTTGCCGCGTCCGTCGCGGCAGCCGTCGGTGCCGTTGTCGCCCGAGGCGAAGAACCATTGCTGCCCCTCGGCCTTGGCCTGCGCGAACAGCTGGTTCATCACCAGCATCTCGCCGGCGGCGACGCGCTCGCAGGTGCCGTAGCTGACCGACACCTGATGCGCCGCCGCCAGCTGATTGACGATGTAGACGATGCCGTCGGAGAACAGCCCCGGCGAGTTGGTGGCCGTGAGCACGTGGACGACGCGCGCGTGCGGGGCCACCGCGAACGCCATCTCGACGTCGAGGACGTTCTCGAAGTACTCGTTCTCGGCGAGGCCGAGCGGATCGCGGTTGGGCCCGCCCAGGAGCAGC
This sequence comes from Polyangia bacterium, assembly GCA_035607415.1. Taxonomy (GTDB): domain Bacteria; phylum Myxococcota_A; class Polyangia; order Palsa-1104; family Palsa-1104; genus JAQBQH01. The sequence continues at coordinate 3,762 of DATNAQ010000056.1, forward strand.
TGCGTGTACTGCCCCGCGCGATTGACCGGCAGCGCGAACTTGGTGACGAAGCCGTCGACGTCGTCGTCGCCCGGCGGCAGCCCGGTGCCGAGGATGGCGATGGTCTCGCCGTCGCCCTGGTTCGCCGGCAGGTCGTACATCGTCTTCAGATCGGCCGGCTCGACCGCTCCCGACGCGCTGTTCGGCTGCGCCGGCATGCCGGGCGAGGCGCGGTTGGACCACCAGCGCGCGGCGTCGTCGAGCCCCGCGGCGCCGGCGACGAGCAGCTCGATGCTCGCGCGCAGGTGCAGCTCGCCGGGCGCGCGGAACACGCCGTTCCAGTCGGCGTAGCGGGTGAGCGTCGTGCCGAGCGCGGTCTCGACATCGGCGGCGCGCCCGCGCACGGTCACGGTCGTGCGCGACGCCGACGGCTCGACCTCCAGACCCTCGTTGCGCAGCGACGCGAGCACCGCCGCGTAGTCGGCGGGCGACGGCGCGAATGCGTCGGCGAAGGCGTCGGGCGTGAGGATGGCACCGCCGGCGACGAGCGCGTCGAGCCGCGCGCGATCGTGGAGCGTCATCGCCAGCACGAAGGTGACCGGCTCGTCGCCGTCGACGGGGCCGAGCGCGGTCGCCGTGGCTACGCGCGCCGGTATCTGGGACGGGCGCGGCCGCGCGGGCGCATTGCAACCGATCGTGCCGACTGCCAGCGCGCAGGTCGCGACGAGCGCGATCAGCGCGACCGCGCCGCGCGCGATCATTTCGCCAGCGACGGGAACACAGGGCAGCCGTGGGGATAGGGCCGCGCGTGCTCGCCGCCGTGCGCCTCGGCGTGCGCCTCGCGGCAGGACTCGGCGTCGCTGCACGCGACCAACCGATCGATCGCGGTGTTGCGCTGCGCCTGCACCGGCTTGTCGAAGTGCGGGCAGTGCACGGTCACGGTCAGAAGTGGCGAGCGACGCATGACGCCCGCAGCGTACCACCGCCGCGCGCCGGCGGAAACGCTAGATCTTCGGCCGCGGCACCGTGGCCATCGCGCCTGCCTTCTTGATCGGCGGCGGCGACCACTTGCCGTCGAGAACCCGCTGCTGCGGCCAATAGAGCCGCATGGTCAGCTGGAACGGCCCGTTCGGCGCCGGCAGCCAATTGGCCTCGAGCCGCCCCTCGGGCTTGTCGTGCTGGATCAAAAGATCGAGCGAGCCGTCGGCGTTGCGCACCAGCTTGTCGCGATCGCCGATGGCGTAGCGATCGGCCGAATTGATCACGAGGTAGCCCTCGGAGTCGTACATCGTGATCGACCAGAACGCGTTCACCGGCGGCTCCTGCCCCTTGGCGAAGTGCAGGCGATAGTTGCTGCCGCCGTTGAGCGGCATGCCGGTCGCGTCGAGCCGCGCCACCGGATAGATCGCGTCGGCCGGCAGGTTGGCGCCGAGACCGACCAACGCCACGGTCGCGCGATCGAGATAGCGCGTGCCGTAGCTGCCGGTGCCGGTCGTGACGATCCAGCCGTTCTGGTTCTTGCCCAGGCGCGAGAGGTTCTGCTGGATGCGCTCGGTGGCGCGCGCGCCGGTGCTCTCGATGATCGTGGCCACCGCCGGCGACGGCGCGAAGCTGCCCGGCGTCAGGCCGATCTCGGCGAAGCGCGCCAACGCCGCGCGATCGCGCGTCGGCGGCGGCTGCTCCTTCAAGAGCTTCGCCAGGCGCGTGAAGTACTCCCGGCCGCTCATCGCGGCCAGGATCCGCGGTGGCGGCGTCGTCATGTCGAGCCGCGGATCGACCGGGCCGCGCGGCGGCCTGTAGGTGGCGCCGAACGCCGACAGCGGCGCCAGCCGCACCTCGTCGGTGAGCGCGATGACGTTGGGCAGATCGGCCTGGCCGCGGATCTCGGTGCGACCGAGGAGCCACACCATGTTCGTCGGCGCCACGATGCGCGTGACGCCGTTCGGCAGCGTGCCGTTCCACGTCGGCCCGACGATGGCGAGGTCCTGCGCCTGCGTCCCGGTCGTGCGCTTGCCCGGCGAGGCGAACACGTTCGAGTACGCGTCGAGCATCGGCATGAGAAAGTAGCGCCCGTGCGTGTCGGGGACGTGCAGCACCATCGGCCCCTTGGACAGATCGAGGAACGCCTGCGTGTAGAGGGTGTCGCGGTTGGGCATCACCACCAGGCGATCGTTCGGCGTCGGCAGCTTGTCGACGCGCGCCAGCTGATTGGCGGGCGCCTTGTCGTTGGTCGGCGCGGCGACGTTGGTCGTCACCTGGCGGGTGACGTCCATGAGCACGAGCGGGTAGCCGTAGACGTAGGCGTCCTCGGCGATCGCCTTCAGGTCGTCCTGGCTCCGCGCGGACTCGGCGTGCGCGCGTAGGGAGGTCGCGAGCAACGTCACCAGCGCGCACGCGACCCAGCCGAGCTTCGTCCAACGCATGGGCTCCTCCTCCGCGGGAGGAGCAATGCAAACGCGGCGCCCGCGCGCCCGATCAGGTCATTCAGATCATGCGCGTACGCAGATCGCGGATGGTGTCGTCGAGCGTCTCGCCCGGATCGCGCGCCTGGAAGCCGAGCTCGCGCTCCGCCTTCGAGGAGTCGCACCACCAATAGACCTGCGCCATCTCGACCGAGATGCGCTCCACCGGCGGCTCCTTGTCGAGCGCCTTGTACGCCTGCTCGAGGAGCGAGGCGGCGCGCCGCTGCAGGGCGTTCGGCAGCTTGAGCCGCGGAGCGCGCACCTTGGACGCGCGCTCGAGCCGGCCGAAGTATTCGGACACGGTCCAGTTGGGGCCGCCGAGGAGATAGCGCTCGCCGGCGCGTCCCTCTTCGAGCGCGGCCACGGTCGCCTTGGCCGCATCGCGCGCGTCGACGAAGCTGACGCCGCCGTCGGGCACCACCGGAATCTCGCGCTTGAGGAAGCGGCGCACGTCACCCGTCGACGAATTGCGCTCGTCGCCGGGACCGAGCAGCAGGCTCGGGTTGACGATCACGACCTCGAGCCCGAGCGTGGCGCCGAGATCGAGCGCCAGCTTCTCCTGGTAGATCTTCGAGAGGTAGTAGGGCCAGTTGCCGACGATCTCGGTGGGGTAGGGCGCGCGCTCGTCGAGAATCTCGGCTTGCCGCGACACGGCGATGGTACCCGACGTCGACGCCAGCACCACGCGGCGCACGCCCGCCTGCTTGGCCGCCTCGAGGACGCGGCGCGTGCCGTCGATGTGCACGCGCATCATGCGCTGCCCGTCGTCGGGATCGCGCGAGACGAAGCCGGCGAGATGAAAGAGCGCCGACACGCCGTCGAAGGCGCGCTGAAGCGGCTCGGCGCCGTCGAGATCGCGCGACACGTCGCCGACGGCGATCTCCACGCCGCGCTCGGCGAGCGCCGCCGACTTGCCGCGCCCGAGCACGCGCACGCGATGTCCCGCTTCGCAGAGCTCGTCGACGACCCAGCGGCCGAGGAAGCCCGAGCCGCCGGTGACGAGCACCGTCTGGCGATCCTTGCGCCGCCCGTCCGAGCCTGCGCGCGGGCTCACGACTGCACCTCGGCCATCACGACTCGGTCTCCGGCGTCATCACGCTCTCCGCGGTCAGCTTGCCCGTCGACGATGGCGCCGGCGGCCCGTGGTTGATGCTTCCCACCGGCGCCAGCTTGCGCACCGCCAGCTCGACGAGCCGCGACGCCTCGCGATACGCGTCGGCCTTGGGCACCCCCTCGGTCGCGCGCTTGAGCTCGGCGTACGAGATGAGCGGCCCGATGTGCGCCGCCACGTTGCGCTGATCGCGCTTGGGCAGAAAGCTCCCCTTGGGCATCGCGTCGTGCGTCCCGTCGAGATACATGGGCAGGACGTCGATCTTGTTGGCCAGCGCGAGGTACCCGATCGACGGCTTGAAGTCGACCATCACGCCCGTCGTCGAGCGCGTGCCTTCGGGGAAGATGAGCAGGATGTAGCCCTGCTTGATGACCTCGGACGCCAGCCGCAGCGACTCGCGCAACGAGCCGTGCCGATCCATCGGCACGAGGTTGGTGAAGTTCTCGAAGTACGCGCGCTTGATCGGATCCTCGAAGAAGTAGTCCTTCGCCGCCAGCGCCACCAGGCGCTGTCCCCAATCGCCGAGCGCGTGCTTGACCAGGCCCATGTCGAGGTGGCTCGCGTGGTTCGCCGCGACGAGGAAACCGGAGTTCGCCGGAATGTGCGCGCGCCCGGTGACCTCGGTGTCGAGCACGCGCTGGTACAGCATCCGCTGTCCCCAGCCGAGCAGCTCGCTGCCGATCTCGGCCACCACCTTGGGCACCTTGATCTCGTCGGCGTCGCCGGCGCCGTCCGTCTTCTTCTTGGCGATGGCCGTCTTCTTCTTCTTGTCCGAGACGCCCCAGGTGCGGATGAGCTGCACGAGATCGTCGACCGTCGCGATGCCGGTCAGGTCGGCGTTGCCCGCGTCGGGCACGGCCACGCCCGCGGCCTCGAGCGCCACGCCGAGCTCGGTGTACATGAGCGAGTCGAACCCGAGCTCCTCCATGCGCGCGGCGCCGTAGACCTTGTCGCGCGCCGTGTTGGCGACGGTGGCGACGAGCGCGTGGATCCAATCGTCGCCCGTCGGCGCCGAGGCGCGCGTCTCCTCGGCGCGCTTCTTCAGGCGCTCGAGCTTCTGCATCTCCTCGATGACCAGCTTGCGCTTGACCTTGCGCGTGGCCGTCTTCGGCAATTCGATATCGGTGAAATGCAATATCTTGACGCGCTTATATAAAGGTAATTTCGCCGATACGGCCTTGAGGTGCTCGTTGAGGCGCTCGCGCACGGCCTCGCGCTTGAGCTCCTCGCCGGCCGGCTCGTACTCGGGCACCACCATCATCGCCACGATCTCGCCGGGGCCGCTCTCCGCCGGCAGGCCGACGATCGACAGCTCCTTGACGTAGGGCGAGTCGCGATAGAGATCTTCGAGCTCGTCGGGATAGACGTTCTCGCCCGACGGTCCGAGGATCATCTCCTTCTTGCGCCCGACGATGTAGAGCCGCCCGTCGTCGTCGAAGCGGCCGAGGTCGCCGGTGTGCAGCCAGCCGTCCTTGTCGATCACCTCCGATGTCGCGTCGGGATTCTCGAAGTAGCCGAGCATGACGTTCGGCCCGCTGGCCACGATCTCGCCGACGCCGCGCCCGTCGGGGTCGTCGATGCGCACGTCGATGCCCGGCAGCGGCTCGCCGACGGTGCCCGGCAGAAGCCGCGTGCCCGGCCGATTGACGGTGAGCACCGGCGACGCCTCGGTCAGGCCGTAGCCCTCGAACAGGTTGAACCCGAGGCCGCGCATCGCCTTCATCGTCTCGGTGGGCAGCGCCGAGCCGCCCGAAATCAAGAGGCGCAGCCGCCCGCCGAACTTCTGATGCACCGGCCAGAAGAGCAGCTTGCCCCAGTTGAGCAGCGTCAGCCCGTCGAGCGCCGGCGGCATCTTGTCGCGCAGCGCGCGGTTGCCCTCGATGAGCAGATCGAAGATGCGCTTGGCCCACGGACCGCGATCGGCGACGGTCTTCTCGACCCTGCGGTGCAGGAGCTGCCACAAGGCCGGCACGCCGACCATGCCGGTGATGTTGCCCTCCTCGAACGCGTTGGAGAGCGCGTCGGCGTCGATCTCCTCGAGATAGGTGATCTGCGCGCCGCGCATGAGCGGCATGAGCAGGCCCGCCGTGAACTCGAACGTGTGATGCAGCGGCAGCACCGAGAGCAGGCCGTCGTGCTTGTCGATGTCGAACACGCCCGCCAGCTTCGACAGCAGCGACGCGAAGTTTCGATGCGACAGCATGACGCCCTTGGGCCGCCCCGTCGTCCCCGACGTGAAGATGAGCGACGCCAGATCGTCCGCCTTCGGATGGTGCACCAGCGCCGTCGCCGTCGACCCGCGCGGCTCGGCCTCGAGCAGCTCCTCGAACCGGATGATCTCGGCGCCGGCGTAGTGCCCGGCCTCGGGCCCAGCCTCGACGTTGAGCCGCTCGCGCACCTTGTCGCTCATGACGATGGCGCGCGCGCGCGCCCAGCCGACGAGGTTCTGCACTTCGTCGCCGCTCGACTGCCAATCGACCGGCACCACCACGCCGCCCGCCTTGAGGATGCCGAAGTAGGTGAGGCCCCACTCGGGCCGGTTCTCCGACAAGAGCATCACCTTGTCGCCCACCGCCACGCCGCGCTCGCGCAGCGTGACCGCGATGCGGTCGGCCAGATCCTGGATCTTGCCGTAGGTGTAGCGCCGCGGCTCGGTCTCGTCGCTGTCGGGATCGGGCAGAAGGCGCATCGCCGTCCGATGGCGATGGTGCTTGGTGGTCGACTCGAACATCTCGAGCAGATCGCGGTAGGTGTAGACCGACTTCGGCCGCGCCTTGAACTCCTCCTCGAGGTTCGGAAAGATCCATTTCTCGAGGGCGCGCATGTGCACGTCGAGCCAATAGTGGCGCCACGAGATGTCTTCGGGGTCCCAGCGCAACAGCGCGCGATCGTGCGGCGTCAGCCGCGCCGCGAGCGCGCGGATGTTGTCGCAGCGGAACACGTACTCGCGCTCGTAGATGAAGGGCATGAACAGCTGGAACAGATCGTTCGTCTGCTTGGCCAGCGACGAGACCTGATCGAGCCGCGTCTTCATGTGCTCGGCGATGCCCTGCAGCCGCGGCGCGCCCCAGCGCGGCGTCACCTCGTCGATGAACGCGGTCGCCTTCTTCGCCAGCGACATCCACACCGGCGCCGACGTCTTGTCGAAGCGCTCGCGCGAGACCGCCACCGGCTCCATGCGCGACAGCGCCAGGTTGATGAGCTTGTTGCCTTCGCCCTTGTCCCGGCGCTCGGTGAAGTAGCGCCGCTTGTGCAGCCCGAGCAGCTCGACGGCGCGCTTCATGTACAGCGGGTTCACGTCGGACGAGCCGAGCTGATAGACCAGCTCGTTCTCCCCGGCGATCGTCGCCGCCGTCGCCATGATCAGCCCCGACGCGACCATGTCGACGGGAATGATGTCGAGCGTCGCCTTGTCGCCCGCCGGATAGGTGCGATGCCCCTTGATCGACAGGAACGCCAGCGGCGCCGACGTCGTGAAGCCCTCGTTCCACCCCTCGAACGGATAGCGCAGCGACGACTCGACGATCGCCGGCCGCACGATGCACGCGCGCACGTCCTTGGCGCCGGCGCACACCTGGTCGCCGAGCGACTTCGTATACGTGTACGTGTTGGGCCAGCCCCAGTGCTGCGCGCGCTCCATGCCGAGGTCGGTCAGCTTCTCGGCCACCCACATCTTGCGCTCGCGCTGCACCGCGATCTTGAGCGTGCGCTCGTCGTCGGCGTCGCGCCCTTCGTCCTTCAGGCGCGCGGCGCCCTTGTCGCGGAACTCCGAGACGTGCGCGCGATCGTCGGCGCGCGACTTGACCTGATCGATGATGCGCTGGCAGTCGGCGATCTCGAGATCGACCGAGAAGTCGTCGTCGCGCAGGGTATCGGTCTGCGTGCCGTCGAGCCGATCCTTGCGCGGGAAGTAGCCGACGAGCGGCTCGTCTTCCCAGACCTCGCCGTCGCGGTTGCCGGCGACGAAGCAGGTCGAGATGTGAATGACCGCGGCACCGGTCTTGCGCGCCACCTCGAGCACGTGCTTCGGCCCGAGCACGTTGATGCGCAGCGCCGTCTCGAGCGACGGATTGAACGAGACCAGGCCCGCGCAGTTGATGATGGCGTCGAGCTTTCCGATCTTCTCGAAGTCGGCCTCGGTGAAGTTGAGCAGCGGCCGCGCCACGTCGCCCGGCAAGGGCGCGCACTTCTCGCGCAGAAAGGCGTCGGTGCCGTCGCCCCACCGGTCGCGGATCGGATCGAACGTCGGCGACGACGCCACCTTCTGGAAGAAGCGATCCTCCGACGACGAGCCGGCGCCGGGACGCACCAGCACGAACATCTTGCCGATCCCGGGATAGCGGCACAGGAACATCGACAGCGCCACCTTGCCGACGAAGCCGGTGGCCCCGACGAACAGGATGCGCTTGCCGTTGAGCGTCTCGGCGACGTCGAGCGGCGGCAATTCGGCTTTCTGTAACATCGCGCCGCTCCTTTAACGAACGTCCGTCATCAGGATCGGCGGATGATGCAGCATCGTGATCTGCGCCGAGCGCCCCATGTGCGAGCGGCCCATCGCGATCGCCTCGGCGAGCGTCTCGGCGCGTTCCCACCCGAGGAGCTTCGGCACGGTTGAGTTGTCGCTGCCGACGACGATGACCTTGCCGCAGTGCTCGCGGCCCTTCTGGCCCCAATACCACATGTAGAACGGGTGCGCGCCGTGGTACGCGTTCCCGCGGCGGTACATCTCGATGTACGACGGGTTGTAGGCGAACTCGTCCTGGTACTTCTTCTCGAGCGTGTAGGCGTCGCGCGTCTCGGGCAGGAGGCGGTTGAAGAACTCGATGTACGACGGGTGATGCACCGGATCGAAGGCGTCCGTGCACGGATGCGTGACGATCATGACGCCGCCCTTCTTGAGGAGCGGCTTGTTCCGGTACATGTGGAAGAAGTAGCCGAGCGCCATCACCTGCACGAGCAGCGGGTTGAGCGCCTTACTGTTCACGTTGTACGGCGAGATGTACGGAATTCCGGAAATCAGGATGTCCGCCTGACCCTCGACGGGAATCACGTACTGCTCGAAGTTCCGCGCCAGGATCTTCTGGTGCGTCGGCTCGGCGGCGCCGGCGTGCACCGCGATCACCTCGTACGGCGCCGGCACGCGCATGAACACCTCGCGGCGCAGCGCGCGCGGCGTCTTCTTCAGCGTCCACTGCATCGCCGAGAAGGTGAGCCGATCCATCTCGGTGAAGTCGTCCTCGTTCTTCATGAGGAACGACAGCGGCCCCTCGAACATCTTCGAGTTCAGCGCCGTCTCGATGTGGAAGATCTTCATGTGCTGATCGCACACGCGCCCGATGCGGTGCACCGAGTGGGCGAGCTCGCTGTTATCCGGATCCATGAACGAATCCGAATTCACGATCGCCTTCGGCGTGTGGTGCGCCTTCAACGACTCGTAGCCGCACAGGCCGACGCCGACCGACTTGTGGCCGCCGTCCATCGGTACGAGGTTGATGTTCACGTAGATGACGAGGTCGCTGTCGCTGGCGCGCTTGTTGGTCTCGACGACCTCGCCGTGCTTGGTCTTGCCGAGCGTGACCATGCCGTCGGGATCGCAGGCGTCGTGGTTGTAGAGCTTCTCCGGCCAGTAGGCGTCGAACACCTTGTCGCCGACCATGCGCCGCACTTCCCAGTCGTGCATGCGCCGGTGCAGCGAGGTGGCGATGATGATGTGCACGTCGTCGACGCCGTGGTCGCCGAGCATCTCGAGCACGATGTCGAGGATGGTCTCGCGGATGTCGGGCCGCTTCATCGGCGGCAGCGGCAGCGACACGTCGTCGAGCGCGATGGTCACCTTCATCCCGGGCTTGAGGAGCGCGTGCAGCGGCTCCATCTCCTCCGGGTGGTGCAGCGCGTAGCGGATCGCGGCGCGCACGTTGGGCAGCCCGGCGATGGGCTTGCGCGGATAGATCACGCGCGTCCCGACCGGCAGGTCCTCGCAGAGGAAATCTTCGCCGTAGAAGAGAATGCGCGGCGCGGAATCGGTGTCGATGGTGACGACGCTCTCGTCGGCGGCGCCACGCGTGCGTGGGCGAATCGCTCTCATCTTTTCATCTCCGCCCCTTGTGCCTGATAGGGCCCGCAGGGTTTGTGTTCGCTCCTTGGTGCCAATCCGGCCCGCAGAGCGTTGCTGCCAAGAACCGTCAGCGCGAATCGTTGTTCAAGTCGAGCACCGGCCAATCATAAGAGCGCGCCGTCGCGCGCAAGCGCCAATCGGGGTTCACCGCCGTCGGATGGCCGACGACGGCGAGCATCGGATAGTCGGAATACGAATCGGAATAGGCATAGGAGCGCGCCAGATCGATGCCGTGTTTCTCGGCATAGTCGCGCATGATGACCGCTTTGGTCGCGCCGGCGACGAACGGCTTGCCGAGGTGCCCGGTGGCATAGCCGTTCTCGAACTCGAGCGTATTGGCGATGAAGTCGTCGACGCCGAGGTAGCGCGCCAGCGGCCGCACCGTGAAGTCGAGCCCGCCCGAGACCAGCACCTGGCGGCAGCCGGCGCGGCGCGACTGCTCGATGAGGTCGCGCGCGCGCGGAAAGATGCTCGGCTTGATCGTGTCCTCGAACAATTCCTCGGCGAGCACGATCAGCCGATCTTCCGGCTCGCCCGAGTAATAGCCGTAGAACAGCTCGTTGAAGGCCTTGCGCGACAGCTTGTCGGCGACGGCGAACAGCGGGATCGACAGCGCCGTCTTCGCCGCCTTGACGATCGAGCCGGTCAGCGTCGGCTGATGCCGGGCGTACCAGCCGAAGGCGTGCACGATGTTGGTCTTGATGAGCGTGCCATCGACGTCGTAGAAAGCTGCCGATTTGCCGGCCGGAGCTGCCTGGGGCATTGCCATCGCCGTATGCGTATTGCATTTTCCTCGCGTCCAGACAAGCAACGTGAACGATTTGTCGATTGGTCCGACCAAAGCGGAGGACGCGTGAAAACCCTGTTTTGCTTATCCCTGATGCTGCCGGTCCTGATGGTTCCCGCGATGGCTCTCGCCGCCGCGGATGCGCCGGCGTCGCCGCAGCCCTCCGACGTCGATCGCGCGCGCCTCGAGCGCGGCCAAAAGCAGGTGGCGTCGTTGTGGCGCGCCGAAGACGGCAGCGAGGCCGATCGCAAGAAGCTCGTGGCCGAGGAATTCGTCGCCACCGGCGCGCCGCTCGACGGCGTGTTCGCGCGCTTCGAGGAGGTGCTCGAGCAGCTGCGCGGCCACTTCCTCGAGATGTCGCGCGCGCTCCAGCGCCACGTCGCGCTCGACCTCGGGCCGGTGACCTCGCTCGACAAGCGCATGGGCGAGTACGACCCGTCGGCGCACCTCAACGACGATCTGTTCGCCAACAAGATCGCGTTCGTCGCGCTCGCCAACTTCCCGCTCACCACGCTCGCCGAGCGACTCTCCGACGGTGACAAGTGGTCGCGGCGGCAGTGGGCCGAGGCGCGCCTGGCCGAGGCGTTCGAGCGGCGCATCCCGGCGGCGGTGCAGGCGCGGCGCAACGCCGCCGAGGCCGCGGCCAACCTGTACATCGCCGAATACAACATCCTCATGCACCACCTCATCGACGGGGCGAGCGGGGCGCGGCCCTTTCCGCGCGGCATGCGGCTCATCAGCCACTGGAACCTGCGCGACGAGCTCAAGGCCGACTACGCGGTCAAAGACGGTCTCGTGAAGCAGAAGATGATCGCGGCGGTCATGCAGCGCATCGTCGAGCAGTCGATCCCGAAGATCGTAATCAACAACGCGACCGTCGATTGGGATCCATTCACCAACAAGGTGACGCCGTCGCCGGCCGCCGAGATCGAGGAGGGCACGCCGCCGGCGAAGATCGATCCGGCGCGCGAGCCCGACACCCGCTATCGCGTGCTCCTCGACGACTTCGCCGCCGAGCGGGCGATCGATCCCTACACGCCGACGACGCCGACGACGATGGCGCGCGGCTTCGACCACGACCGCGAGATCCCCGAGGCGCGCTTCGTCGCGATGATGGACGAGGTCTTGACCTCGCCGCTGGCGCCGCGCCTGGCCGCGCTCATCAGAAAGCGCCTCGGCCGTCCGCTCGAGCCGTTCGACCTCTGGTACGACGGCTTCCGCTCGCGCGCCAAGCACCCCGAGGCCGAGCTCGACGCGCTCACGCGCAAGCGCTATCCGACGGCGCAGGCCTACAAGAACGACATCCCGCGCCTGCTCGTCGGGCTCGGCTTCTCGCCCGAGCGCGCCAAATTCTTCGCCTCGCACATCGTCGTCGATCCGTCGCGCGGCGCCGGCCACGCGCTCGAGTCGGAGCGGCGCGGCGACGATCCGCACCTGCGCACGCGCATCGAGGCGGGCGGCATGAACTACAAGGGCTACAACATCGCCGTGCACGAGATGGGGCACAACGTCGAGCAGATCTGCTCGCTCTACCTCGTCGACCACACGCTGCTCCGCGGCGTGCCCAACACGGCGTTCACCGAGGCGCTCGCGTTCGTCTTCCAGGCGCGCGACATCGAGCTCCTCGGGCTCGGCAAGCCCGACGCCAGGAGCGAGCATCTGCGCGCGCTCTCCGACTACTGGCAGACCTTCGAGATCGCGGGCGTGGCGCTCGTGGATCTGGCGGTGTGGCACTGGATGTACGCGCATCCGAAGGCGACGCCGGCGGAGCTGCGCGCGGCGACGGTGCAGATCTCGAAGGACACGTGGAACAAGTACTACGCCCCGGTCTTTGGTGGCACTGCGGGCGTGCGCGACTCGCTGCTCCTCGGCATCTACTCGCACATGATCGACGCCTTTTTGTACCTGCCCGACTATCCCGTCGGGCACCTCATCGCCGCGCAGATCGAAGAGCACATGCGCGCCCACGGCCCGCTCGGCAAAGAGTTCGAGCGCATGGCCAGCTTCGGGCAGGTGACGCCGGATCTGTGGATGAAGAACGCCACCGGCGAGCCGGTCTCGCCCAAGGCCCTTTTGCGCACGGCGGAGACAGCGCTCAAAGAAATTCGCGATTGACGTTCCGGTTAATTAAGATACCGTCAGGCGAGCATGCTCGCCGCCGGAATGTCTAACGAACCCAAAGACGACGAAGGACAAGCGCCGCCGCTCGAGCTCTTGCAGCCGTTCGAGCGCACGGCGTTCCGCGCGATGGACATGCTCCATCGGCGCGCGCTGCCGCTGACCGAGTGGTGGCTGCGCACCATCGGCGCCGGCTGGATGACGCTCGGCTCGCGCAACATGATGCATCCCGTCGGGCTCGAGCGCCTGCAGGGGCTCGACTACGACGACGGCGTCCTGCTGGTCTCGAACCATCGCAGCTTCTTCGATCTCTACATGCTGATGCTGCTCCTGCATCGGCACACGCCGCTGCGCCAGCCCGTGATGTGCCCGGTGCGCGCCGACTTCTTCTATCAGCGCGCCGCCGGCGTCGTGGTCAACCTGCTCATCGGCGGCGGGCGCATGTTCCCGCCGTTCTTTCGCGAGCCGCAGAAGGCCGAGTTCAACAAGTGGGCGCTCGAGCGCGTGGTGCACGAGCTGAAGAAGGGCCAGGTGCTCGTCGGGTTCCATCCGGAAGGCACGCGCAACAAGAACGAGGACGCCTACACGCCGCTGCCGGCGCAGCCAGGCGTGGGCAAGCTGGTGATGGAGACGTGGCCCAAAGTGGTGCCCGCGTTCATCCACGGCCTGTCGAACGACATCGTCGCCGACATCCGCGGTAACTTCGCCGGCACCAAGCGGGTGGTGGCGGTGTTCGGCGAGCCGATCGATCTGACGCCGTTCAAGTCGATGGGCAACCGCCTCTCGTCGCACAAGCGCATCGCCGACGCGCTCTTGAAGCGCATCTATCAGCTCGGTGAAGAGGAGCGCGCCTACCGCGCCACCTTGTAGCTGATACAATTTGACGGCGGATCGATGAGGCGCCGTCTCAGCAGCCGCCTGACGTTCTTCTACAAGGTCGTCTTCCCGACGATCTGGCTTGGTGGCTTCAGCGTCGGAACAATCGCGTTACTAACGAGGGACGTTCGGTTTGCGATGCCATTCGCGATTGCGACGCTGCTCGGGCTGCTGCTGTTCTGGCGGACGTGCTTCCCGCTCAAGAAGATCGAAGCGGGCGACGATTGCTTCTGGGTAAGCGGCCATTCCGAGGAGATCTCGATTCCCTACTCGGACATCGAGCAGGTCTACGAGAACAAGCTCCTCAACCTCCATCCGGTCACGATCGTGCTGCGACAACCGTCGCGCTTTGGCCGCAACATCCTCTACATGCCCTACCTCGAGCTCGCGTTTTGGCAGAATCACCCGACGGCGGAGTATCTGCGAAAGCGAGCCGGCCTGCGCTGACTGGTCGCGGCGTACTTAGCGTTTCTCCGACGGCCGTTGTACGATCGTCCCGTGCAGTTGAGCCTGGTCATCCCCTGCTACAACGAGGAGGAGTCGATCCCCGCGCTTCTGCAGAAGCTCGACGAGGCGACGCGCACGCTCGAAGCGGCCGGCCACGGCGTCGAGATCGTGCTCGTCGACGACGGCAGCCGCGACAAGACGCCCGAGCTCCTGCGCGCCGCCACCGCCGGACGGCCGCAGCTGCGCGTGCTGCGCTTCGCGCGCAACTTCGGCCAGACCGCGGCCATGGCCGCCGGCTTCGACGCCGCGCGCGGCGACGTCCTCGTCCCGCTCGACGCCGATCTGCAGAACGATCCGGAGGACATTCCGCTGCTCCTCGCCAAGCTCGACGAAGGCTACGACGTCGTCTCGGGCTGGCGCCGGCGGCGCAAGGACCACCTGTTCACCCGCAAGGTGCCGTCGTGGGCGGCGAACGCGATCATCTCGCGCCTCTCGGGCGTGCGCCTTCACGACTACGGCTGCACGCTCAAGGCCTATCGCCGCACCGTGCTCGCCGGCGTGCACCTCTACGGCGAGGGGCACCGCTTCATCCCCATCTTCGCCGCGCAGCAGGGCGCGCGCGTGACCGAGGTCGAGGTGCGGCATCACGCGCGCACGCGCGGCGCGACCAAGTACGGGCTCGGGCGCGTGCCCAACGTGTTCCTCGATCTGCTGCTCGTGCAGTTCTTGTGGAAGTACGGAACGAAGCCGATGCACGTGTTCGGCAAGTTCGGCCTGTTCAACATGCTGCTGTCGTTCGCGTCGTTCGCCACCGCGGTGTACCTCAAGTACTTCTACTGGGGGCACAAGCCGTTCGTGGAGACGCCGCTGCCGCTTCTGTGCATCATGTTCTTCCTCATCGGCAGCTTGTCGATCTTGATGGGCCTGCTCGCCGAGGTCACCATGCGGACCTACTACGAGTCGCAGCGCGCGGCGACCTACGTGGTGCGCGAGGTCTACCAGGGCGGCGACGTGGTGCGGCCGGCGCCGCTCGGCAGCGTCGGCACCGTCGGCAAGACCTAGCCATGTGCGGCATCGCCGGCGTGGTCGACGCGTCGGGCGCCTGGCTCGACGCGGGCGCGCTCGAAGCCATGCGCGAGTCGATGCACGCGCGCGGGCCCGACGACGCGGGCACGTTCGCCGACGGCGCGGCGATGCTCGCGTTCCGCCGCCTGTCGATCCTCGATCTCGCCGGCGGCCATCAGCCGATGGCCACGCCCGAGGGCGACTGCGTGGTCGTGTTCAACGGCGAGATCTATAACCACGCCTCGCTTCGCGAGCGGCTCGGCGGGCTCGGCCACGCGTTCGTCACCCGCTCGGACACCGAGTGCATCCTGCACGCGTACCGGCAGTGGGGCGACGCCTGCGTCGCCGAGCTCGACGGCATGTTCGCGTTCGCGCTGTGGGACACGCGCGCGCGGCGGCTCCTCTTGGCGCGCGATCGCTTCGGCAAGAAGCCGCTCTACTACTACGCCGACGGCGCGCGGCTGGCGTTCGCCTCGACGCTGACGGCGCTGCTCGCGCATCCGGCGGTGCCGCGCGCCATCGACCGCGACGCGCTCGCCGAGTATCTCGCGCTCGAGTACGTGGTCGCGCCGCGCACGATCCTGGCCGGCGTGTGCAAGCTGCCGCCGGCGACGCTGCTCAGCTTCGACGCCGACGGGCACCCGCGCGAGCGCCGCTACTGGACCCTGCGCGTCGACGGCGGCGCGCGCAGCACGGCGGCGCGCGGCCGCGCTGCGGTCGATGCCGCGGCGGTCGATCTCGAAGCGCTCCTGCAGTCGGCCGTTCGGCGCCGCCTGGTCGCCGACGTGCCGCTCGGCATCTTCCTCTCGGGCGGCGTCGATTCGTCGACGGTGGCGGCGCTCGCGGCGCGCGAGCGCGCGGGCATCGAGACCTTCTCGGTCGCCTTCGCCGATCCCTCGTTCGACGAGCGCACCCACGCGCGCGCCGTCGCCGCGCACCTCGGCACGCGCCATCACGAGGAGGAGCTGTCGCTCGCCGAGGCGGCGCGCATCGTCGGCGAGCTGGGATCGATCCTCGACGAGCCTGTAGCCGACGGCTCGATCGTGCCGACCTATCTGCTCTCGCGCTTCGCCCGCCGCCACGTCACCGTCGCGCTCGGCGGCGACGGCGCCGACGAGCTGTTCGCCGGCTATCCCACGCATGTCGCGCATCGCCTGCTCGCCTGGGCGGGACCGCTCGGCCGCCCGCCGCTGATGCGGGCGGCCGCCGTGCTCGCCGCGCGCCTGCCGGTGTCGCTCGACAACTTCAGCTTCGACTTCCGCGTCAAGAAGCTCACCGCCGGCGGCGCCGCCTCCGACGACGAGCGCAACTACCGCTGGCTCGGCGCCTTCGAGCCGGCGCGCCTCGCCGCGCTCATGGGCGACGACGGTGACGGCGTGGCGCGCGATCCGTTCGCCGCCGTGCGCGCGCGCTATCACGAGCCGCCGGCGGGCACCCACCTCGAGCGCGTGCTCTACCAGGACGTCGGCCTCTATCTGACCCATTCGGTGCTGGCCAAGGTCGATCGCGCGTCGATGGCCGCGTCGCTCGAGGTGCGCGCGCCGTTCCTCGACACGGCCGTCGCCGAATTCGCCGCCGCGCTGCCGCTCGACTGGAAGCTGCGCCGCACGACCGGCAAGTGGATCTTGAAGCGCATGGCGCGCAAGCTCCTGCCGCGCGCCATCGTCGATCGCCCCAAGAAGGGCTTCGGCATGCCCATCGCGCGCTGGCTGCGCGGCGAGCTCAGCGACCTCTGCCGCGACGCGCTCCTCGACGGCGATTCGCTCGCCGCCGCCGGCGCGCTCCGTCGCGGCGAGCTCGAGCGGCTCCTCGACGAGCACGCGCGCGGCGCGGTCGATCATCGCCAGCGCTTGTGGGCGCTCCTCGTGCTCGAGCTATGGCAGCGGAAGAATCTGAAACAGGCTACGAACGCAGCAGATCGTCGTCGGGCGAGCACTCGATGACGAGCTCGCACCCTTCGGCGCTCCACGTCTCGCGGTGCACCGACTCGGGCGGCGCCACCAACACGTCGCCCACCTTCAGGCGCACGCCGTCGACGACGAGCGTGCCGCGCACCACGTACATGATCTCGGTGCCGCGATGCTTGTGCGCCATGATGCGCCCCTGCGCGGTGAGGCGGACCAGCTGCATCTTGCGGCCGTTCTCCTCGTAGAGATCGAGCACGCTCAGCCCCGCCCCGACGTCGCGCCACTTGCGCTCGTCGGCCCCGAACTTCTCCTGACCCTGCGACAGCTTTTCCGACATGGCCGGCGCTTATACCATATAAAGCGGCGCGATGCGGCTCTACCATCTTCCACGCCTGGCGACGGCGCCGCGCTACTTCTTGCGGACGAGCGCGGTCATGTGCCACGTGCCGTCCGCGAATCGCGGCAAGGGCAGCTTCTTTGCCGCCGCCACCAGGCAGTCGTGCTCGCCGCCCGACTGCGCGCCGTCGACGCTGAGCGCGAGCACGTTGCCGTCGCCGGTCAGCGTCAGCTCCACGGTGGCGCGATCGGCGGCCACGCAGCCCTTGCCGTGCTGATCGATCTCGGCCGCCAGCTTCAGCGCCTCGGCGCGCGACGGCGCCTTGGGCAGCGACCTGCCGAACTTCTGCTTGATGTAGGGATCGAGCGCGCCCGCCGGCGTGTCGACGGCCTCGGCTGCGGTGAGCGCCACGCCCCCCTTCGGCGGCGGCCGTTTGTCGGCGCGTACCGTCGGCACATCGACCTCGGGCGGCGGCTCGGGCGACGCCTGCGACGACGGCCGCAGCGTCACGATCATCGCCAGCCAGCCGGCGCCGTCGAGCGCGTCGCAGCGCTGGAGCTTCTCGTCCGAGCACTGCAGCATCGGCCCGTCGGCATCCTCGACGAGCCACATGCGCCGCTTGATGAGCGGCGTGCCGCTCGGGCCGTTGACCAGGAGGCGCACCTGCTGCGTGGCGCATCCATGCGACGGCTGCTCGACGCAGGTGCGCCGCCGCTCGGCGCCGGCGAAGAGCGCGCCCATCTCGTCGCCGATGCGCAAGGACGGCGCGCCGGTGACCGTGCGCAACAGCTCGTTGGCCGTCACGTAGGCCTGCGGGTTGCGCCGCCGCGTCGTGCGCAGCTCGTGATCGAGCAGGACCACGCGACGGCAGCGCCAGCGCCCTTCGCCCTCGTCGCACCACAGCGTCGCGCGCTTGGGCTCGTAGCGCTCGACGATGGCGTACTTCACGTTGCCGACGTGGAGGAGCCGCCCGCCCATGCCCGGGCAGCGCGTTGCCACGTCGGCGGCGGGCAGGGCGAGGCACTGCTCGGGCGACAGGTTGCGCTCGGTGCGCATACCCATCTCGTCGGCGGACGAGGCGGCGGACGCAGCCACCGGGACCAGGACGGCGAGAACGGCAATCGCGCGCACGGCTCGCATCCTAACAGTTTCGAATGCTATGGTCGCCTCCGTGTTGCGGCGCCTTCTGCTGACGCTTGTTTGCATCTGCGTCGGCGGCGTTGCGTCGGCAGGCAGCGCGCGCGTGCGCTGGCGCGGCGTCGCCGTCGAGGGACGGCCGCCGGCGGCGCTGCAGACCGCGGTGCAGGCGCACGTCGGTGTGGCGCTCAAGTCGCTCGGCTCGTCGCTGGTGACCGCCGAGCCGCAGGACGCCGAGGCCGCCGCGAGCTGCGCCTTCCCGTCGTCGGCGAAGGTGGCGCGCTGCCTGGTCGTGGTGCAGGCGAACAAGGCGGCGCGCGCCGAGCGCCGCGCCGAGATCCGCTATCGCGATGCCGAGGATCTCGCCGAGAGCCTGGCGCTGCTCGTCTCCGACATCCTGACCTCGGAGTTTCCCGACATCGTCGGCGGCGCGCACCAGGACACGCCGCCTGCGCTCGGCCCGTCGCCGGCGAATCCGCCGCCGACGAATCCGCCGCCGACGAATCCGCCGCCGCAGAACCCGCCGCCGGCGAATCCGACGCCGCCGACGCCCGAGCAAGAGAAGGCGCACGAAGCCGAGATGGCGCGCCAGCTCGAGGTCGTCAAGCAGCTGCAGAAGCAGGCCGACGACGCGCGCGCCGCCTCCGCGAAGGACGCGCAGGCGCACGCCGCTGCGGCCGCCAAGATCGAGAAGCCCGCCGCGCCGTCGCCGACGCGGACCGCCGTCGAGATCGGCGGCTCGGCCATCGGCGGCGTCGGCCGGTCGAACCCGTGGCTGGCCGGCGCGCTCGCGCGCCTGTCGTGGTCGCGAGGCCTGCTGCGCGTCGGCGGCGCGCTTTCGCTCACCGGCATGAGCCAGACGCTGTCGTCGGGGATCGAGCTGTCCTACTTCCGCACCGCGATCGCCGCGCGCGTCGGCATCGGCACGCACACCCGCCTCGTCGACGTCGATCTCACCGCCGGTCCGGCGCTCGTCGTGCTCTACGAGAACGCGCACGGCGCCGGCCACCACACGCTGGCGTCGTTCGCCGCCGTCGTCGGGCCGCGCCTCGCGCTCACACTCGCCGGGCCGGTCGCGCTCGTCCTCGGCGCCGATCTCGACATCGCCGCCACCGACGAGAAGGTGACGGTGAACGGCAGCACCGCGGCCGAGCTGTCGCGGGTGTCTTTCGAGATGACGCTCGGAATCGCGTGGCGTTCCGGGTACTAGCGTAACCCCGCAGGACTTGTGGGTAAGGGTGCGAAACCGCTACTATGCGGTCTGGCCCCGAGATCCGCGCAACGGCACTCACGAAAGGAATGCAACTGGTGGATCGCCGTCAGCGCCCAGCCGCTCCCGCGCCCGCGGACCCCGAGCCGCAGCTCGCTGCGCTCGTGGCGCGTCATCGCTCGGGCGATCCCGCGGCGCTCAACGCGCTGATGACCGCAATCTATCCTTCGATCTACCGCATCGTTTATCGGCTCGCCGGCCCGCGCGATCGCGAGCAGCACGAGGATCTCGTGCAGTCGTCGCTCGAGCAGGTGTGCCGCAGCATCGACGCCTTCGAGGGGCGGTCGCGCGTCTCCACCTTCGTGTTCGGCATCTGCCACCGCGTGGTGGCGCGCTCGCGCCGCTACGATCGCGTGCGCAGCTGGTTCCGCCGCGACGCCGAGGACGCGACCATGCCGCAGGGAGCGGCGGCGCCCGACGATCTGATTGACCGTGGGCGGGCGGTGTCGGCTGCGCGCGCCGCGCTCGACACGCTCGACGGCGAAGAGCGCGCCGCCTTCGTCCTGCACGAGGTCGAGGAGCTCCCGCTCGAGGACGTGGCCGCCGTGTTGCGCTGCTCCACGCGCACCGTCAAGCGCCGCCTGCGCGCCGCGCGCGGCAAGCTCCTCGAGCGCAAGCCGGAGACGCGCTCGTGAGCGGCAACGTGGATACGCAGCCGCTGCACATCGGCGGGCCGACCGAAGAGGCGCTGTTCGCCTGGCGCGCCGGCCGTCTGCATCCGGAAGCGGCCGAGTGGATCGGCGCGCACGTCGAGGGCTGCACGCGCTGCCGCGCGGCGATGGCGCATGTCGACGCCGTGCACGAGGTGCTCGAGCCGCCGCCGGAGCCGGCGTTCTTGCGCCAGCGGCAGATCAACGAAGTGCGCCGCCGGCTCGAGGAGCGCCCGACGCGGCGCATCCCCGTCGCCCAGATGAAGTGGGCGGCGCTCGCCGGCGCCGTCGCCGGGTTCGTGCTCGTCTTCGCGCTGCATCCCAAGCGTCCGCACGCGCCGGCCGACGGCGTCGGCTTCGCGCTGGTGTCGCGCCAGGGCGCGGCCGAGGTCGAGGTCGGGGACGATCACGCGGTCGCCGAGGCCAAGATGGCGCTGCCGTCGGGCGGCTGGCTCACCGTCGGGCCGAGCGCGCGCGTGGTGGCGACCTGGGCCGGCGCGCGCGTCGCCGTCGAGGGCGGGCCGACCGGTGCGCGCGTGCAGCTCGCCGAGAGCCGCTTGTCGCTGCGCACGCTCACGCTCGAGCGTGGGCGCGTGGTGCTCGACGTCGATCCGCTGGCGCCGGGCGCGGTGCTCGCGGTGCAGACGCACGACGGCCGCGTGACGGTGCACGGCACGCGCTTCCTCGTCGAGGCGACGCCGGGCGGCACCTCGGTCGCGGTCGATCGCGGGCGCGTCCGCTTCGCCGGCGCGCGCACGCTCGACGTGGCCGCTGGCTTCCAGATCCTTCCCGGCGCGGCGCAGCCGATGCCGATCGGGGCCGACTTCGCCGCGCGGCTGGCCGCGCTCGACGGTCCGCTCGCCGCCGGCCCGACCGAGACGCTCGACGTGTTCGCCGACGTGGCCGGCGCCGAGGTGAGCGTCGACGGCGTCGACTACGGGCGCGCGCCGCTGTCGCTCGCGCTCACCCCCGGTGCCCACAACGTGCGCGTGCGCGCCAACGGCCGGCTCCCCGTCGAAGAGCGGGTCGAGCTCGCCGCCGGCACGCCCACGATCTTCCACGCCGAGCTCCCCGAGCTGTCGAGCGTGGAGACCACCACGGTTCCGGCGCACGTCGGCGCGGGCGATCTACTCGCGCGCGCCCGCGCCGACGTGCTCGCCGGGGCCTACGATCGCGCCATCAGCCGCCTGCACGAGCTCGGGCACGGCCCGGCGACCAAGCTGCAGCTCGCGCGCGCCGCGCTCCTCGAGGCGCAGGCCGAGCGGCTGGCGCGCCGGCCCGAGCGTGCGTTGCCGCTGCTGCAGACGGCGGCGCGCGGCGACGGCCCCGAAGCGGAGCAGGCGCAGTTCCTGCTCGGCCAGACGTTCGGCCGCGATCTGCACGATCCGGTGCGCGCGGCGGCGGCCTACGAAGCGTCGGAGACGCGCTTCCGCCACGGCATCTTCAGCGAGGAGGCGTCGCTGCGTCGCGGCGAGGCGCTGCTCGCCGCCGGCGACACCGAAGCCGGCGTGCAGGCGCTCGAGCGCTACCTGCGCCAGTACCCGACGGCGCCGCACGCCGACGACGCGCACCTGTCGATCGCCTCGGCGCGCCGCGATCGCCTCGGCGACTGCGCCGGCGCCGTGCCGCACCTGCGCGCGGTCGCCGACGGCCGCGGGCCGCGCGCCGAGCTCGCGCTCATCGGCGAGGCGCGGTGCCTCAAGACGATCGGGCGCGGCGTCGAAGCGCGGCAAGCCTACGAGAAGTACCTCCGCGTGCAGCCGCACGGGCGCTACGCCGACGAGGCGCGGCTCGGCGCGACGGGGTCTGCTAAGCTGATTCCGTGAAGTCCGCGGTCCTGCTCCTCGCTCTCGGCGCCGTCGGTTGCAACGACGTGTTCGCGCTGTCGTCGAGCGGCGACGGATCGATGGGCGGCGGCGACATGACGTCCGGCGGCGGCGACCTCGCGGGCGGCGGCGGCTCCGGCGGCGGCGACGGCGGCACCGTCAGCCTGCCGGCCTCGTGCTCGCGATTGTCGTGCACGCCGGCGACCAACGAAGGCGACGTCGGCCTCGACGACACCTCGGGTGTGCTCTCCGGCTGCCACGCCTATCGCAACCTCACGATCTCGGAAACCGTGCACGTCACGCAGTTCGCCGCCTGCGCCGAGAGCATCATGATCGGCGGCACCCTCGACGCCAACGGCGGCGGCTTCGCGGCCAACATGGGCACCGGTGCCGGCGGAATCTGCCCGGTGCAGGGCACCGCCGGCGGCGGGCACGGCGGCGCCGGCGGCGATCCCTCGAGCTGCGGCGGCGGGACCACCTACGGCGACAGCATGCATCCGCGCGAGGCCGGCTCCGGTGGCGGCGGTACCGGCGCCGGCTCCGGTGGCGGCGTCATCGAGCTGGCGGCGACGACGCTCAACCTCTTGAGCCTCATTCGCGCCAGCGGCGGTGACGGCTCGGGCGTGTCGGCCGGGGGCGGCGCGGGCGGAAGCGTGCTCATCGACATCGACCAGGGCATCGGCGCCGGCCGCATCGAAGCCATCGGCGGCAACGGAGTCGGCGTGACGCCCGCCGGCGGCGGTGGCGGCGGCCGCGTCGCCGTCTACACCAGCGGCGCTCCGGTCGGCTTCTCCATCGTCGTCGACGGCGGCAAGAACTCGTCGGGTGGCGGCACGGGTGGCGCCGGCACCTCGATGAAGTAGCGGCTACTTCTTCGACTTGGCGACGAGCGGATCGAGAGAGCCGAGGCGCTCGCCGAGCATCTCGACCATCGACTCCGACGAGTCGAGCTTCTTGCGCTGCGACAGGAGCGTGATGTCGAGCGCGATGTTGTTGAGCGCGACCTCGGTGATTGCCGGATGGCCCGTGACCACCGCGTCGCTGTCGTCGTCGGGCTCGGCGCCGCCCATGAGCGTGCGGCCGTGGTCGACCACCAGGATCACCTTGTGCTTCCAGAACGCCTCGAGGTCCTTCTCGTCGAGGCCGTAGCTGTAGAGCTTGCCCGGCTGGTCGTCGAGCGCGCAGAAGCTGAAGCTGATGATCTTGACCTTGCGCCTGGCGGCGGCGTCGAACGCGGGCTTCAAGCGAATCGCCTCGCGGCGCCAGATGCTGCAGAAGATGTGCTCTTCGGCGCCGTCGATGAGCGTGCGCGCGCGCTCGATGACTTCGTTGTAGCCGCTGACGTTCCACAGATCGACCGGCGGCGGCGGTGGACGCAGCCGCCGTAGCGACGCGTCGAGCCCTTCGAGCGAGCGATCGAAGCGGCGCCGCAAGACGCCGAGCAGATCGGTCGGCGGCAAAGGCGCGTAGCGCGCCGGCGTCTCCTCGACGCGCGCGACCATGCCTTCGTCCTCGAGGCGCTTCAAGACCGCGTAGATGGCCGAGCGCGGAATGCCGGCGCGCTGCGCGATCTCGTACCCCGTGGCCGGGCTCTCGAAGAGCAGACCCTTGTAGGCGCGGGCCTCGTTCGTCGAGAAGCCGAGCTCCGACAGCGATTCGAGGATATCGTCGCGGGTCACGCCCGTGCGGTATAACACGGGCGACCGAAGGCATGGCCGAGAAAAACTACATCACGCCCGACGGGTACAAGCGGCTCGTCGACGAGCTGACCGAGCTCGCCACCGTCGAGCGGCCCAAGGTCGTGCGCGAGGTTTCCGATGCCGCCGCCGAGGGCGATCGCTCGGAGAACGCGGCGTACATCTACGGCAAGCGGCGGCTGCGCGAGATCGATCGGCGCATGGGATTTCTGCAGCGGCGCCTCGAGCACATGCAGGTCGTGAAAGCCGAGGAGCAGCAGAAGGATCGCGTGCGCTTCGGCGCGTTCGTGACGATCGAAGACGAACAGGGCGAAGAGCGCGTCTACCAGATCGTCGGCGTCGACGAGGTCGACGCCAAGCGCGGCAAGATCAGCTGGAAGTCGCCGGTGGGGCGCGCGCTCCTCGGCAAACAGGTCGACGACGAGGTCAAGGTGCGGTGGGACGCGGGCGAGCGCGAGCTCGTCATCGTCGACATCCGTTACGAGTCGACCGATGCCGAAGCGCCGAAGGCCGAAGCGCCGAAGGTCGAAGCAGCGAAGGCGCATGCGCCGAAAGCAAAACCGACGGCAAAACCGAAGGCGAAGCCGAAAGCGAAGCGCACGTGAGCGGCACGCTCGTCCTGTCGCGCAACGACGTGGCGCGCCATCTGCCGCTGCGCGCGCTCGCCTCCGCGATCGGCGACGCCTACATCCGCCACTCCACCGAGCCGCTCGAGCCGCGCCCGCAGCGCGCCCACGCGCGCATCGGCGACGGGCAGTCGCTGGTCGTGAGCTTCCCCGGCGTGCTCGCCGGCTACGACGCCTACACCGTCAAGGTCAACGCCAAGACCGACGGCAATCCCGCCGCCGGCCTGCCGTTCCTTCGCGGCGCCATCTTGCTCGTCGAGCGCGAGACCGGCTTTCTGCGCGCGATCCTCGACGCGGGCCTCATCACCGCCATGCGCACCGCCGCCGCCGGCGCGCTCGGCATCACGGCGCTGGCGCGGCCCGGCGCGGCCACCGTCGCGCTCTTCGGCGCCGGCGTGCAGGGCACCTGGCACCTCGGCGCGCTCGCCGCCATCGAGCGGCTCGGCGACGTGCGCATCTACGATCTCGAGCCGGCGCGCGCCGAGCAGCTCGCCGCCGAGCTCGGCAAGTCGCTCGGCGTCAACGCCCGCGCCGCGCGCTCGCCCGAGGACGCCGTCGACGGCGCCGACGTGATCATCGCCGTGACCCCGAGCCGCGTCGCCATCCTCGACGAGAAGCTGGTGCGGCCCGGCATGCACGTCTCGGCCTTCGGCGCCGACGAGCCGGGCAAGATCGAGCTCGGCGCCAACCTGTGCAAACGGGCCAAGCTCGTCGTCGACGATCGCGCGCTCGCGCTCACCGACGGCGCGCTCAACGTCGCCGCCACCACCGGCGAGCTCGACGCCGGCGTCATCCACGGCGAGCTCGGCGAGGTGCTGGCCGGCCGCAAGCCCGGCCGCGAGCGCGACGACGAGATCACCATCTTCGGCGCCGTCGGCCTGGCCTGGCAGGATCTGGTCGCCGCCGAGCTCTGCTACCGCCGCGCCGTCGATGCCGGCGCCGGCACCTTCATCGACTTCTAGCCGGCTCGCGTCAACGCGTCGCGGATGAAGTCGCCCTTGGCGTAGCTGTAATCGGTCGCGTCGGTGACGCCGCCGTCGACGATCGCGCGCTTGCGGGCGACGTAGGCCTCGAGCAACGCGGCATCGGCGCGCAGGCGGTCGCGGAAGCCGCGGTTGGCCTCCACCTCGGGGTCGTCGGCGCGGAGGACGTGGGCGTGGATCTGGAAGCGGGCGCCGTCGTGCTCGACCGAGCCGACCCGCATCGGCCGCTCCTCCGGCCAGGGATCGCGGCTCTGTTGCCGCTGGAACCCGAGCCGGTCGAGCGCCTCGCGCGCGGCGGCGAGCTGGCCCGGCGGATAGAGCACCTGCAGATCGATCACGCCCTTGCCGGCGCAGCCCGGCACCGCGGTGCTGCCGATGTGCTCGACGACGACGCCGGGCAGCGACGACTCGATCCGCGCCCGCAGCCCGGCGGCGGCGCCGACCACGCGATCGTCGTACGGCCGCACTGCCGCCGACAGCCTCTGATAGGTGCCGATCGTCATGGGCGCAGATTCGCTCGCTTGTGATAAGAACTCAAACCGATGCCGCACAAATCCGAAGACCTCGCCGCGCTCGTCGCCAACGTCAAACGCGGCGGCGCCGAGAAGTACCACGCCAAGAACGAGTCCGAAGGCAAGCTGTTCGCGCGCGACCGCATCCGCCTGCTCCTCGACGACGACGCGCGCGACTTCGTCGAGGATGGCCTGCTCGCCAACAACGGCGCGCCCGACCTGCCCGCCGACGGCGTCATCACCGGGCTCGGCAAGATCCACGGCCGCACCGTCGCCGTCATGGCCAACGACTCGACCGTCAAGGCCGGCTCGTGGGGCGCGCGCACCGTCGAGAAGATCGTGCGCATCCAGGAGCGCGCCGGCTCGCTCGGCGTGCCGCTCTTCTACCTCGTCGACTCGGCGGGCGCGCGCATCACCGATCAGATCGATATGTTCCCCGGCCGCCGCCACGCCGGACGCATCTTCCACAATCAGGTGCACCTGTCGGGCGCGGTGCCGCAGATCTGCCTGCTCTTCGGCCCCTCGGCCGCCGGAGGCGCCTACATCCCCGCGTTCTGCGACGTCGTCTTCATGGTCGACAAGAACGCGTCCATGTACCTCGGCTCGCCGCGCATGGCCGAGATGGTGATCGGCGAGAAGGTCACGCTCGAGGAGATGGGCGGCGCGCGCATGCACTGCGAGGTCTCGGGCTGCGGCGACCTCCTCGCCAAGTCGGAAGCCGAGTGCATCGCTGCGGCGCGCGCGTACGTGTCGTATCTGCCCTCGCGCGCCGGCGAGAAGCCGCCCGTCGCCGAAGCGCGGCCGCCCGCGGGCAAGAAGCGCATCGACGAGATCATGCCCGCGAACCACAACCAGGCGTTCTCGGTCCACGAGGTCATCGACGCGCTCTTCGACGAAGGCTCCTTCTTCGAGGTCAAGAAGCTGTTCGCCAAGGAGATCGTCACCGGCTTCGCGCGCCTGAACGGCGAGGTCGTCGGCATCATCGCCTCGCAGCCGAAGTGGAAGGGCGGCGTGCTCTTCGTCGACTCGGCCGACAAGGCCGCGCGCTTCATCTGGCTGTGCGACGCCTTCGAGGTGCCGCTCGTCTTTCTCGCCGACGTCCCCGGCTTCATGATCGGAAAGGCCGTCGAGCGCCAGGGCATCATCCGCCACGGCGCCAAGATGATCTCCGCCGTCTCCGACGCGAGCGTGCCGAAGTTTTGCGTCGTCCTGCGCAAGGCCTACGGCGCCGGGCTCTACGCCATGTGCGGCCCCGCCTTCGAGCCCGACGCCACCATCGCGCTGCCGCAGGCTTCGATCGCGGTCATGGGCCCCGAGGCCGCGGTGAACGCGGTCTTCTACAACAAGATCCAGGAGAAGCCCGAGGCCGAGCGCGCCGCCTACGTCGAGGGGCTGCGCGAGCAGTACCGGCAGGACGTCGACCTCTACAAGCTCGCCGCCGACCTGCACGTCGATGCCATCATCGCCGGCGACGATCTGCGCGCCGAGCTCGTCCGCCGCCTCGAGGCCACGCGCCACAAGCGCTCGCACGGATGGCCGCGCAAGCGGGCGGTTCTGCCCGTCTAGCGGCTGCACGCGATTTTTGTCTCAAGTCGCACGACCCCCGGCCGATGAGACGGTCGGAGGCAAGACATCGTGCGTAAAGCCAACGTCACCATCGCGTTTCTGTCGCTCCTGGCCGCCGGCTGTGTCGGCGCCGCTCCCACCTCGGAGGCGGTGACCGTCCCGAGCTCGCCGTGCGACACGATCGGCGTCGCGAACGGCGCCACCACGCTTTCGATCAGCGCCCCGCGCGCCCTGGTCAGCGGCACCTTCGCCGCGATCAGCGCCACCGCGACCGACAGCGAGGGCAACAAGACCGACGTCACCGGCCAGGTGAGCTGGTCGTCGACCAACCTGCTCTCGGCGTCGCCGTCGGGCGGCAAGCTCTACGGCATCGGCGCCGGCCACGTCACCATCACGGCGACGCTCGGCGAGATCAACGCCAGCGCCGACGTCGACGTCATGCCCGTGAGCATCCAGGCGCTCGCCATCGGCGCCGACGCCGAGACCTCGCGCTCGGGCGGGCTCACCACCTGGCACGTGACCGCGGTCTACAACGACGGCAGCACCGCCGACGCCACCGACCTGGCGTCGTGGTCGACGTCCGATCCGACCATCGCGCTCGTCGAGCAGCCGGGCCGCATCCGCGCGCTCAAGGGCGGCATGGCGATGATCACCGCGTCGCTCCTCGGCGTGGTCACCTCGGCGCCGCTCATGGTCGCGGACCCGTCGATGGTCGAGCTGCGCATCGACACGCCGTCGCAGAGCATGTCGGCGAGCGACACGATGCAGCTCGTCGCCACCGGCGTCTACGACGACGGCTCGACGATGGATCTCACCGAGAGGGTCGGCTGGTACACGTCGGACGGCGGTCTGGCCACGGTGCACGACGGCCTCGTGCAGGGGCTGTCGTCGGGCATCGTGTCCATCTCGGCCGCGACCGGCCCGTTCCTCGGCACCATCGACATCGCGCTGACCGAATAGTCTTTGCTAGAGTGCCGTGCATGCACGCACTGCCGATCATGGTCGCGACGCTGTGCGCGCTGGCCATCGGCTACCGCTACTACTCCGCGTTCATCGCCGCCCGCGTCCTCTCCCTCGACGATACCCGACAGACTCCCGCGCATCGGCTCGCCGACGGCAAGGACTTCGTGCCCACCAACCGCTGGGTGCTCTTCGGCCACCACTTCGCGGCCATCACCGGCGCCGGCCCGCTCATCGGTCCCGTGCTCGCGGTGCAGTTCGGCTTCCTGCCCGGCTTTCTGTGGATCCTCATCGGCGTCGTGATCGGCGGCGCCGTCCACGACTTCATCATCCTGGCCTCGAGCGTGCGCCGCAACGGCCGCTCGCTCGCCGAGATCGCGCGCGAGGAGATCGGGCCCGTCGCCGGCGTCATCGCGGCCATCGCCATCTTCTTCACGGTGATCATCGCGATCGCGGCGATGGGCTTCGCCGTGGTCAACATCCTGGCCGAGTCGGCGTGGGCCACCTTCACCATCGGCATGACCATCCCGATCGCGCTGGTGATGGGCGGCGCGCTGCGCGGCAAGGGAGGCCACGGCAGCATCCGCAACGCCACCATCGTCGGCGTCGTGGCCTTGCTCTTCGCGGTGTGGGGCGGACGCGGCGTCGCGGCGTCGTCGTTCGGGCACTACCTCAAGCTGTCGCAGACGACGCTCATCTACCTCATCTGCGTCTACGGCTTCGTCGCCTCGGTGCTGCCGGTGTGGCTCCTGCTCGTGCCGCGCGACTACCTGTCGGCGTACATGAAGCTCGGCACGCTGGCCGTGCTCGTGGTCGGCATCATGATCGTGAACCCCGAGCTCAAGATGGACGCCGTCACCGAGTTCGTGCACGGCCACGGGCCGATCATTCCGGGCAAGCTCTTTCCGTTCGTCTTCATCACCATCGCCTGCGGCGCCATCTCCGGCTTCCACTCGCTCATCGCGTCGGGGACGACGCCGAAGATGATCGAGCGCGAGTCGGACACGCGCTTCATCGGCTACGGCGCGATGCTGATCGAGGGGCTCGTCGGGGTCACCTCGCTCATCGCCGCGGCGTCGCTCTACAAGGCCGACTACTTCGCCATCAACGTCGCGCCGGCGAAGTTCGCGCACCTCGGCATGACGCCGGTCGATCTGAACGCGATGATGGCGGCGATCGGCGAGGATCTGCGCGGGCGCACCGCCGGCTCGGTCTCGCTCGCCGTCGGCATCGCCAAGATCTTCTCCGGCCTGCCGGGCATGAAGGCGCTGCTCGCCTATTGGTACCACTTCATCGTCATGTTCGAGGCGGTGTTCATCCTGACCACCGTCGACGCGGGGACGCGCGTGGCGCGCTTCCTCGCGCAGGAGACGCTCGGGCGCTTCGACGCGCGCTTTTGGAAGCACGACTGGGCGCCGGGGATCTATTTCTCGTCGGGGCTGGTGGTGGTGATGTGGGGCGCGTTCCTGCGCACCGGCTCGATCTCGACGCTGTGGCCGATGCTCGGCATCGCCAATCAGCTGCTGGCCACGACGGCGCTGTGCGTGGGCACGACCGTGATCGTC
Organism: Polyangia bacterium; assembly: GCA_035607415.1. Classification (GTDB taxonomy): domain Bacteria; phylum Myxococcota_A; class Polyangia; order Palsa-1104; family Palsa-1104; genus JAQBQH01. Next base: position 33,758 of record DATNAQ010000056.1, read on the forward strand.
AACGCCGGGCGCGGGCGCTACGCCTGGGTCACGCTGGTGCCGCTCGTGTTCGTGGCCACCACGACGCTCACCGCCGCCTATCTGTCGACGGTGAACAACTTCTTGAAGCTGCGAAGCTTCCAGGGCTATCTCGACGCCGCGGTTTCGATCGCGCTGATGTTCTGCACGGTGGCGGTGCTCGTCGCCTCGGTGCGGCGCTGGATGGACCCTCGCAAGAACGTGGAAGCGAAGGCCGCCTGAGGTTGCCGAAACGGGGTGGCCTACGGGTCACACTGTCACGCTCGGCCTGCATTCGGAAAACCCCGTCGAGAGCACCTTGATCTCGGGTCCAAGCGTCGGGTACGCTCGCATCATGCGTAGTCTCGTTCGCTTATTCAGCGTGGTCACCGCGATCGCAACGTGGACAGCATTCGGCGGCGGCGTGGCCGGCGCGCAACACAAGATGCGAATCAAGATCGATTCGCAGCCGCAGCAGGCGGCCATCTACGTCGACACGAAAGAGACGGGCATCAAGGGCTACACGCCGTCGACGCTCCGGCTGCCCAAGGGCACCTACACCATCATCCTCGAGCTGCCCGGCTTCCAGCCGGTCAAGAAGCCGATCACCGTCACGCGCTCGGAGGGGTTCATCTTCACGCTCGAGCGCGCGGTGCGGCCGGCGACGCTCGACGTGCGTGCCACCTCGTCGAACGACTCGGCCAACGGCGCCCAGCTGTTCGTCGACGGCGCGCCGGTGGGCACGGTGCCGGCGCGCGTCGAGGTGCCGGCGGGGAAGCACCGCATCGAGGTCAAGAAGCAGGGCTACGTCGATTGGGCCGACACCGCCGACGTCGCCGAGGGCGATCAGCGGCAGATGGTGATCGATCTGCAGCAGGCGGTGAAGAAGGGCGCGCTCCTGGTGACCTCGGATCAGCCGGGCGCCGACGTGTACCTCGACGGCGTGCGCAAGGACTCGACGCCGGCGCTGCTCAGCGACATCCCCGAGGGGCAGCACACGCTCGAGGTCAAGAAGGACCAGATGTCGTGGAAGCAGATCGTCACCGTCGTCGGCAACCAGCAGCAGAAGGTGGTGGCGCAGCTGGTGCCGGCCGGCCCGGCGGCAGGCATGCTGCGCGTGGTGTGCGGCATCCCCGGCGCCGAGGTGTGGATCGACGGTGAGATGAAGGGAACGGTCAACAGCACCATCTCGGGCGTGCCGGTCGGCGATCACATCGTCGAGGTGCGGGCGCGCGGCTATGCGCCGCAGACGGTGAACGTGACCATCGCGGTCGGCGCGCAGGCGGTGGCGCGGGTCGACATGAACGCGCAGCCGGCGCAGCCGGTCACGGCGCGGCTGCGCATCGTCACGCCGGTGCCCAACGCCGAGGTGTTCATCGACGGCGCGTCGGCGGGGCCGGCGCCGTTCGATCACAACGATCTCGCGCCCGGCAAGCACTACGTGAGCGTGCGCGCGCGCGGCTACGCCGAGTGGAAGCGCGAGGTCGAGCTCGATCCGTCGCAGCCGACGACGCTGTCGGCGGAGCTGTCGGCGTCGGGGACGGTCAAGGTGCTGTCGAACGTGTCGGGCGCGATGGTCATCATCGACGGGCAGGTCGTGGGCAAGACGCCGGTGGTGCTCGACAACATCCAGGCGGGCGAGCACTTCGTCGAGATCAAGCAGCCGGGCTATCTCGACGCCAAGCAGCCGTTCCACCTCGAGGGCGGCGAGCAGAAGATCCTGGCCGCCGACCTGACGCCGATCCACCACGGGCCGACGGCGATGGACGTGCACCGGCGCATGCGCGGCATGACCTCGTTCTCGGGCGTCACCATCGATCCGGCGCGCTTCACCGCCGACATCGCCGCCGGCTACGTGCCGTTCGGGCAGGTGCGCCTGACCGTCGGCGCGTTCCGCTACAACTGGCTCGGGCTCGACGCCGGCATCGAGCTGCGCACGATCGGCTACTTCACCGAGGGCCTGGCGCACGCCAAGCTGCAGTTCGTTCAGGCCGGGCCGGTGGCCATCGCCTTCAACGTGTCGATCGGCGGCGGCGGCGGGCCGACCGATCGCAACGACTTCATCTTCGAGGCCGGGATCCCGTTCACGCTCCTGTTCGGCGACATCGTGCGCTTCACGGCGCAGCCGTATCTGCAGGTCTACAGCGACAAGAACTGCCCGTCGTACGACGACATCGTCAAGGACTCGAGCGGCAACGGCGCGCCCAATCAGACCGACACGTACAAGAGCGAGCAGGGCGCGTGCGAGGCGCGCGACGGCATGATGGGCGCGAACGGCGCGATGCTGCCGGCGCCGAACCACCCGGTGCCGTCGCTGTCGCAGGATCCGCGCGACCGCTTCCTCGGCGCGCGCTTCATGCTGCAGGCGGTGTTGGAGATCGCGGTGGCGGAGAACGTGAACATCTTTGCCATCTTCGAGGGCGACGCCGTGGGGCAGCGGCAGGCGCTGACGGCGAAGTTCTCGTCGGTGTTTCCGAACACGGACCCGCAGATCTACGGGCGCCTCGGCGTCACCTTCAAGTTCTAGCGGCGCGCGCGTCGCGCCGGGACGCGCTACTCGACGGCGCTGAAGCCGCCGTCGGCGGTGGCGCGCCACATCTGCAGCTGCTTGCCGTCGAGCGCGAAGGCGACCATGTCGAGGCGGCCATCGCCGTCGAGGTCGACGGGCACGAAGCGCAGCCGCGGATCGGCGTCGCACAGACGCGCCGTCGAGCGCAGCGCGATCTGGCCGGCGTGCGATTCCCACACGTCGGCCCAGACGCTGCCGTTGGCGACTTCGGTGCGAATGAAACGAGCGTCGCCGTGCGACGGGGCGGGAGCGATGAGAAGGTGCAGCACGATCGAGACGATGAGTGAGAGCACGGTGAACCTCCGTGCCTGCGCTCTTGCCAGCGACGTGCCGTCGAGAACCGCCCGCGCCGCGCGGACTTCGCGCTATCGCACATCCGCGCCTTGTTCGGGGCTGGGATTGGTCCGTCCCATTTCCGGACGGGAAAAGCTCACAGGGAGATCAAGAGATCAGGAGCACAAAACTCTTACAGACGATCCGCCGGACACTGGGACCTCTGAAAGAGTTGTGTGCTCCTGATCTCTTGATCTCCCTGTGAATGTTTTTCTAGGCGTTACCCAGCAGCTGATACAGGTCCTCTTCTCCCTCGACGAATTCGAGGAACCTTGCGCCCATGCGCGGGCCGCTCTCGGTGGCGGACGCGGAGCGGACCCACACGACCTCGCCGCGCGCGCGCACGCGCATGCCGCCCGGCAGCTCGAGGCCGACCTCGATCTGGCCGTTCGGCTCGAACGGCACCGGCGCGCGCACCGACAGCCCGCCGCGCGAGATGTCGTGGATGCGCAGGTAGAGCGTGTGGCGCGCGTCGGTGATCCAGCAGCGCACCGCGAGCTCGTGGCGCGGAAAGCGGCGCTGCTCGCGCGGTGGCTCGGCGGGCAGCTTGGGCGCGCTCGGATCGGAGTCGAGCGTGGGATTGCTCATTGGCGCGTCCCGCCGAACGTCGAGGATGCGGCGAGGCCGGCGCCGGTCCACAGGCCGCCGGCGAAGCCGTCGACGATGAGATCGCCGTCGCTGTCGACGGGCATCGCCGTTCCCGCCAGCGTGAGGTCGTAGCCCGAGGTCGCGGCGAACGGCGCCGTCAGCGTCGCAGCCATCGGTGCGAGCGCGCTCGCGCATGGCGTGGTCAGCGCGCAGCTGCCCGAGCCGGTGGTCACGCTGCACACGAGATCGTCGACGCCGGCGCAGCCCATCTTGCCGCCGTGCGACGCCGGCGCCACGATCGCCGCCACCAGCGACGGAATCAGCGGCGGCGAAAGGCCGCTCACGCGCATCGTCAGCGACAGATCGCCGAACGCCTGCAGCCAGAGCGACGTCCAACCGAGCGTGAAGTTGTGCTCGCCGATCGTCACGATCATCCCGTCGTCCACAAACGGTACGTCCTTGTCGTCGATCACCGGCTCTCCGAAGGCCACGAGGTCATACGTCTTGCCCACCATCGCGCTCACTGCGAATTCGGCGGACACGAGCGCGTGCTCGGCGGTGTAATCGCTGGCGCTCGCCGTGCCGACCGTCAGCGTCGACTTCACCGTCGCCGTCGAGGCGATGGCGAGGAGATCGGCGGCGATGGCCGGCAGCTGATTGGCCGGCGCCGTCGGCGCCGCCGTCAGGATCGTCTGCAGCTGCGCGTCGAGCGATGTCATCGAGGTCGGACGGCAGCCGTCGGTACCCACGGGATCGCGGTGGCTCGTCACGTCCATGGCGTCGAGCAGCGCCTGCGCCGCGCCGTAGGGGCAGCCGTCGCCGAGCTGCTTCCACGGGTCCACCACGGTCGCGTACGCCGACGGCGCCGGCGCCAGCGTCGAGGTGAGCGCGTAGACGCCGAGCGCCGACGGCACCGCCGGCGACAGCGGCACGGGCACCGTCGAGACCGAGCCCGGCGGCACCAGCTCGGCGCCGATGTCGACGCAGCCGTAGCCGACGAGATTGCCGGCGTCGTCCTCGGCGCGTCCGACGAGCGCGTAGGGCATCGACAAGAGGTTCACGAACTGCAGCGTCGCCGAGGTGGCGTTGGTCTTCGACAGCGCGCGCGACGGCGGCGGCAGCGACGGCGACGGCGGCAGATCGGCGCACGCCTTGTCGTCGTAGAGCAGCGCGCGCAAGGTCGAGGGCGTCGACCACGCCAAGGACGCGTCGATCTCGACGAAGTCGAACTTGGAGACGCTGACGTCGAAGTCGGCCTCGTTCGCATTCACCGCCGTGGCGGCGACGTTGAACTGCGCTTCGGCCTGGCCGCCGGTGAGCGTCACCGTGGCGATGCCGTCGACGTCGGTGGTGGCGCGGTCGCTCGACAGCGTCGAGCCCTGCGGATCGTTGAAGATCGCAAAGTGCACGGTCGCGCCGGCCACCGGCGCCGCGGCCGCGTCGTCCTGGTGATAGCGCACGCGCAGATCGACCGTCTTGCCGTAGTGCAACCCGATCTGCGACCCCGGCGGATCGAGCACCTCGAGCGCCAGCGGCGGGCCGCCGTCGGGCGGCGCGTTCGACCCCGGACCGCAGCCGGCGGCCACCATCATTAATAGAGGGGCCAGGCGCGCCAAACGCACCACGTCACGATATCACGTGTGGATAACCTGTAGCGAACCCTGTGAACGGGCGTGTGGCCACCGACTCAATTGCGCGCTAGAACTGGGGATTGCCGCTGTGCGAAAGTTTGGAGCGGCGAGCCCACAAGAAAACACGCTAGAGAGCGGCCATGGCCGAGTTCACGCACCTGCACCTGCATTCGCAATACTCGTTGCTCGACGGCGCCATCCGTCTGTCGGATCTCTTCAAGACCTGCAAGCAGTACGGCATGGACTCGGTCGCGCTCACCGACCACGGCAACATGTACGGCATGGTCGACTTCTACAAGAAGGCCAAGGACGCGGGCGTCAAACCCATCTTCGGCTGCGAGACCTACGTCTCGGCGACCACGATGGAGGACAAGACCGAGCGCAAGAACTATCACCTCATCCTCCTGGCGAAGGACATGGAGGGCTACAAGAACCTCCAGTTCCTCAACTCCAAGGCGTTCCTCGAGGGCTTCTACTACCACCCACGCATCGACAAGAAGCTGCTCAAGGATCACTCGAGGGGGCTCATCGGCCTGTCGGCCTGCCTCGGCGGCGAGGTCGCGCAGACGCTCATGCGCGAGGGCTACGACAAGGCCAAGGACAAGGCGCTCGAGTACAAGTCGCTCTTCGAGGACGACTCGTTCTACCTCGAGGTCCAGCCCAACGGCCTCGACGAGCAGGAGCAGGTCAACGACTCGTGGAAGAAGATGTCGCGCGAGACCGGGCTCGGCCTCGTCGCGACCGGCGACTGCCACTACGTCAAGCGCGAGGACTGGAAGGCGCACAACATCCTCATGTGCATTCAGCAGGGCAAGACGCTGAATGACCCGGGGCGCCTCGAGCACCGCACGCCGGCCTACTACATCCAGCCGCCCGACGAGTTCAACAAGAAGTTCGGCGACATTCCCGAGGCGCTCGAGAACACCGTCAAGATCGCGTCGCGCTGCAACGTCGAGCTCGAGCTCGGCAAGACCTACCTGCCGAAGTACAAGGTGCCCGAGGGCTACGACATCGACTCGTACATGCGCAAGGTCGCCGCCGACGGGCTCGAGCGCCGCTTCGCCGAGAAGGCGGCCAAGGGCGACAAGTTCGATCCCGATCAGTATCGCGAGCGGCTGCGCATCGAGCTCGACGTCATCGTCAAGATGACGTTCGCCGGCTACTTCCTCATCGTCTGGGACTTCATCAACTACGCCAAGGAGCACGGCATCCCCGTCGGGCCGGGGCGCGGCTCGGGCGCCGGATCGATCGTGGCGTGGTCGATGCGCATCACCGATCTCGATCCGATCCCGTACAACCTGCTGTTCGAGCGCTTCTTGAACCCCGAGCGCGTCTCGATGCCCGACTTCGACGTCGACTTCTGCATGAACCGTCGCGGCGAGGTCATCAAATATGTCACCGAGAAGTACGGCACGACGCAGGTCGGGCAAATCGTGACGATGCATCAGCTCAAGTCGCGCGGCGTCATCCGCGACATCGCGCGCGTGATGTCGATCCCGTACGCCGAGGCGGACAAGGTCGCCAAGCTGGTGCCCGAGCCGGTGCAGGGCAAGGCGCCGACGATCGACGAGGCGCTCGAGGCCGAGCCCAAGCTGCGCGAGCTGTATGCCGACGAGAAGGGGCCGTACAAGGAGCTCATCGAGCACGCGCGCGCGCTCGAGGGCTTGAACCGTCACGCCGGCATGCACGCGGCCGGCATCGTCATCGGCGAGAAGCCGCTGTGGGAGTACGTGCCGTGCTCGCGCGGTCCCGAGGGCGAGATCGTCACGCAGTTCGCCAAGGACGAGGTCGAGCAGGCGGGCCTGGTGAAGTTCGACTTCCTCGGCCTGACCACGCTCACCATCATCGACATCGCGATGGGGCTCATCCACAAGGAGAAGCCCGAGCTCGACATCAACACCGTGCCGCTCGACGACGCCAGCGTCTACGACATGATGACCGCGGGCGACACCGTCGGCGTGTTCCAGATCGAGTCGTCGGGCTTCACCGAGCTGGTCAAGAAGCTCAAGCCCGACCGCTTCGAGGACATCATCGCGCTCGGCGCGCTCTACCGCCCGGGGCCGCTCGAGGGCGGCATGGTCGACGACTTCGTCAACCGCAAGCACGGGCGCACCAAGGTGACGTACGCGCATCCGGCGCTCGAGCCGATCCTGAAGGACACGTACGGCGTCATCGTCTATCAGGAGCAGGTCATGCAGATCTCCTCGGCGCTGGCGGGCTACTCGCTCGGTCAGGCCGACCTTCTTCGCCGCGCCATGGGCAAGAAGAAGAAGGAGGTCATGGAAAAGGAGAAGGGCAAGTTCCTCGCCGGCGCCGAGAAGAAGGGCATCGATCAGAAGATCGCCGACGAGACCTTCGAGCTGATGTCGAAGTTCGCCGCCTACGGCTTCAACAAGTCGCACTCGGCGGCGTACGGGCTCCTGACCTATCAAACGGGCTATTTGAAGCGGTATTGGCCCGAGGAGTTCTTCGCGGGCGTTCTGACGTGCGGCAAGGAAGACACCGACAAGGTCGTCAAGAACGTGGCCGAGGTGCGCGCGCACGGCATCGACGTGCTCAAGCCCGACGTCAACTTGTCGCTGATGGACTTTTCGGTGGTGAAGGAGGGCAACAAGAAGGTCATCCGCTTCGGCTTGTCGGCGGTCAAGGGCGTGGGCGAGGGCGCCGTCGAGAGCATCCTCGCGGCGCGCGAGAAGGACGGGCCGTTCAAGGACGTCTTCGACTTCTGCCTGCGCATCGATCTCAAGCGCGTGAACAAGAAGGTGCTCGAGGCGCTCGTCAAGTCGGGCGCGTTCGACACGCTCCATCCGCAGCAGAACCGCGCGGCGATGCTGGCGGCAATCGACGTCGCCGTCGACGAGGCGCAGAAGGTGGCGCGCGAGCGCGAGAGCGGGCAGGGCAACCTGTTCGGCGGCTTCGCGTCACCGACGGCGGCGCCGCAAGCGGTGACCGCGGCGCACTTGAAGTACGCCGACGTCGACGAGTTCACGCCCAAGATGCGCCTCGGGTTCGAGAAGGAGTCGCTCGGGTTCTACATCACCGGCCATCCGCTCGACCGCTATCAGGCGGATCTGAAGCGCTTCCGCGCGACCAAGACGCCCGACATCCAGGAAAAGGAAGATTGGGAGGAGGTCCAGGTCGGCGGGATCGTGTCGAGCTACAAGGAGTGGCCGCTCAAGTCGGGCGAAGGGCGCATGTGCGTCTTCTCGCTCGAGGACACCTACGGGACGGTGCGCGTGGCCTGCTTCGCCAAGGCGTTCGCCGCGTTCGAGCAGGTGCTGAAGTCGGACGAGCCCATCTTGGTCACGGGCAAGGTCAAGCCGGGGCGAATGGACGAGAGCGACGAGAACGCCAAGGCGACCAAGGAGCTCAACCTGGCGGACGCGGTGCCGCTGGCCAAGCTGCGCGCGGAGAAGACCAAGCAGATGACGGTGGAGCTGCCGGCCGACGCGCTGACCGAGGAGCGCATCGACGCGCTCAAGGCGGCGCTCGAGAAGTACCCGGGCAACGTGACGACGGTGCTGCGGCTCAAGGTGCCGATGCGCTCCGTGACGGACTGCGTGCTGCCGGCGCGGTTCAACGTCACGCCGTCGGACGAGCTGCTCGTGCGCATCGAGAAGCTGTTCGGTGCGGACGCGGCGCGATTGCGGTAGCGTCGCGTCGGAGTACGATGCCGGGCATGCGCATGCTCGGGGCACTCGTGGTGCTGCTCGCGCTGCCGGCGGCGGCGGCGGAGCCGGTCAAGTACGTGGTGGCGATGTCGGGCAAGGCGGCGGGCGCCGAGACCATCGCCGTGCGCGCCGACGGCACGCGCGTCTACGACTACGAGTACAGCGACCGCGGCCGCGGACCGAAGATGCACAGCGAGATCCGGCTCGCCGCCGACGGGACGATCGCGTCGCTCGAGTGCAGCGGCAACGACTACTTGAAGGCGCCCGTGCACGAGACCTTCGCCGCCGCGGGTGGGCGCGCGCGCTGGTCCAACGGCGTCGAGCGCGGCGACACGACGGCGCGCGGCTTCTACGTGAGCTTCTACGGCGTGCCCGACGAGACCGGCCTCCTGGCCGCGGCGCTGCTGCGCGCGCCGGGACATGCGCTGCCGCTGTTGCCGTCGGGGCGCGCGACGATCGAGGAGCAGGCGCGGCGCGAGGTCACCGCCAACGGGCAGAAGCGCACGATCGTGGAGTACGCGATCACCGGGCTGGGATTCTCGCCGGCCGTGGTGTGGCTCGACAGCGACGGCACGCTGTTCGCGACCGGCAGCTCGTGGCTCATGACCATCCGCGACGGCTGGCTGCCGGTGGCGCAGGAGCTCATCGCCGGCGACACCGCGGCGGCGCACGCACGGCTCGGCGCGTTGGCACGGCGCGCGATGCGGCGGCCGGCGCACGGCGTGGCCTTCGTGCACGCCGCCGTCGCCGACGTGGAGGCGGGGCGCCTCGTGCCCGACCAGACCGTGATCGTCGACGGCGAGCGCATCATCGCCGTTGGGCCCGACGACAAGACCGCGGTGCCGCCCTTCGCCGAGATCATCGACGCCACCGGCCACACGCTGGTGCCCGGGCTCTGCGACATGCACACGCACATGGACGACGACAGCGGCCCGCTCGATGTGGCGCTCGGCGTCACCTGCGCGCGCGATCTCGGCAATGACGTCGAGGAGTCGGTGGCGCGGCGCAAGGCGTACGACGAGGGCACGCTCGTCGGGCCGCGGCTGACGCTGGCCGGGCTCGTCGACGGCCGCGGTCCCTTCGCCGGGCCCACCAAGCTGCTCGTCGACGACGAGGAGGAGGGCCAGGCGGTGATCCATCGGCTGGCCGGCCTCGGCTACGTGCAGCTCAAGATCTACAGCTCGGTGAAGCCGTCGCTGGTGCCGGCGCTGGCGAAGATGGCGCACGCGCTCGGCATGCGCGTCTCGGGGCACGTGCCATCGGGGATGACGGCGGCGGACGCGGTGCGCGCCGGCTTCGACGAGCTCCAGCACGCGAACTTCTTGTTCCTGAATTTTCTCGCGGCCGAGGTGCCCGATACGCGCACGCCGGCGCGCTTCACCGCGGTGGCGGACAAGGCGGCGGGGCTCGATTTGTCCTCGGGCAAGGTGCGCGCGTTCGTGAAGCTCCTGGCCACGCACAAGACGGTGGTCGATCCGACGCTCAACGTCTTCGAGGACATGTTCGAGGCGCGGCGCGGGATGCCGTCGCCGACCTTCGCGGCGGCCATCGATCGGCTGCCGGCGCAGGTGCGGCGCGGCTTCTACGGCGGCGGGCTGGCGGTGCCCGAGGGCAAGGACGCGCGCTATCGCGCGTCGTTCGCGGCGTTGCAACACATGGTGCGCATGCTCTGGGAGGCGGGCGTGCCGCTGGTGGCCGGGACCGACTCCTTGCCCGGCTTCGGCCTCGAGCGCGAGCTCGAGCTGTGGCAGGAGGCGGGGATTCCGCCGGCCGACGTGCTGCGCGCGGCCACGCTCGGCGCGGCGCGCGTGCTCAAAAAGGATCGCGACGTCGGCACGGTCGCGGCGGGCAAGCTGGCCGACCTCGTGCTCGTCGACGGCGATCCGCTCGCCGACGTGTCGGCGCTGCGGCGCGTGCGCGTGGTGGTCAAGGATGGCGCGCTCATCGATCGCGCCGCGCTGCTCGACGCGCTCGGCATCCTGCAGTAGGCGCGCTGCTCGCGCGTCAGCCGTTGAAGCGCGCCAGGTCGGCGTCGAGGCCGGCACGGATGCGCTCGACGGTCGGGCGGCGCAGGAGCTCCTTGGTCGCGCGGTAGGCCATCGGGCTGAGCGCGCCCAGACGCGCGGCCTCCTCCTTGGCGCGCGCCAGCAGGTCGGACGCGGCGACGACGCCGTCGAGATAGCCGGCGTCGACCGCGTCCGCGGGCGTGTAGATGGTGGCGAGCAGCGTGGCGCGGGTGAGCGCGCGCTTGGACAGCCGGTCGCGCGCGAACTCCATCGCCAGGAGCGGGACGGGCAGGCCGATGGCGACCTCGTTGAGCCCGACCTTGAACGGCCCGGCGGCGCCGAGGCGCAGATCGCCGGTGAGCGCGAGCAGGGCGCCGCCGGCGAGCGCGTGCCCGGTGCAGGCGATGACGAGCGGCAGCGGCGTGCCGTAGAAGCCGAGCAGGACGTCGACGCCCTGGCGCAGCGTGGCGATGGCGGCGTCGCGGCCGCTCATCATGGCGCGCAGATCGAAGCCGGCACAGAAGCGCTCGGCGCGGCCGGCGAGCACGATGGCGCTGGCCTCCTTCTCGGCGCGCGCGAGCGCCGCGAGGAGCTCGGTCATCATGGTCGTGCCGAGGGCGTTGGCCTTGCCGTCGTCCATGACGACAACGGCGGTCTTGTCTTCGAGCGTGTAGGTCACGAGCGGGTTGGACATGGTGGGCGCGATGGTACACTCAAACCGTGGACGTATTGCCCGAGGGCACGGCGCTCGACGAGAAGTATCGCGTCGTGCGGCACATCTCGTCGGGTGGCATGGGCGCCGTCTACGAGGTCGAGCATCGCGGGCTCGGCAAGCGCCTCGCGGCGAAGATGCTCAAGCCCGAGCTGGTGCGGCGCGAGGACCTGCTCGAGCGCTTCCGGCGCGAGGCGCGCGCGGCGTCGGCGATCGGGCACGAGCACATCATCGAGGTGACCGACCTCGGGCACACGGCGCACAAGGTGCCGTTCCTGGTGATGGAGCTGCTCTCGGGGCAGACGCTGGCGGCGCTGTGCAAGGCCGAGCGGCGCCTCGAGCCGGCGCGCGCGGTGCACATCGCGCGGCAGATCCTGTCGGCGCTCGGCGCCGCGCACGCGCGCGGCATCGTGCATCGCGATCTGAAGCCGGAGAACGTGTTCCTGATCCAGCGCGGCGGCGATCCCGATTTCGTGAAGCTGCTCGACTTCGGCATCGTCAAGCTGCTCGACGACGACGACGCGCCGGAGCTGACGCGCGCCGGGCAGGTGGTCGGCACGCCCACGTACATGGCGCCGGAGCAGGCGCGCGGCGAGAAGAACGTCGACGGGCGCGCCGATCTCTACGGCGTGGGCGCCATCCTCTATCGCATGGTCACGGGGCAGCGGCCGTACACGGCGCCGAACTTCAACGCGCTCTTGTTCGCGATCGCGCAGGGGCAGCTGGTGCGCCCGCGCAAGCTCGAGATCGGCGTGTCGCCGCACCTCGAGGCGGCGATCTTGCGCGCCATGGCGATCGATCCGCGCGCGCGCTTCCAGACGGCGGCGGAGTTCGACGAAGCGCTCGACGAGGACGATCGCACGCGCGAGCGCTCGGCGGCCGACGTGGCGCGCGAGGGCTGGGAAGCGAAGAGAAGCGCGCGCGAGGACGACGCGCCGGATGTGTCGTCGAGCGGCTGGCAGTCGCGCACGCTCATGGGCGAGACGCCGCGCCCGGCGCGGATGGCGCGCGCGATCTCGACGACGACGTGGCTCTTGGCGGCGGTGATCCTGGCGCTCGTCGGCGCCGGCGCGGCGGGCCTGATGATGCGGCGCCAGGCGCGGGCGCGCGCCGAGGCGGAGCTGCAGCGCGAAGCGGCCGAAGCGCGCGCGCGGGCCGAGGCGGCCGAGGCGCGCACGATGATGCATCTGACGGTGGAGGTCGAGCCGGCGACGGCGCGCCTGACCGTCGACGGCGCGCAGGTGGCCGGCCCGTCGCTGGTGCTGCACCGCGACGGCGCCCGCCACGTGCTCAAGGCCGAGGCCGACGGCTACGCGCCGGTCGAGGCGCCGTTCCTCGCCGCCGGGGATCAGACGCTGACCCTGACGCTGCACCGGCACAGGCGGCCGCGCGGGCCGGCCGATCTCATCAAGGCGCACAAAGACGACGACGGCGTCGACGCCAAGCAGCTCGAGCAGCTGCAGAAGCTCATGCAGCAGCTCGGTTCCGATGCAAATGGAGGATTGTCCCCGTAAGAAGCTTCACAGGGAGATCACGAGATCAAGAGATCAGGAACCAAACCACGCAATTCTTGGTTCTACGGCGAGCTGCCGACGAACTGGGGATCTTCGAGCGCGAGCGACGTGCAGTCGGGGGGCGCGGTGACGGGGTTGCAACGCGCGGGGCTGCCGTCGGGGATGGTGATGGCGTAGTTGACGATGGCGACCGGCGCCGGGAAGTCGGTCGAGATGAAGGTCGCGCCCGAGCTCAGCGCCGCGTCGAAGACCGAATAGTCGCCCGCGCGCGCCTCGACGCCGTCGGAGTCGGCGCGCGTGCGCACGAGCAGGTGCGCGGCGAGATCGGCGGCGATGTTGGCGGCGTCGGGCATCGGATCGTTCTGGATCGAGATGGCGCCGAACGGATCGGTCGGATCGGAGTCGACGAAGCAGAGCCGGCCCGCGAGATCCTGCAGGTTGTGCGTGTAGGCCGTGCGCACGTCGGTGCGGTTGTCGAAGTTGAAGAGCACGCGGCCGCGCAGCTGACCGAGCGTCGGCCAGCCGTCGGCGAGCGCGGCCGGCAGCGACGCCGCCGAGCCGCGCAGCTCGTCGGGCGTGAAGATGCGCGAGCGCGGGAAGACGGCGAGGATGTCGCCCTCGAGGTCGCCGAAGAAGTCGTCGGCGAGCGCGGGGTCGAAGCCGTCCTTGGCCTCCATCTGGATGTAGATGGGGAGGTGGCCGGGAAAGCGATCGCTCCAGTGTTTGATCGTCTTCAGGCAGTCGCGGAACTGGCGGCAGGTGGTGCCCTCGTCGGCGAGCACGACGTGGAAGACCTCGAAGTGATGATGGACCCCGTCGTCGTCCTTGATCCAGTTGAGGTCGAGCTCGACCTGGCGCACGCCCTGTTGGTCGAGCTGCACGTCGAGCGGCTGCATCGTGTACTCCCACTCGGGGATGTCGGTGGTCTCGACGTGGTAGCTGTTGTGCGTGCCCTTGACCTGCACGGCGTCGTAGCGGAGGACGTCGTCGAGCGGGTAGTGGAACGGCTTTCCCGACGAGCCGCAGCCGGCGGCGACACAGGCGACGAGGAGGAGCAGGCGGCGCACGGCCGCAATGTAACAACCCGGTGACGCGCGCGTCGAGCCGCGCGGACGCGCTAGTCGAGGCCGAGCTCGGCGAGGTCTTCTTCGTCGAGCCCGAAGAAGTGGCCGGTCTCGTGGAGCAGCGTGGTGCGGATCTCCGCTTCGACCTCGGATGTCGAGCGCGCCACGCGCTCGATGTTGCGCTGGTACAAAAAGACCGCCTCGAGGTGCGGCGGCGCGCCCATCGTCGATTGCTCGGGGAAGGGCACGCCGGCGAACAGCCCGAGGCCGCGCGGATCGAACCCGTCGCCCACCACCTCCTCCGACGGCAGCGCCTCGATCATCACCGGCACGTTCTCGAGGAGCTTCTGCGCCCGCTCGGGCAGCTCGGCGAGCGCGGCCTCGACCAGCTCCTCCATGCGATCCTCGGTCACCGCCCACGGCAGCGCCGCGGCCTTCTCGTCGAGCGCGCGCACGCGCTGGAAGTGCGTCACCATCTCGCTCTGCTCGCCGCGCGCCTCGGCGACGAGGCCGAGGCCGTAGAGCGCGTCGGCCGACTCGGGCTCGCGCCTGGACGCGCGCTCGTAGCACTGCGCCGCGCGATCGTAGTCCTCGATCTCCAAGAAGGCGTCGCCCGCGCGCAGCTCCAGCGCCGCCGACGGCAGGTCGACCTCCGACGGCAGCTGCGCCAGCGTCTTCTCGGCCGCTTCGGGATCGCCGTCGCCGAGCTCGATCTCGGTCTTGATGAGGAGCGCGTCGACGTACTCGTCCTCTTCCTCGGCCACGTCGAGCGCGCGCTCGCACAGGCGCAGCGCCTCCTTGGTGTCGCCCTCGAGCGCGTGGGTCTCGGCAGCGAGCAGGATCGGATCGAGGTATTGATCGTCGAGCTCCATGGCGCGCTCGAACGCCTCGAGCGCGCCCTCGACGTCGCCCTCGGCGCCGGCCACCGCGCCGACGAGCGTGTGCGCCTCGGGCGAGTCCGCGTTGGCCGTCACCGCGCGGTCGGCGATCTTGCGCGCGTCGTCGATCTTGCCGTCTTCCAACAGCTGCCAGCCACGCCCAATGGGATCGTTGTTCGGATCGTCGGTCACTTTTGCTCCGTAAGAAAGCGTTTGCTACGGTGGTGCGTACAATGCCCATGACCGGCCATGCGCGCAACACCGGCGAGCGGAGCGTAGCGACGCGAGGTGCCTACGTCGAGGCTGTGCCGAGACGGATGCCCGCTTTGCGTCGAGCATTTACGTACTTCAGCGTGCTCGCGGTCCTGACCGGCTGCCCCAAGCGCTTCGATCCGCGCGCCGAGACCGTGCGGCAATCACCCGATCCCGACGCCGATCACGAGTATCGCGAGGCCAAGGCGCGCCTCGACATCGGCGATGCGCGCGAGGCCGAGACGCGCTTCTCCGACTTTTTGCGCAAGCATCCGGGCGATCCGCTGGCGCCGTCGGCGCGCATCGGCCAGGCGCGCGCCGAGCTCATCTTGAACCAGCCCAAGAAGGCCAAGGAGATCCTCGAGCCGGTGGCGCTGCCGCAAGATGACCCGACGGCGGCGCGCGCGCGCTACCTGCTCGGCATCGCGCTGCACAGGACCGGCGACTGGTCGCGCTCGCGCGAGCTCTTGCGTCCGTTCGCCACGTCGATCGCCTCGGGCGACGACGCCACCGAGCTGCACGCGGTCCTCGCCGACGACGCTGCGCACCTCGACGACACGGAGGGCGCGCTCGTCGAGTATTCGGCGTTCTTCAACGCCGCCCGACCGGCGGAGAAGCTGTACCTGAAGGATCGCGTGTCGGAGCTGTGCAGCAAGATTCCGCCCAACGAGGCGCTGCGGCTGTGGAACGCGCTGCCGCACGATACGCTCGCCGCCGCCTACCTCGGCAAGCGCGTGGCGGCGATGGCCACCAATCCGGCCGACGCCAAGGCCGTCCTCGACGAGTCGCGCGGCGCCCGCGAGCGCGCGGGCATGGAGGATCTGAAGGAGCAGCACGCGGCGCGCAAGGAGGGCGGCGGTCGCGTGATCGGGTTGGTGCTTCCGCTCTCGGGGCGGCAGCGCGCGCTCGGCGAGCGAGCCCTCCGCGGCGCGCTCCTGGCCGCGGACCTGATGGCGCCGCCGAACCTGCCGGGCGGCGTGCCCGTCGAGCTCAAGGTGCGCGACACCGGATCGGACCCGTCGAAGGCGGTCGCCGCCGTGGACGATCTGGTGAAGGAGGGCGTGGCCGCGATCGTGGGCTCGCCCGATCGCATCGAGGCGCAGTCGGCGGTGCCGCGCGCCGCCGAGCTCGGCGTGCCCTTCCTCGAGCTCGCGCCCGACGAGGCGCGGCGCGGCGACTCCACGTTCAAGCTGGTGCGCCAGACCGACGCGCGCGCGCGGGCGCTGGCCCGGCTGGCGGTGCATCGCGGCGCCCGTTCGGTGGCGGTGCTCGCGCCCGATTCGGCGTACGGGCGCGCCATGGCCGCCGCGTTCGTCGACGAGGCGCGCCGGCTCAACGTGCGCGTCGCCGGCGATCTGCGCTATCCGGAGACGGCGACGACGTTCATCGAGCCGGTGCGCCGCCTGCAGCAGGGCTCGCCCGAGGCGATCTTCGTGCCCGCGCCGGCGACGCAGCTGCAGCTGATCGCGCCCCAGCTGGCGTCGTCGGGCGTGACGCGCCTGCCGGGCGTGAAGCCGACGACCAGGGTGGCGCAGCTGTACGCCACCGCCGACGGGCTCAACGATCGCTTCGTGCAGTCGACCGCCAAGTATCTCGACGGCGCCATCCTCGCGCCGGTCTTCTTCCCCGACACCGGCGATCCGCGCGCCAACGAGTTCCTCGACCGCTACCGCGCCGCGTACAACGAAGAGCCGTCGAGCCTCGACGCGCTCGCCTTCGACGCCGTGCGCGCGGCGCGCATCGCCATCGAGCACGCCGACGGCTCGACCGCGCAGCTGGCGACGGCGCTCTCGCACCTCGGCGAGAACGGGCTCACCGGCGAGATCGCCTTCACCGCCGGCGGCGATCGCGCCGGCGCGCCGCCGCTCTACACCGTCGACGGCGCGGCGGCGGCGGTGCACGCCTTCAAGTGATCATGGCGCGGATGAGGTGCATCCCGGCCTGACCGGCGCGCATCCTGAGCTCGGACCAGAAGAAGACAGACACGAGGAAGAACACGATCACCACGAGCGCCGCGCGCCATCGGGAGACGCGCTGCGCGCCGGCCAGCAGCGCCGTCGAGTAGATGGTGAAGAGGAGGAACATGACGAGGCCGCACAGCGCCGATACGATCGCGACGCGGCGGTCGTGTGGATGGAGGAGCTGCTGCAGCTGCAGCGGCACCGTGAAGATGCGGAGCAGGTGGATTGGCCCGCCGGCGTAGAACGACGCGCCGATGGTGGTGCGCAGCCGGCGCCTGCCGCCGAGCGCGCGCAGGGCGAAGTGCACCGGCACGAGCCACACGAGGTTGTAGATCCACGGCAACAGGGGCTTGAAGAGCTGCGCCCAGAGCGGCAGCACGTCGTCCTCGATGCCGGCGAGGTGCACGAGCAGCGCCGTGGCCGGGCCGGCGACGGCGAGCGTATTGAGCGAGTAGGCGAGCGGATTGAGGGGACGGATGTCGCCCGAGGCCCACGCGGCGCCGAAGCGGCGCGGCGTGGCGAGGACGGCGCCGAGCGCGCGCAACCAACCGAGGAACTCGTGGGCGATCGCGCCGGCGGCCTCGCGCGGCCAGGGCGGATCGGGCTCGCTCGCCATCGGCCCATCATATATAGAAGAGACCGTGCGTAGCTCGCGCTTGTTCATTCCGACGCTCAAAGAGGCGCCGCCCGAGGCGCGTGGGGCGGCGCGGGCGCTCCTGTGGCGCGGCGGCTTCTGGCGGCGCGAGGCGCTCTTGCCGCTCGGGGCGCGCGTACGGGCGCGCGCGGCGGCGATCGCGCGGCAGGAGCTCGCGGCCGCCGGCGCCGACGAGGCGGCGGGCGGGCGCGCGACGTTGCGCGAGATCCTGCGCCGCGAGATCCGCTCGCCGAAGCAGCTGCCGCAGGCGCTCTTCTCCGTCGGTGACGAGCTGGTGGTCGCGATCGCGGGCAGCCTCGCGATCGAGGCGCCGATCGCGCACGTGGTGGCGCGCGCCGGCGTGACCACGACGGCGATCGCGGCGCATCCCGCGGGCGGCGCGCACGCGCTCGTGGCCGCGAGCGACGACGGCGACGATGCCTGGCTCTCGTGCGACGGCTGCGGCGTCGGCGCGCTCGAGTCGGCCGCGCTGCTCCACGCCGGCGGGGTCACCGCGGCGACGCCGGCGACCGAGGCGCTCCTCGAGGTGCACACGCCGGGCGCCTCCAGCATCGCCGACGTCGCCGCGCTACTCGGCGGCGGCGCCGCATCCTTCGTCAAGACGCTGGTCTACGTCACCGACGACAACCGGCCGCTGATGGCGCTGGTGCGCGGCGATCGCGCCGTCGAGGAGCGCAAGCTGTGCGCGCTCGCCGGCGTCGACCACGTGCGGCTCGCCGCCGACGCCGTGGTGCGCGACGTGACCGGCGCCGAGGTCGGCTTCGCCGGCGCGCACGGTCGGCGCGTGCCGGTCTACGCGGATGTCGAGGTCGCCGCGCTTCCGAGCGCGGTCACCGGCGCCAACCGCACCGACTACCACGTGCGCGGCTTCAACCTCGGGCGCGAGGTGCCCGACGCGCGCATCGGCGATCTGCGGCGCGCGCTCGCGGGCGACGCCTGCGGCCGTTGCGAGGGCGGGCGCCTCGTCGCCGTGCGCGGCTTCCTCGTCGCCGAGGCCGGCGCCGACGGCGCGCGGCTGTCGTTCGAGGCGCTGGTGGCCGCCTGCGTGGCCCAGCACCACGACGGCGACGGCATCGTCTGGCCGCGCGCGCTCGCGCCGTTCGACGTGTGCATCGTCGCGCTCGGCGGCGAGCCCGAGATCGCGGAGGCCGCGGCCGCGCTCGAGGCGGAGTGCACGGCGCGCGGCCTGTCGGTGCTGCTCGACGACCGCGACGAGCGCGCCGGCGCCAAGTTCAAAGACGCCGATCTGATCGGCATTCCCGAGCGCGTCACCATCGGCAAGCGTGGGCTGGCCGAGGGCGCGGTCGAGCACAAACGGCGCGGCGACAAGGAGGCGACCATGATCCCGAGGCAGACGATCGTCGATGAGCTGGTCCGTCGCGTGAGCGAGGTGCGTTCGTGAGCCGCGAGCGGTTGATCGTCGCGCTCGATCATCCCAACGCGCGCGCCGCGCTCGAGCAGGTCGACGGGCTCGGCGAGTCGGTCGAGCGCTACAAGGTCGGGCTCGAGCTCTTCATCGCCGAAGGGCGCACGCTCGTCGACGCGCTGCACGAGCGTGACAAGCGCGTCTTCCTCGACTTGAAGCTGCACGACATCCCCGAGACGGTGCGGCGCGCCGCCGAGGTGGCGTCGAAGATGGGCGTCGAGCTTCTGACCGTGCACGCCGGCGGCGGGCGCAAGATGCTCGAGGCCGCCGTCGCCGGCGCGGGCGCGACCAAGGTCCTCGCCGTGACGGTGCTGACGTCGCTCGACGCGGGCGACCTGGCCGCCGACGGCATCGCCGGCAGCGTCGAAGAGGCGGTGACGCGCCGCGCGCGGCTGGCCGAGGCGTCGGGCTGCGCCGGCGTGATCGCCTCGCCGCACGAAGCGGCCGCCATCCGCGCGGTGGTGAAGCCCGGCTTCCTCGTGATCACGCCCGGCGTGCGCCTCGCCGCCGCCAACGACGATCAGAAGCGCGTGGCCACGCCGCGGGCCGCGCGCGCCGCCGGCGCCGACGCCGTCGTCGTCGGAAGGCCGATCCGCGACGCCAAGGATCGTCGCGCCGCCGCCGACGAGATCGTGCGCGAGCTCAGCTGATGGCACGAGTCGTCTACGGCGTGCATCCGGTCAAGGAGGCGCTACGCGCGGGCCGCGTGCAGGCGCTCTTCGTCGCCGAAGGCGACACCGGCCCGGCGCTCAAGGAGATCCTCGACGCCGCGCGCGCCGCCAACGTGCAGCCGGTGCCGCACGTACGGGCGCAGCTCGACGCGCTCGCGCACCACGGCGTGCACCAGGGCGCCGTCGCCGTCACCGGCGAGTACAACTACACGCAGCTCGACGAGCTCATCCACGTCGGGCAGCGCCTCGGGCAGCCGGCGCTGCTGCTCGTGCTCGACAGCGTGCAGGATCCGCAGAACCTCGGCGCGCTGGTGCGCACCGCGCACGTCGCCGGCGTGCACGGCATCGTCATCCCCAAGGATCGCGCCGTCGGCGTCACTCCGGCGGTGGTGAAGACGTCGGCGGGCGCCACCGAGCACCTCAAGATCGCGACCGTGGTGAACATCGCGCGCGCGCTCGAGGAGCTGAAGGAATCGGGCGTGTGGATCGCGGGCGCCGTCGCCGCGGGGGGCTCGAAGGCGCCGTGGGAGATCGACTTCAAGGTGCCGATCGCGCTGGTCCTCGGCGCCGAAGGCAAGGGGATCCGTCCGCTGGTGCTGCGCGGCTGCGATCTGCTCGTGAAGATCCCCATGTTCGGCAAGGTCGCGTCGCTGAACGTGGGGGCGGCGGGCGCGATGCTGTTGTATGAGATCGTCCGTCAGCGTACTGCTGGGTAACCGATGGCTGCTTTGGTGCGCGGGCGGGTGTTGGAGATGCCCGCCCGGCGTCGGGAAACGGCGCAGTCCGCCCGCCTTCGCGGGCGGTGCGCCTCCATCGGGCGCGCCTATGTCGCGCTCCCGCGCGACGCGCGCCCTCTACGCCGCCGTGCGGGCATCTCCAACACCCGCCCGCTTCTATCGCCTCCGGTGCGATTGCCTCTGAGCCGCAACGCACGACGGTTACGCACGCCGCAATTCGGACCCACGGCGATAGAAGCGGGTGGGCACTGGAAAGGGTCGCTGACGGCGGCGTAGAGGGCCGCGGTCGCGCGCAGCGCGACGTAGAGCGGCCCGATGGAGGCGCAGTCCGCCCGCGAAGGCGGGCGGACTGCGCCGTTTTCCGACGCCGGCGGCGACCCTTTCCAGTGCGCGCCCGCGCACCAAAGCTGACCGCGCTCAGTCGCCCCACTGGTCGAGCGCTTTGACGAGCCAGGCCCAGCACTCGCTGGCGTCGAGGAGCTGGAAGGCGAGGCGGGCGAAGCGGACGCGGTCACCGGCCTTGAGGCGGCTCATCTGCTTCGGCACCAGCTTCTGGTCGCCGACGAAGGTGCCGTTGCGCGAGCCCGCGTCGGCAACCTCGACGAGCCCGCCCGGGCCGATACGGAAGAAGGCGTGGAACTTCGAGATCGACGTGTCGCCGACGACGATGTCGTTGTTCAGCGTTCGCCCGAGCATGATCATCGACGGAAACGTCTCTTGCACCTTGACCAGCGGCGCCGCGAACGGCGACCCCGGCATCGGCCCGGTGTACGACTCGGTGTTCTCCTCGGCGGCGAAGACTTCGGTCCGTTGCGGCCGCGTCGCCTTGCCGACCTCGAGGTCGGCGCACAAGAAGAAACAATCGAACCGCGACCCGAACTGATCCCGCGTGAGCGACAAGGCAAGCGTCGCTAGATCCATCCCCCGACCCCCCGCGCAAGATCATAACACTGCTTGAACCGGCGCGGACGTGTGCTTACGCTGCGCACATGTCGACGAAGTTCGTCTATCGATTCGGAAACGGCCACGCCGAAGGCGAGGGCGCCATGAAGAACCTCCTCGGCGGCAAGGGCGCGGGCCTCGCCGAGATGAACCGCCTCGGCATCCCCGTTCCGCCCGGCTTCACCATCACGACCGAGGTCTGCACCTACTATTACGAGCACGGGCAGAGCTATCCGCCCGAGCTCGATGCGCAGCTGCGTGAGGCCGTCGCGCACGTCGAGAAGCTGGTCGGCTCCAAGTTCGGCGACGCGTCCGATCCTCTCCTCGTCAGCGTCCGCTCCGGCGCGCGCGTCTCGATGCCGGGCATGATGGACACCGTCCTCAACCTCGGCCTCAACGACACCATCGTCGAGGGACTGGCCCAAAAGATCAAAGCGGCGTCGGGCTCGCCGCGCTTCGCTTGGGACTCCTATCGCCGCTTCGTGCAGATGTACGGCGACGTCGTGCTCGGCCTCAAGCCCGAGTCGAAGACCGAGGCCGATCCGTTCGAGGCGCTCCTCGAGAAGAAGAAGGAAGCGCGCGGTGTGCATCTCGACACCGAGCTCGACGAAAAGGCGCTGCGCGAGCTGGTCGCCGAGTTCAAGGCCGAGATCAAGAAGCGCAAGGGCCGCGACTTCCCCGACGATCCGTGGGAGCAGCTGCGCGGCGCCATCGGCGCCGTCTTCGGCAGCTGGGAGAACCACCGCGCGGTGACGTACCGTCAAATGTACAATATCCCGTCGAGCTGGGGCACCGCCGTCAGCGTGCAGGCGATGGTCTTCGGCAACCAGGGCGACGACTGCGCCACCGGCGTCGCCTTCACGCGCGATCCGTCGACGGGCGAGCGCCGCTTTTTCGGCGAGTACCTGGTCAACGCGCAGGGCGAGGACGTGGTCGCCGGCATCCGCACGCCGCAACCGATCAACAACGCGAGTAAGCGTCAACCTGACGAGAAGTCGCTCGAAGAGCTGATGCCCGCCGCCTACGCGGATCTCGTGCGCACCTACGAGCGGCTCGAGAAGCACTACCGCGACATGCAGGACATCGAGTTCACCATCGCCAAGGGCAAGCTCTGGATGCTGCAGACGCGCACCGGCAAGCGCACCGCCAAGGCGATGGTGCGCATCGCCGTCGAGATGGTGAAAGAGGGCATGATCGACGCCGACGAGGCGGTGCTGCGCGCCGACGCCGGCAAGCTCGACGAGCTGTTGCACCCGATGCTCGATCCGAGCGCGCCGAAGAAGATCATCGCGCGCGGCCTGCCGGCGTCGCCCGGCGCCGCCGTCGGCAAGGTCGTCTTCCACGCCGACGAGGCCGTCGCCGAGGCGCAGAAGGGCGAGCGCGTGGTGCTGGTGCGCGTCGAGACCTCGCCCGAGGACATCCACGGCATGACCGCCGCGCAAGGCATCCTCACTGCGCGCGGCGGCATGACCTCGCACGCCGCCGTGGTGGCGCGTGGGATGGGCAAGTGCTGCGTCGCCGGCGTCAGCGCCATCAACGTCGACTACGGCAAGGCGCAGATGAGCGTCAACGTCGACGGCAAGGTCGTGGTCGTCAAGCGCGGCGACGTCCTCTCGCTCGACGGCGGCAAGGGCGAGGTGATTCTCGGCGCCGTCCCCATGTCGGCTCCCGCGCTCGACGAGGATTACGCGCAGCTCATGAAGTGGGTCGACGAGCGCCGGCGCTTGAAGGTGCGCACCAACGCCGATACGCCGACCGACGCGCAGACGGCGCGCAACTACGGCGCCGAGGGCATCGGGCTGTGTCGCACCGAGCACATGTTCTTCGCCGAGGACAAGATCCTCGCCGTGCGCCAGATGATCCTCGCCGACAGCGTCGGCGAGCGGCGCCGCGCGCTCGACAAGATCCTGCCCATGCAGCAGAAGGACTTCGTCGGCATCTTCAAGGCGATGGATGGGCTGCCCGTCACCATCCGCCTCCTCGATCCACCGCTCCATGAGTTCTTGCCGACGGAGGACGCGCAGATCGCCGTCGTCGCCGAGGAGCTCGGCGTCAAGCCCGACGTGGTGCGCGCGCGCGTCGCCGCGCTGCACGAGTCCAACCCGATGCTCGGGCACCGCGGCTGCCGCCTCGCCATCACCAACCCCGAGATCTACGAGACCCAGGTGCGCGCCATCATCCAGGCCGCCGTCGAGGTCAAGCGCGCCGGCGTCGACGTGCAGCCCGAGATCATGATTCCGATCATCGGCCACGAGCGCGAGCTCGCCATCATGCGCGCGCTCGTCATCAAGGCCGCCGACGCCGCGCTAGCGGATGCGCGCGAGAAGATCGCCTACACGGTCGGCACCATGATCGAGCTGCCGCGCGCGTGCATGGTCGCGGACAAGCTGGCCGCCGAGGCCGACTTCTTCTCGTTCGGCACCAACGACCTCACGCAGACCACGCTCGGTGTCTCGCGCGACGACGCCGCGCGCTTCCTCGGCGACTACGTCAAGCGCGGCATCTACCCGGTCGATCCCTTCGTCGCCATCGATCAGGAAGGGCTCGGCGCGCTCATGCGCATCGGCGTCGACAAGGGGCGCTCGGCCAAGCCCAAGCTCAAGATCGGCATCTGCGGCGAGCACGGCGGCGAGCCCTCGTCGGTGGCCTTCTGTCACAGCCTCGGCTTCGACTACGTCAGCTGCTCGCCGTTCCGCGTGCCGATCGCGCGCCTCGCCGCCGCCCAGGCGGCGCTCAAGGATCGGTAGCCCGGATCGCTTTACAACCCGTACGGTCTCGGGCAACCTTCCGCCCACATTGATGATCCAACCCCTCGATTGATGCGCACTTGTGTCTTCTTGCTGGCCGCGCTCGCCGTCGCCGGCTGTCACTGGGATCTCAACGACAAGAGCACCGATCCGGAGACGGACCAGCTCTACTTCCCCGCGGGCATCGTCATGGATCCCGACGGACGGTTCGCCTACGTCTCCAACGGCAACGCCGACCTGCGCTTCGGCGGCGGCACCGTCCAGATGGTCGACATGCTCAGCTTCGAGTGCACCATCGCCGAGTACCGCAAGTACTCCAAGCCGGCCGATCCGGTGAACGATCCGAACACGCCGATCCCGACGTGGTGCAACTTCATGTCGGATCAGGATTGGATCCAGTTCGCGAACTACAACGCGAAGTGCGCGCGCAACGCGCTCGATCCGTCGATCGTCGAGTGTGACGAGAGCGCCTTCATCCTGCAGAACTCGACGGTGCGCGTCGGCAACTTCGCCGGCGCCATCCGGCTCGTGCCCGATCCGTCCGATCCGCTGCACCGCACGCTCTTCGTCGCGGTCCGTGGCGATCCATCGGTCACGCGCATCGACGTGCACTTCCCCGGCTCGACGTCGGCCAACCCGGGCGCCAAGGACATCTACACGCCGACGAGCATCGATCAACCGGGCGTGCTCCAGTGCGTCTCCTCGCCGTCGACGCTGGCGACGCGCCCCGAGTACAACCCGACGACCCACGAGACCTCGTCGCCGGCGCCGTGCGACGCCACGTTCCTCGTGCAGGACTACTACTGCCAGTACCAGCCCAACTGCACCGTCGGCGTGAACAACAACGGCAAGACGCAGCTGCCGGCGGAGCCGTTCGGCATGGTCGTCGACAACTCCAACCCGACCAACCGGCGCCTGCTGGTGTCGCACCTGGCGACCGGGCAGGTCTCCGTCATCGGCGTCGACGTGCCGCCGTCGCAGGCGCTGCTCTCGGAGTCGACCGAGTTCTTCCCGCCCGACCCGACCGGCCGCCACGGCGCCTTCGCCCTCGCGCAGCAGTCGCCGTCCGATCCGCACTCGCTGTGGTACGTGACCTCGAACGTCAACCCGCTCGTCGCCACCTTCCGCGTCGCCGACGCCAACGTCATCACCGTGGCGCAGCAGTCGCAGTTCGTGCTCTCGTCGACGTTCGCGCAGGGCACCGACGTGCGCGACTTCATCTTCGACAACGACGGCAACCGCGCGTTCATGACCGAGAACAACCCGCCGTCGCTCCTGGTGGTCGACACGCGCAACGATCCGAGCAACGCCAACCAGCCGCGCAACGTCATCACCGACGTGGTCGACGTCTGCCTGACGCCGTCGCACATGGGCATGCGTCAGATCGGCGGACAGACCAAGGCCATCGTGGTCTGCTTCCTCTCGAGCCAGGTGATGATCGTCGACCCCAACCGGCCGGGCGTCGACGCCACCATCTTCAGCGGCTTCTCCGGGCCGAACGACATCACCTTCAACTTCAGCGATCCGGGCGTGACCCCGGTGACGCAACAGATCATTCCGAACAAGCACGCCTACGTGACCAACTACAGCGAATCGACCATCGCAGTCGTCGACCTCGAGCCGTCGAGCCCGACGCAGAATCGCGTCATCGGCAAGCTCGGCCATCCCCTCGACGGGATCAACCCATGACCCGCGCCAAATCGATCGCGGCGATCGTCGCCGGCGCGCTCGCCTGGGCCGCCACGACCGCGTGCAATCAGCAGACGATCCAGACGCCGACGCGCAGCTTCGATCGTCCGTCGGACGTCGCGCTCACCTGCGTGCAGTACTTCGAGAACGACATCAGCGAAGCCACGCCGCACGGCACCTACAACGTGCGGCCGCTGTCGGACTGCGAGACGGTGCGCGCCAACGAGCTGGCCATCCCGGTCAGCTACCCGCTGCCGATCAACTTCATTCCGCCGCTCGGTCCCGGCAACTTCGTGCCGTTCCTCGTCGCGCTCGTGCCGCAGTCGGCGCGCGGCGAGCTCGCGCTCGTCGACACCGAGCAGAACAAGCTGATCGATCTCGATCCCTACACGCCCGACTATGGCTTCGTGCCCGTCGGCAAGCTGCCCGAGCACATCCGCGCCTCGAGCGACGGCTGCGTCGCGGTGACCAGCAACACCGACTCGTGCAACCTGTCGCGCGTCGACGTGTCGACGGTGCTGCACGCGGCGCTCCTGTCGCTGTTCCCCGAGCAGACGGCCAACACCATCGACGCCAAGGGCGTGACCAACCTGCCGTTCACCGTGCCGTCGGCGACGGCGGGCGCGCCGCCCAAGCGGCTGTTCTCGCGCCCGGCGTGGATCGAGATGGCGCCGGCCAACGACGCCGGCGGCTCGCCTGCCGAGCACGGCTACGAGGGCGATGGCTCGCACGACGGCTTCTGCAAGGGCGGCACGCACAACGCCTGGGTGGCGCTGCCGGCGTGCGGCCTCGTGGTCAAGGTGTCGCTCGAAGCGGGCGACGATCCGACGCAGCCGACCATCCAGCAGGCGCTGCGCGTCGACGGCAACGGCGTCGCGCCGGTGACCGATCTGTCGACCATCGACTGCCCGATCGAGTGCACCGACGAGAGCGGCGTCGCGACCGCGTCGGATCTCTCGGCGCCGACGGGGCCGACCGACATGGGCTCGATCCCGAGCAACCTGCCGTCGGGGCCCTATCCGGCGGCGATCGCCATCGACACCGAGCCCGACGCCAAGGGCAACGCCACCACCGGTCGCATCATCATCGGTGACGGCTACGGCGAGCGCATCGACATGGTGCCATTCGACGTCAAGTCGGCCACCTTCGGCACGCCGACGGCGGTGACGCTCGAGCCGCCCGACAACGGCATCACGCAACAGGGCGTGCGCGTCCTGCGCATCGGTCCGCGCGGCGAGGCCGGCAAGTTCCTCTACGCCGTGGCGCGCGACGGCACCGTGCGCGTCATCGATCTCGATCGCACCGTCGAGTGCGAGACCAACCCCGATCCGCGCTGGAAGAGCCCGACCTTGAACTTGCAGCAGACGCCGACGTTCGATCCGGCGTCGGGCAACTGGTTGACGCTCAATCCCAACCCGCGCACGCTCGGCTGCTTCCCGCTCGGCGATCCGTCGACGCCGCGGCGCTCGCCGTTCGCGACGTCGCCGGGCATCCAGCTGGCGCAGGGGCAGATCCCCACCGACGTCGCCTTCGTGCACGTCGATGCGCCGCCCGGCGATCCGACGCAGACCACCGCGCCGCCGGCGGCCGCGCCCGGCCTCCTGGTCGGCGACTTCGCCTGGATCATCACGTCGAACGGGCAGGGCACCGTCGTCGACATCTGGGACGCCTGTCCGCAGCCGAACCAGCAGCCGCTGAACGCCGAATCGGGCAACTACACGCGCGCCTGCATCCCGCAGAACGTGCAGCAGTCGATCAAGGACACCGTGATCCAGTTCGGGCATCCGCAGGCGATGCTCAACGATCTCATCTCGCACCAGGTGCGCAGCGGCCATCCGCGCTTCTTCTTGCCGACGGCGGAGAGCGACGCGACCGGCATGCCGCGCGTGCCCGACCACACCAACCCGTGCGGCGTGGCGGTGCCGTCGACGTCGCCGGGCGTCCCCGACGGCGGCGTGCCCGACGCCGGCGGCTGCGGCAGCAACATGGGCAACCTGCCGAGCTTGTACGTCGAGCCGGTGCCGTCGGAGCTGTTGTCGTCGACGCAGCAGGGCGAGACGCGCGCCATCTACTTCACCGATCCCGATCACGCGCGCAACGAGAACTGGGTGCTGACGTGGGAAGGCGTGCTGCCGGGCAGCGATCGCTCGACGGGCGCCGCCTTCGTCGTCGGCGGTGATCCGACGGGCACCGACTTCGGCGGTTACGTCAGCGACCCGGGCGGCGCCTGGTGCAGCCGCGGCGTGCTCGCCGGCGACAAGCTGCTCTTCCGCGGCTGCACCGTCGACAGCGAGTGCGACAACGCCGGCGGCTTCCAGTGCGTGCACGATCCCGGCGCCTTCCTCGACGTGACGCAGGGGATGTGCCTGCACATCGACAACAAGATGTACACCGTCGACTACTGGGCGCATCAGTGCGGCAAGCTCTTGCGCTCGCAGCGCAAGTACCGCGTGCTGTCGGCGCGGCAGGGCGCGCCGGTGCCGCAGTCGGGGACCGGCGGCATGACCACGCCGGTGGGCGGCTCGACGACGGATCTCTTGAAGGTCGGCGAGATCTACGAGCCCGAGTATCCGCAGGAGACGCACACCTGCGATCCGAACTGGATGAAGGTGCCGGGGACGCCCGATCCGTGCATGGACATCAAGATCACGACGCAGTTCAATCCGCAGTCGCGCTCGACGCAGTGTCTGCAGGACTTCGACGGGCAGTTCCGCTGCCTGGCGAGCTGCACCGACGCCTCCAACGACAACGAGTGCGGCGCCGACTTCGAGTGCGCGCCGAGCCAGTTCACGACCGATCCCAACCATCCCGATCTGCGCTGCATGCGCGCGCCGCTGTTCAACAACTCGCCGACGTTCTGGCAGACCTGCATGCCCGAGCTGCAGCAATACGAAGTGCACGTCGGCGACGCGTTCACCATCGAGGGCACGTCGAGCGGCTACCTGTCGAACGAAGTGGCGAACGACGGCAAGGCGGACCCCAGCAAGCTCGGTGAGTGCGAGGTGCCGCCCGAGACGCTCGAGCGCGTGCGCCTGGCGCAGTGGCGCATCCCGCTCGACCCGCCGGCGTGCACGCCCGACGTCGACGCGGAGCCGCTGGCGACGTCGATCGATCCGGCGGTCCTACCGAGCAACATCTGCAAGGTGAACGCGCTCAACGAGTCGACGACGCGGCTCATCCACTTCGAGAACCCGATCTTCAACATCGTGTTGCAGCTGCCGCTCAACGGCTCGAAGCAGCCGTTCATCCCGCCCGACAACACCTCGGTCAGCCTCGGCATCACCGGCGGCGGATCGAACCTGGTGTCGCTGCTCGGCGTCGACGTGCAGGCGCAGCAGCCGCGTTACGCGGTGGTGGCGCCCGACGGGCAGACGGTCTACGTGGTCGACGAGGGCAAGAGCCCGCTGGCGACCGGGCTGCGCGGGCAGCTCCTGAGGCTGTTCTCGACGAGCCAGTCGATCGACACCACCTTCATCGTTCGCTGAATTCGACCAAAAAGTTGCGCGATCCCGGGAACGGTGATCCAATGTAGGTGACTGTAGGAGTCACCCATGCGCGACCTGGATCGATGGAAAGACAAAGTCGAGATCTCGCTCGACGGGCGACAGATCTTCTTCCTTTTCTTCGGCAGCGCCGTGGCGGCGTGCCTGATTTTCGTCGTCGGTGTGCTCATCGGCAAACGAATCGAGGCGCGCGCGCTGGCGCTGGCGCCGGCGGCGATCGAAGATCCGCTGGCGGCGCTCGATCAGCTCGGCGACGCCGATGAGGCCGACGAGGGGCTGACGTTCCACAAGGCGTTGACGCCGGCGAAGACGGACAAGCCGGTGGCGGCGAAGGCGGCGCTCAAGCCGCCGGCGCCGATCGCGGAGAAGAAGGTCGAGCCGAAGAAGGAGCCGGCGCCGGCGGCGGCCGACGACGAGAGCGACGACGAGGACAAGCCGGCGACGGCGGAAGCGTCGAAGCCCGAGCCGAAGCCCGAGCCGAAGAAGTCCGAGCCGAAGAAGCCGGAGCTGGCGAAGGCGCCGGCGCTGCCGGCGGCGCGGCCGCAGGTGGTGGCGGCGAACGGCGCGTCGGCGAAGAAGATGGACGCGACGGCGTCGCACTTCACGTTGCAGCTGTCGGCGTTCCCGGACAAGTCGGACGCCGAAGAGTTCATGCGCAAGATTCAGGCGGCGGGCTACAAGCCGTTTCTGGTCGCGAGTGAGATCCCCGGCAAGGGCGTGTTCTTTCGCGTGAGGGTGGGGGATTACGGGTCGCGGCAGTCGGCGGTCGACGCGAAGACCGAGTTCGAAAAGAAGCAGCGCATCATCGCGTACGTCGCGAAGCTCTAGCGAAAGCACGAATCACTTGCGTTGATCTACTGCGGCGCGCGTGGCCGGCTGCCTTTGGGCGGACTCATCGCTGCGCTGCTCCCAATACCGACGGGTATTGTTGCGCTGCTCGCTCTTCGTGCGCCCAAATCCAACTCGGCCTCGCGCACCTCGCTACGCTCAACGCAAGTGAATCGCGCTTTAGCGGATCGTCGCCATCGTGGCATCCACGACGCCCGGATCGAGCGGCACCGTCGGATCGCGATAGCTCGGCTGGTCCTGCCCCTTCTTCGCGTCGTGCTTGAGGATGTGGCTGACGTCCTTCAGCACCACCAGCTTCGCCCCCGGATGCGCTGCCGCCAGCGCCTTGGCGTCTTTGTCGACGGTGATCTCGACGTCGTTGTCTCCCTGCACGACCGTCAGCTTGCCCTTGTAGCTGCGCGCGAGCGGCCGCGGATCCGTCATCAAGAGGCCGCGCATGAACTTCGCCAGCTCCGGCCGGAACAGCCGCTGCAGCGACGCCGCCTTCGGCTCCGGGCTCTTGCCCGCCTTCAACGCCGCCAGGATGCCGTCGAGCTCCTTCAGATCATCGGCGTCTAGCTGCCGCGACAGCTGCTCGCGCATGACCTCGCCCATCGGCCGGCCCGCGCCCGCCGCGCTGATGATGCCGTCGACCTTGGTCGTCGCCGCCACCTCGAGCGCGATGAGCGCGCCCTCGGAGTGCCCGAACAGGTACACGCCGTCGAGCTTGTCGTTGACCCGCGCCATCGTCACCAGCGCCGCCGCGTCCGACACGAAGTCGTCGAAGCCGAGATCCTCGAGCTTGCCGCCGAAGGTCGACCCGCCGACGCCGCGCTTGTCGTAGCGGATCGTGGCCACGCCGCGCCTGGCCAGCGCCTCGGCGAGCATGCGATAGGCGTCGGAGCGCAGCACGCCGCCGGCGTTTCCATCGCGGTCGACGGGCCCGGAGCCGGCGATGACGATCACCACCGGCACCTTGCCCGTCCGCTTCTCGGGCAGCCACAGATCGCCCGCGAGCTTGGTGCCGCGGTTGTCGATGGTGAACGGCTCCTCGACCACGCCCGCCGGCGGCTTGCGACGCACCGGCGGCGCCGAGGCGCTCGTTCCCGGCTTGACCTCGATGCCCTGCATCGGCACCGACGCATGCGTGACCGCGCCCGCTTTGTCGACGGTGGCGTGGACCTCGAGCGGCCCGACGGCGACGGTGACCTCGCGCCCGCCGTCGGCGGTGCCGTGCACGGTCACGTTCGCCTGGATGATGCGATCCTTGCCGAGCACCGCCTCGAACGGCGTCGGCGTCGAGGCGTTCTTGAACTCGGAGGCGAGCACGCCGTACGCCGCCCAGTTCAGGTTCATGAGCGCGGCGCCGCCCGGCGGAATCGCGATGTCGATCGGCTGCCCGCTCTGATCGACGTGCAGGTTGTGCTTCTTGCGATCGATCGAGATCGTCGCCTTCTGACCCATCACGGTGATGTCGCTCGTCACGACCTTGCCGTCGTCGCGCCACGCTTCGCGTCCGATCTCGGTGCCGTTCTGCGTGGTGACCAGAATTCCCGATAGAACGAGTGCCAACATGGTGCGCGAGCATATACCATCGCTCCCACGATGTCGGGAGCGGTTCCGGATTCGGCAGATACGCCGCTCATGCGGCAGTACCTCGAGATCAAGGAGGCCTACCCCGACTGCGTCGTCTTCTTCCGCCTCGGCGACTTCTACGAGATGTTCTTCGACGACGCCGTGGTGGTCGCGCGCACGCTCGATCTCACGCTCACCAGCCGCGACAAGGGCAAGGAGAACCCGGTGCCCATGTGCGGCGTCCCGCACCACGCCGCGCGCCACTATCTCGGCAAGCTGGTCGAGCGCGGCTTCAAGGTCGCCATCGCCGAGCAGGTCGAGGATCCCAAGGTCGCCAAGGGCATCGTCAAGCGACAGGTGGTTCGCGTCGTCACGCCCGGCACCATCATCGACGACGAGCAGCTCGAGCCGAAGGCGGCGCACTATCTCTGCGCGCTCATGGCCGAAGGCGGCGCCGTCGGCCTTGCGCACCTCGACGTGACCACCGGCGAGTTCGCGGCGGCGCAGCTGCCGCTCAAGGATCTCGTCGACGAGCTGGCGCGCCTCGAGCCGCGCGAGATCCTGCACGCCGGGCTCGACGACGCCGAGCTCGCCGCGCTGCGCGCGCGCATCAAGACGGCGTGGACCGATCTGCCGGCCCCGGGGCTGTACAACGCCGCGCGCGCCGAGGCCGAGCTCGTCGCCGCGACGGGGCGCGAGCTGCCGCGCGGAGACGACGGCGCGCAGCTCCTCGGCCCGCTGGCGTTGCGCGCGGCGCTCGCGGTGGTCAAGTACGCGGCCGAGACGCAGCCGGCGGGCACGCTGCCGCTGACGCAGCTCGTGCCCTACGCGCCGTCGGAGCACCTGCTGCTCGACGAGTCGACGCGCGCCAACCTCGAGCTCTTCTCGACGCTCATCGGCAACAAGAAGGAGGGCGCGCTGTGGGGCGTCCTCGACGAGACGCGCACGTCGATGGGCGGGCGCCTCCTGCGCCGCATGCTGGCCGCGCCGCTCGTCGATGTGGCGCAGATCCGGCGGCGCCACGACGCGGTCGAGTGGCTCGTCGAGCACGCGGCCATGCGCGCCGAGCTGCGCCTCGGCCTCGCCGAGATCTACGATCTCGAGCGGCTCGCCGGCCGCGCCACGCTCGGCGTGGCCACGCCGCGCGACCTGGTGGCCCTGGCGCGCAGCCTCGAGCGGCTGCCCGGCCTGCGCGCGCTCATCGCCGCGTCGTTCGACGGCGACGCGGCCGCGCGCCTGGCCCATCCCGAGCTGCTCGAGCTGCCGGCGGGCGACGAGGCGCTGTGCGGCGACGTCGCCGCCGAGATCGCGCGCACGCTCGCCGATGATCCGCCCGCGCAGTGGCGCGACGGCGGCTTCATCCGCCGCGGCTTCGACGCCGAGCTCGACGAGCTGTCGGCGCTGTCCGAGGGCGGCAAGGGCAAGATCCTCGAGATCGAGGCGCGCGAGCGCGAGCGCACCGGCATCTCGTCGCTCAAGGTCCGCTACAACCGCGTGTTCGGCTACTACCTCGAGATCACGCGCAGCAACCTGTCGCGCGTGCCGAGCGACTACATCAGAAAGCAGACGCTGGCCAACTCCGAGCGCTTCGTGACCACCGAGCTGGCCGACTACGAGGCCAAGATCCTCGGCGCCGACGAGCGGCGCGTCGCGCTCGAGCTCGAGGCGTTCGATCGGCTGCGCCGCCGCGTCGCCGAGAGCGCGCGCCGCATCCTGCCGCTCGCCGAGCAGGTGGCGCGGCTCGACGCGCTCGCGGCGCTGGCCGACGTCGCGCACAACTCGGCCTACGTGCGGCCCGAGGTCGACGGATCGCTGCGCCTCGAGATCGAGGACGGTCGCCACCCGGTCGTCGAGAAGCTGGCGGCGGCGGGGCGCTTCGTCCCCAACGACACGCTGCTCGATCCCGACGACGGCCAGCTCGTGGTCATCACCGGCCCCAACATGGCGGGCAAGTCGACGGTGATGCGGCAGGCGGCGCTCATCGTCGTGATGGCGCAGATGGGCTCGTTCGTGCCGGCGCGGCGCGCGCGCGTGGGGGTGGTCGACCGCGTGTTCACGCGCGTGGGGGCGTCGGACAACCTGGCGCGCGGCGAGTCGACCTTCATGGTCGAGATGCGCGAGACGGCGCACATCATCGGCCACGCGACGCGGCGCTCGCTCGTGGTGCTCGACGAGATCGGGCGCGGCACGTCGACCTACGACGGCGTGTCGATCGCGTGGGCGGTGGCCGAGCACCTGCACGATCGCATCGGCGCCAAGACGATGTTCGCGACCCACTACCACGAGCTGACGGCGCTGGCCGAGACGCGGCCGCGCGTGCGCAACTTCTCGACGGCGGTCAAGGAGTGGAAAGAGGACATCGTCTTCTTGCACAAGCTGGTGGCGGGCGGGGCGTCGCGCAGCTACGGGATCCAGGTGGCGCGGCTGGCCGGGCTCGACAAGTCGGTGGTGGCGCGCGCCAAGCAGATCCTGGCCAAGCTCGAGTCGGGCGACGAGCTCGGGCCGCACGCGGTCGCCGAGAGCGAGCAGCTGTCGTTGCTGGCGCCGCCGCCGGCGAGGGAATCGCAGAGCGCGGCGCCGGCGAAGGCGGGGCCGACGAAGGCGGGGCCGTCGCCGGTGGAGCAGGCGCTCGCCGACGCCGACCTCGACGGCATGTCCCCGCGCGAAGCCCACGCCTTGCTCTCCGAGCTCCAGTCCCGCCTCCGCCGCACCTAGCGCGCGTTTCGTGATATTTTCCACGAACCGATGGCGCTCTCCGTCGCCAATTCGACCGGCCGTCTCATCGAGGTGCGCGTCGTCCCGCCGGTGACGATGGACGAGGCGACGCGCTTCATGGGCGAGATCGTGCGCATCATCAGCGCGCACCCCGGCAAGATCGTCGCCTGCACCGACCTGCGCGCCGGCTCGCGCACCATCGATCCCGACTCGATCGACTTCATCGCCGGCATCATCCGCTCGGAGAACCCGCGCCTCGAGCGCAACGCGCTCATCGTTCCGTCGCTGTCGCCGACCTTCGGGCTGCAGATGGAGCGCATGGTCAAGGCCTCGGGCGCCGGCGCCGCGCGCCGCGTCTTCCGCAGCCGCGGCGAGGCCGAAACCTGGCTCGGAGGGGTGCTCACCGACGGCGAAAGGCGGCGGCTCGCGTCGTTCCTCGACGAGCAGCCGTAGCGCGCATGTTCTCCGCCGAGATCCGCGTCGGCCGGCTGCTCGAGGTGCGGCTCGCCTCGCCGCTGCCGCTCTACGAGGCGCAGGCGCTGGTGCAGGCGATCCGCAAGCTGGTCAAGGCGACCAGGGCGCCGTCGCTGGGCGTCATCGACATGCGCGGCGTGCGCATCCTCGATCCCGACGTCGTCGACTTCCTCTCCGAGCTCATGCGCCGCGACAACCCGTGGCTGGCGCGCAACGCGTTCCTGCTCGCCGACGCGGGCGCGCTCAAGACGCTGCAGATCGAGCGCATGCTCAAGGAGGGCGGCTCGGTCGCGCGCAAGGCGTTCCGCGCGCGCGCCGACGCCGAGGCGTGGCTCGGCGAACCGCTCGACGCCACCGAGCGGGCGCGGCTGTCCGCGTTCCTCGACGAGCATCGTTAGCACGCCGGCGGCGACGATCGGCGCACAGGTGGGCGCGCCGAGCCTGGCCGTCTCGGCAAAAGCTGCGAGGCACGCCGTGAAGCGATGTCCACACCTGCCCGCCGCCGCCACGCGCGACGCGGAGATCGACGCGGCATGGCGCGTGCTCTTCCCGTCGCCATGCGCCTTCGCCTTCCGCTTATGTATGTGCTCGTCGCTGCTGCGCTCCTCGGCGGCTGCAGCTCGCTGCGCCCGGTGGCGCCGGTGGCCGACGGCCCCGACGGCGTGCGCGTCCTCGTGCGCGCCCAGAAGGACGATCTCTTCAAGCTCGAGGTCGTCAACTACGGACGCGCGCCGATCGTCGTCGACCGCGATCGCGTCGTGCTCTTCACCTCGCGCGGCGCACGCGCGCACGTCGACGGCGGCGTCGACACCGTCGACTGGGTGCCGCCCGGCGGGCACCACGCCGTCAACGTCCGCTTCGACCTCGGGAATCTTCGCACCGGCGAGCGCGTCGCCATCAGCCTCGCCGGCGCCGTCACGCTCGACGGACGGCCTCTATCGGTGCCGAACCTGGAATTCGTGGCGGATTAGCTGCATCGAGCTGCGACCGGGGTTACAATGTCACGCAGATGTTACGGAGGGCCGCCAAGCCGGAGCCGCCGCGACGCGCCGAGGACGTGCGCCTCTGGCTCGGGGTCCACGATCTATCTCGCATCGAGTGGACCGCCGCGGTGCAGATTCCGACGGCGGCCGATCGCCGCTACGACGTGCAGCTCGCGATCGAGATCCCGCAGACGACCTTCCCCAGCCACAACGTCTGGGAGCACCTGCAGATCTTCACGCGCCTGCAGAGCCCGGCCGAAGAAGGGCCGCTCGAGATCGATCGCGAGGATCTCGAGGAGCTGCGGCGCGACACGCTCGGCGTCACCCATCGCCTGAAGCGGCTCGGCCAGCGCTTCGAGCGCATCTGCGTGGCGGCGGCGGCGCAGCTGCGCGAGGTGCCCGATCCGCAGCTCGCCGACACGCTCACCAACCTGGTCACGCAAGCGGTCGAGCTCATCGCCGAGATGCGCGCCGCGCTCGCGGTCGGTGAGAGCGCGCGCCAGGAGGTGCGGCGCGAATGCGCGCTCGCCGACGAGTTCCTCTCGCACGCGCTCATCGACTTCTTCGCCGGCTGCGAGCACGTCGTCGACGAGACGCTGTTCGGCGACCAGTCGATGCTCAAGGCCAGCGACACGCCGTGGGGCGAGGCGCTGCGCTGCCTCGTCGCCGAGGGGCTCTCGGAGGAGCTGGTCTACCGGCGGGGGCGCGGCTACATCACGCCGCACGCCGACGGTCACGCCGAGCTCGCCGCCTTCCTCGAGCGTGCCTCGCGGCTGAAGAAGCACTTTCAGGACGTTTTGTACCTCGACGTGCAGGCCTACTTCGTCGACACGCGCGTGCGCAACTACACCGCCGTCGTCGGCGCCTGCCTGGCGGCGTTCATGTGGCTGTCGTTCACGCTCCTGCCGCTCAAGCCGAACGCGCGCGCCGGCATCGGCCTCGGCACCTTCGCCGTGCTCTCGGCGATCGCCTATGCGATCAAGGATCGCATCAAGGAGCTGTCGCGCGGCTGGATCACGGGCCGCATCATGCGGCTCTACGGGCAGCGGCAGGTGACGCTGCGCCTGCCGCGGCGGCTCGAGGCGGCGCAGCCGGTGCTGCTCGAGACGCGCGAGACCTTCGACGTCGACTCCGAGCCGTTCGCCGCCAACGACCTGCGCGACCTGCACGGCATCGGCGCGCCCAAGCGCGTGGTGCAGCTCAAGTTCCGCATGCGCGCGACGCTGCATCCGGCGCCGGCGCTCGAGCGCGCGCACATCTACAGCATCAAGCACATCTTCCGCTACGACCTGTCGCCGATCTTCGCGCGGCTCGACAACGCCGTGAAGCAGGTGCCGGTGCTCGACGCGCAACGGCGCGTGCGCTTCGCCGATGCGCCGCGCGAGTATCGCTTCCCGGCGCGCATCGTGTTCACCCCCATCGGCGGCGAGACGATCGAGCACCACGCCTACTTGATCGTGTCCAAGCGCGGCATCGAGCGCATCGAGCCACGCGCTTGAGGCACAGGTGGCCCCCCGATTGCACTAAGGGTAGGCCATGAGACACCTCCTCTTTGCACTGGCGGTCGCCTCGATGGTGGGTGGGTGCGCGAGCGTGGATCACGAGCGCGCCGAGCGTCACCATCAATCGGCCAAGAACGAGCTGAAGCACGGCAACGTCGGCAACGCCATCGACGAGCAAAAGGCGTCGAATCGCGCGAAGGACGACGAGCGCCACGATCGCTTCTAATATTTACCGGCGAGGCGCTCTTTGGGCGGCAGGATCTCGAGGCAGGTGGTCCACCACCCGGTCTCGATGGTCGCGACGAACTCGGGCGGTAGATTCTCGCTGCGCATGGCGGCGGCGAGCCGTTGCCAGTCGTAGGCCACCGGCACGAGCTCGGCGTCGAGGCCGCCCGACTCGCGCTCGGTGACGACGGCGTACCAGACCTCGCGCCGTCCGTCGTTGGCGGGGCGGCCGATGGCGCCGACGTTGACCACGAGGCGCCCGTCGGCGAGGCGGCGCTGCCACGGGATGCCGGTGTGGGTCACGAGCAAGAGGTCGCACTCGTGCGCGGTCATCATGCGCGCGAGGAAGGCGTCGGGCGACGTCGACTCCCAGAGAAACTCGTTCACGCGTCGCGGCGAGCCGTGCGCGGCGAGCACGCGCCGGCCGCCCCAGGTCGCGCGTAGCGACGGCGGCAGCGCGCGCAGCCAGGGATGCCACGACGGCGACGTGCGCGCGCGCGTGTAGTCGTAGGAGAGCTGCGCGTAGTGGTTGTCGCGCGGATCGGTGTAGCCGCAGCCGCAGTCGGCGAGATCGTGGCCGATCGAGTGGTCGTAGTTGCCCTGCATGACGACGACGCCGCGATCGCGCAGGATGGGGAACACGCGATCCGGATGCGGCCCGAAGCCGCCGAGATCGCCGAGGCACCAGACGTCGGTGCAGCCGCGGCGCCGGGCGTCGTCGAGCGTGGCCTCGAGGGCGAGCCAGTTGTTGTAGACGCCGCCGATGACCGCGTGGATGGCGGGCTTCAGGTGCGGCACGTGAGCCCCTCGACGACGCAGGTCTTGCACGCGCTCCAGCGCAGGCGGATCGGGCCGAGCGCGCCGGCGAGCGTATCGGCAAGCGCGGCGCCCGGCGCGTCGAGGAGGATGGGGCAGGTCATCACGCCGTGCGCGGTCACCAGGCGCGACGAGCTGCAGACGATCGCCTCCTGCGCCTCGGGCGTGAGCGTCAGGTCCGCGAGGGCGGCGACGTCGGAGTCGGAGTATCCGGCCGTGCGCGTCGGCTCGCGTCCGATGCGGAGCAGCGGCAAGAACTTGAGGCGCGGCTGCGCGAGGCCGAGGCTGCGCGCGAAGTCGAAGAAGGCGGCGCGCGCGTCGGCGGCGGCGAGCCCGGCGCGATGCTCGACGACGGTGATGGCCGGCGACAGGCCGACGGCGGCGAGCGCGCGCAGCCCGTCGACGATGCGATGGAAGGTGCCCTTGCCGCGCACCGGATCGTTTTCGTCGGCGCTCATGCCGTCGAGCGAGACGCGCAGATCGAACGAGTAGCGCGCGCGATCGAAGGCGCGGCGCGCGCGGGCGGCGGCATCGCCGTCGAGATAGAGCCCGTTGGTTAGCACGGTGAGCGGGCCGCGCGCGAGCGTGTCGTCGACGAGCGGCCAGAAGTCGGGGTGCATCATCGGCTCGCCGCCGGTGAAGTAGTAGTCGCGCGCGCCGAGCCGCTCGGCCTCGTCGAGAAAGCGGCGCACCTGCGCGGCGTCCATCATCGGCACGCGCCTCTCCTCGGGGCCGCAGCTGATGAAGCAGTGGCGGCAGGCGATGTTGCAGACGGTGCCGGTGAGCTGGAACCAGACGGTGTCGAGCGCGCTCAGCGGCACCTCGGGCGCCCGCGCCGCGTCGAGGATGGGCAAGAGCGGCAGGACGGGAAGGCGAGAGCTCACGGGATTCGAGAATAACACCGTGCTAGTGTTACGCCATGGCGAGGCGCGCCATCGTAGCGCTTTGGATCGTGTGCGCAGCGGCGATCGCGTGGGTGTGGCTGCGCCCGATGCACGAGGGCACGCTGCCGCCGCCGGTGGTGCGCGCGCCGCGCCAGGCGCGGGCGGCGATGGATCCGCGGCACGCGGCGGTGGCGCAGCCGGAGGACGAGCCGGTGGCCGAGGAGCCGGCGGCGCAGCCGGTGCAGGCAGGACCGCCCGAGCAGCTCAACCGGCACGACCTCGAGAGCGCGATCGATCGCTACCGTTCGAAGGTGATGGCGTGCAAGAGCGTCGAGCAATACAACGGCTTTCTGACGGTGAAGCTGGTCATCGAGCGCAACGGGTCGGTGCGCTCGACGTCGGTGATGCCGCCGCTCGACAAGACGCTCACCGCCGACTGCGTGAAGCACGCGCTCCACGGGATCTCGTTTCCGCGCTTTCGCGGCACGTACATCCCGCAGATCGAGTGGACCTATCCGTTCCTGTTCGGTGAGCCGGCGACGGCGCAGCAGCAGCCGTTGCAGTTGCCGCAGGCGAAGTAGTCAGCGCGCGTCGTCGTCGAAGATGGCGATGCGCTGCGCGAGCAGGCGATCGGTGAGGCGATCGATCTCGCCCTCGACGTACGAGGCGCGGAGGCCGCTCGGGACCTGGTCGAGGTAGCTTTTGTAGAGCTCGATCGCCGAGAACAGGTCGTTCTCGTGGACATAGGCGCGCGCCAGGAAGACGAGCGTGAGCGGCTCGCCATCGAGCTCGTAGCTGGTCTTGAAGTTCGCGATGGCGGTGGCGTAGTCGTTGACCGTGATGGCGCGGCGCGCGATGCGCAGGTGCGCGGCGGCGTCGGCACAGGTCGGATCGTCGGAGACGACGCTGTCGACGCCGGAGCCGGCGGCGCGCGCCGTCGCGGGCACGACGAGGGGAGCGGCGAGCACGAGGAGCGCGGCCAGCCGGCGGTACCACATGCGTTCAGTGTAGCGCGCTAGCGCTTCGCCGCAGTGAATTTGTCTGGTTGCCGATCCGGCCTTTCAAGGCGCCCAAGGCGTCGTCGGCCGGCAGTCCGGCCGTCAGCGGGAGGGAGGCTCGGCGGGCTCTGCCCGACGAGGGAGGCGGCACGCCTCCTGGATCGATGCGCAGTACCTCGCCGCGACGTGCGAATACGTCGGCGGGTTGTGAACCGAAACGAACCGATCGAAACCACTGCGGCGAGGTACTAGCGCGGTGGCGTCGAACGCTCGAGGTCGCGGACGCGGCGGCGCAGCTGCCCGAGGCGCAGCGCGGCGAAGACCAGGCCGAGCGAGAGCAGGAGGATCACCACCAGGCCCGACGTCGCCAGCGCGGCCGTGAGCGTGCGCGACTCGCGGGCGACGCGCAGCGGGCCGACGTGATCGTAGGGCGGCGAGCTGTTGTCGATCGACGCCGGCGCCAGCACCACGCCGACGTCGGCGGTGGCCAGCCCGTGCACGGCGCCGGCCACGAGCCGCTTGATGTCGGCGTCGGCGAGCGAGAGCGCGTGGCTGGTCTTGAGCAGCACCGACGCGGTCGGGCGTGCGTGCGCGCTGTCGCCGACCAGCGGCTCTTCGGGCGGCAGCGCGAGGTGCACGCGCGCCGAGACGACGCCGGGGATCTCTTCGAGCGAGCGCTCGAGCTCGACGCCGAGCGCGGCCTCGAAGCGCGCGCGATCCTCGACGGGCGAGGGCAGGAGCGTCGACGAGGCGAAGGTGTCCGAGAGCCCGCGCAGGGCGCGGCGCGGCAGATCGCGCGCTTCGAGCAGCGAAAAGGCGCGGCCCGACTCGGCGCGCGGCACGACGATCTTGTAGGCGTTGGCGTTGCCGTCCTCGCCGACTTTGTCGGCTGCGATGCCCGCCGCCTCGAGCACCGAGGCGACCTCGTTGGCCTGGCGCTCGTCGAGGCCGTGCTCGAGCTCGACGCCGCAGCCGGCCACGAGGAGCGCCGACAGCGTCGCGAGGAGAAACTGGCGCATTGAAGAGGATTCTAATATCGGATTGAATGTTCCGCTGCTGGTTTCGTCGTTTACATAAGGAGTTCGATATGCGCGCGATGCGATGGCTGGTGGTCACTGTTCTCGTCGGTGGAGCGAGCCTCGGGGGCGGGGTGGCGCGGGCGGAGTTCAAGAACCTGCAGGTCCTTCCCAAGAATATGAGCAAGGACGACCTCAAGGCATACATGAAGGCGCAATCGAAGGCGCTCGGCGTCGAGTGCGATTACTGCCACGACGTGCCCGACATGGCCTCGGACAAGAACGAGAAGAAGCTGATCGCGCGCAAGATGATCCAGATGACGAACGACATCAACGACCGGTGGCTCAAGGGCATCAAGGACGCCGAGAAGAACAAGGTCGGCTGCGGCACCTGCCATCAGGGCAAGGAGCAGCCGCCGAAGTGGACGCCGGCGCCGGACAAGAAGTAACGAAGAAACGAGCCGGGTCAGCGGCGCGCGCGTGGCTTGGCGCGGGTACGCAATCGGCCCTCGGGGCTGACCTGGTGCTTGAGCGCGTCTTTGAGCAGCTCGATGGCGCGCGAGTGCAGCCGCGACGACCACGACTTCGACAGCCCCATGATCTTGCCCGCCTCTTCGAGCGGGCGATCCTCGAAATAGTAGAGCTGTAGGAGGCGCCGCTCCTTGTCGGGCAGCGTCTTGAGCGCCGCCTCGATGGCGACGTCGCGCTCCCTGTCCTCGACGTCGAGCTGCGGCGTGGCGGTGGTGCCGGTGGCGGTGTCGCCGCGATCGCGCTGGCCCTCCATCGTGGTCACGAAGATGGCGGCCACGCCGCCGAGGGCCTCGGCCACCTGGCGCACTTCGTCCTCGACGTTGACCACCGACGGCAGCTCGGCGCCGGCGCCGGCCTCGCGCTCGGTCAGGTTCGACAGGTAGGCCGCGGCGCGCTCCTCGAAGCGCAGGCGGGCGTACTCGTGGCGGGGGAGCCAGCCCATGTTGCGCAGGCCGTCGAACATGGCGCCGCGCACGCGGTAGTAGGCGAAGGTCTGAAAGGTCACGCCGTGCTTGCGGTCGTAGCGCTCGGCGGCCTCGAGCAGGCCCTGCATCCCATAATTGTAGAGATCGTCGAATTCGATCTCGCGCGGCAGCTGATCCTTGATTTTGCCGGCGATCGAGCGCACGAACGGGACGTTGGCGTCCACGAGCTTCTGCCGATCGCGCTCCGACAGACGCATCTGCCGCCGAGGCTAACAAGCCATGCTAGGCTTTGGCAAATGGCGAAGGCTTCGGTAAATGGCAAAAGATTATAAATGCCCGGCGTGCCAGAACAACGTCGACCGCGCGGCGACGGTGTGCAGCAACCCGGTGTGCCGCGCCGACCTCGCGTTCTGCTCGCACTGCTTCGACGTCACCACCTACACGCTCGCCGAAAAGGGCGAGGGGCGCTTCGCGCGCGACAAGTGGAAGTGCGGTCGCTGCGAGCGCGTGGGCGTCAAGTGCCTCAACTGGCTCGCCGGCGGTTACTGCAACGGCCTGGCGCGCGCCAGCGAAGGCAAGCTCGGCAAGCCGTTGTGCGCGAACTGCAACAGCCGCGTGGGTGAGGTCGGGCGCACCGTGATCGGCTGGTCGCTCGTGGGCGCGTTCGGCGGCATCCTGAAGCCGAAGAAGTAATGGCGCTGCGCACGCCGCTCGACGAAGGCGAAGCACACAAGCTGTGCGAGGCATACGGCCTCGCGCTCGAATCGCTCGAGCCGCTGCCGGCGCACGGCACGGTCAACTCCAACTTCCGGCTGCGCGCGTCGGGGCGCCTGTGGTTCCTGCGGCTCAACGAGGGCAAGCGCGACGAGGACGTCGCCGGCGAGGTGGCGCTCGTCGATCGGCTGCGCGCGCACGGGCTGGCCACGCCCGAGATCGTGCGCGCGCAGGATGGGCGCGCCGTCGTGC
Source organism: Polyangia bacterium (assembly GCA_035607415.1). Taxonomy (GTDB): domain Bacteria; phylum Myxococcota_A; class Polyangia; order Palsa-1104; family Palsa-1104; genus JAQBQH01. Next base: position 77,242 of record DATNAQ010000056.1, read on the forward strand.
AGGCGGCGGGGCGGCCGGTGACGCTGTTTCCCTGGCTCGACGGGCGCGAGGCGCATCCCGACGCCAAAGATCCGGCGACGGTGGCGCTGGCCGGCGCGGCGTTGGCGCAGCTGCATCGCGCCGGATGGGGCATGCGCGCCGAGGAGCTGCCGCGCAACCACTATTCGCTCGAGGCCCTGTCGGCGCGCCTGGAGTCGTTCGCCGATGATCTGCGGGTCGCGGACATCGTGCCCGCGCTGCGCTACGAGCTCGATCGCGCGCGGCGGCGGCGGACGCTGCCGAGCGGCCTCATCCATCAGGATCTGTTCCCCGACAACGTGCTCGTCGACGGCGGCGGCGCGCTGGTGGCGGTGCTCGACTTCGAGCAGGCGACCTGGGGCATGTACGTCTACGATCTGGCGGTCGCGATCAACGCCTGGTGCTGGACCGGATCGCGCATCCACAAGCCGGCGGTGGACGCGCTCCTCGCCGCGTACGAGGCGCTGCGGCCGCTCGATCACTCCGAGCGCACCCGGCTCGTCGACGAGGCGCGGCTCGGCTCGGCGCGCTTTGCCATCACGCGCATCACCGACGTGTTCCTGCCCGAGGGCGTCGATCCCGATCTGCGCAAGCGCAAGGACTTCCGCGAGTACGTGCGCCGCCTCGAGTGGTGGATCAACCAGTCGGGCTGAGCGTCGCGCGCTACTTTTCCTCGTCGACGGGCCCGAAGGGGTTCTCGACGGGGCCGAGCGCGCGGAAGCCGGTCGGTTGGCCGGGCACGCGCGTCAGCAAGTACGATTTTTGTAGCGACGGGTAGTCGAGCACGTCGAAGGGCAGGCCGGGCTCGCCGCCGACGAGGTAGGCGACGTCCTCGTCGGTGCGGTTGGCCAGGTTGTGCGCGCGCTGCGGCGCGGGCATGGCCACGAAGTCGCCGGGCGCGAGCGCGACGTCGCCCTCTTCGGTCAGCAGCGTGGGGTGGCCGCGCAGGATGTAGAGCCACTCCTCTTCGAGGTGGTGGGCGTGCAGCGCGAACGACTCGGCGCCGGGCGGCAGGGTCACGTGGTCGACGGCGACGCGCGACAGGCCGCCGAGGCGGCTGAGCCAGGCGCCACGGAAGCGCGAGCGCGGGTTGAGGCGTTGGGTGAACCAGCGGCCGGCGCCGTCGACGTCGGCGGGGCGGACGATTTTGGGTGGCTTTCGTTCCATGGGGCAACGCTAGCGCCGGAGGGCGGGCGCTTCTTTCATCCGCTTGCTCTTTTCGGCGGCGGTATCATCGGGCGATGGCGCTGGCCTCGCGCGTGGTGCATCGCTCGACGGGCGTGACGCTGGCTCGCGTCGCGTGCGACGGCGTCGATGCGCCGCGGCCGGTGGTCGAGCCGGTGCGCGGGGATCGCCTGATGGTGGTGCTGCGCGGCGCGTTCGAGCTGCGCGGCGGACGGCGCACCATCGCCGACCCGACGCGCGCGTTCGTGCTGCGCGACGGCGGCGAGCACGTGTTTCGCCATCCCGCAGGCGGCGGTGACGTGTGTCTCTCGGTGAGCGGGCCGATCGCGGCGCGGCTGGCGGCGCGCGGCCCGGCGGTGCGCGCGATCGACGCGCACGGCTGGTCGCGGCTGCGTGCGCTCGCCGATGGTTGTGACGACATGCTGCACGTCGAGGAGACCCTGCACGCCACGCTCGACGCCGGCGAGGAGCCGCCGGGCGATCGGCGCAGGCGCGCGCTCGCCGACGAAATCGCGTTCCACGTGCGCCGTCACGTCGGGCGCACGCCGTCGCTGGCGGAGCTGGCGGGCGCGGTCGGCGTCTCGGAGTTTCACCTTTGCCGCGTCTTTCGGCGCGCCACCGGCACCACCATCGGCGACTTCCGGCGCGAGCTCCGGCTGCGTCACGCGCTCGCGCTCGTCCTCGACACGCGCCGATCCATCGTCGACATCGCGCTCGCCACCGGGTTCTCCAGCCACGCGCACCTGACCGCGCAATTCCATGCACGCTTCGGCGCGGCGCCACGGCGCGTTCGGCAAAACGGCCTGGCGCAATCGGGCATAGACTGCGCCCGGCGCGGTGTTATCTTTCCGGCGTGAGCAGCGAAGAGGACCGCCTCGCCGACGAGCTCGCCTCGTTGCGTCTGGACCGTTCGAGTGCGCGCGTGCAGTCCACCGGCCGCGCGCGCAACAACGACGGCGAACGGCGCGGCGTGGCCGGATGGGTCGTGGCGGGAGTCGCGGTGGTGGCGCTCGGGATCGGTGGCTTCTTCGTGTTTCGCGAAGGCTCGGGGCGCATCTTTTCCGAGGACGTCGAGCTCGGCGCGGTGACGCTCATGTCCCCGTCGCAGTCGGACGTCACGCTGGTGGCGACCGGCTACGTGTACGCGCGCAAGAAGGCGAACGTGTCGCCCAAGATCGGCGGCCGGCTGGCGAAGCTGAACGTCGACGAGGGGTCGAAGGTCAAGCAGAACGAGATCATCGCCGAGCTCGAGTCGTCCGACGTACAGGCACAGCTGCAGCAGCTGCACGCCGACATCGCCTCGGCGCGCGCCAAGGTGGACCGCGCGCGCGCCGATCTGGCCGACGCGACGACGCGCTTCAACCGCGAGAAGGAGCTCCTGGCGAAGGACGCGGGGACGCAGGCGGCCTTCGACGACGCCAAGGCGCGCCAGGAGGCGGCGCGGACGACGCTGGTTTCGGCCGAGGCCGACGTGGGCGCGGTGGAAGCGCGCCAGAAGACGCTCGCGGTCGCGCTCGAGAACACGAAGGTTCGCGCGCCGTTCTCCGGCACCATCCTGCGCAAGCTGGCCGAGGTCGGCGAGGTGATCGCGCCGTTCACGCTGAACGGCATCGTGACCCTGGCATCGCTCGACGATCTCGAGGTGCAGGCCGACGTGGCCGAGGCGCAGTTCCACAAGGTCAAGGTGGGGACGCCGGCCGAGATCATCCTCGACGCGTTCCCCGACAAGCGCTTTCGCGGCAAGGTGTCGGAGCTGCGGCAGATCGTCGATCGCTCGAAGGCGGCGGTCACCGTGAAGGTGAAGTTCACCGACGACTCGACGGGCGTCTTGCCCGACATGGCGGCCAAGGTCAGCTTTCTGACCAAGGCGCTCGACGACGAGGCGCTCAAGGCGGCGCCGAAGCTGATCGCGCCGGCCGACGCGGTGGTGAACGACGGCGGACGCAAGGTGGTGTTCACGATCGACGATGGGCACGCCAAGGCGGTGCCGGTGGTGGTCAAGGGGCCGTTCGGCGAGGGGAACGTGGAGCTGGCGGACGGGCCGGCGACGGGGACGCGCGTGATCCGCAAGCCGGGCGACAAGATTCGCGACGGCGTGTCGGTGAAGGAGAAGAAGAAGTGAGCGACGAAGAGAAGAAGGACGGGAAGGGGAACGGGGACGCGACCGGGCACGCGAGTGCACGGAAGGCGATCATCAAGCTGCGCGGCGTGCGCAAGGTGTATCGGCGCGACACGCAGGAGATCCCGGTGCTCGAGGGCGTCGACCTCGACATTCCCGAGGGGAGCTTCGAGGCGCTCATGGGACCGTCGGGATCGGGCAAGACGACGCTGCTCAACCTCATCGCCGGCATCGACAACGCCACCGCGGGGAGCGTGGAGGTCAACGGGACCGACCTGACGCGGCTGAGCGAGGGCGATCTGGCCACCTGGCGCTCGCACAATATCGGTTTCATTTTTCAGTTCTATAATCTGTTGCCGGTATTCACGGCGTTCCAGAACGTGGAGCTGCCGCTGCTTCTCACGAAGCTCTCGAAGGCCGAGCGCAAGAAGCGCGTGGAGACGGCGCTGCGCGTGGTCGGCCTCGAAGACCGCATGGACCACTACCCGCGCCAGCTCTCGGGCGGGCAGGAGCAGCGCGTGGCCATCGCGCGCGCCATCGTGACCGATCCGACGATCCTCGTCGCTGATGAGCCGACCGGCGATCTCGACCGCAAGAGCGCGGAGGAGATCCTGAAGCTCCTCGATCTTTTGCATCGCAAGTTCAACAAGACCATCGTGATGGTGACGCACGACCCGGCCGCGGCGCAGTCGGCCGAGATCATCCGTCGCCTCGACAAGGGGCAGCTGCTCGCCGAAACCGGCGGACCGTTCCGGTAGGCCATCATGTCGTATATCGTATTGATATTCAAAAGTGCGTTTCGAAATCGGTTACGCACGTTCTTGACCTCGCTCGGCGTGGCCATCGCGATCATCGCGTTCCTCGTCCTGCGCACGATCATCGCCGCGTGGCACGCGGGCGCCGAGCACTCGGCGTCGGACCGCATGTTCACGCGCAACAAGATCTCGATCATCTTCGACCTGCCGCTATCGACCGTCGACAAGGTCAAGAGCATCGTCGGCGAGAAGGGGATGGTCTCGTACGAGAACTGGTTCGGCGCGATGTACCCGAAGGACGAGCACGGCTTCTTCGCCAACTTCGCCGCCGACGACGAAGTGTTCAAGATGTACCCGGAGATCGTGATCCCGCCCGATCAGTTCCAGGCCTACGCGCAGGATCGCATGGGCGCGATCGTCGGCTCGGCGCTCGCCGAGAAGTACGGCTGGAAGCTCGGCGACAAGGTGACGCTCAAGGGCACGATCTACCCGGGTAACTGGGACTTCAACGTGCGCGCCATCTACACGTCGACGTCGAAGGCGGTCGACGAGTCGATCCTCTGGTTCCACTGGAAGTACTTCAACGAGAAGCAGCCCGAGTCGCAGCGCGACAAGGTCGGCCTCATCATCAGCAAGGTCGACGACGGCTCGCGCTCGGCGGCGCTCGGACAGCAGATCGACAAGGAGTTCGCCAGCTCGCCGCACGAGACGCGCACCGAGAGCGAGAAGCAGTTCCAGCTCGAGTTCCTGTCGATGGCGGGCGCGCTGCTCTCGGCGATCGAAGCCATCTCGTTCATCGTGCTCGTCATCCTCATGCTCATCCTCGCCAACACGATGGCGATGGCGACGCGCGAGCGCACGACCGAGTACGCGGTCATGCGCGCCATCGGCTTTCATCCGCGCCATATCGTGGGCATGGTGCTCGGCGAGGGCTTCGTCATCGCGCTCGTCGGCGGCGGGCTCGGCGTGCTCTTGTCGCCGCCGATCATCGCGTCGCTCGGCAAGGTGCTCGAGAAGGTGATGGGCGCGGTGGCGGCCAACATGACGCTCGAGGTGCCGGACGCGGCGATGGCGGTGGGGGCGTCGGTGGCGCTCGGCATGATCGCGGCCGCGCTGCCGGCGGTGCGCGCCGGGCGGCTCAAGATCGTCGACGCCCTGCGGAGGGTCGAATAATGGCCGGGTTCATGAAGGTCGCGACCTACCTGGTCAGCGCGCTCCTCGGTGGCCTGCTCCTCGGCATCGTGCTCGGCCTCGTCGGCGGCATGATCATGGTCGGCGTGCTGGCGCTGACGATGCTGGCCCGGCGCGACTGGGTGCCGGTCATCTACAACGTGCGCTCGCTCGGCGTGCGCCGCTGGACGACGACGGTGACCGCGCTCGGCCTGGCGCTCGTCGTGTTCGTGTTCACGACGGTGCTCATGCTCGCCACCGGCGTGCACGAGACGCTGAAGGCGACGGGGCGCGCGGAGAACGCCAAGGTCATCCGCAAGGGCTCGCAGAACGAGGTGCAGTCGGGCGTGCAGCCGGAGCACCTCAGGCTGTTGTCGTCGGAGCCGGAGGTGGCGACCAACCAGGAGGGCAAGCCGTTCGCCTCGCCCGAGCTGGTGGTCATCATCTTCGCCGAGCGGCAGAACGCGAAGGACGACACCGACGGGACCAACCTCAACGTGCGCGGCGTGGGGCCGCTCGGGCTCGAGCTGCACCCGCCGAAGTCGCTCGAGGGGCGCATGTTCAAGCCGGGCACGTCGGAGATCGTGATCGGCAAGAAGCTGGCGGGGCGCTTCAAGGGCATGACGCTCGGCGACTCGGTGCACTTTGCGCGGCGCGACTGGACCGTGGTCGGGATCATGGATCAGGGCGGGTCGGCGTACGACTCCGAGGTGTGGGGCGACGTCGATCAGTTCATGGACGCGTTCGCGCGGCGGCCGGCGTTCTCGTCGGTGACGCTGCGGCTGAAGGACAAGGACGCGGTGGCGGCGCTCAAGGCGCGCGTCGAGAACGATCCGATGTTGTCGACGCTCGAGGTGCAGTCGGAGATCGATTACTGGGCGGCGCAGTCGGAGGCGACGGCGACGTTCGTGAACGTGGTCGGCCTGTTCGTGGCGTTCATCTTCAGCTTCGGCGCGGTGCTCGGCGCGATGATCACGATGTACGCGCAGGTGGCGGCGCGCACGCGCGAGATCGGGACGCTGCGGGCGCTCGGGTTCCGGCGGCGGGCGGTGCTGGTGTCGTTCGTGGCCGAGTCGGTGCTGCTGGCGCTCGTCGCCGGGGCGGTGGGGTGCGCGGGGGCGTCGCTGATGTCGATGGCGTCGTTCACGACGATGAACTTCCAGACCTTCAGCGAGATGAGCTTCAAGTTCCACATGTCGCCGGCGGTGGTGGTGGCGTCGTTCGTGTTCGCGGTGGTCATGGGGTTCGCCGGCGGGCTCTTGCCGGCGATGCGGGCGGCGCGCATGCCGATCGTGAGGGCCACGCGCGGCGGCTAGAACGCATCGGATGTGTTCTCGCGGCGATCGGGGCCGAGCGGGTCTGAGCTAGTCGCCGGGCAGGCCGCTGGCGAGCTGCATGGGCTCGTGGGCGGCGAAGCGGGCGAGGTCGTGCTCGGCGGCGGCGAGGCGGTGGTCGTGGGTCGCTTCGTAGCAGCGCACGCGGCGCGCGAGCAGCTCGGCCTCGAAGGGCACGTCCGGCTCCATCGGCGCCAGCGACTCCGTGCACAGCCGCGGCCAGTCGACGGCCCAGGCGATCTGCGCGCGCCGGCGCAGCCGCTCGTCGTTGGCGAGGTGCACCGCGAACGGCTCGCCGAGCGCGCGCCACAGCCGCTCGCCGGCGGCGCGATCCCGCCCGGCCACGTCGACGGCGAGCGCGAGCCCGCGGCCGAGCACGTGCGGCAGCGGCCACGGATCGCGCGCCGCCTCGACGAACGCGCGCTCGAGCGTGGCGGCGGCCTCGGCGACCCGGCCCTGGCGCAGCTGCAGGCGCGCGGCGAACAGATCGGCCTCGACGGCGTGCATGGGCCGGAGGCGCGCGATGTAGCCCTCGGCGCGGGCGTCGCCGGCGTCGGCGAGCGACTCGGCGACCGCGGCGAGCGCGATCGAGTCGCCCGGCTCGGCGTCCTGGGCGCGCCACTCGGCGGCCGCCTCGGCGAACGCGCCGTCTTCCCACTTCTCGATCGCCGCCGCGCGGTGGCGCCGTCCGACCGGCTCGTCGTCGTCGGGCGTCGGCGGTGGGCGCCAGTCGGCGGCGAACATCGACGGCGTGCGATCGGCGACCCGCGCGGCGTCGAGGCTGCCGTCGACCACGTGCGGCGTGGCATAGCCGTGCTCGGCGGCGGCCTCGCGCAGCTCGGACACGTCGAACTGGCGCGCGCGAAAGCCGAGCCCGCGCGCGAAGCCGAACTCCACGCGCGTCATGTCGTCGGTGTTGAGGCGCCCCTCCTCGAGCGGCGCCAGCGCGCGCGCGAAGTCGGCGTTGGCCACGTAGCGCGCGAACACCGCTTCGAGCTCGTCGGCGCGCCACACCCGCGCCAGCGCCGTGCGCCACGGCTCCTCGGTGATGCGCGCGCGCAGCCGCGCCACGTCGTAGGTGACGGGATGCTTGGCGGCGATGAGCAGGAGGTCCGACTCCTCGGTGATCCAGGTCTCCACGTCGGGGAACACGGCCGCGAGCGTGGCGTAGATGGTGCGGATGGTCTGCGCGTCGACGTTGTAGGCCTGCAGCCACTGCACGAAGAGCCCGTCGTCGCCGAGGCGCGACGACGCCGCCTCGTAGAACTCGCGCGTGAACAGGCTGGCGATGCCGGCGCGGTACGGATTCGACGGCTCGGAGAAGATGAGATCGTAGCGCGCGCGGGTGGTGCTCACGACCTCGCGCGCATCGCCGATGGCCACGTGCACGCGCGGGTTGGCGAGGACGTCGTGGTTGACCGGCGCGCACATGCGCGCGACGTCGAGGATCGCCGGCTCGAGCTCGACCACGTCGACGCGCTCCATCGTCGGCACCGCGCCGAGCCAGCCGGCGGTCGACCCGGTGCCGAGCCCGACGACGAGCGAGCGATGCACGCCCGGATGCACGAGCGCGCCCATGAGGCCGGCCATGACCTGCGTCGAGGCGTCGGAGCGCGCGTTGCCGTCGACCTTGCCGTTGACCACGAAGGCGAAGCCCGACTTCTCGTTGATCGCCACCGACGACTCGACGCCCTCGCGCTCCCAGCGCGTGTTGCGCCTGAGATCGCGCGCCCACTGCTCGAAGGAGTTGGGCGTGCCCGACACCGGCGCGCGGCCGACGCCGACCGAGCCGTGACGCCACGCCGCCGTCGGCCCGCCGCGGGCGACGAGGCCGAGCGCCAGGCTGGCGGCGAGGATGGGCGCGACCAGCGCGGCCACGCGCGTGCGGCCGGCGAGCGCGACGGCGACGAGCCCGAGCACGGCGAGGAGCGTCGCCGCGAGCCGCCAGCAGCCGGGCGCGCTGATGAGCGGCATGAGGCCGAAGCCGCCGGCGAGCGAGCCGGCGATGGCGCCGGCGGTGTTCCACGCGTAGGCGTGACCGACCTGCCGCCCGACGTCGGCGTCGCCGCGGCCGTAGAGCGCGATGAGCAGCGGAAACTGCACGCCCGAGACGAAGGCCGCGGGGAAGACGACGATCGCGGTGATCGCGGTCCAGCCGGCGACGAAGCCGTAGAAGCCGACCGAGCCGAGTGGGCGCAGCGTCGCCGCCCAGACCGCGAGACGATCGCCGAGCGCGAAGGGCAGCGCCAGCGCCGCCGCCTCGACGGCGCAGGTGAGCGCGAAGCCGGTGAGCGTCGCCGGGCGCCGTCCGCCAAACAAGGCGTAGGCCACGCCGCCGGCGCCGATGCCGGCGAGCGCGACGGCGAGGATGAGGCCGAACGTGTACGACGAGCCGCCGAGGATCGGCCCGAGCATGCGGTACCAGACCAGCTCCATCAGCAGGAACGCGAAGCCCACGATCGCCGCCGCCGCGAGCACGAAGCGCGGCGACACCGCCTCGGCCCGCGGCGCCTCGTCACCGGTGGCGTCGACGACGTCGATGGCGCTGCTGCGATCGCTCATGCGCGTGGCCAGCGCGGTGGCGATGGCCGCGACCACGAGGTTGATCACGCACGCCGTCAAGAGCATGCGCCGCGTGCCGAGCGCCTCGAGCAGCACGAAGGTCGAGAGGCTGGCGCCGGCGACGGCGCCGAGCGTGTTGGCGCCGTAGAGCACCGCGAGATCGCGCCGCCCGACGTCGCCGGGGCGCGTCACCGCCTGCGCGGCGGCGGGCAGCGTGCCGCCCATGAGCAGCGTCGGCAGGCCGAGCACGACCGCGGCGAGGACCAGGCGTGCCACCGTGCCGCCGCCGAGGCCGAGCGCGGGCGTGCCGCCGACGGCGTCGTAGAGCCGGCGCGCGACGACCACGAACAGCGGCGTCAGCGCCGAGACGAGCGCGATGCCGGCTTCGAGCCGCGCGTAGAGGAGCAGCGGGCGCGCAGCCGTCGCGGCGCGCTTGCCGAACAGGAGCCCGCCGGCGCCGAGGCCGCCCATGAAGATGCCGAGCACCGCCGCCGACGCCGCCGTCGACGCGCCGAACACCAGGCGCAGCTCGCGCAGCCAGGCGATCTGATAGACGAGCGCGCACAGCCCCGAGCCGAACAGGAGCACGGCGACGCGACCAACCGGAGCGGGTTTCACGGCAGACCTCGGATGGGGTAGAGCACGCGCGCGCCGGTGGTCGGGTGCGCGCCGACGGCGACCTCGACGCCGAAGGCGGCGCCGAGCCGCTCGGGCGTGAGCACCTCGGCGACGGGCCCGACGATCGCCGGCGCGCCGGCGACGAGCAGCGCCACGCGGTCGCACCACTGCGCGGCGAGGTTGAGATCGTGGACCACGACGACGACGGCCGAGCCGGCGCGCTTCTTGGCGTCGAGCAGCGCGAACAGCTCGAGCTGGTGGCGCACGTCGAGCGCGGCGGCTGGCTCGTCGAGCACCAGCGCCGGCGTGTCCTGCGCCAGCGCGCGCGCGATGAGCACGCGGCGCCGCTCGCCGCCCGACAGCTCGCTCAGCGGCCGCGCCGCCATCTCGCTGACGCCGGTGTCGCGCATCGCCCGCTCGGCGGCCTCGAGATCGGCGGCCGCCTCGAAGCCGAACGGCCCGAGGCGCGCGCGCCGGCCCATGAGCACGACCTCGAGCGCGCTGAAGGGAAACTCGAGCGGCTCGTCCTGCAGCACCGCGGCGACCAGGCGGGCCCGCTCGCGCGGCGACAGCGTCGCCAGATCGCGGTCGTCGATGCGCACCTCGCCGGACGCGGGGCGCATGAGGCCGAGCAGGAGCCGCGCCAGCGTCGACTTGCCCGCGCCGTTGGCCCCGAGCACGCCGAAGATCTCGCCGCGCGCGACGTCGAGATCGACGCCCCGCAGGAGCGGCGTGTCGCCGTAGCCGAACGAGAGCTGGCGCGCGCGGATCATGGGTGGAACAGCTTGGCCATGAGCTCGATGCCGTCGACGAGGCGCGGCCCCGGGCGGAAGATGAGGTCGCCGTCGACGATGTGGACGCGCTTCTGCTGCACCGCGGGCACCGACGCGTGCGCCAGAAGCGGCGTCGGATCGGGGCCGCCCTTGTGCGAGCCGATGATGATGACCGCCGGCGCGCGCGCGACCATGCGCTCGACCGAGAACTGCGGATAGGGCTGCTTGGAGTCGCCGGCGATGTTCTCGCCGCCGGCGATGCGGATGGCCTCGTCGACGAAGCTGTGGCCGCCGACGACGGTGAGCGGATCGGCCCAGACCACGACGAGCGCCTTTTCCGGCGGCAGCGTCGCCACGCGCGCGTGCACGGACTCGAGGCGCGCCCGCAACCTGGCGACGAGCGCGACGGCGGCGTCGTGGCGGCCGACGGCGTCGCCGGTGGACTGGATGTCCTTCCAGACGTCGTCGAGCGTGACCACCTGCGAGACGACGACGCGGATCCCGAGTCGGCCCAGCTGCTCGGGCAGCTCGCGCGCGTTGGCGCTGGTGGCGACGAACGCGACGTCGGGCTTGAGCGCCGCGATGCGCTCGACGCTCGGTTGGAGGTCGCTGCCGACGCGCAGCACCTTGGCTGCCTCGGGCGGATAGTCGCTGTATTGATCGACGCCGACCAGCCGATCGCCGGCGCCGAGCGCGTAGAGGATCTCGGTCGTCGACGGCGCCAGCGAGACGATGCGGCGCACGCCGCCCGGCGGCGGCGGAACGCGATGGCAGGCCGCCATCATCAACAGGGCCGCTGCGCAGACCAGTCGTTTCATAGAGCACGCTCCCCGCCGCGACGGCGCAAGATGACCAGGAACAGCGGAGCGCCGATGAGCGCCGTCAGGATGCCGACCGCCGGCTCGGTGCCGAGCGCGAGGAAGGCGAGCCGCGACGCGGTGTCGGTGGCGACGAGGAACGCCGCGCCGCCGCAGATCGACGCGGGCAGGAGCAGCCGATGATCGGCGCCGACCAGCCGCCGCAGCGCGTGCGGCACCACGATCCCGACGAAGCCGATCGGCCCCGCGAACGCCACCGCCGCCGCCGTGAGCAGCGACGCGGCGAAGAAGATGATGCGCCGCGAGCGCTCGACGTCGACGCCGACGGTGCGCGCCGCCTCCTCGCCGAGCGACAGCGCGTTCATGTCGACCGCCGACCAGCCGAGCACGACCAGCGCCACCAGCGCGTAGACGCCGAGCACCACCACGCGCAGCCCGTCGACGGCGCCGAGCGAGCCGGTCAGCCACGCCAGCGCGTCGGCGAGCGCGAACGGCGCCAGGAACAGGCGCAGCGCCAGGATCACCGCGCCGGCGAGCGCGTTGACCACCACGCCGGCGAGCAGCGCCACGTGCGGCACCAGCGCCCCGCGCACGCGGCCGAACGCGTAGACCAGCGCCACGGCACCGAGCGCCCCGACGAACGCGAAGGCCGGGCGCGTCCAGATCCCGAGCAGGCTGGCCCCGCCGACGAGCGCCGCCGCGGTGCCGGCCGCCGCCGCGCCGCCGGAGACGCCGAGCACGTAGGGATCGGCGAGCGGATTGCGCAGGAGCGCCTGAAACGCCACGCCCGCCGCCGACAGCGCGGCGCCGACGAGCGCACCGAGGAAGACGCGCGGCGCGCGCGCCTGAAACAGGATGTCGGCGTCGAGCGACGAGCGATCGGCAAACGCGCGTGACAGCGACACGTGCTCGACCCCGAGCAGCAGCGAGCCGACGATGGCGCCGGCGGCGAGGGCGAGCGACAGCAGCGTCACGGACGTGACGCGCGCGGGGGTGGCGCGGGCTGCCTTCGAGATCGACATCGCCCATGCTACATATCACGCGCCATGCGGTCGTTTCTCGTCGCGGTGCAGCTGATGACGCGCGTGCCGGTGCGCCTGCCGGAGGCGCCGTCCGCGCGTGAGCTGGGGGCGGCGGCCGGCTGGTTCCCGCTCGTCGGTGCCGCCGTCGGTGGCTGCGCGGCGGCGGCGCATTGGGCGCTGTGGCGCGCGCACCTGCCGTCGCTGGCGCCGTGGGCGGCGCTGGCCGCAGCGATCGTCGTCACCGGCGCGTTCCACGAGGACGGCCTCGCCGACACCGCCGACGGCCTGTTCGGCGGCCGCGATCGCGCGCGCCGCCTCGAGATCATGCGCGACTCGCGCGTCGGCACCTACGGCGTGGTCGCGCTCGTGCTCGTGCTCGGCGCGCAGGTGACCGCGGTCGCCGCGCTGCCGGCCTCGCTGGCCTGGCGCACGCTCGTGGCCGCGCACGCGCTCGGCCGCGCCGCGGCGCTGCCGCTGACCGCGTTGCCCTACGCGCGTGCCGAAGGCGGCCTCGGCGCGTCGGTGGCGCAGCGCGTGCCGGCGCTCGCGCTCGTCTTCGCGCTCGCCACCGGCGTGGCGCCGCTCGCGCTGTTGCCCTGGCCGCTCGGCGTCGCCGCCGTCGGCGCGGCCGGCCTGGTGGCGCTCGTCGGCGCCTGGCGCTTCTCGCGCGATCTCGGCGGCATCACCGGCGACACGCTCGGCGCCGTCGTCAAGCTCGCCGAGCTCACCACGTACGTCGCCGCGGCGGCGTGGGCGGCGCGTCCATGAGCGGCGCGCACGCCGGCAGCCGCCTCGTCCTCGTCACCGGCGGCGCGCGCTCGGGCAAGAGCCGCGTCGCCGAGACGCGCCTCGCCGAGTTGGCGCCCGGAGGGCCGTGGCGCTACGTGGCCACCGCCGAGGCGCTCGACGACGAGATGCGCGCACGCATTGCCCACCATCGCGCTCGCCGCGGCGTCGAGTGGCGCACCGTCGAGGCGCCGCGTGCGCTCGCCGACGCCGTGCGCGCGCCCGACGAAGCCGGTGTGCTCGTCGACTGCATCACCCTCTGGCTGACGAACCTCCTGCTCGCCGGCGCCGATGACGACGCGCTCCTCGCCGCCGCCGACGAAGTGGCCGCGGCCGCCCGCGCCGCCGCCCGGCCGGTCGTCCTGGTGACCAACGAGGTCGGCGGCGGCATCGTGCCCGACAACGCGTTGGCACGGCGCTTCCGTGACGTCGCCGGCTGGGTCAACCAGCGCCTCGCTTCCGCCTGTGATGAAGTTTTCCTCGTCGCTGCCGGGTTGCCGCTGCGGTTGCGTTGAATCGGCTTGACGCTTCGCGGCGGCGAGCGTATTCCGTGGCCCGCATGTGGGGGAGGTGGGCACGATGATCGGCGGCTGGCCCTCGCTCGTCGACGACGAGCGGCTGCTCGTGGTGCGTTTTCCCGAGGTGCACCGCACGCTGTCGTGGGCGGTGTGCGGCGGCGGTCTCGGCCTCACCCGCGCGGTGGCGTGGCGCTACGTGGCCCAGGGCGAGCTCACGCCGTCGACCGACGCGGCGAAGCTCCTGGCCGAGACGCTGAGGCGCCACGGGCTCGAGCGCGCCGTCGGCATGATGACCGCGCGCGCGCTGTCGACCTTCGACTGCGTCGAGAAGTCGCGCGACGGGGTGGCCGCGCGCGCCGTGGCCACCGTCGGGCTCGGCAACGCCATCGCCGTCGGGGACACGCCGGGCCCCATGAGGTCGGCGCCGCTCGTCGGCACCATCAACGTCCTGGTGCAGCTCTCGCACGCGCTCGACGAAGGCGGTCTGGCCGAGGCGCTCTCGGTGGCCACCGAGGCGCGCACCGCCGCCGTGCTCGCCGGACGCGTGCCGAGCCGCCGCTCGACGGAGCTGGCCAGCGGCACCGGCACCGACTGCATCGTCATCGCGGCGCCCGACGCGGGGCAGCCCATCGGCTGGGTGGGCAAGCACACCGTCGCCGGCTCGCTCATCGGCGCATCGGTGCGCGAAGCAGTGGGCCGCGGCGTGCGCCGCTGGATCGCCGAGGAAGTCGCGCGCGGCGTGCAGGGGCGCGTGGCGGGCGGATGACGCCGGCGTCGCACGCGCTGGTGGTGCTCGCGGGAGCGCTGGCGCTCGACGTCGTGGCCGGGGAGCCGCCGAACGGCACGCACCCGGTGGTGTGGATGGGGAGGTTCTACGCGGCGCTCCGACGGCGCGCGCCGCAAGCGCCGGCGGCGGCGTTTGCCTGGGGCCTTTTGATGGCGCTCTCGGGGCCGCTCGCGTTCGGCGGCGCGGCGTGGCTGGTCGGCCGCGTGCTCGAGCTGCATGCCCCACTGCTCAGCATCGTGGTCGAGATCTATCTTCTCAAGTGCGCGCTCTCGGTGCGCATGCTCGGCGAGGCGGCCTCGGCGGTGGCGCGCGCGCTCGAAGACGGCGACGTGACGCGGGCGCGCTTCGGGCTGCGGTCGCTGGTCTCGCGCGATACGGCGCTCCTCGACGAGCCGCTGCTTGCGGCGGCGGCGGTGGAGTCGGTGGCCGAGAACGCGTCCGACTCGGTGGTGGCGCCGCTCTTGTTCTTCGCCGTCGGCGGCGTGCCGGCGGCGCTGGCCTATCGCGCGTGCAACACGCTCGACTCCATGATCGGCTATCACGGCGAGACCGAGTGGCTCGGCAAGGCGGCGGCGCGCCTCGACGACGCGGCCAACCTCGTGCCGGCGCGCGTGACCGCGGCGCTGTTCGTGGCCGCGAGCGCGATCGTCGGCGCGTCGGCCGCCGGCGCGCTGCGCATCTGGTGGCGCGACGCGGCGCGCACCGAGAGCCCGAACGCCGGGCGCCCGATGGCGGCCATGGCCGGCGCGCTCGGCGTGTCGCTCGAGAAGATCGGCTGCTATCGCCTCGGCGACGCGGTGGCGCCCGTCGGCGCCGACACCATCGACCGCGCCGTCAGCATGCTCTACGTCGCCAGCGCGCTCGGCGCCATCGCCTGCGCCGCGGGCGCGTGGTGGATGCGCGCGCATGGCTGAGCCGCGTCGCGAGTTCGTCGAGCTGCCGCCGGCGGTGCACGGCGGCGACGCGCCGCCGGGCGTGGTCGAGTTCTCGACGGGCGTCTCGCCGCTGCCGCCGCCGCCGTCGGTGATGGCGGCGTGGCGCGCCGCCGACGTGACGCGCTATCCACATCCGACGGCGCTGCCGCTGCGCGAGGCGGTGGCGGCGCGGCACGGTGTGACGCCCGACGCGGTCGTCGTCGGCGCCGGCTCGGTCGAGCTGGTGTGGGCGCTGGCGCGCGTCTTCGGCGGCGCCGGCCGGCGCGTCGGCTACGTGGCGCCCGCGTTCGGCGAGTACGCGCAGGCGGCGCGCGCGTCGGGCGCCGCGGTCGCCGCTGTCGCCGTCGACGCCGAGTGCGATCTGCTGTTCGTGGCGCGGCCCGGCAATCCGACGCTGGCGGTGCCGTCGATCGAGGGGGCGCGCGCCGCGCTCGTCGCCGTCGACGAGGCCTACCAGCCGCTGTGCGACGACGTGCCGCCGACGGCGCCGTCGGAGCGGGTCTGCGTCCTGCGCTCGCTCACCAAGATCTTCGCGCTGCCCGGCCTGCGCCTCGGCTACCTCCTCGCCACGCCGCCGGTCGCGCGCGCGGTGCAGGCGGCGCTGCCGCCGTGGAACGTGTCGCAGCCGGCTATCGCCGCCGGCCTGGCCGCGCTCGCCGAGCCGATCGAGCCGGTGCGCGCCAGGATCGCCGAGCTGCGCGGCCGCATGATCGCGCGCCTCGCCGCCAACGGCATCGCGCCCGTCGCCGCCGGCGGCAGCTTCGTGGTCGTCGACGTCGGCGACGCGGCCCGCTTCGCCGCCGGCATGCTGGCGCGCGGCGTGCGCGTACGCGACTGCACGAGCTTCGGCCTGCCCGCGTACGTGCGCCTCGGCGTGCGCGGCGAAGACGAGGTGTCACGCCTCGTCGCCGCGTGGCAGACTGTAACCCCGTGAGGTTCTCCGACGACGACCGGCGCGCGGTCTACGACGTCATCGGCAAGCGCCGCGACATCCGCCATTTTCGCGCCGGCGCGCCGCTCGGCGACGACGTGCTCGAGCGCATCCTCGCGGCCGCGCACCAGGCGCCGTCGGTGGGCTACTCGCAGCCGTGGGACTTCGTGGTGGTGCGCGACCGCGCGCGTCGCGAGCGCATCCGCGACAGCTTCTTGCGCGTGCGCGCGGCCGAGGCGGTGCGCTTCCCCGCCGGCGAGCGGCGCGAGCAGTACCTCGCCTACAAGCTCGAGGGGATCCTCGACGCCGCGGTCAACGTCTGCGTCACCGTCGACCTGCGCCCCGCCGACGAGGCGGTGCTCGGCACCACGGCGCAGCCGGAGTCGCTGCGCTGGAGCGCCTGCTGCGCGGTGCAGAACCTGTGGCTGGCGGCGCGCGCCGAGGGCATCGGCGTGGGCTGGGTGAGCATCGTGGAGCCGACGGTGCTGCGCCGCGAGCTGGGGCTGCCGCCGGGGATCGAGCCGGTCGCCTATCTGTGCGTCGGCGAGCCGATCGAGTTTCGCGATCGGCCGCTGCTCGAAGAGACGGGCTGGCGCGCGCGCCGGCCCGTCGCCGACGCCATCCACCGCGAGCAGTTCGCCGCGAGCGCGCCGCGGTCCGTGGGGCGGACGCCCGCCCCAAATTCCGGAATTCCGGAGATTCCGGGGTTCGACCGCGCCAGCGCGACGGCGGTCACAGAAACGTGGCGGACGCGCTGCAAGCCGCACGGCGCGCTCGGCCGCCTCGAACCGCTGGCGGCCTGGTACGCGGGCGCGCGCGGCACGCCGACGCCGGCGCCGCCGACCCGGATCGAGCTCTTCGTGTTCGCCGGCGATCACGGCGTGGTGGAGGAGGGCGTCAGCGCCTGGCCCTCGTCGGTGACGGCGGCCATGGTCGGCAACATGCTCGCCGGCGGCGCGGCGGTGAGCGTGCTGGCCGCCGCCGCGGATGTGGCGCTGACCGTCGTCGACGTCGGCGTCGCCGGCGATCTGAGCGCGCTGCCGCAGCCGAGCGAGCGGCGGGCACGCTTCGTCGCCGACAAGGTGCGCGCCGGCAGCGGCAACCTGCTACGCGAGCCGGCGATGAGCCGCGACGAAGCGCGCGCCGCGATGGCCGTCGGCGAGCGGCTCGCGCGCGCCGCCGCCGACGCCGGCTGCGAGCTGCTCCTGGCCGGCGAGATGGGCATCGGCAACACCACGCCGGCGGCTGCGCTCGCCTGCGCGCTCGGCGGCCTTTCGCCCGAGGTCGCCTGCGGCCACGGCGCCGGGCTCGACGACGCTACGGTCGCGCACAAGGCGCGCGTGGTCACCGCCGCGCTGGCGCGCCACGCGCCGGCGAAGGAAGACGCGCTCGGTGCGCTCGCCGCCGTCGGTGGGCTCGAGATCGCCGCCATGGCCGGCCTCATGCGCGCCGGCGCCGGCCGCCGCGTCCCCGTCGTCGTCGACGGCTTCATCTCCGCCGCCGCGGCGCTCGTCGCCGTCACGCTCGAGCCGCGCGTGCGCGACTACCTCGTCCTCTCGCATCGCTCGGGCGAGCGCGGCGCCGGCGCGCTCGCCGCGGCGCTGCAGCTCGAGCCGCTCCTCGACCTCGGCCTGCGCCTCGGCGAAGGCACGGGCGCCATCCTCGCCGCCGAGCTCGTGCGCCACGCGGTGCGCCTCTTCTCCAGCATGGCGACGTTCTCCACGGCCGGCGTGGCCGACCGCGCGCGCCGCTCGTGATGCCGTCGGTGAGCGCGCTACTTCTTCACGCGCGAGATGAACTGCTTGAGCGTCTCGCGCTTGGTGTCGTCCATCTCGACGTAGCGGATCCCCATCTCCATCGGCGGATCCCGGTTGGCCCACACCACCTCGCCACGCAGCGACAGGGACGTCGAGAGCTCGGGAAAGTTGATCACGAGATCGACCACGCTGCCGACTTCCTCGAGACTGGGCGTGGTGATGCAGATGCCGCCGAGCGAAAGGTTCTGGATGCGGTGATAGAGCAGAACCTCGCTGCCGGTGTAGTCGACGTAGGCGCTGACCTCGTATCGCGGGTACTCGCGCGCGCGTCGATCGGCCTCGGTCATGAGCCCTCCGTGTTGCGGCTTATACCATGAAACTTTTGCCGAAAACATTTGGACGTGGAATAAGAAGAGCGGAACGGCGTTGGATCGTGTGGAAGGAGTAGGCATGAATCGGCTCGTCCTGGCGCTGGTAGCGGCGCTCGGTTGTCTCAGCGGTTGCGCGACGGTCAACACGATCCCTGGGACCAAGGTGCCCGACACCAAGGCCAACCGGGAGATCCTCGACGTCTGCGAGCGCTATCGCCACGCGATGGAGGACCGCGACGCGACCACGCTCTTGTCGCTCGCGCATCCGAACTATTATGAGGACTCGGGCACGCCCGGCGGTCAGGACGACTACGGCTACGACGGCCTGAAGGACGTCCTATCGAAGCGCATGTCGGCGCTCAAGACGCTGCGCTACAACATCCAGTATCGGGCGATCCAGATCGACGGCCATCGCGCGCAGGTCGACATCCGCTACGACGCGAGCTATCAGCTGGCGACGGAGATGGGCGACCGGTGGGAGCGCAAGATGAACGACAAGCGGCTCGAGCTGGAGAACGACGGCAAGCGCTGGCTGTTCATCGGCGGGATGTAGCGTTCAAGGCGTCGCGGGCGGAGCGGCAGCCCGCGTCGCGGGCGGAGCGGGGGCCTTCTCCGGCGCGACCGGCTGGCCCTCCTCGGTGACGATGCGCAGCGGCGCGTTCGCGTTGCCGTAGACGCACAGCCCGTGCGCGCCGGGCCCCGGCGCCACCAGGAGGCGCAGCGTGTGGCGCCCCTTCTTGAGCCGGCCGAGCGCCACCTTCTCGACGCGCCCGGCGCCGTCGTCCGGGATCACGCCGAGCGTCGCCACGCGCACGCCGTCGACGAGCACGGCCACGTCCGACCCGCCGTCGGGCGGCGCGCTCTTGCCCGGCCACTCCGACGACATCCGCGCCTCGAGCGTCGGCACCGCCGGCTTGGCGAGCGTGAACACGTAGTCGAACCAGCCGTCGCCCGCGCCATACGCATGCGCGCCGTCGCCGTCGCCCCAGGTCCCGAGCCGCTCCCAGCGCGCCGAGCTGAACGCACCGGGCGGGATCTCGACGACGCCGTCGGCCACGCGCTGATACGGCGAGCGCTCTTCGGTGACGTACGGATCGTAGAGCATGGCGTCGCCCTTGGCGTCGCCGAGCAGCGGATTGGACGGTGCCGGCGTCGTCGCCGCGAACGCGGCCCAGCGGCGCAGCGCCGCGCGCACGTCGTCGGTGTCGCTGCGATCGACGTAGATCCCAAAATCGCGCGCCTTGCCCAGCCACGGCTGATAGATCCACGCCAGCGCCCCGGCGGCGCCGTCGGCGAGCGCGCGCTGCAAGAAGGTCACGTACCAGTCGGCGCGCGGCGTCTCCAGGTAGCCCGCCTCGTCGGTGCGAAAGCCGAACTCGCCGAACACCAGCGGCTTGTGCGCCACGTAGCGCGCCAGCTGCACGCGATCGTCGATGTACTGCTCGAGCCGCTGGCGGTTGCCGACGCGATCGGTGGTCTCCGGATACAGGTGGCTGTCGCAGTAATCGACCGTCGGCAGCCGGCACACCGCCAGCCACTCGGCGCGCTCGGCCCGCGACGTGTAGCCCATGACCCCGGGCGTGACCAGGTGGTTCGGATCGCGCGCCTTGATGAACGACGCCATCTCGTCGATCCACGAGCGCCGCGCGGTCGCCCCCGCCGGCGTCGACACCTGCGACTCGTTCATCAGCTCCCAGGCGAAGATGGTCGGATCGTCGGCGTACTTGACGCCGTTGACCGTGTTGACGCGCTCGACGAGCGCCTGCACGTGCGCGCGATACATGGCGCGCGTCTTGTCGTCGCTGAAGAAGCGATCGCGCGCGTCCCACGTGTCGGTCGGCAGCTTGGCCCACGCCAGGTACTGCCGGATGCCGCCGTAGTCGTCCCAGTAGTTCGACAGGGTCACGATCACGCGCAGCCCGTTCTTGCGCGCCGAGGCGAGCACGCGATCGAGCTGGCGCGGACCGGCCGCGATCCACGCGTCGGGCGCGGTGCGCCACAAGACGTTGGCGCGGCTCCACGGCGTCGCCGTCGCGTCGCCTTCGCCGAGCGCCCACACGCGCCCGACGGTGAGCCCGTCGGCGCGCGCGGCGGCGATGGTCTCGGGCGCGCGCGCGCGCTCGTCGGCGCCGTGCATGACGTCGAGGTTGGCGCCGATGAAGGTGAACGGCTTGTCGCCGACGACGAAGTTGCCGCCGTCGACGCGTACGAAGGCTCCGTCGGGGAGGGCGCCGCCCACAGCCAAGAACGACGCGAGGACCACGGCGAACAACTGCACTGCGCGATAGTTTAGCAGCCGCAGGCGTAAATTAGGTCAGACAGATGCGCGATTTGTCAGACACGCGCGATCTGCAGCCGCGGGCCGGTGGCGAGCGACACCTCGCTGGCGCGGAACAGATCGCCGTCGAGCGTGTAGCTCTGCGGCGCGCCGAAGCGGATGTCCACGCGCGCCGCCAGCCGATCGAGGTGCGGCCTGCCGGTCAGCGGCCGCCCGCCGAAGACGCGCGGCAGCTGCAGCGCCATCGACCTCGTCGACAGCCCGCTGGCGACGAGGTGGAAGCGCCCGGCCTGCCGCCCCGCCTGCCACGGCACGCGAAAGCCCATGCCGACGTCCGGCACCGTCGAGGCCACCAGTAGCCGATAGGCCTCGGGCGGCAGCGCCTCGCCGTCGACGGTGAGCGCGACCTCGGCCGGCGAGAACAGCCAGCGCGCCGTGCGCCCCTGGATGAGCGACGAGACCATCGTGCGCGCGGTGAGCAGCGCCGCCGAGGCGACGCCGGGATGGAGCCCGCCGTAGTAGGCCTCGAGGAAGCGCGCGCCCATGAGCGAGGCGAACAGAAAGCCGTACTGCCCGTTGACCTCGATGAGGTCCTGCCCGACCGTCGGTACGCCGCCCGAGCGCGCGGCGGCGACGATGCGGCCGAGGATCTCGTCGGGACGCCCGCGAATCCCGAGGTTGCCGGCGATGGTGTTGACCGTGCCGCCGCGCAGGATGGCGAACGCGGGCAGCCGCTGCCGCCCGTAGGCGCGCACCAGCTCGGTCAGCGTCGACAGATTGGTGCCGTCGCCGCCGCAGGTCGCCACCAGCTCGACGCCGTCGTCGGCGAAGCGGCGCGCAGCCGCGGCCAGCTCGCCCGGCGTCCGCGTCGCCACCACCTCGGCGCCGTCGGCGACGCGGCGCAGCCGATCGGCGAGGCCAGGCGCGCGCCGCACGCCGAGCGCGTTGGGGTTGAGGATGACGGCGAGCTTCATGGCATCTTGAAGTCGCAGCGCGCGACCCACTGCTTGGCCTCGAGCCGCGCGCCCTCGGGCGCGTTCGGGTCGAACGAGATGGCCTGGAAGATCTCGCGCGCCTCGCCGCGCTTGCCCAGGCGGAAGAGCGCCATGGCGCGCATCTTGACCGCCTCGCGGATGAAGCGCCCGTCGGGCAGCGTGCCGGCGAGCGAGCGGGCGAGGGCACCGGCGGCGTCGGCGAAGCGTCCGCGTCCGTAGAGCTGGCGGCCGAGGAGATAGTGCACGAGCGCGTCGTCGGGGTGCGCGTCGGCGAGCTTCTGCAGCGTCAAGAGATCGAGCGTCGCGTCGCGCGTGCCGGCGGGCGCGGCCAGGATCTGGAGGAGCTGCGTGCGCGCCTCCGACGGCGGCCGATGCGCCAGCTCGCGCTTGGCCGTGGCCAGCCGCGCGATCGGCTCTTCGAGCGGCAGCGCCGCGACGGCGTCGTAGTCGGGCTCGGCGCCGCGCAGGACCGCGACGTCGCCGGCGAGCATCAGCAGGCGCGCGCGCGTCACCGGGTCGACGCGATCGCGCAGCCGCGAAAGCTCCGCCTGCGCCGGCGCGAGCTGCCCGGCCGCGATCATCGCCTCGACGCGATCGAGCGCGTTCTCCGCCGAGTCGTCGTCGCGGCACACCGTGTTCCAGTCGGCCAGCGCCTTTTTGCGATCGCCCGCCGTCGCCGCCGCGCGCGCCGCCTGCTTCAAGAGCGCCTGCGCGTGCGCGCACGGCCGCCGGAACACGCTCGGCCGCTTGAGCCGCTCGATCGCCACCGCGCGCTCGACGGCCGGCACCGTCTGCCCGTCGACGACGCGCAGCCACTCGTCGCGCAACGAGTCGAAGGACACGCCGTAGATCTCTTGCCAGCTTCCGTCGCTGCCCGCGGCGCGATAGAGCCGCTCGAGCTTGTCGGTCCCCCGCGTGTCGAGGAGGAAGCGGCAGAACGAGCCGGCCACGTTGTACGCCTGCGCCGCATTGATCCCGAAGAAGCGCGGCCCCATCACCGAGCCGAGCGTGCCCGCGTCGACGAGCCCGGCGTCGCGCAGCACCTTCACGATCTGATGCGGCGTCAGCGGATTGCCCGCCCACGACGCCGCCACCGCCACGCCTTCGATGAGCCCGACGTTGAAGCGGAGGCCGCGCCGCGCGATGCCGAAGATCG
The DNA here is from genome assembly GCA_035607415.1 of Polyangia bacterium. Lineage (GTDB taxonomy): Bacteria > Myxococcota_A > Polyangia > Palsa-1104 > Palsa-1104 > JAQBQH01. The sequence continues at coordinate 100,130 of DATNAQ010000056.1, forward strand.
GATCGCCGTACGAGCCGGCGAACACGTGCGCGAGCTCGTGCGCGGTCACCTCCTGCGGCCACGGATCGTGCTGCAGGTAGATCTCGCGCCGCCACGGCTTGGCGATGAAGGTGTGCGCCGCGCCCATGAGCGCGCGCTTCTGGCCCGAGTTGTCGAACAGGAAGGCGTGGATCGGCGGCGCCGGCGCCTTGCCGAACAGCGCCGTCAGCTGCGCCCAGTGCAGCTCGTCGTCCTCGGCATAGGCCGCGATCTCCTTGGCGTACGGCCCATTCGGCGAGTAGTGCAGGACGAAGTGCGCGGTCCGCCGCTCGGCGCCGAGCTCGTGGGCGATGTCGTCGGCCGAGAGCGCGAAGCCGAGCCGCGCGCGCCCGTGCCACAACAGGATCGCGCCGGCGACGAGCACGATCGCCGCCAGCGTCGCCCGCGCCCGGCCCGCCGAGGCGCGCCCGAGCGCCAGCCGCGTGCCGTCGAGCTGGCGCGCGCAGATGGCGAGCGCCGCGCCGGCGACGGCGAAGTGATAGAGCCGCGCCCACCCGAACGCGCGCCCGATGGCCACGTCCTCGTCGTAGAGCGTGCCGGCGAAGTAGCCGACGAACGGGTCGTACCCGAAGATCGGCGGCGCTGCGTAGAAGCGCCACACGCCCCACGCCACCGACGCGACCACGATCCCGACGGCGATCGCCACCGGCGCCGCCCGCCCGCGCCACGGCCTGACGAGACCCACGACCACGCCGGCCGCGGCGCCGCACGCCGCCGAGCACAGGGGCAGCATCGCGAACCAGGCGATCCCCGCGCCCAGGTCGCAGTTGCGCACCCGCAGCGCGTTCAAAAGGATCGCGCCGAGCGGCGCCAACAGGCACAGCCACACGCTCCGCGTCGCGCCCCACCACAGCGCGACGACCGTCCGCCCGGCGTGCGCTTCGGCGGCCGTCACCGCCGAGGCCGTCCGCTCGCGCCGCTCGCGCCCGACGCGCAGGGCGCCGAGGCTCGCGCCCGCCAGCGACGCCGCCACCGCCATCGCCAGGCACCACTCGTACCCGAGCACGTCGAACAGGGGCACGAAGCATAGCCCCGCGCCCAGGACAATGAGGACGACCAGAACGATGGTTGAGCCCCTCTCGACTCGCACTCGGCTCTTGGGATATCCTCAAATTACAAGGCACGCAATCCAATGTCCGACGACGACCGGCGTGCTGAGCCACGCGTCCCCATCCAGCTCAAGGTCGAGTACAAGAAGCTCAACACCTTCTTTGCGGACTACACCAAGAACATCTGCAAGGGCGGCACCTTCATCCGCACCAAGAAGCCGCTCGACATCGGCACCGTGTTCTTGTTCCAGCTCGGCGTGCCCAAGATGCAGAAGCCCATCGAGATCCGCGGCGAGGTCAAATGGGTCAAGCGCGAGGGCGAGCCGTCGCCGCCCGGCGTCGCCGAGGACCACGAGCCGGGCATGGGCATCCGCTTCATCTACGACGGCCCCGAAGAGCGCGAGCGGCTCGAAGGCGCCGTCGAGAAGATGATGATCGACAGCCTCGGCCAGCTGCTCTACTCGAAGCTCATGGGCAAGGACCGCCAAAAGGGCGGCTAGGGGCGGGCCGAGCATGGCGACGGCGCGTTGGCGCTATGCGGTGCCGAACGCGTTCACCGCCGCGAGCATCGTGTTCGCCGTGCTGGCGATCGAGGACGCCGTCGCCCATCGCGTGGTCGCCGCCATGTGGTGGTGCCTGTACGGCACGCTCACCGATCGTCTGGACGGCGCCGCCGCCAAGATGCTGCACGCGCAGTCGGCGTTCGGCGTGCAGTTCGACTCGCTCGCCGATCTCACGATTTTCGGAATTGCGCCGCCGGCCGTCTTCTACTCCTTCTTCTTCCAGCACCCGGCGCTGGGCTGGGCGACGGCGGCGGGGCGGGCCGCGCTCGTCGCCTGCTGTGCCATCTGGACGCTGGCGACGGCGGTGCGCCTCGCGCGCTTCAACGTGGCGTCGGCCTCGGGGCCCGTCGTGCACTACTCGGGCACGCCCTCGACGATGACGGCGGGCATCGTCGGCGTCGCCTTTCTGACGGCGCTCAAGTACTCCGATCCGTCGTGGATCGCGCCCGAGACGTCGGACCCGTGGCGCCTCCTCGGCGGCCTTCGCCTCGACGCGACGCTACCGTTTCTGCCGCTTCTTCTTCTCGCCGGCGCCGCCGGCATGCTTTCGCCGCTGCGCGTTCCCAAGCTCGGGCGCACGCGCAGCCGCGCGCTCACCGCGCTCCTTGCCGTCACCGTCGCGTTTGGCTATGGCGCCGGGCTGTTTCACCGGCTTCCCGAGTACATGCTCGCCGGCGGCCTCGTCTACCTCGGCGCCTGCGTCGTCTTTCACGTTCGTGCTCGCGACGAGCGCGCGGCCTGACTCCTTGCGCTCGTCCATCTCGTCGAGCGAGCGCGGCCAGTCGCCATGCAGGAGCCGCGACAACCCGCGATCCGCGAGCAGCTTGCCGCCGGTCTGGCAGACCGCGCAGTAGTTGGTCTCGTTCTCGGCGTAGCGGATGCGCTGCACCGGCTTCTTGCACACCGGGCACGGCTGCCGATACTTGCCGTGCACCGCGAACTCGGGCCGGAACGCGGTCACGTTCTCGGGGAACGTGGTCGCCGACTCCTTGCGCAGCTTGTCGGTCCACTCGGCCAGTAGCGCGCGCGTCGCCTCGTAGAGCCGCGCCATCGCCTCGTCGCCGAGCTTCTGCGACAGCGCCACCGGCGACAGCCCGGCGCGATGCAGGATCTCGTCGGAGTAGGCGTTGCCGATGCCCGAGAAGATGCGCGGATCGGTGAGCGTGCGCTTGAGCGTGTGGTTCTCGCGGCGCACCGCGCCGGCGAACTCGGCGGCGGTGATTTCGAGCGGCTCGAGCCCGCCGCGGTCGTGCTCGGCGAGCGCCGCCCGCCCGCGCGCCACGTGCAGCGACGCCCGCTTCTTCGACGACGCCTCGCGCAACAGCAGCGTGCCCGACGAGAAGTCGAACGCCGCCAGGCCCACCTTGCCCGGAATCTTGGCGCCCTTTTCCGCCCACTTCAGGCGCCCGGCGACCATGAGGTGCAGGACGAGGTAGAGCTCGTCCTCGAGCACGAACACGATGCGCTTGCCGATGCGCTCCATGGCCACCACCTGCTTGCCGAAGGTGGCGCCGAGCGGCGGCTCGACCGAGCGCAACAGAAACGGGCTGCCCAGGCGCACCTTCTCGAGCGTGTGTCCGACCACGCGATCGGCGACGCGCTCGACGTAGACGGTTACGTCCGGCAGCTCCGGCATGGGACGCTACGGAGTATAGATCTCCATCGACGCCAGCGGCGCCCCGTCGGAGCCGGTGCCTGCGGCGATGACCACGAGCCCGGTCTCCATGACCTCGGCGCTGTGCCCGCGGCGCGCCACGCCGAGCGGCACCGTCGATTTACGGCCGTAGGTCATGGCGTCGAGCACGTCGCACGAGGCCTGCAGCGTGCCGGTGGCATCGGCGCCGCCGCACACCACCAGATCGTTGCCGGTCAGCGACGCCGTGTGCCCCTCGCGCGCCACCGACAGCGCGTTCGGCAGCGGCGTCACCGTCGCCGACGGCGTGGTCGGCGTGATCACCAGGCCCGACGCCTGCGCGCCCGACGCGGTCTTGCCGCCGAGGACGAGCACGTCGCCGTTGGGCATCGTGGTGGCGGTGGCGTTGATGCGGTTGTCCTGCATGCCCACGTCGTAGGCGGCGAACGCCTGCCCGACGAGCCGCTCGGCCACCGGTCCGGTCGTGCCGCTCTGCAGGCCGCCGAAGATCACGGCGCCGTCGCCGTCGGGGAACTTGGCCGCCGCCGCCGCGTGGCTCACGCGCGGCGCCGCCATCGGCGAGCCGAGCGTGCCGAGCATGATCGCGCCCGTCGGGTTGATCAGCCCCGCCGATGACAGCGCCACGCCGTTCATGTCCTCGCCGCCCGAGACGATGATCGCGCCCGAGCCGAGCACGATCTTGGTCGGATAGGCGCGCGCCGGAAACGTGTCGAGCCCGAGCGGCGCCCACACGCCGAGCCCGACGGTGGGATCGAACAGCTCGAGCGTGCCGTCGACGGTGGCGAAGCTCCCCAGGCCCTGCGAGGTGGCGCCGCCGTAGACCACCGACTGTACGCCGCCGGTGAGCGAGGCCGCCACGCCGCCCGCGCGCGCCTTCATCATGGGCGAGACGGAGATGACGGCGTGCGTGAACACGTCGTAGACGTTGACGTCGGGCAGGACGGCGCCGGTGTTGTCGCGCCCGCCGGCGTAGAGCACGCCGAGCCCCGGCACGTAGGTCGTCGACACCTCGGTCACCGGCTTGGGCAACGCGGCCGCCGCCGGCGCGACGCGCCCGGGGCGCCCGACCCACACCGAGATCGGCCCCTGGTCGATCGCCGACAACAACAGATACGGCGACTGCCCGTGCGCGATTACCGCGCCCGTCGCGTCGAGCGCCTCGACGAGCACCGGGCCGGTCATGTCGCTCGGCTTGAACGAGATCTTGTAGGAGAAGTGGCCCATCGACACCGGCACCGTGGTCACGTGCGATCCGTCGCTGCCGACGGTGAAGCGCACGCTGGCCGCGTCGGCGAAGGGATCGTCGCCGGGCGAGACCACGATGTTGAGCGACAGGGTTCCCGATTTGCCGCCGCACGCCGCGATCGCCATCAGCGACAGCGCTGCCAACACGATTCTCTTCATTCGTCCTCGATCCGCTGGAGCAGGGCGTCGCGGGTGGTCCCCGCCACGCGAACGGTCTTCTTGCGCGCGGCCTGTCCGCGCACGATGCTGACGTCACCGCGCGGCCGTCCGAGCGCGCGCGCGATCAGGGTCACGAGCGCGTCGTTGGCCGCGCCGTCGACAGGCGGCGCCGTCAGCTGCACTTTGAGGCGCTCGCCGTGCACCGGCCCGAGCCGATCGCGCGAGGCGCGCGGCACCACCTGCACGTCGAAGGTGATGGCGTCGTCGGCCTCTTGAATGCGCAGCGCGCTCACGTCGTCGTCACTTTTTCACGGGCGGATCGGCTTGGGCGCCGAGCTCGCGGCTGCGGTTGGTCGCTGCCTCGACGGCGTTGATGAGCGTGGTGCGCAGACCGCCCGCCTCGAGCGTGTGCAGCCCGGCGATGGCGGTGCCGCCCGGCGACGTCACCATGTCCTTCAGCCGCCCCGGATGCTCGTTGGTCTCGATGAGCAGCTTGGCCGAGCCGAGGATGGTCTGCGCCGCCAGCGCCTGCGCGTTGTAGCGCGACAGGCCGACCTTGACGCCCGCGTCCGAGAGCGCCTCGATGATCAAAAAGACATAGGCAGGCCCCGAGCCCGACAGGCCCGTGACGGCGTCGAGCTGCGACTCGTCGAGCACCACCGTCATTCCGACTGCATCGAAGATGCGCCGGGTTGCCTCGACGTCCTCGTCTTTGGCGTGCTGCCCGGCCGCGATCGCGGTGGCGCCCGCGCCCACCAGGGCCGGCGTGTTGGGCATGGTGCGGACCACGCGCGTGCCTTCGGGCAGCCGCCGCTCGATGGCGCTGACCGGCACACCGGCGGCGATCGAGATGACCAGCGCCGACGGCTTCAAGTGCGGCGCGACCTCGTCGAGCACCTTGGGCATGATCTGCGGCTTGACCGACAGCACCACGATCTCCGCCTTGCGCACGACGTCGGCGTTGCTCGTGGTCGCGTGGATCGCGTAGCGCGCCTGCATCTCGTCGGCGCGCTCTTTGCGCGGGTCGGAGCCGAGGATCTGCTTCGGCTCCACCACGCCGGCGGCGATGAGCCCCTTGATGAGCGCCTCGGCCATGTTGCCGGTGCCGAGGAATCCGATCGTCTGGGTGAGCTTCACGGTTGACGCACTGTATCAGAAGCGGCGCCACGTGGCGTTCGACGCAAGCCCGCGCGCGATTGTTCCTCAGCCGAGGATCATCGATTCTTTTTCCAGCTTGCCCTCGGCGAAGCGCGCGAGGCGACAGCGATCGAAGATCTCGTGCTTGGCGCCGCCGGCCAGCCACTCGGCGTACACCTGCGCGATGATCGGCGCCATCATGAAGCCGTGCCCGACGAAGCCGCAGGCGAGATAGAACCCGGGCACGCCCGGCGGCTCGCCCAGGATCGGGTGACCATCGGGTGACACGTCGTAGGGGCCGGCCCACTGGCGCAGGATCTTCAGATCGGCGAAGCGCGGGACCAGCGACACCATCTCGCGCGCCAGCGTCTGCAGGAACTTGAGACGCGAGCCGAGCTGGATGCCCTCGGCGTGATCCTCGACGGTGATGCCGGTGACGATTTCGCCGCGCATCGACTGCGAGAAGTAGAGCCCCGACGAGAGCACGCTCACCATCGGCGTCAAGAACGGCTTGAGCGGCTCGGTCGAGAGGATCTCGTGGCGGTGCGGCTTGTTCGGTAACGTCACGCCGAGCATGCGCGCGATCTCGGGCGACCAGGCGCCGGCGGCGTTGATGACCCGCTCGGCGTGCACGTCGCCCTTGGAGGTCGTCAGCGTGAACCCTGCGCCCGTGCGCGCGATGGCTTTGACCTCGGTGAAGAGGTGCACCTCGACGCCGCGCTTGAGCGCCTGGTGCGCGTAGCCCCACAAAAACGGCCACGGGAAGAGCACGCCATCCTTCGGGTTGTAGCAGGCGCAGACGATCTTGGAGACGTCGAGCTCGGGGACGAGCGAGCCGGCCTCCTCGGGCGTCATCATGCGCGTCGGCACGCCGCAACGGTTCTGCAGCTCGACGTTGCGCTCCATGGTCACGCGCTCGCGCTCGTGCTTGGCGAGGAACAGGTAGCCGCCCTGGCGGAACCAGACGTTGACGCCGATCTCCTGCGCGAACGAGGCGCACAGCGCGATCGACTGCTGCATCAGGCGCACGTTCTGCTCGGTCGCCCACTGCATGCGCACGCCGCCGCCGTTGCGGCCCGAGGCGCCCTGCGCGAGGTAGCCGCGCTCGAGCACGACGACGTCGGTGATGCCGCGCTTGGCGAGCTGATAGGCGATGCCGAGCCCCATGACGCCGCCGCCGACGATGGCGATGGCGCACTTGCCCTTCGGCGGCCCTTCGGTCGGAACGATCTCTCCGCGCGTCGACGGCTTCATTCGTCGGCTCCGTCGTCGGGGCGGGCGAAGATGGCGAGCGGCGCCGGCTGCACCGGCGGTCGCGACGTGAACGGCTGCACCACGCTCTCGTCGCCGCCGTGGGCCAGCGCGCACAACCGCCCCGCGTGCACCATGCACTCCTTGCCTTCGCACGGTCCCGTG
>DATNAQ010000070.1:0-129412 GCA_035607415.1 Polyangia bacterium
GCATGTTGGTATCGAGCTCGCCGACGATCATCCCGCGCGGCGCGAGCTCGGTGCTGGCGTTGCTCATCGCGAAGTAGCGGCCGTTTTTGACGAGGAAGTTGTGCCCGACGGGATAGACGCCGACGCTGACCCGCGCGCCGGGGCCGTACATCAGCGCTTCGATGTCCTTCAGTTGCATGCGCGCGACCGACGATCCCGGCCGCGTCCAGACGCGCAGCGGCGTCGCGGTGTGCCGATCGTAGAGCGCGATCTGCAGGAGCGCGGGCACGCGCTCGAACATGGTCTGCGTCTGCGAGTCGCCGGCCAGGAACGACGCGAACAGGCCCGGATCGAGCGCGCCACTTTGGATGAAGTCGAGGGCCTCCTGGTCGAGGCTCGCCCGGTAGCTGCGGTCGCGCTCGAGCGTGCTGCGCGCGTCCTCGAGGAACTGGCGGTCGAGCTGCGCGCGCACGGTGCGGACGTACGACGCGGCGACGAGCAGCAGCGTGGCGCTCGAGATCGCGGCGACGAGCGAAAACGCCAGGAACAGCTTGCGACGGATCGACATCTTCAGCATGCCGGCAGAGCACAGCAAGCGCCGCGCCGCCGCCAACTCGTTGATCATACACCGACGGGCGTACGGAAATGGACAATCACGCCGGACGCATCGTCCGGATCCGGACGACGCGCGCGGCGACTACGCGCCGGCGACTACGTCGTCGCTACTGGCAGAGCCCCACGTTGCGGCCGGTGATGGTCTGGCCCACGCACTTGGCGCCCGACGTCGTGCACTCGCTCGCGGTCACGCACAGCTGCGTGTCGCCGGTGGCGCACGAAGCCGCGCACTGCGTGGACGTGAAGAATGGCTTGCCGCTCGACGACATGCCGATGGTGCCGCAGCACAGCTTGCCGCCGTTGCAGTCGGCGGCCTGACCGCACTCGAACGTCTTGGCCTGCGCGTCCATCGCCAGGCACGCCTGCGCAGTCGGTACGCAGCTGTCCGAGAAGCCGCCGTCGCCCTTCGAGTCGCAGCAGACCTTGTCCGCGCTCGAGGTCGAACAAAGCGGACCGGTATAGCAGAAGATGCTGCCCGGCATGTTGAAGGGCGCGATCATCGTCATGTCGGCCGACGCGGCGGTCGACAGATCCGCGACGGCGCTCATGTCCGGCGCACCGAGATCGTTTCCGTTGTCCGAATTGCCGCAACCGACCAAGCCAGCGACGACGATGAGGCCGAGCGATAGGCGCATGATGGGTCCTCTGGTTTCCCATTCATGCCGCGACCCCGCAGTTTCCTTCAAACAATCGACGCGCTAGAAGGTCGGGATCAGCAGCCGATCGTGGTTCTCGTCCTTCGGCTTGTCGGCCGGCCTGGCCGCCGGCTTCGCGTCGGCCGGCTTCGTCTCGCCCGGCCTCGCCGCCTGCTTCTCGGCGGGTTTGGCCTCGCGCGGCTTGGCGTCGCTCGCCGTGGTCTCGCTCGGCTTCGGCGTCGCCGACGACGGTTTGGCGGTCGCGTGGCGCGACGCCTTCAACAGGTTCACGTCGATCTCGCGGTTCAGGTCCGACGGCAGCGTGCGCTTCTCGCTGCGATAGCCGTCGAGCGTCAGCTCCACCTCCAGCGGCGCCGACCCCTTGTCGAGCTTCAGCGTCACCGGCGTCGTGCCGACGACGACGCCGTCCGCGCGCACCACCCGCGCGCCCGCCGGATCGCTCTTCACGTCGACCTCGACCTGCTCGATCTTCTTCGGCGTCGCCACCGCCGCGACCGTTGGCGACGTCACCACCGGCGGCTGCGGCTTCGGCTCGGGCGGCGTCACCGTCGCGTCACCGCCGCCGAGCTTGACGAAGGCGAGCACCGCCGCCGCCACGACCACGGCGCTCGCGCCGGCGAAGATCGCCGCGCGCCTGCCGCCGCCCGGCGCTTTGGTGGGCGCGCGCACCGCCGACTCCGACGCCGCGCCCGACAGCGTGGTGTCCTTCTTCTTGACCGCGAGCACCGTCGCCGCGTCCGTCACCGACGCCGCACGCACCGGCCCCGACGGCGACCCGTCGAGCCGCGCCGTGACCGCGCCCGGCGTGCCCATCACCGGCATCGCCGCGTTTGGCGCCGGCATCGGCGCAGTCAGCGCGCCCGTCGGCGTCGGCCGGATCGTCGCGCTGCCCGGCATGGTCACGCCCGACGTCGCCGCCGCGGCAGCCGCCGCCGCGCCCAGCTCCGCGTTCGCCGCCGGAGTCGCCGCGAACTTCTGCGGATCGGCCAGCGCCGCGCCGAACTCGTCCATCGTCTGAAAGCGCGCCTCGACTTCCTTGGCGATCGCCCGCATCACGATGGCGTCGAGCTCGGACGGCACGTCGGGCCGCAGCTCCGACGGCTTCTTCGCCGTCTCGGTCAGGTGCGCCACCACGATGTCGCCGAAGCCTTCGCCCTTGAACGGCACCTGCCCCGTCAGCATCTCGTACATCACGATGCCGAGCGCGTAGACGTCCGAGCGCGCGTCGATGCGGCTCCGTCCCGCGCACTGCTCGGGGCTCATGTACGCCGGCGTGCCGATGAGCGTGCCGGTGCGCGTCTTCTGGCTCGTCGTCGACGCCGTCGACGTCAGCTTGGCGATTCCGAAGTCGAGGATCTTGACGAAGTTGGGATCGCTGCCGCGCTGCACCAGGAACAGATTGTCGGGCTTCAGATCGCGATGGATGATGCCCTTGGCGTGGCTCGCCGCCAGCCCCGAGCAGCACTGCTCGAGCACGTGGCGGATCTCGTCGAACGTCAGCTGCTGCGCGGCGAGCCGCTGCGACAGGCTCTGCCCCTCGAGCAGCTCCATCACGAGGTAGACGACGTGGCCGCCGCCCGGCTTCTCGATCTTTCCGAAGTCGAGGATGTCGACGATGTTCTGGTGGCGGATGTCGTTGGCCGCCTTGGCCTCGTGGAAGAAGCGCGTCACCAGCGTTTCGTTCGCCGTCAGCTCGTCGAGGAGCACCTTGACGGCCACGCGCTTGCCGATGAGCGGGTGCTCGCCCATGTAGACGGTGCCCATGCCGCCTTCACCGAGCTTCTCCTTGATTTCGTAGTTTCCGACGCGCGTCCCGATCATGGACTTCCGGCCTTCGATTGTACTACGGAAGGGTCGTCAGTGCGATGTCGCCTGCGGATGTTCGGCGCGATAATCCGCCAACCAACTCAAGACCTTGGCCATGACCTCGGACGGCACCAGCCGGCCGCCGAGCTGCTCGCGCGCGCGCCGCGCGTCCTCCAGGAACTCGCTCATGAAGGCCTCGTCGGGCTGAATGCGCTTGAGGCCCTGCTTCTCGAAGAGCCGCTCGAGCAGCGCCGCGTCGAGCTCGCGCCCGACGTCTTCGACACGCGCGCTCAGCTTCGCCGCCGCCGTCGCCAGCACGTTGCGCTCGTCGAGCGACAGCGCATCGAACGCGCGCTGCGACACCACGAAGCAGGCCGAGACCTCGCCGAGGGGAAAATCGAGGAAGTAGCGCGTGCGCGCCGACCACTGGAAGGCGAGCGCGGCGCCCGGCACCGTGAGGAAGCCGTCGATGCGCCCGTCGTCGTAGGCGGCGCCGGCGGCGTCGATCGGCATCGGCGCGGGGTCGAGGCCCATGGCGCGCAACAGCTCGATCTGGATCTCGTCCTTGTCCCACACCCACAGGCGCAGCTTCTTCAGATCCGCCATCGTGTGCACCGGCGTGCGCGTCATCGCGATCACCGATCCGAGCGTGCCGAGCCCGAGCGCCACGAAGCCGGCGCGCGCCATGTCTTGATCGATGAGGCGCTTGGAGCTGCGGATGATGTAGCTCGCCTCGTCGCGCGAGCGCACCAGCCCGACGACGCGCACCGCCAGCAGCGACGGCGCCAGCCGCTCGCAGCCGAACGCCAGGCCGGCGCCGTCGAGCTGGCCGCGGCGCATGCGATCGATCTGCGTCAGCTCGTCGCCGGCGATGCCGCCCATGTACCACTTGGCGTCGATGTGCCCGTCGGTGCGGGCGGCGACGTCACGGCTGAAGCTGTGCAGCTCGCGCGCGTAGGACGAGCCTTCGGGGGCCGGCGTCGCCAGGCGGAGCCGCAGCGGATCGGCGTGCGCGCTGCCCCAGACGAGGACCAAGAGCGCGCAGGCGCGGGTCATGCGCCGATCTTATCACCATGGCGCGAAGTTTCGTTCTCGCCGCGACCGGCATGGGGACGATGCAGATCGTGCATGCTCCGCCCGGCGCGTGGCCGTCGCCTGCTCGTCGTCCTCGCGGCGCTGGCGAGCGCGCGCGCCGCCGCCGCCGATCCGCGCCCCGCTTCACCGATCGAGGCCGCCGCCGACGCCGCGACCAACCCGTTTCCGCTGGCCAACAGCGTGCAGCTCCAGCCGGCCTACACCGATGTCCACGCCGGCGGCAGCACGACGCAGCTGCTCGTGCGCGTCGGCCTCTTCTATCGCGGCCTCTTCGTTTCCGGCCTCGCGCTCGCCGGTCTCTACACCTTCGCGCGCCTCGAGATGTACGCCGAGAGCCTCGATCGCCCGCCGTCGCCGCTCGCGGTCGGGCTGCAGAACTGGAACGCGCTGTGGCTCGGCGCCAAACCGTTCGCCTGGGGCGCGCAGCTCGGCCTCGGCGTCGCCGCGGTGCTGCCGACCGCGACCGACCCCGCGCTCGACGATCAGGAATTCCAGCTCGGCCCGGCGCTCGGCGCCTACCTCACGCGGGTGCCGCACGTCGACTTCGGCGCGCTCGTGCAGTTTCTGTTTTCCGTCGCGGGCACGACTCCGGACCTCGGCTACGTCTGGGTGCAGCCGATCATCACCTGGCACCTGCCGCGCGCGTTTTTCCTCAAGACCGACCCGATCTGGAAGTTCGACTTTCGCAACGCGCCGGCGGCGACCGTGCCGGTCAACCTGCACGTCGGGCGCGCGGTCAGCGCGCACACGGCCATCAACGGCATCGTCGAGGTCGTCACCGTCGGCAGCGGCAAGGCCAACGTCACGGTCCAGCTCAACGTGGCGTACGTGCGCTGGTGATCCGAAAGTCGCGGAACGCGCCCTCCTTGCTGTCGACCCAGAGGCCCACCCTGCCCTGTTCGCGGCTCGCCAGGCGATCGACGACGAGGCACGGCTCCTTCGATCCGTCGACCCACACGCTCACCTTCTTCTTCGTCACCTCGGCGCGCGCGTGGAACCAGCCGGCCGGATCGGGGACGGGGCCAGGCGACGTACTGCACCGCGTGCGTGCGAAACGGCTGCCCGTCTTTTTCGCCCTCGCGCGTGAAGTTGAACGGACGAAAATAGACGGCTTCGAAGGTTCTTTCGTCGACGGCGTTGAACGCGATTCCGAGGAAGCTCGCCGCCTGCGACCAGCGCCAGGGCGACGTTGCTGCCGACGGCGATGTCGCCCCGGGGCCGAAGCCGCGCCACGCTGTGGCCCGCCTCCCTGGCCAGGGCGGCGTCGCCGTTGAGGATGCGCCAGCTCCGGCCGTCGTTGATCTTGCCGAGATCGGGCGCGATCGCCCGGCCGGCGCCCGCGTTGGCGACGACGTAGGACAAGATCCCGCAGCCGAGCATCAGGCGTTTCAGCGAGGGGCGCATGACGGAAGAAGACCCGAACGTCGCCTGAAGGTTCGCCGCTGCGTATACAATCTCGAGGTGCCCAAGAGCTCTGCGAAAGTCAAAGGCAGCATCGTGCGCTCGCGCCTCGAGCTCTTGCGCAACCGCGGCGTGTTCGATGCGGTGATGGCGCAGCTCCCCGAAGCCGATCGCGCGGTGTGGAGCGGCATCGTGCTCGCCGGCTCCTGGTATTCGTTCGAGACGTCGCAGCGGCTCGACGCGGCCATCGCCAAAGTGCTCGGCAAGGGCGACACGCGCAAGGCGTTCCTCGAGCTCGGGCGCGCCTCGGCCGAGACCAACCTCGGCGGCGTGCACAAGGCGTACGTGCGCCCGGGCAACCCGCATCATCTCTTGTCGTGCGCGCCGCAGATCTACAAGCAGTACTACGACAAGGGACATCGCACCTACGAGCAGCTCTCGGCGACGAGCGGCGTCCTGCGCACCTTCGACGCCGAGGACGTGACGGCCAACGACTGCCTCACCGTCGTCGGCTGGTACGAGCGCGCCATCGAGATGTGCGGCGGCAGCGACGTGCGCATCAAAGAGACGCTCTGTCGCGCGCGCGGCGACGGCCACTGCGAGTACCACTGCGCGTGGCGCCTCTGATCCGCGCCATCGGCGGCGGCGATCTGCCGGCGCTCGTCGCGCTCAACAACGCGCACGCCGCCGAGGTCAACGCGCTCGACGCCGCCGCCTTCGCCGCGCTGGTCGGCGTGGCCGCGCACGCGCGCGTCATCGACGGCGGGCACGGCTTTTTGATCGCGCTCGACGAGCGCACGCCGGCGCAGGGGCCCAACCACGCCTGGTTCCTCGCGCGCCTGCCCGCGTTCGTGTACGTCGATCGCGTCGTCGTGGCGCCCGAGGCGCGCGGGCGCGGCCATGCGCGCCGGCTCTACGAAGAGCTCGCCGCCGCCGCCGGCGCGCGGCCGCTGTGCTGCGAGGTCAACCTCGTGCCGCCCAATCCGGGCAGCCTCGCCTTTCACGAGCGGCTCGGCTTTGCCGCCTGCGGCGAGGCCGAGGATCCGCGCAACGGCAAGCGCGTCCGCTATCTGTCTAGAAGTGGTAGTTGACGCTGGCGAAGAAGTTGAAGCCGGGCGCCGGATTCGGCGCGACCTCGACGGTGGGCGTCAGATCGTAGAAGAAGTCGGGATACCAGTAGCGCTGGTTGAGCACGTTGTAGAACTGCGCCGAGAACTGCAGCTTGTCGTGCAGAAAGCGCAGCCGGAACCCGAGCTGCAGATCGGCCACCGGCGTCAGCCGATCGAGCGTCAGATCGCTCGTCGCCGCCGAGGTGGTGCCGGTGAAGCCGGTGCCCATGCCGCCGGTGCCCGTCGCGGTGCCGCCGGGGACGCGGTTCGGATCCTCGTAGGCGCCGTAGATGTTGAGGTTGATGTTCACGTCGAGCAGCTGCTTGACGATGTTGAACGAGCCGCCGAGCACGATCCAGTGGTTGGGCTCGGCGCGCACGATGCCGGCGTCGCTCGTGGTCGAGCGCAAGAAGGTGTACGACGCGTAGAGCGAGTGATCGCCGTTCAAGTACAAGCGCGCGTAGCCTTCGACCGAGTGCATGCCGCGCGTGCCGCTGTTGCCGTAGGCGCCGTTGCGGATCTGGATGAGGCGCGAGAGCAGCGTGTACGAGTAGTCGACGCGCAGCTCGAGCTCGCGGATCTTGCGCACGTTGCGCAGGAGCCGGCCGTTGAGCTCGGCCTGGAACGACTGCGAGGACTCGGTCTGCAGGTTCGGGTTGGCGCCGTAGCCGACGCCGCCCGGCGCCGTCGAGGTCGCCTGGAACACCGGCGCGCGGAAGCCGGTCGCGTAGTTCAGCTTCAAGTGATAGTCGGGCAGGAAGTTGTAGACGATCGCGGCCGAGCCGAGCGGCACGAGGTTGTAGGCGAGCGCGCCGAGGCCGGCCTGGATACGGACGCCGCCGTCGAGCGTGAGCTTCTGAAACGGATGCCACTGCGCGTCGACGTAACCGGCGGCGACGTAGCGGCCGGTGTCGAAGATGTACTGGCGCGGGCAGTTGGGGATGCGGTTGCCCATCTCGTCGACGGGGCAGAGGATCGGCAAGAGGTTCGGATCGACCGGATCGGAGAAGGTCTGCGTCGAGTTGCGGATGCCTTCGTAGAAGAGCTCACCGCCGGCGAGCAGGCGGATGTCGAACGGCAGCTTGAAGTCGAGATCGACGGTGCCGCCGAAGCGGAAGCTCTGCTGCGGCTGGATGGTGAAGGCGAGGCCGCCCGGATCGGACGGGCTCGTCTTCGGGAAGAACGTGCTCGCCGGGTAGAGCTCGACGCCGTACTGGCGCACGAACTGGACGGCGTAGGCCTTGGCGCTGACGCCGATGCGATCCTTGAGGAAGCGATCCTTGTACTCGAGCACGCCGTAGCGATCGAAGTGGTTCCAGGTGTCGCGCGTCTCGACGTCGGAGGCGAAGCCGAGGTTGTCGTGGACCTGGGAGAACGGGACCATGTAGTACAGGCTGAACGGGCCCGCCGAGACCTTGCCGTCGACGATCACCATCCAGCTGCGCTCGGGATCGCGCGGCGCGTTGGCCGCGTAGTAGGCGTTGCCGCCCGGCTGCGGCGCCGGTGAGGAGGCGAGGATCTGCGGCACGTCGTAGGTCTCGCCGATGAAGCTCTCGAACGAGACGTGCTGGAAGATCTTGAGCCGGCCGTTGAAGAAGCTCTTGCCGAAGAGCGCGTAGGCCTTGAAGTCCTGTTTGTTGCCGGGGCCGTCGCCGTAGCCGGCCGAGAGCTCGAGGCCGTTGACGTCCTCGGCGTCCTTGGTGATGAGGTTGGCGACGCCGAGGAACGAGTTGGCGCCCCAGAGCACGCCGCCCGGGCCGGTCACGACCTCGATACGCTTGACCGTCTCGAGCGGCTGGGTGCGGCCCATCCACGGCACGTTGCCGAACGGCTCGTAGAGCGACAGGCCGTCGCGCATGAAGAGCATGGCTTGCCCGACGCCGCGCACCGCCGGCATCTCGATCTGATTGCCGAGCGCGTGCTGGCTGTACCAGCCGGGGACCGTCGAGAGCGCCTCCATGAGGTGCTTGAAGCCGCGCGCGCGGATCTCGTCGGAGGTGATGATGGTGATGATCGCCGGCGCCTCCTGCACCGTGGTGACGCCCTTGGCGGCGGCGGTGACGACGTTCGACAGATCGATCTCGCGATCGAAATCGATCGCGACCTCGGGCTCGCCCTCGTTCTTGGTCGCCTGCTTCGTCGTCGGCGCTTCCACCGAGTCGGGCAGCGCGACGTCCTGCGCCTGCGCGACGGCGGTCGCGAGGAGCGCCGCGGCGATGAACGCGATTTTCACGGTCCGTCTCATCGTCACTGCTCCACGATCACGAACTCGACGCGGCGGTTCTTCGCGCGCGCTTCGTTCGTCTTGCGTTTGTCGAGCGGCCGCGAGTCGCCGTAGCCGACCGCCTGCAGGCGCTCGGGCTCGACGCCCTTGGCGATGAGCGCGTTGCGCACCGACTCGGCGCGCGCCTGCGACAGCTCCTGGTTCTTCTTGGCGCCGCCGACGTCGTCGGTGTGGCCTTCGATGCGGATGCGCTTGACCTGCGGGTTCGACTTGATCTTCTCGGCGATGTGCTGCATCAGCGCGTCCGAGCGGCTCGAGATGCGCTCGGAGCCGGTGTCGAACAGGATGTTCTCCGGCAGCTCGATCTTGCCGCCGGCGATCACGACCTGGCCGCCCGAGTCGGGGCAGCCGTCGTCGTCGTCGACGCCGTTGCGCGTCTCGGGCTCGTTCGGGCACTTGTCGGCCGAGTCGGGGATGCCGTCGCCGTCGTTGTCGAGATCGGGGCAGCCGTCGTCGTCCTGGAAGCCGTCCTTGTCCTCGGGGTCGTTCGGACACTTGTCCTGCGCATCGGGGATGCCGTCGTTGTCGTTGTCGACCTCGGGGCAGCCGTCGTCGTCCTGGAAGCCGTCCTTGTCCTCGGGCTCGTTCGGGCACTTGTCCTGCGCGTCGGCGATGCCGTCCTGATCGTTGTCGGGATCGGGGCAGCCGTCCTCGTCGTCGAAGCCGTCGCGATCCTCGGCCTCGTTGGGGCAGGTGTCGGCGCTGTCGGGGATGCCGTCGTGATCGGTGTCGATGCCGCCCGACGTGGTGACGGCGCCCTTGCCTTCGGCCGGCGACCAGCTGATGCCCAAAAAGGCGCGATAGTCGTCGTGGCGCTCGGAGCCGCCGATGAGCCCGGCGCCGGCGCCGAGCGCGAGCGCGAGGTTCTTGGGCAAGTAGAACTGGAAGCCGCCGACGAGATCGGCGGTGAAGTCGGGAGCGGCGTCGAGCGGGCCGCCCGCGGCGTGCACGATGGGCACGAGGCCGTAGAGCTCGGCGCCGATGCCGGCCCAGCTGACGAAGCGGTAGGCGACGCCGAGCGACCAGGTGAGCTCGTCGCCGACGTCGATGAGCGAGCGCCGCGCCAGCGCCACGCCGTTGTCGGCGGGATCGTTGGGCGCGTAGATCACCGTCTCGGGGCGGATGATCGCGCCGAGGTTGAGCGCGAAGGTCCAGCCGCCGAGGGTGATGTCGCCGATGAGCTCGGGGCGGACGCTGAAGCCGGCGTCGCCGAGGAACGCCGAGTCGTCGCCGAACGGCAGCGTGGCCACGGCGGCGAGGGCGAGGCCGAAGACGCTCTTGTGGAGCAGGCGCGCCTTGAAGCCGACGCGCGAGTCCATCGCGGCGGCGTTGGGCGGCGGCACGTTGGTGAAGCCCTGCGCCGCGTAGAAGCCGGTGCGCTGCAGGTTGGTCGAGCCGAACGAGCCGTAGTCGCCGAACGCGGCGGTATAGCCCTCGGCCGAGATCGGGAAGTCGCCGACGAATTCGAGCCAGTCGGTGAGGCCGAGGTGGAAGCCGAGATGCACCGCGGCCTGCCAGCCCATGACCGCGGCGAGCGACGGGATCTTGCCGGTCGAGATCGAGCACGGCTCGCTGGCGCAGATGGGCAGGCGCAGCGGATTGGCCGCGTAGTCGGCCCACAGCTTGAAGCCGAAGTCCCACTGGTGCGCGGTCTGCGAGCGATCGACGGTGAAGATGCCGTAGGTGTCGAGCGCGGGATGGAAGGTCTCGGCGTCGACGCCGAGCTGCGCGCGCGCGCGACCCGCGGCGAGGAGCACGACGACGAGCGCGACGAGGGCGAGAGCTCTGCGCATCAGTTCGGGTGGAACCGGGTGACGAAGACGAGGCCGGCGAGCGAGCCGCCGGGCAGGCTCTCCCAGGTGACCGGCGCGCTCGCCGGGCCCATGCCGGTGAAGATGGGGAAGCTGCCCATGACCGGCGCGGGCACGATCGCGCCACCGACGGCGCTGGTGGCGGTGAGCGTGGTGCTGATCGAGGCCAGCGACGTGTCGAAGTACTTCACGTCGGGGATCGGGTTGTTGTTCTCGTAGAGCTGCACGCCGGCGACCGGGTTCATCTCGTTGGCGATCTGCGCCGTCGGCGCCTCCTTCATGTCGCTGTAGAACTTGGCGACGTAGGCGCCGTTGGTGCCGATGTCGAGCGCGGCGGGCGACGCCTTCCAGCCGTCGGTGACGGCCTTGGGCATCACGTAGCCGTCGACGCGGTACTTGTTGCCGGCCGACACCATCTGCGTGCCGCTGGCGCAGTTGACGTAGGTGGTGTCGCTGCCGTCGGCGTCACCGACGACGATGGCGATGAGGCCGAGCGCGGGCGCGGCGATGTTGGGGAAGATGTAGCCGCCGCCGGAGAAGTCGCCCTGATCGATCGGCGCGCCGTTGCCGAGCAGCGTGACCGGGTCGTAGATCTTGACGTGGACCATCCCGGTGAAAGGCGAGTTGTCGAGGAAGTTGAGCAGCGCGCCGTTGAAGCAGGCGTGGCCCGAGGTGGGCGCCGAGCACTGCGGCACGCCGCCGCCGCCGCCGGTCGACTCGCACTGGCCGGTCGCCGGGTTGAGCTGCGTGTTGGCGCCGCAGCTGATCGCCGAGACGCACTCGCCGCCGACGATGGCGGCGCCGGCGTCGGTGTTGCAGACGATGCTCGAGGGCAGCCCGTCGGCGGGCTCGCAGCGCAGCGAGCCGTCTTGCTGTTGTACCTGCTTGGTGCCGGGGCCGCACGCGGGCTCGTTGCACGCCGGCAGCGCGAGCGCGACGAGCAGCGCGGAAGCGATCGACAACAACGGACGGTTCATCCACTCCTCCGGGTGCATGCTCAGAACTCGGTCGGGTCTTGGTCGAGGTTGACGTAGAGCGCCGCGCCGCCCGATTCGCTGCCGTTGGGATCGGCGTGCACGAGCGCGAAGTGCACGACCTCGCGTCCGCCCTGCGTGAGCGTCGAGGTCAAAAAGAGCGGGCCGCGATGATTGGGATCGACGCTGTCGGTCTCGGTGGTGAAGAAGATCTCCTGCACGCCGGCGAGATTGACCGGCGTGTCGAGACGGAAGCCGTCGTAGTCCTCGGCGGGCGTGGTGTTGATGAAGCGGATGAAGCCGTAGACCACGCCGTGCGCGGGCGCGGTGATCTGCGCCGGGTTGGCCACGTAGGTGAGCGGGCCCTGGTTGCGGTAGTTGGTGCAGGCGGTGAGGCGATCGGCGGGCGTGGTGCCCGCCGGCAGCGACGGCGGCGTGTTCGGATCATAGGGCAGGACGGCGAGCAGCGGCGCGGCGCCGGGCGGCGCGAGCTGGTTGATGCGATCGACGATCTGCTTGGCCTGCTGCGCCGGCGACTGGGTCACGCCGGCGATGGTCACGGGCCCCGGATACGCGGACGCGTCGGTGAGCAGGTTGCCGTTGGCGTCGATGAGGCAGGGATCGTCGAGGCTGACGGCCTGACGGATCATGAGGCCGTAGGAGGTCTTGTAGTTGGTCTCGTCGTAGAACGGGTCGATGCGCAGGATGTCGTTGTATTGATCGCGCGCCCATAGCTCGAGGTGCTGGCCGGCGGGCGTGACCGCGGCGTTGGCCACGGTCAGCTGCATGATGGTGCCGGCGAAGGGATTGGCGCCGAGAGCGTCGCAGCCGGAAGAAGTCGAGAGCGGGACCAGCGAAGCCAGGAACAGGAAGCAGCGTAGCCTCATGGAGCCTCGAATCGCGGCAGCGAGTCTGCCGCGCTGGCCCACATTACGGATCGCATAACGGTTTCGTCAACGACGAATTTAAATCGAGTTTCATTTTTATATCTCATACGGAATGCAACCGACGCGAGCTGGGGGGCCGATGTGTGCCGATCGGCACGGTGCGGCTCTGACGCCGCAGCGCACACCGGGAGCCGTTCGCCCTACATCGCGCCGGACGCGCTTCTCCGTCGAGAAATGCGCGCGGAGGTCGATCGATCCGACGGGGACGCACACGACGAGGCGCGAGCAGGCGCGCGTCGTGAAGCTTCGGACGCGATCGGGTTCTCCGATCTGCGCGCCCGGATCGCGGCGCGCTTCTATATCTGAAACTCGATATCCGAAAACATTTTGTCGGACATTCGATATCGCGATTCGGGATTCTCCCGACTTGACGATCGAGCTGCGAATCCGACAATGGTCGCCTCGTGAAGACCTCGAATGAACCGGCGCACCAGCGCGGGCGGGGAGTTGGGCGGCCGCTGATCCGGCAAGGACGCTTCGGCCGCTGGCTGGCGGAGCATGGCTTCAATCGCGACGACGTCGCGCGGCGCCTCGGCGTCAATCGGCGGCACGTCGATCATCTCGCGCGCGAGGACCGGCGGCCGTCGCTGGAGCTGGCGATCAAGATCGAGCGGCTGACGTCGGGCGAGATCTCCGCCGACTATTTCCTCGGCGTGCGCCCGCGATCACGGTAGGCGCGCGTCACGCGCGTCAGGCGCGCGGCGAGTCCGCGGCGGGAGACACGCTGACCGGCGAGCCGGCCGCGAGCACCGTCGAGCAGGGCTGCGCGCTCGCGAGGAACGACCACTCGGGCCCGTAGACCGCGCTCCAATCGAGATCGATGCGCGCCGAGCGGATGCGGTGGATGTCCCAGTGCGGATGGTCGACCTCGTAGCGGCGCAAGCGGCCGTCGCGCGTGGTGCCGAAGCCCCACCGATGCTCCTTGAAGAAGTGCTCGAGGCTGTCGGCGGGCGGACGAAAGGTCGCCGCTTCGGCCGATACCTCGATGACGTGCGCGCGCCCCGCCCAGCCGAGCTCGTAGGTCATCTCGTGCGTGCCGTCGGCGCCGCCGCGCGTGGCCGTCAGCGGCGCCGCGCGGTAGGGCTCGTTGTAGAGCGTGCGCGCCAACCAGGCGACGAGGCGCTGCGGCACGAACTCGCGCACGAACACGACGCCGCGATCGTCGCCGTGGCGCACGTAGAAGCGCAGGTTCAGCTCGGCGAAGTTGCGATAGCCCGGCCAGGGAATCCCGCGCACGCGGGTGTCGAGGAACTCGAAGGCGACGAGGCTGACGAAGGCGTCGCCGTCGCGCAGGTCGAGCGTCGTCCCCGGCGGCAGGCGCGGCGCGAGCAGCGCCGGCGGCACGGCGTAGGTGGAGAGGAACAGGTTGGACCACGTCGCGGTGAGGAACGGAGCGGCCACGGCTCCTTCATAACGCAGGACCGCGCCTCCGCCACGCGCCTCGTTACGCTCGATGCAAGCAGATCGCGCGTCAGCGCTCCATCTGCGGATCGAAGACCGGCGGCGGCGGGCTCGCCGGCGGCGGCGGCGGCTCGCGCCCCTCGTCGCGCGCGCGCGAGGCGGCACGCTGATAGTCCTTCTCGGACTTGCGCTGCTCGGCCTTGGCCATCTGGTAGTTGCCGGTCTCGTACGCGCCGCGCGCGTTGGACATGTGGGCGTCGGCTCGCTGCGACAGCTGCTGGGAGCTCGCACACCCGGCGAGTGTCGCCGCGGCGGCGAAGATCGTCACGACGATGACTGAGCGCATGCCCGACAGCGCTGCGAGCGGCGTACCAGCCGGGCGGTCCCTCTACGCGCGGCGACGCAGGACGGCCGCGCCGAAGAGCACGAGGACGAGCGCGAGCGAGCCGAGCGGCACCTCGCCGCTGCCGCCGAAGCTGCAGCCGCGGTGTCCCATGGCGCCGGTATCGCCGTTGCCGCCGGTGCCGGTGCCGTCGCCCGTTCCATCACCGGTGCCGTCGCCGGTGCCGTCATCACCACCGTCGGGGCCGTAGTTGCCGAGATCGCCGTCGTCGCCCGGCGCCATGTCGACGGTGTCGTCGGCGCCCATGTCGTGCGCGGCGTCTGGCTTGGCCATGTCGGCCGGCGGCGGATCGCCCGGCACGAGGTTGATGAGCGCCTCGAGCTGATTGTCGGCCGGCCCGCCCTGCCCGGCGTCGCTGAACCAGGACACGCCCTCCTCCACCACGCCGAAGTACTCCTTATAGGTGCCGGGCACGCAGGCCGCGCCCGTCGGCCCCTGGAAGGTGAACTTGAAGGTGCCGTTGGCGTTGGGCGCGACGCTGCCGGTGACGTGCGACGGCCGGTTCGCGCCGATCCAGTCGGCGGCGGCAAAGCGGCTCGCCCGATCGCGCGGCTCGGTGGTGCCGAGCCTGGTGTTGGTGTCCCACGTCTTGGTGCCCACGTTCTTGAGCACGATGTTGGCGGCTACAGCCTGCCCGCACTTGATGGTCATCGCCGTCGTCGCCAGCGGCCACGACTGGCTCACGAACTTCGCCGCCCACGGGTGCGCGTAACCCCACTGCCCGAAGTCGTCGGCCTCCGACGCGTCGAGATCGCAGCAATCGCTGTCGCCGGCGGCGGTGATGCCGTTCTGCGTCTGGCGCAGCTGGGCGCGCGCGTCCCACTGTCCGCCCGACCACGCGTAGGTCTGCCAGCCCCACGAGATCTTGCCGGCGTCGAAGAGCCGCTTGATGACGTAGTAGCCGCCGTAGGCGCCGGTGCGGTTGCGTCCGAGCACCGACGCGACGCCGTCCATATACGCGTTGATCGCGGTCTGCTGCCCGGGCGTGGCGTCGAAGTCGACGCTGAAATAGATCGGCCGCGTGGCGGGCATGCCGGCGGCGACGGCCTGCGCCTGGGCCGTCTTGGCGTCGTTGACGCCGGCGGAGCTGCCGCTGAGCGCGTCGTCGGCGGCGTACTCCCAGTTCGACACCACGTCGACGCCGTTGGCGATGAGCGACTTGGCCTCGGCGGCGGTCAGGATCTTTCCGTGCGTCGACGAATTGTCGTAGCTGAGGTAGCGCGCCGCGAACGTGTAGCCCTGGCTGTGCAGCCCCGACGGCGACGGGCGCGCGAACGAGTAGTCGAGCCCTTTGCGCGAGCTGACCGCGGCGGAGGTTTCGTCGACGCTGCCGTCGATGTTGGCGGCGCAACCGCCGATCAATAGGACGAGGCCAAGCGAGCTGAAGATGCGCATGCGGGCCCGTCAAAGCACTCCACGGGCCAATTCGCGCGCAAACGATTCTGGTGGGTTGGCGCGCCCGACGCGCAAACGATCGTGCGCAACTGCTCGTCTCGGGTCGCACTCGCGAGCGCGTGGGTCAGCGCCACTCGCCCTTGCTCACAGCCGCGGATACGGCGGCTCCGCCGAGTTTCCGATCTTCGCCATGCGATCGCGCGCGTGCTCGACGGCCGCCTTCTCCGCGGCCGCGGCCTCGTATTGGCCCTGCGAGACCAGCTCGTACTGGCGCTGCTGATGCTCCCAGCGCGACTTCGAGAGCACGCTCATCGTCGAGCAACCCGCCGCGAACAGGAGCGCGACGGCCGTCAGGCGGGACCACATGTGATGAGGGTAATGCCGCGGCCCCGGCACAATTGAACGATCGTCGGATCAGGGCCAGAAGCGCGCCGCCGCGGCGACGAGGCCGATGGCGAGCGCGCAGGCCCAGCTCAGCCGATCGGTGATGGCGAACTTCACCGGATCGTCCTGCAGCTGTCCGCGGTGCGCGAGGAACCAGACGCGGCTGATCCAGTAGAGCAGCACCGGCGCCACGCCCCACAGCACCTCTTTGCGCGCGTAGATGATCGAGTTCGACTCGATGTAGAGGCAGAACACGAGCACCGCGAGGTAGCCGGCGGTCGGTCCCATCGACGCGACCATCTCGAGGTCGCCGGCGAAGTAGCCGCGGCTGTGCAGGCGGCCGTCCTTGCCCATGGTCGCCCGCAGCTCGATGTAGCGCTTGGCGAACGCCAGGCTGGTGAAGAAGAACATGGAGAAGGCGAGCAGCCAGTGGCTGATCGGCACCGACGTGGCCACGCCGCCGGCGACGACGCGATGGGTGTAGAGCCACGCCAGCACGATCACGTCGACGAGGAGCTTGCTCTTCAAATAGAACGAATAGGTCAGCGAGATGATGAAGTAGCCGGCGAGCATCGCCAGAAAGCCGAGCGGCAAGAGCGCGATCGCCAGGCCGAAGCTGGTGGCGAAGAGCGCGAGCAAGAGCGGCGGGCCCCACACGAGCGGCAGATCGCCCGAGGCGAACGGCCGCGTGTGCTTGGTGCGGTGCGCGCGATCGGCGCTGACGTCCATGATGTCGTTGAACACGTAGCCGGCCGACGCGCACAGGCTCATGCACAGCATCGCCAGCGCCGCCTGGCCGAGCTGGCGCAACGAAGGCAGGCCGGGCGCGAGCAGCACCGGCACCACGACGAGCGCGTTCTTCGACCACTGGTGGATGCGCAGCGCCTTGACCATCGCGCGCAGGCGCGAGCCGCGCTGCGAGACGACCTGCACCTTGTCGCCGAGGGCGCGGGCGCGGCTGGCGGTGCTCGACGAGGCGGCGACGAGGTAGCCGCGCTGCGCGGCTTCGAGCACCGGCAGATCGGCGTCGGAGTCGCCGACGTAGTCGAAGCCGGTGGCGGCGAAGCGCGCCTTGAGCGTCTCGCCTTTGTGGTGCGCCTTGTTGTTGTTTTTGCCGTCGCTGGCGAGGACCTCGTGGAAGAAGGCCAGGTGCTGCGCGACCGCGTGCGCGACGCGCTCGTCGGCGGCGGTGGAGAGGACGAGGCGGCGCCCCTTCTCGGCGCTGATGCGCAGGACGTCGGTGAGCTCGGAGCGATACGGCAGCGCGGTCACGTCGAGCGAGACGCGCTCGGCGACCTTGCGCTTGAAGCCGGCGCGGCCGCGGAGGAGCCAGAACGGCAGGAGCAGCGCCAGCCACGGGCGCAGGCGCACGAGCACGAGCACGCTCTCCCACAACGTGTCGGTGCGGACGAGCGTGCCGTCGAGGTCGACGCAGAGCGGGCGCGCGAGCACGCTCTCGGCGCACAGCTCTTCGACGGAGATCGTCGCCGGCGTCTGGGACATCGCGGGGATCAAAATAGCACGCCCACGGTCACGACCTCGTTGGCGACGATCGGCACCGCGAGCTCGTCACCGGCGACGGCGAGGGCCGGTCCGTCGCGCTCGTCGAGGTCCGAGAGCCAGGCGCGGCGCGGCGGGCGGAAGAAGCGCAGGCGCGCGTGGGCGGCGGCGTTCGGCGGCCCGGTGAGGCGGATCAGCAGCGCGTCGCCGTCGTCGGCGCGCTTGCAGATCGAGAGGCGCACGCCGGCCGGCTCGACCGCGAGGAACGGGCGATCGGCCGGCTCGCCGCGCTCGAGCGGAACGGCGTACGCGCCGACGACACCCGGGGCGAGCGCGCGCACCGCGTCGGGGCCGACGGTGAGCGCGTAGCGCAAATGCAGGCGGCCGAGACCCTGCGCGTCGGGCGTGGCGACGTGATAGCCGGCGTGGCCGGGGCGCGTCGACAGATCGCCGCGGGACATGAAGCCGACGGCGCGGAAGAGCGTGAGCAGGATGGCGCCGTCGGTGGCGCGCTCGACCTCGTGCAGACCGGGGCCGCCGACGGCGAATTCCGAGGCGCCGGCGAGCGACGCAGCCGTGATGGCGGCGACCGGATGCGTGCCGCCGCTGGTGCGCTCGAGCCAGCCGAAGGCGGTCTCGGTCCACAGCGACGCCGGCGGCGTCGACAGCTGAAAACGCGCGCGCAGACGATGGTCGGGCGCGCGGTTGTCGATATCGGCGTCGATCTCGACGCGCCGGCCGACGACGCGCGCGTACAGTTGCACGCCGAAGTCGTGATCGCGCGAGCTGCGCGGCGGGGCGTCGTCGCGCGGGCAGAAGTCGTAGAGATCGCCGCGATCGCCCTGGTCCTCGAAGGTGTGCTCGATGACGAGGCCGCTCTGGGCGTCGACGATCTCGAGCCCGCCGGGGATCGCGCGCACCGCGAGCGGCGACGCGGGCGCCGACGCCGACGGCGGGCCGGGCGCGAGCGCGAGCGTGCGCATCCCGAGCGGCGGCAGCTCGGGCGCATCGACGCGCAGGCGCAGCCACTCGGCCGGCTTCAGGCCGGGGCCGTCGGTCGGCCGGCGCGCGAGGATCTCGTAGGGCACCTCGCCGGTCGGCCCGACGAGGCGGAAGGGCCCGTCGGCGACGAGCCGCTGCAGCTCGACCTCGGCGCTCGCGGCGGCGACGAACGGATGCGGATTCAGGATCGCGACGGCGCCGTGCAGCGCGAAGTCGGCCGTGCGCGCGCCCGCGAGCGCGAAGACGGCGTCACGCACGAGCTCGCGGCCGAGCTCGCCGACGCGGCGCAGGCGCC
The DNA here is from genome assembly GCA_035607415.1 of Polyangia bacterium. Lineage (GTDB taxonomy): Bacteria > Myxococcota_A > Polyangia > Palsa-1104 > Palsa-1104 > JAQBQH01. The sequence goes on from DATNAQ010000070.1 coordinate 19,058, forward strand.
CGTCGATGTCGCGATGGACCTCGTCGACCGAGCAGCCGCAGATCGAATCGTGCGGCTGGCACTGCAGGAGCAGGCGCCAGGCGTGCCCGAGCGCCTCGCGGCGATCGAGCGACGGACCCGCGAGCGCGAGGAACGGCTCGGCCACGCGCACGAGGAGCGCCTGGGCGCGATCGTGATCGCGCTTCTGCCAGCTGCGCGAGGACCACGTGCCCGAGAGCACCGGCACCGCCGGCGTGGCGCGCCGCAGCTCGCCGGCGACGACCGGCAGCGCAGCCACGTCGACGCGCTCGCGCACCAGCTCGGCGGCGCGCTCGAGCGAGGCGTGCTCGAAGCCGACGTCGGGCCACGCCGCGGCGAGCGCGCCGAGCACCGCCGGCACCGCCGGCTCGGGCGGCTGATGATCGTTGCCGTTCATCCACAACATCGTCGCCGCGCGGCTGAGCGGCATCACCGTGTCGAGATCGCGACGCAAGCGAGCCAGCGCGGCGTCGCCGTCGTCGGCGCCGAGCCGGTGCGCGTTGCCGTATCCGCCGGGCAGGAACAGGCACAACACCTCGGCGCCGCCCGGCGCGCGCCAGCGCCATTCGCTGCCCGGCGCCGCGTCGCCGACGCCGCGCCACACCACCGCGGTCGTCAGGTCGAAGCCGCGCAGGATGCGCGGCATCTGCGCGATGTGCCCGAACGCGTCGGGCAGATAGCCGATCCCCATCGCGCGCCCGAAGCGACGCGCGCCGCGCAGCCCCTCGGCGAGGTTGCGCACGATCGACTCGGCGCCGACGAGGAACTCGTCCTGCAGCACGTACCACGGCCCGATGCCGATGCGTCCCGCCGCGATGTGCGCCGCCAAGCGCGCGCGCAGCTCGGGACGCAGCGCCAGCACGTCGTCGACGCACACGGTCTGGCCGTCGAGCATGAAGTGGCGGAACGCCGGTTCGCCGTCGAGGAGGTCGACGAGCGCGGCGACGGCGTCGCACAGCCGCAGCCGGAAGATCTCGAACGGCTGATACCACTCGCGATCCCAGTGCGTGTGCGAGACGACGACTACCGTGGGGCGCATCGCACCAGCCGCTCGGCCTCGAGCAGGAAGGGTCGGTGGTACTCGGGAATGCGCCCCGACGTATCGGGCCCGACGTTGAGGAGCAGGTTCGCGCCCTGCCCCGCCGCGCGCCGGCGCCAGCCGGCGATCGCCTCCGCCGGCGCGTGCGAGTAGCAGGCGTTGGCCTGCCAGAACCAGCCCGGCGTCAGCGTCGTGCAGTATTCGAGCGGCAGCCAGCGATCGCCGAACACGGGATCGAGCCGCGGCGCGCAGAGCTGCTCGCGCCAGACGAAGTCGAGCTGCTCGGCGGTGCGCGCGTCGACGGGCAGATAGTTGGGCACGCCCGGCCGATCGCTCGACGAGTTCTGGATGACGAGACAGCGCGGCTGCAGCCGATGGATGTGCTCGTAGAGGCGCGCCCACTCCCAGCGCGCGCCGTCGAGCGGCTCCCACGCCGGATCGTGCGGCCAGTCGCGCGTCGGATGGTCCTTGTCCCACGCGCCGTCGAACCACAGCTCGACCAGGTCGCCGTAGCCGCACAGCTCGTCGATCTGATCGCGCACGTAGGCGTTGTAGCGCGCGTCGTCCTCGAAGAAAGGCGCGTGGCGATCGAGGAGCGCGTAGTACAGGCCGACGCGGAGGCCTTCGGCGCGGAAGGCCTCGACGAACTCGGCGACCCAATCGCGCCGCGCCGGCGTCGACGCCACCGAGTACGCCGTGTGCTTCGACGGCCACAGGCAGAAGCCGTCGACGTGCTTGGCGGTGAGCACGGCGTAGCGCATGCCCGCTTCGGCGGCGAGGCGTGCCCAGGCGCGCATGTCGAGCGCGGGCGCGATCAGGCGCTCGGCGGGGAGCTTGCCGTCGCCGGTGCCGCTCCAGGTCCACGGCCCGAAGTGGATGAACATGCCGTAGCCGAGGCGCATCCACTCGGCTTGCGCATCCGTCGGCGAGGCGGCGTGCATGCGCCGGATCTTGCCACACGTGCGCGGGAAGCGCGCGCGGGCGGGAAGCGCGCGCGGGCGGGAAGCGCGCGCGGGCCGCTACGGCAGTGGGCGCGTCGCCGTCGAGGGCGCGCCCGGCACCGTCGGCCAGCCGCCGACCCACTCGACCGCGTCGGTGAGCGGCAGCCGCGCGTCGCCCGGCCCGTTGACGTGCCCCGACTGCCACGCGTGATAGACCATGTACGTGTCGCCCGCGGGCGTGTCGACGACGGAGCAGTGGCCGGGCCCGACCCAGGCGCCGCCGGTTACGACGATCGGCCCCGCCGCCTTGGTGAACGGCCCGAGCGGCGACGGCGCGCGCGCCACGCCGACCGCGTAGGTGGCGTTCGCGTACGAGTTGCCGCTGTAGAAGAGGTAGCTCATGCCGCCGTGCTCGATCATGAACGGACCTTCGACGACCGCGCCCTCCCACGACTGATCGTTCGTGATCAGCGTCGACGGCGCGCCGGTGAGCGAGAGGCCGTCGGCGGCGAGCGCCTGCGCGTGGATCGGCGTCGGCTTGCCGACGGCGTTGCCGTCCTCCTTCCACAACAGGTACGACGTGCCGTTGGCCGCATTGATCTCGCTGGCGTCGATGAGGCCCATCGCCGGATCGTGCACGAGCGGCGCGCCGAGATCGACGAACGGCCCGAGCGCGCTCGCCGCCGACGCCGCGCCGATGCTCAATTTGCCGTCGCTGTTGCGGGCCGAGAAGTAGGCGACGTAGTGCGCGCCGACCTTGTGAATCTCGGGCGCCCAGAAGTCGCTCTTGGCCCAGGTCGGCTTCTTCGCCGACGGGAAGATGTGGCCCTTGGCGGTCCACGTGACCAGGTCGGTCGAGACGTAGATGGGGAACGCGTCGGCGGCGTTGCCCGAGGTGCAGCTCATGACGTAGGTGTCGCCGTCGCGCAGGACGCCGGGATCGGCGCAGCCGCCGGGCATGACGGGGTTGGCGTAGAGGCCGCCGCAGCCGCGATACTCGAACGAGAGCGCGCAGGCGTCGCTGCCCGAGAAATGCGGCGCCCAGCCGTTCGACAGCGTGCTGTACGAATCGCCGCCGCTGTTGACGCACGCGCCGTCGGAGAACAGGCGCCCGCCGACGTCATCGTAGGAGGCGGCGTGGTTGGCCGGCGGCAGCCAGGCGGCGCCGTAGCGGACGCGCGTCGAGCAGGCCGCCGGTTGCGCGCAGCCATCGGCGTAGTCGAGCGCGATCACGCAGGCGGCGTGGCCGGCGAAGTACGGCTTCCAGCCGTTCGACAGGAGCGCGTAGGAGTTGGCGCCGTCGTCGGTGCAGCTGCCGTCCCAGGTCACCAGGCCAGCCGCCTGATCGTCCTGCGCGGGATGGCTCGCGCCATGGATCCACGCCTGACCGTAGGTGACGCGCGTCGAGCACGGGGCGGCGGCGGGTCCGAGATCGTTGCCGTCGACGGCGCCGAGGTCGGTGTCCGCGCCGGGAATGCCGCCGCCGTCGGAGGTGGCGGGATCAGCGGGCGTGCCGGCGTCCGCGCTGCGCGCCGACGGCGACGAGCCGTGACAACCGAGGACGACGATCGCGAGCAGGTAGAGGAGCGGACGCACGGGCTACGCGCGATTGCAATCGTCGGACCGGAAAAAGTCGACCGGATTTGTTGGAGATTCGCATCGCGCCCCTGGGGTTCGGAGTCCGCGTGCTGCACACGATCGTGCGCGTCAGGCCGGCTCCAGCAAGCGCGCGACCAGCTCGCGAAACTCCTTCACGCCGAACGGCTTCTTCACGATCGCCGCCGCGCCGTGGCGGTTGCACGCGTTGAACACGTCCTCGGTCACGAAGCCGGTCACCACCAACACCGGCACGCCCGGCGCCGCCGCCTTCATGGCGTCGAGCGTCTGCGCGCCGTCGAGCCCCGGCATCATGAAGTCGGTGATGACGAGGTCGAAGCGCCGCTCGCCGATCGCCTGCAGCGCCGCCTCGCCGCTCACCACCGTGAAGATCTCGTAGCCGAGCGGCTGCAACACCATGACGAACGTGTCGAGCATGTCGGGCTCGTCGTCGACGACCAGCACCACCTTCTGCGTCATGGCTTCCCTCCGCGCGCCGACGCCGGCAGCCACAGCCGCATCGTCGTGCCGTTGCCCACGCGCGTCTCGACGTCGATGCGTCCGTCGTGCGCGTCGACGATCTTGCGCGTCAGGCTGAGCCCGAGGCCGGTGCCCTTGCCGACCACCTTGGTGGTGAAGAACGGATCGAAGATGCGCGGCAAGACGTCGTCGGGGATGCCGTCGCCGGTGTCGCGCACCGAGAACTCGACGCCGTCGCGGCCGCCGAGCGCCGACGCCTGCGCGCGCACCTCGATGGCGCCGCCCGAGGGCGTGGCGTCGAAGGCGTTGCCGATGAGGTTGAGCAGCGCCGACTCGATCTCGGTGGCGCAGACCTCGATCGTCGGCAGGCCGTCGCCGGGCGCGAGCGCGAGCCGCACCTGATGACGGCGCGGATGTCCGCTCGCCAGATGCGCGACGCGCTTGAGCAGGCTGCCGGCGGCGTGCGGCTCGCGCGTCGGCGTGCGCGCGCGCGAGAAGTCGAGCAGCGCGTTGACCAGGCTGGCGCAGCGGCGCGCCTGGCGCTCGATCGCTTCGAGCGCGCGCGTGCCCGGCTCGCCCGCCGGGGCGCGCTCGAGCAGCACCTGCGCCGAGCCGAGGATGACGCCAATCGGGTTGTTGAGCTCGTGCGACAGGCCGGCCACGAGCGTGCCGATGGCGGCCATCTTGCCGGCGAGCACCAGCTCGGCCTGCGCCTCGGAGAGCTCGGCGGTGCGCGCGCGCACGCGCGACTCGAGGTCGCTGGCGAAGTCGCCGAGGTCCTTCATGAGGATCGCGTTGTCGACGGCGCTCTCGGCGTGGTGCGCGAAGAGCTGCAGAAACGGCAGCTCGGCCGCGCCGGGCAGCGGCTCGTGGAACGTCGCCGCCGGCGTGATGCGGCGCGCGACCAGCACGGCGAGCAGCGCGTCGGTGCGCCGCCACAAGGGCAAGACGAGATAGGCGACGCGGCCGGACCGCGCCGGCGCGAACAGGCCGTCGCACGCGGCGACGAAGGGCGCCAGCGCCGGCGGCCGGGCGCCGGGCGGCTCGTCGGTGAAGAGGATCGGCTGCGCCAGCGCCTCGCGCGCGCCGTCGGGAAGCGCCACCACCGCCGGCATCGCCGCGCCGTGCGGCTCGCGGCCGAGCACCGAGTGCGCCGCGACCGCGCGCAGGGTGACGGTGCCGCCCATGTGATCGCACAACAGGCCGAGCGCCTGCTCGAACGGGAAGATCCTCATGAGCGCGCGCGCCGCCTGCTCGAGGATCGGCACCGGATCGGCCGCGCGGCTGGCGGCGAGCGCGAACTGGTTGAGCGCGTTGATGCGCTTGAGCTGCTCGTCGAGCTGCCGCTGCGTGCGGTAGAGGCGGCTCTCGGTCTTCACCAACTGGCGCAGCTGTGCGCTCAGCGCGAGGTTCTGCGCCTGGAGCTCGTCGAGCGTGCTCAACGCTCTGGTCTCGCGTAGATCGCGCACAGCACGACCGTGTAGTTGTGGTAGTGCGTGCGGCCGGCGACGGGCGCGATCTCGCCGTAGGTGTGGAAGCCGAGCCAGGGCGCGTTCGGATCGAGCGCCTCTTGCATCGGCGCGATCAGATCGGCGGTGGTGCGCTCGCCGAAGAGCAGGCGCCCGCGTCCGGTGCAGTCGAACTGCAAGACCGCGAGCGGCGACTGGCCGCGGCGGCGCTCGGCGATGCGCGCGGCCGAGCGGATGGCGTTGTCGCGGATGCGCATGGGATCGCGGCGGGCCATGAAGATCGTGGCGCCGCTGCGCAGCTCGCCGGGAAAGGTGAGCGCGCCGGTCGCCTTGTCGAGGCCGAGCGGCGTGCGGATGACGTATTGCCCGTAGTCGCCGCTCGCGTTCGGCATGCGCTCGGCGACGCAGGCGTAGGAGACGGCGAGCCCGTCGAGATCGTCGGAGCCCTCCTCGAGGTACTCCTGGATGACGCTCCACGCGGGGCGGCCGTCGATCTCGTAGACGACGCTGCCTTCGGCGCGCGTGACGGTGCGCTCGTTGCCGACGACGTCGCAGCCGTGGCTCACCTCGATCTCGGTCTCGAAGTCGCCGCCGATGAGCACGCCCGCGACCGCGTCGGAGAGCACGGCGCCGTCGTGATACTGGAAGGTGCGCTGGAACTGCATCATCTCGCCGGCGGCGCCGCCGACCATGGCGAGCGGGCGTCGCAGCCCGGCTTCGATGCCGGCGAAGAGGCCGGCCGAGTGCAGCGTGAGCCCGTCGGGGAACACGAGGAGGAGCTCGCCGCCGTCGCCGCGCTCGAGGTGTCCGGCGAAGTCGCCGCCGCTCTTTTGCGACTGCGGGCCGAGGCCGCGCGCGCTCACCGTCTGGAAGCGCAAGCGATCGGACGCGAAGGCCATGACGCCGACGGCGTGGCTCGACTCGTCGGAGCCGTCGCGGCTGATCACGCCTTCGGCGGAGCATCCGGACAGCGGCGCGTCGCCGGTGACGGCGCGGATGCCGTCGAGGAGCGCCTGCTGATCGTGCCCGGCGGTGGCGAACACCAGCACCAGCGACGGCGGCGTGCCGGCCAAGGAAGCGACCGCAGCCGTGGCGGCGTCGCGGCCGGCGGCATGGCTGTCGCGGTTTACGCTCTGTCCAATCCCGACGCTGGTGCCCATCTCCCCCACACTAGGAATTTGCCGAAATTCCCAGCGTGTCAAGCCGCCCCTTCGGCGACGTGGCGCTCGTACACCTCGAGCACCGTGATGACCAGCACGATCACCAGCGGCCCGGCGAAGAGGCCGATCAAGCCGAAGGCGAGCGTGCCGCCGAGCACCGCCACGAACACGAGCAGCGGATGCAGCTGCAAGCCGCGACGCGTGAGCAGCGGGCGCACGATGTTGTCGACGGTGCTGACGACGAGCAAGCCATAGAGCGCCATCCCGCCGCCGTGCAGCCAGTCGTTGCCCACGCCGACGACGAGCGCGGCCGGCACCCAGACGAGCGCCGGGCCGACGAGCGGGATGAGCGCGGCGAACAGCGTCGCCGCGCCCCAGATGAGCGGCACCGGCACGCCGAACAGGAAGTAGCCGAGCGTGGCGACGAGCGCCTGCGCCAGCGCGGTGCCGAGGTTGCCCACGAGGACGGCGACGCTCACCCGGTGGAAGCGCTCGAAGAACATGCGCGTGTCGGCGGCCGGCAGCGGCATCAGGCGCACGATGCGCTCGCGCCAGCGGTCACCATCGAGGAAGAAGTAGTAGAGCGCGACGGCCATGAGGAAGAGCCCAACGCCGATGCGCAGCGCCGCCTGTCCCGCCGAGGCGACGAACGCGCCGAGGCGCGCGGCGATCTGCGGGCCGGCCGCCATCAGCTTGGGGCGCACGTCGGCGACGGCGCGCTCGAAGATGGGGCCGAGCGGGCCGAGGCGCGGGGCCAGCCGCTCGACGGAGAGCGGCCCGCCGTGCTCGAGCGCGTGCGCGAGCTCGCCGCCTTCGTGGACGAGCCCTTGCACGACGACCGTGCCGAGAAAGCCGATCGGCGCGAGCACGCCGACATAGAGGATGAACACGGAGAGCAGCGCGGCGAGCCGTCGGCGGCCGTGCAGGCGGCGGCACAACCACTTGAAGAGCCGGATGGCGAGCGACGCCAGCGCAGCGGCGAGCACGATCGCAGCGAGCACCGGACGCGTGGTGAGGAACGCGAAATACAAGAGGAGGAGCACGCCGAGGAAGATCAGAACGTCTCCGGCGATCGAGAGGACCGAACGCGGCGCGGGTTCCACTTCCGTGCTCATTCTCGACGGTAGACGCAGGGATCGTGCCGACGGATGCGCACGACAGTGGGCACATCACGCGCGTGATGGCGCGGCGCGACAAGGCGTTTTCGGTTCCATCGTTCGATGAGGCTGGTTACGCTTCGCCCATGAACGTCGAGGACAGCTACGAGGGTGCCCTTCGCCGTCTGCAGCGACTCGAAGCCGCAGGCTTGCACGCGATGCCGGTCGAGGAGATCGCGCGCGACACCGATGATCGCCTGCGCGATCTCGAGGAGCTCGCGACGCTCGCGTGCGAAGACAACGAGCGGCTCAAGCAGGAGCTCGCGTCGGCGCAGGTCGAGATTCAGCGGCTGCGGCTGCAGGTGATGACGCTGCAGGGATCGTCGCCGGCGGCGCTGCCGGCGCAGATGCCGGCGATCGCGCGCGACGACGACGACGTCATCGACGCGTATCGCGCGGCGACGACGCGGCGCGGGGCGGGATTCTATTTCTTCGTGCTCACGATCGTCGGCGCGGCGGTCGCGGCGGCGTTGGTGCTGCGGCCGTGGGAGCACAAGGTGCCGACGACGCTGGTCGAGCCGGCGGCGACGCCGAGCACGCCGGCCGCCCCGACGCCGGCCGCGGCGACGACGACCACCACCTCGCCCGCGACGACGAGCACGCCCGCGACGACGACCACGCCGTCGACGACGACCACGCCGTCGACGACGACCGCGGCGCCCGCGACGACGACGACACCGGCGACCAAGCCGGCCGCGACGACGCCTGCGGCGACGACGACCAAGCCGGCGACGACGTCGACGACGGCGCCCGCGGCCACCACCGTGGTGCCGAAGGTCGCGGCGACGATTCCGAAGGTGCCGGCCGCGCCGATGGTCATCGCGCCCGCGCACGCGAAGGCGTCACGCCATCACGCCAAGCACCACGCCTCGGCCAGGAAGCACGAAGGCAAGCACGGCGCCGCCGCCGCCAAAGAGCCCGCCATCGGCGACACCGACGATCCGCTCGGCGGCACCAACCTCTAACGAAGCGCCTTCCAGAAGATCGTCGCCGCGCACGGTTCGCCGTCGGGCCACAACGCGTAGTTCGGGATCGGCCCGAGCGCCTGCCAGCCGTGGCGCGCGTACAGGCGATCGCCGTCGCTGCCCGAGACCGTATCGAGCAGGAGCAGCGTCTTGCCGGCGGCGAGCGCGGCCGACTCCGCGGCGGCGAGCAGGCGCGCGCCGAGCCCGAGCCGGCGCGCGCGCCGGTGCACGAGCATCTTCACGATCTCGCCGCGGTGCGGCTGGTTCTCGGGCAGGTTCAACAGCACCTGCACCGTGCCGACGATGGCGCCCGCGTCGTCCTCGGCCACGAGCACGATGCGCTCGCCGCGCGCCACGCTCGCCGCCGCCGCGCGCCAGAAGGCGTCGGCCTTGTCGCGGCCGAGCGGGCGCAGAAAGCTCACCGAGGCGCCGCCGTCGACGCAGTCGATGAGCACGTCGCCGAGCGCGGCGATCTCGCGCTCGCCGAGCTCCTGCAGGCGGCGGATGGCGACCGGGCTCATCGTCCCCGCCTCGCGCCGCGATCGCTGGTGACGACCACGACGTAGCGCGCCGCCTTGCGCGTGCGGTTGTGGAACGCGGTCGGCGCGCGCAGCTCCATGGCCAGGCAGTCGTCGGGGCCGAGGCGCCAGCGCTCCTTGCCGTGCGCGACCTCGAGCTCGCCGGCCAGCATCCAGATCTGTTGATGGATCGTGATGTCGCGCGCGCCGGTCTCGTAGGCGACGCGCGCGCCGGCGGGCAGCACGATCTCGGTCATCTGGATCGGCGACGGGAAATTCGCCGGCGAGAGGTTGCGCCGCACGTAGCCCGACTGCGGATCGCGCCAGGTGCTGCGATCCTGGCGGCGCGCCAGCGGCGAGGGCGCGGCGCCGGCGTCGTCGAACAGGCGCGCCAGCGGGACGCGCAGCCCGGTGGCGATCTTCTCGAGCACGACGGCGGTGGGGCTCGACTCGCCGCGCTCGACGAGCGAGATCATCGAGCGGCTGACGTCGGAGCGGGCGGCGAGCTCGTCGAGGGTCATGCCGAGCTCGGCGCGCAGGGAGCGCACGCGGCCGGCGATGCGGGCGTCGATGTCGACTCGTTCCTTCATACTGGACCAATTGTCCAGTAAACTGGAACGAAGTCAACCGGCGGCTAGAAGCAGATGCCGGCCTGCACGCAGCACTTCTGGTTGCTGCCGCAGTCGGCGTCGGTGGCGCAGGTGGTCACCGGCAGGCAGAGGCCGAACGCGCAGTCGAGGTTGTTGCTGCAGTCGCTGTTCTTCTGGCACTGGACGCCGACGCCGCCGGTGAGGGCGCCGAGATCGAACGGCGGCAGCGGCGGGAGGTTCGGCGGGCCGCCGGCCGGGAGCTGCGGCACGCACACCTGCGCGAGACACTGATCGCCCGACGCGCAGTCGGCGTCTTTGTCGCAGAAGCTGACGCCGCCCGACTGCTGCGGTAGGCAGACGCCGTGCACGCAGATGTCGCCGGCGGTGCAGTCGCTGGTGACGTTGCACAGGGCGACGCCGAGATCGGGCGGGAGCGCCGGCACGCACAGGTTCGCCACGCAGCTCTCGCCCGACTTGCAGTCGGCGTTGGTGGCGCATTTTTCGCCGAGCCCTTGCGACGACGCGTTCGATCCGCTGCCGCCGCCGTTGCCGCACGCGGCCAGGCCGGTCACCAGGAGCGCCACGCCCAGCATCTTCGTCTTCGTCATGAGAATCCTCCCTGCCGGCGCCTTGTGCGAGCCGCGTGCCGGCCGCGGGTCGCCGTGATGTCGCGAGGTTGCGCGATACTTCCGGAATTCAGGAGGAGCCGTGGGGGGACGAGGCTCCGGGGCGCCGTTCGCTTCTGCAACGCTGCCGCCGGCCCGCGCGCCGACCCGGCGCCGACCGCGGCCGTGGAACGCGCCGTGCTACGATCGGAGCGCGTGAGCGAGTCGGGAACCGAGCCGTTCGAGCAGCCGCGCGCGTACGTGACGCAGTTCCGCCTGGTGATCGACGGCGCCGAGCGCGCGTTCGTGTCGTCGAGCGACCGCGCGGTGGTGGGCACGCACGAGAGCTGCGACGTGGTCGTCGACGATCGCACCGTCTCGCGCTTCCACTGCGAGATCACGGTGCGCGACGGCCGGGCGCGCCTGCGCGACCTCGACAGCAAGAACGGCACGCTCGTCGACGGCGTGGCCGTGCTCGAGTCGTTCCTGCACGACGGGGCGCGGCTGACCGTCGGCCACACCACGATGCGCTTCGCCATCGGCGGCGGCGAGGTGGCCATTCCGCTGTCGCGCACGAGCCAGTTCGGCCTGCTCGTCGGGCGCTCGGCGGAGATGCGCCACGTGTTCGCGCTGCTCGAGCAGGCGGCGGCGTCGAAAGCGACGCTGCTGCTCGAAGGCGAGACCGGGACGGGCAAGGAGGCGGCGGCCGAATCGGTGCATCGCCTGTCGAGCCGGCGCGAGCAGCCGTTCGTGGTCGTCGATTGCTCGGCGCTGCCGCCCGACCTCCTCGAGAGCGAGCTCTTCGGTCACGAAAAGGGCGCGTTCACCGGCGCCAGCGCGCGGCGCGTGGGCGCGTTCGAAGCGGCGCACGGCGGCACCGTGTTCCTCGACGAGGTCGGCGAATTGGGGCCGGAGCTGCAGCCGAAGCTCTTGCGAGTGCTCGAGCGCGGCGAAATCAAGCGCGTCGGCTCCGATCGCTACAAGCAGATCGACACGCGCATCATCGCCGCCACGCACCGCAACCTGCGCAGCGACGTCAACTCCAAGCGCTTTCGATCGGATCTGTACTATCGGCTCGCGGTGATCGTGGTGACGCTGCCGCCGTTGCGCGATCGCGTGGAGGATCTATCGGTGCTCGTCGAGCACCTGCTCGCGTCGCTCGGCGGCGACAAGCGCGCGGAGGCGGCGCGCATGCGCACGCCGGCGTTCCTCGCCGAGCTGGCGGCGCATCGGTGGCCAGGCAACGTGCGCGAGCTGCGCAACTACGTCGAGCGCGGGTTGGCGCTGTCGGGCACCGCGCACGAGCCGGTGGGCGCGCCGGTGTCGTACAAGGAAGCCAAGGAGCGCTGGGAGCGCGCCTACGTCGAGGAGCTGATGCGCGCGGCCGACGGCAACGTGGCGGCCGCGGCGCGCGAGGCGCGGCTCGATCGCGCCGCCTTCTACCGCCTGCTGTGGCGGCACGGGATGCGCTAGCGGCTACGGCTTCGGCACGAGCGCGACGAAGTCGACGGCGCCGACGCCGGGGACGGCGCCGATGTTGAACGACGCGGTCTTGGTGCCGCTGGCGCCGGCGGCCGGCTGCTCGACGTCGAAGATGCCGATGTCGCCCTGCGTGACGGCGACCTGCATGTCGGTGGGCGCCTGCCAGCCGAGCGTCATGTTCTGCGCCTGCACGAACATGGTGACGAGGAAGTCGTTGGCGTGCGTGGTGGTGATCGATGGCGCCGTGAACGTGGCGCCCTGGAACTTGGCGTTGGCGGCGGCGTCGATGGGCGTGGTGGCGTCGACGTTGCGATAGGCGACTTCGGCGGCGACGACGGCGGCGCTGCCGCTCAGCGTGAAGCTCCACGTCGGCGGATCGGAGGCGCTCGCGGTGTGCTGGAAGTAGACGGCGCGATAGTCGGCGGCGAGGTTGTCGCTGATCTCCTGCTGCACGGTCCAGCCGCTCGGCGTGGCGACGGTGACGGTGGAGGTGGAGACGAGGACGACGGCGAGCACGAAGTCGCCGGCGGCGCTGCCGGCGACTTGCGACAGCGTGATCGACGAGCGCGCGGCGCGCGGGACGCTGACGCTGCCGACGCGCGTGATGTGCGAGCCGCCGGTGGTGCCGAGGTCGCTGTCGCCACCGCCACCGCCACCACCGCCGCCGCCGCCGCCGCCGTCGGTGGGGCCGACGTCGACGCAGACGCCGGCGAGGCCGGGCGGCCCGAGCTGGCCGTAGCGGCTGCCGCTGGCGCAGCTGTCGTCGGCGAAGCTGCAGGCGCCCGAGGTCTCGCAGCGGCCTTGCTGGCCGCCGAAGCGGCACTGCGCGTCGCTCGCGCAGTGGTAGCTCGCCGGCAGCGACGGCGCGCAGGCGGCGGCGAGCGCGGCTGTTGCGAAGACGGCGGCGACGCGGCTCATCGGCGCGCTCCCACGACGGCGAGCCGCACCACGCCGGCGACGACGAGCGCGCCGCCGAGCGCGAGGCCGCCGATGCCCACCGCACGCAGCGTCGGCGCGTTGCGCGCATCGGCATATTGCTGATAGCTGTCGGCGGCGTCGACGAGGCGCGACTCGGCCACGCCGAAGAGCGCGCCGCCGGTCGCGGCCGCGGCGACGCCGACGCCGACGAGCGACAGGCCGAGCGCGTCGCGCTGCCAGCGGTGGGCGCGCGGCGGCGACGGCGCGACGGCAGTGGTCGTGGGCGGCGGCATGGGCGCAGGCGCTTGCAACGCCGGTGCCGGCGGCGTGGGCGTGGGCGCCGGCTGCGGGCTGGGCAGCGGCGCGCTCGCCGCGAACGGATCGGGGCCCGGCAGATCCGCCGCTTCTTCTTTGGTGTCGCCCTGCTGCACGTTGCAACGCTCGATCTGCACCTTGACGGCGGCGATCGCCGCGGGATCCTTCACCAGCGCCAGGCACGACTGGTAGTACTCGACGGCGCGATCGCAATGCCCGCGCCGCCGCTCGGCCTGACCGAGCGCGTAGAGGATCTCGGGCTGCGGATCGATGGCGAGACCGGCGCGCAGCTCGGCGATGGCGTCGTCGTAGGCGTGGCGCTGATAGAGCTTGAGGCCGCGATCGTAGTGCGCGCGCGCCTCGGGACGCATGATGCCCGCGTCGGCGGCGGCACGCAGCGGCGCGGCGACGACGGCGAGCACGAAGACGAGCACGAAGCCGAGGAGGCGCATCCGCATCAGTGTGGCAACACGGCCGCTTCGGGATCCCAGCGCGTCGAGGCCGGCGCGTGCGCCTTCTTGGCGCGCAGCACGCGCCGCCGCGCCGTCGGTCGCGCGACCGCCGTCGGCTCGAGCTTCGCGGCGACGGCCGGGGGCGGCGTGGGGGCCAGGTTCGTCGGCGGCGCAGGAGCCGCTCGCGTCGTCGCTGCCGGCGTCGTCGCTGCCGGCGCCGTCACCGCCGCTGCGGGCGCGGGCTCCTGCGAGCGGCTGGCGTGCCGCGCCAGCAACACCACCGCGAAGCTGGCCGCCGTCGCCAGCGCCAGCGTCGCCGCCCACCATCCGCGCCGCATCGGCAGCCGCACGCTCGTGCTCGTCTCGGGCGGCACAACCGTCTCGTCCCCCGCCGCTCCGCCAGCCCACGGGTTCGTCGTCGCATCGCCCGGCTCGGCGATCGAGATGGTGTGCGACTTGGTCACGTGATCGGCGAGCGCCAGGCCGCGGCTCTGCGCCGCGTGCCACGCGTGCAGCTCATCGGGGAACAGCTCCTCCATGAGCCGCGCCAGCGTCACCGGCGACATCGCCAGCTGCCGCCGCCGCGCGAACGCCTCGAGCTCGACCTGCAGCTCGCGCGCGGTCCACCAGCGCTTGTCGCGATCGCGATCGAGCCCGCGCATGACGATGCGCTCGAGCTCCTCGGGATAGCCGGCCTTGCGCTCCGACGGCAGCGGCACCGGCGACTCGAGCGTGCGCTTCATCGCCACGAAGTCGGTCGGCGCGTCGTCGTGCGGGCGCGCGCCGACGGTGATCTCGTAGAGCACCACCGACAGCGAGTACAGATCGGCGCGCCGATCGAGCGGCTCGCCGAGCATCTGCTCCGGCGACAGGTAGCTCAGCTTGCCGCGCAGCGTGTTGGTGCCCGGCTCCTTGTTGGCCGCCTGCGTCGCCTTGGCGATGCCGAAGTCGGCGAGCTTGACCGCGCCCTCGAAGCCGACGAGCACGTTCGACGGCGAGATGTCGCGGTGCACGATGCCGAGCGGCGCGCCCTGCGAGTCGGTGCGCTCGTGCGCGTGGTGCAGCCCGGCGCAGACACCGACGGCGATCGACAGCGTCTCGTCGAGCGTCAGCTCCCGCCCGCGCACCTTGGCGGCGTCGATGAGCGCGCGCACGTCGCGCCCGTGCACGTACTCCATGACGAAGAAGTACTCGCCGCGCTCCTGCCCCGCGTCGTAGACGCTGACGACGTTGGGGTGGCGCAGCTGCGCCGCGAGCCGCGCCTCGTCGAGGAACATGCGCACGAACTCGGGATTGGCGGCGAGGTGCGGGCGGATGCGCTTGACCACCGCCAGCGTCTCGAAGCCGCTCGGGCCGCGCTGGCGCGACAAGAACAGGTCGGCCATGCCGCCGGTCGCGAGGCGGCCCACCACTTCGTATTTGCCATACCGGCTCGGACTGCGCGCAGCCATGATCCGGCGGCCCCCGTCGGAGAGCGCCGCCTCGCGAATTCTACCACGGCGTGCGCGTCAGTCGGAGCCGACGTTGCGCGCCGCCGGCGCCAGACGTCTGACGAGCGCCTCGGGCGCGACGGTGAAGACGTGGCTGAGCGCGCGGGCCTGCCAGGGAAAGGCGAAGGTGTGCGCGCGCCGGGCGATGGCTCGCGTCATCTGCCGCACGGCCTCGTCGCGGCTGATGGCGAAGGGCATGCGCCCCGAGAGGCGCTCGGTCATCGGCGTGTGGACGAAGCCGGGGCACAGGCTCATCGCGTGTACGCCCGAGCCGTGCAGATCGAGGCGTAGCGCGTCCATGAAGGTGATGACCGCGGCCTTCGACGCGCTGTAGGCGGCGCGTCCGGGCAGGCCGCGAAAGCCGGCGAGCGAGCTGACCGCGGCGAGCGTGCCGGCGCCCTGCTTCAACATGATCGGCACGAACGGCACGATCGTGTTGGTGACGCCGATGATGTTGACGCGCAACAGCCTGGCGATCGGCTCGGCCTTGCCGGCGAGGATCTCGTTGGCGATGCCGATGCCGGCGTTGGCGATCACGAGATCGACGCCGCCCGCGGCGGCGACGAACGCCTCGGCGGCGCGCCCCATCTCGGCGGTGTCGGCCACGTCGGCGGCGTAGACGATCGCGCGCGCGCCTTTGGCCTCGAGGGCGCGCCCAAGCTCGCCGAGCAGCGGCGCCCGTCGCGCGCACAGGCCGATGGTCGCGCCGGCGCTCGCGTAGTGCAGCGCCAACCCTTCGCCGATCCCGCTCGACGCTCCGGTGATGAATGCTCTCATGCTTCGTCCCTCCTTCGCATCGTGAGCCAGGCGAGCACGCCGCCGGCGGCGCACAGCGCGGCAGCGATGATCATGCCGCGACGATACCCTGCAGCGAACACGGCGGGCTCGAGATAGCTCTTGGGCCCGAGCCCCGACGCGGCGGGCAGCATCGCCACCGCGAGCAGGCTGCCGGTGCGCGCCACGCAGTTGTTGATCGCCGACGCCAGCCCCGCCTTTCCCGTCGGCGCCGCGGCCAGCACCGTGGAGGTGATCGGCGCGACCGTGAACGACAGCCCGAGCCCGAAGACGACGAGCGCGGGGAACACGGTCACGAAGTAGCTGCGCCCCGCCTCGCCGCGCGTGAGCAGCACGAGGCCGGCGGCGGCGATCAGTGGGCCGACGGTGAGCGGGACGCGCGGGCCGATGCGCTGCGCCAGCCGCCCCATCGACGACGACAGCAGCAGCAAGAGCACCGTCGGCGGCAACAGCGCCGCGCCCGAGGCGAGCGGCGAGTAGCCGAGCACCTGCTGCAGATCGATGGGGATGAGGAAGAAGGCGCCGCCGAGCGCAGCGTAGACGAGGAAGGTCTCGGCGTTGGCGGCCGAGAAGCGCACGCGGCGGAACAGCCCGAGGTCGAGCATCGGCGCCTGCCGCGTCGCCTCGACCGCGAAGAAGGCGGCCAGCCCGACGACGCCGACGACGCCGGCCGCGATCACGTCGCGGGCGCGCTCGCCGTGCGCCCCAAGCTCGATGAGCGCGTAGGTCACGCCGCCGAGCCCGAGCGCCGCCAGCGCCGCGCCGGCCACGTCGATCGTGCGCGGCGCCGCCGGATCGCGCGTCTCCGGCACCCAGCGCAGCGCCACCACGATCACCACCAGCGCCAGCGGTACATTAATGAAGAAGACGAGCCGCCACGACCACGCCTGCACCAGCCAGCCGCCGAGGAACGGGCCGACCGCCACCGCCACGCCGCCGAGGCCGCTCCAGGCGCCGATCGCCGCCGCGCGATCCTCCTTGGCGAAGCTGGCCTCGATGATCGCCAGGCTCCCCGGCGTGAGCAGCGCGCCGCCCACGCCCTGCAGCGCACGCGCGGCGGTGAGCGCGGTGGTCGACGGCGCCAGCCCGCACAACACCGACGCCGCGGTGAACCAGCCGACGCCGATCAGGAACACGCGCCGCCGTCCGTAGCGATCGCTGAGCGATCCCGCGATCAGCAGCAGCGCCGCCAGCGTCAACAGGTACCCGGTGATCACCCACTGCAGCGCGGCGACGCCTCCGTGCAAGTCGCGCCCGATCGTCGGCAGCGCCACGTTGACCACGGTGCTGTCGAGCATCGCCAGGCCCGAGCCGAGCACGGTGGCCACGATGACCCAGCGCCCGCGCGCGCTCGCCAGTGACAACGGTTGGTCCGGCTGCTCCACCGCGCCGCATTGTAAGGGCGAATGGCGCCAAAGCGTGCTTGCCGCATCTCAGAAAGACCCATTTTTGCCGTCGAGGAGTCGCATGTCCCGTTTCCGGCAACGGGCGAGCGGATGGCTGAAGAGTCGGCTGCAGCCGCTCGTCGACTGGGCGTGCCGCGAAGAGCTACAAGAATTGCGCGAGCAGCGCGGCCGTTTCGTCGTCACGCTCGACGCCGTCGAGGATCTGGTGATCTTCGGCGATGCGGACGGCCGGCTGCGCTTCGCCAACCGCTCGGCGGCGCTGATGCTGCGCGATCTGACCGGCCGCGGCCGCCACGAGCTCGTCGGCATGACGCCGAAGGAGATGCGCTTGCCCGCGCCGCTCGAGCGCGTCGTGACCGCCGCGATCGCCGACGTGCGCGCCAGCCAAAGCGCGCGCACCGACGAGCTCGCGATCCCGCTCCACAACGGCACGCGCTGGTACGAGCAACGGGTGAGCCCCGTCTTCGCCGACGGCCGGATGACCTCGTACATCACCGTCATCCGCGACATCGACGAGCGCAAACGGGCTCAGCGCCGCCTCGAGCTGTTGTCGAAAATGTCGACGCTGGTGGGCAACCTCGAGCTCGACCAGCTCCTGCCGGCGATCGCCAAGCTCGCCATCCCCGAGCTGGCCGACTGGTCCACCGTCGACGTACGCGACGCCTCGACGGTGCGCCGCGCCTACGTCGTGCCGCGCGATCCGCACAATCAGCCCATCGCCGACGCCATGCAGCAGCTCAAGCCATGGTCGTCGCGGCGCGCGCGTGACGAGCTCCTGTCCGGACGCTCGCTCTTCTTCCCGGCGGTCACCGACGAGCTGATCCGCATCAACACCATGGGGCCGGAGCACATGGCGCTGATCCGCGCGATCGGCGTGCGCTCGGCGATCGCGGTGCCGCTGCGCGTTCGCGGCGCCACCGTCGCGGTGATGACCTTCGCCACCACCGCCGAGTCGGGACGCAGCTACACGCGCGACGATCTCACGCTCGCCGAGGAGCTGGCCGCGCGCGCGTCGATCGTGCTCGAGCGGGCGCGCCTCTACGAGGAGCTCAAGGCCTCGGAGGCGCGCTTCCGCATCGCCCTGGCCGCCGCGCGCGTCGCCGTGTTCGAGCAGGACCGCGAGCTCCGCTATCGCTGGCACTACAACGCGTCCCTGGCGGCGAGCGCCGTCGGCAAGACCCACGCCGACCTCTTTCCCAGCCACGAGGCCGAAGCGCTCTCCGCGGTCAAGCAGCGCGTGCTCGATACCGGCGAGAGCTTCCGCGGCGAGATCACGCTGACGCTGCTCGAAGGACCGCGCGTGCTGGCCAGCGCCATCGATCCGGTGCGCGACGACGGCGGCGAAGTGGTCGGCATCATCGGCGCCTCGGTCGACATCACCCACGAAAGACAGACGCTGACCGCGCTCGAGCAGGCGGTGACCTTCCGCGAGCAGCTCATGGGCATCCTCGGGCACGATCTGCGCAACCCGCTCAACGCCGTGCTGGCGGCGTCGAGCCTGCTGCGCCGGCGCTCCGATCTATCCCCGCCGGCGCGCGAGCACGTCGAGCGCATCGAGCGCGCGGCGCGGCGCATGGCGGAGATGATCCGCACCCTGCTCGACTTCACGCGGGTACGCTTCCACGGCGATCTGCCGGTGTCGCCGGCGCCGGCCGATCTCGGCGAGGTGGCCCGCGCCATCGTCGACGAGCTGCGCGCAGCCGAGCCCGAGCGCGCCATCGAGCTCGCCGTGCACGGCGACGCGCGCGGCCGCTGGGATCCGGCGCGGCTCGGCGAGGTGCTGTCGAACCTCGTCGGCAACGCGCTGGCGCACGGCGACGGCGCTCCGGTGCAGGTCACGATCGACGACGCCGGCGGCGACGTGTGGCTGCGCGTGCACAACCACGGCGAGCCGATCGCACCCGACGCGCAGGCGGCGCTGTTCGAGCCATTTCGCAGCGGCGCCCCTCGCGACGGCGCGTCGCGCCCGCACGGGCTCGGGCTGGGGCTGTATATCGTGCGACAGATCGTTCTGGCGCACGGCGGCGCCATCACCTGCGAGTCGAGCGCGCGCGACGGCACGACCTTCACCGTGCGCCTGCCACGCGCGTTCCGCGCCGCGCCTGCGTTGTCCGCCGTAACCCAAAACGCGAATCACTTGCGCTGATCTACTGCGGCGCGCGCCGCCGGCCGCCTTCGGGCGGGCTCATCGCTGCGCTGCTCCCAATACCGACGGGTATTGTTGCGCTGCTCGCTCTTCGCGCGCCCAAATCCGACTCGGCCTCGCACGCCTCGCTACGCCCACCGCAAGTGAATCGCGCTTTAGCCCGCGTACGGCTTGCCGGCTCCTGCGCCCGCCTCATAAAGGACGCGGACGGCGGCGGGAGGAGGCGGGCGTGCGGCGACGGGCTCTGACGATCGCGTGCGCGTGGGCGGCGGCGCTCGGCGCGTGCAAGAAGCCATCGCCGCCACCACCGCCGGTCCCGGTGGTGCGCGTGACGACGCTGCGCACGCACAACATCGAGCAGGTGCGCGAGTGGCTGGCGACGCTCGACGGCTCGACCAACGCCGAGATCCGCCCGCAGGTGTCCGGCTACATCCAGACGGTGAGCTACCACGAGGGCACCGTGGTCGCGCAGAACACGCTGATGTTCGAGCTCGACCACCGCCCCTTCACCGCCGTGGTCGAGAAGGCCGAAGGCGATCTGCAAAACGCGATGGCGCAGTGGAACAAGGCCAGGGAGGACGTGCGCCGCTATGCGCCGCTCGTCGCCGAGCACGCGCTCTCGCGGGAGACGCTCGACGACGCCCGCTCCGCCGCCCACGTCGGCGCCGCGCAGACGCAGGCGATGCGCGGCGCGCTCGCCGTCGCCAAGCTCAACCTCGAGTGGTCCTTCGTGCGCTCGCCCATCGACGGGCTGGCCGGCATCGCGACGACGCGCGTCGGCAACCTGGTCAACGCCAACAACGTGCTCGCGGTGGTCTCCACGCTCGATCCCATCCGCTCGTCGGTGAACATCTCGGAGCGCGAGTACCTCGCCGTCGCCGAGCGGCTCAATCACGTCAACGAGCCGCGCTACGCCAACGCGCGCATCATCGAGCTCGTCCTCATCGACGGGCGCATCCACCCCTACCGCGTGCGGCGCGTGATCGTGAACCGCCAGATCGATCCGTCGACGGGCACGCTGCTCATCCAGGCGCTCTTCCCCAACCCGGGCAACATCCTCCGGCCCGGGATGTTCGCCAAGGTGCGCGTGCACTCGGGCGCGCAGGAGGACGTCGTGCTCGTGCCCGAGCGCGCGGTGCAGGAGCTGCAAGGGCGCCACATGGTCGGCGTCCTCGGCGCCGACGGGCGCGTCGAGATCCGCACCGTGAAGCTCGGCCGGCAGTTCGATCACGCCTACGTCGTCGAGAGCGGCCTGCAAAAGGGCGACAAGATCATCGTCGAGGGGCTGCAGAACGTGCAGCCCGGCGCCAAGGTCAACGCGCAGGAGATCCAGCCGCCGCAGGCGTCGGCCGAGCCGGTGCGGGAGCCGTAGCGTGTCGGCCTTCTTCGTGCGGCGGCCGATCGTCGCCATCGTCATCAGCATCGTCCTCGTGATCACGGGCGTGGTGGTGATGAGCGGGCTGCCCATCGACAAGTTCCCGCCGATCACGCCGCCGCAGGTCAACGTCTCCGCCACCTACGTCGGCGCCGACGCCGTCACCGTCGAGCAGGCGGTGGCGACGCCGATCGAGCAGCAGATGAACGGCGTCGACCGCATGATCTACATGCAGTCGATCAACGCCGCCGACGGCACCATGAGCCTGCGCGTGACCTTCGAGGTCGGCACCAGCCCCGACATCGCCAACGTGCTGGCGCAGAACCGCGTCTCGTGGGCGCAGGCGCGCCTGCCCGCGTCGGTCAACGCCTACGGCCTCATCACCAAGAAGACGTTCGCCTCGCCGCTGCTCGCCTACGCGCTCTACTCGCCGCACGGCAGCTACGACAACGGCTTCCTCGCCAACTACGCCACCATCAACCTCACCGACGAGCTCCTGCGCGTCAAAGGCGTGGGCGACGTGCGCATCGTCGGCGGCGCCGACTACGCCATGCGCGTCTGGATCAACCCCGAGGTGCTCGCCAACTACGGCCTCACCATCGCCGATCTGATGCGCGCGCTGCAGCGGCAGAGCACCGTGAATCCCGCCGGTCAGCTCGGCGCCGAGCCGGTGCCGAAGGGCCAGGAGTTCACGTACACCATTCGCGCCAAGGGGCGCCTGACCACCGCCGCCGAGTTCGATCAGATCATCGTGCGCGCCAACCCCGACGGCTCCTACCTGCGCATGAAGGACGTGGCGCGCCTCGAGCTCGGCACCGAGAACTACAACAGCATCGGCCGCTACAGCGGCAAGAACGCGGCGGTGCTGCTCGTCTATCAGCTCCCCGGATCGAACGCGCTCGCCGTCGCCGACGAGGTCAAGCGGCGGCTGGCCACGGCGCGCGCGCGCTTCCCCGCCGACATGGACTACGCCGTCGGTCTCGACTCGACGGCGCCGATCATCGAGGGCATGCGCGAAATCGTGGTCACGCTGCTCGAGGCGCTCGCGCTCGTCATCGTCGTCGTGTTCGTGTTCTTGCAGAGCTGGCGCGCCACGCTCATCCCGCTGTGCACGGTGCCGGTGTCGCTGATCGGCACGTTCATCTTGTTCCCGCTGTTCGGGTTCTCGCTCAACACGCTGTCGCTGTTCGGGCTGGTGCTCGCCATCGGCCTCGTCGTCGACGACGCCATCGTCGTGGTGGAGGCGGTCGAGCACCACATCGAAGAGGGCATGTCGCCGCGCGAGGCGACGCTGCAGGCGATGCGCGAAGTGTCGGGGCCGGTGGTGGCGATCGCGCTGGTGCTGTCGTCGGTGTTCATCCCGGTCGCGTTCGTCGTCGGCATCAAGGGGCGGCTGTTCCAGCAGTTCGCGCTCACCATCGCCATCTCGGTCCTCATCTCGGCGTTCAACGCGCTGACGCTGAGCCCGGCACTATCGGCGCTCCTCCTCAAGCCCAAGGGCGCGCGGGGACGGCGGGGGCCGCTCGCCTGGTTCTTCGCGCGCTTCAACCGCGCGTTCGCCTGGACCACCGATCACTACGTGGGCCTCTCGGCGCGCCTGTTGCGCAAGACGGTGGTGTCGCTGGTCGTGCTCGCGCTCTTCGCGCTCGGCGGCCTCGGCCTCGGGCGCAAGCTGCCGCAGAGCTTCGTGCCCGACGAGGATCAAGGCTTCCTCTACGGCAACCTCATGCTGCCCGACGCGGCGTCGCTGCAGCGCACGGACGCGGCGATGAAGAAGGTCGAGGAGGTGCTCAGCCACGTCGAGGGGCTCGAGGGCTACACCACGATCTCGGGCTTTTCGATCCTCACGCAGACGACCACGTCGAACCAGGGCCTCATGTTCCTCGCTTTCAAGCCGTGGAGCGAGCGGCGCGTGAGCACCTTCGAGGTCTTGCAGAAGGTCAACCGCGCGCTGGCCACGATCCCCGAAGGGCGCGCCTTCGCCTTTCCGCCGCCGGCGATCCTCGGCATCGGCACCTCGGGCGGCTTCGACGTCATGCTCGAAGATCGCGTCGGCATGAGCGTCGACGAGCTCGACGGCAACGCCAAGAAGTTCATGGCGGCGCTCGGCAAGCGGCGCGAGGTGACGCGGCTGAACAACGCCTTCCGCGCGGCGGTGCCGCAGCTGTTCGCGCGCGTCGACGAGGCCAAGGCGCTCAAGCAGGGCGTCGACCTCGCCGACATCTACGCGACGCTCGGCGCCTTCATGGGCGGAAGCTACATCAACGACTTCAACCGCTTCGGGCGGCAGTGGCGCGTCTTCCTCGAGGCCGAGGGGCCGTTCCGCCAGCGCGCCGACGAGATCTCGCGCTTCTACGTGCGCAACGCGCGCGGCGAGATGGTGCCGCTGTCGACCATGGTGACGATCGAGGAGACCAACGGGCCCCAGTTCACCTCGCGCTTCAACCTGTTCCGCTCGGCCGAGATCACCGGGCAGGCGGCGCCCGGCTTCAGCTCCGGTCAGGCCATGGCCGCCGTCGAGGAGGTGGCGGCGCAGACGCTGCCCAAGGAGATGTCGCTCGGCTGGGCGGGGCTGTCGTTTCAGGAGCGCGCGGCGGGCGGCGTCGGCGGCGTGCTGGCGCTGTCGCTGCTGCTCGTGTTCCTCATCCTGGCGGCGCTGTACGAGAGCTGGTCGCTGCCGTGGAGCGTGCTGTTGTCGACGCCGGTGGCGCTGTTCGGCGCGCTGCTCGGCCTCTTCATCCGCAAGATGAGCCTCGACGTCTACGGGCAGATCGGCCTCATCATGCTCGTCGGGCTGGCGGCGAAGAACGCGATCCTGATCGTCGAGTTCGCGCGCTCGCGCCTGGAGTCGTCGAAGGAGCATCCGATCGCCGACGCGGCGCTGGAGGCGGCGCGGCTGCGCCTCCGGCCGATCCTCATGACCTCGTTCGCCTTCATCTTCGGCATGCTGCCGCTCGTCGTCGCCAGCGGGGCGGGCGGCGTGTCGCGGCGCGAGCTCGGCAGCGCCGTGGTCGTGGGGCTCATCGTGGCCACGCTGTTCGGCATCTTCCTCGTGCCGACGCTGTTCGCGATGGTCGAGCGCGTCGTGCGCTGGGGCAGCCGGCGGCGGACGCGGCGCGCGCTGCCGGCGCCGAGCGGGCCGTCGTCGCCGTCGCGGGGTGGACCGTCGTCGCCGTCGACGGCGCCGTCGCACGCCGCGGAGCCGCCGCCGTGAGGGCCGCCGCCGTGAGGGCCGCCTGCGTGCTCGTGGCCGCGACGGCCGGCTGCGCCGTCGGGCCGCATTACCACCGGCCGGCGACGCCGGTGACCGCGACCTACCGCGGCCAGGATCGCGCCGAGGCGGCCTCCTTCGCCGATCTGCCGTGGTGGCAGGCCTTCGGCGACGAGCCGCTCAACGCGCTCATCAAGGAGGCGCTGGCCAACAGCTACGATCTCGCCGACGCCGCCGCGCGCGTCGACGCCGCCCGCGAGGGCTTCAAGGCCAGCACCGACGCGCTCCTGCCGGCCATCGGCATCAACGGCGGGCCGTCGTATCAGCAGGTCTTCTCCGGCTTGTCGTCGGCGATCCCGACGACGCCGGGCGGCCCCACGCTGCCGACGGGGAACTTCCGTTTCGCCACCTACACGGCGCAGGCGACGCTGTCGTGGGAGCTCGATCTGTGGGGCAAGCTGCGCCGCCAGCGCGAAGCGGCGCTCGCCGACTTCTTCGCCAGCGAGGACAACCGGCGCGGCGTGATCGTGTCGCTCATCGGCACCATCGCCGGCGACTATTTCAACCTGCTCTCGCTCGATCTGCAGCTCCAGATCGCCAAGCGCACCGTGCAGTCGCGCAAGGAGACGCTCGACCTCTTCGCCAAGCGCGAGGCGGGCGGCATCGGCGATCGGCTGCAGACCTCGTCGGAGGCGGCGATCCTCGCCGGCGCCGCGGCGACCATTCCCGCGCTCGAGCGGCAGATCGTCGCCGTGGAGAACGAGCTGTCGATCCTGGTCGGACGGCCGCCGGGATCGATCTGGCGCAGCGGCAACCTGCTCGCTCGTCCGGTGCCGCCGCATCAAGCCGCGGGCGATCCGGCGCAGCTGCTCGAGCGCCGCCCCGACGTGCGCCAGGCCGAAGCGCGCGTCATCTCGACCAACGCGCAGGTCGGCGCCGCCTTCGCGCAGCTCTTCCCGAGCATCTCGGTCTCGGCCAACGGCGGCCTGGCCAGCTCGTCGCTGTCGCAGCTGTTCACCGTCGGCGCCGCCACCTACGGCGCGGCCCTGGTGATCGACTGGCTGGCGCCGATCTTCGCCGGCGCGGCCTACGCGCATCGCTATCGCGCCCAGGAGGCGCTGTGGCGCGCGGCGGTCGCCGACTATCGCCGCGCCGTCCTCAATGCGCTCGCCGAGACCTCGAACGCGCTCGTCACCCTCGACCGGCTGCACGAGGTGCGCGCGCAGCTCGAGGTCGCCGTGCACGCGTGGTCCGAGAGCGTGCGGCTGGCCAAGGTGCGCTACGACAACGGCGTCGCCAGCTACCTCGACGTGGTGCAGGCCGAGCAGAACCTGTTTCCCGCGGAGCTGCAGCTGGCCGAGACCATCGGCGATCAGTTCGCGGCGCTGGCGCAGCTCTATCGCGCGCTCGGCGGCGGCTGGCAGACGAGCGAGCCGGCTAACGGATCACAGCCGCGCGAAAAAACGCCGCGATGAGGAAGGCGCCGCCGACGGCGATCAGATCTTCGGGCAGCGCGATGGCGGAATCGGGCACGTGCAGCGCGCGCACCAGGCGCACGCGCGCGTGATAGCCGCCGAGCGTGCCGATGGCCGCGCCGAGCGCGCCGAGGAAGATCCCCACGACGAGCGAACGGCCGCCGCTGGCCGCGAGCGCGGCGCCGCAGAAACCGCCCGAGACGAGCCGGAAGACGAACGAGGGCGGCGCGGTGCGTGCCGGCGCCTTGGGGTTCTGATCGTTCACCAGCTCGCCGATGGCGAGCGCCGTGAAGATCCACGGGGTCACGGGGTGCGCGAGAAACGCCGCCCAGGTGTGCCGCACGTCGATCCAGCCCACGCGCGCGGCCCACGCGATCGCCATCGGCGCGGTGAGCGCGCGCAGCCCGGCGACGATGCCGATGCACAGCGCCAGGCAGGCGAACGCGGTCGTGCTCATGAGGGAGTGATCGGCAGCGGGCCCGCGCGCCGCGCTCGGGCGATCGCGGTAAACGGGGCTACGCGCGGCGCCTCAATCGAGCGCGTAGCGCGCAAGGCTCATCACCAGCGACTGCACGCCCTCGGCGAAGGTCGGATGCGCGAACTCGGCCTCGACGATCGAGCGCGCGCTCAGCCCGGCGGCGACGAGCGGCACGAAGACGTGCACGAGCTCGCCGGCCTCGGCGCCGACGATGGTGACGCCGAGGATGCGCTCGTCGTGCGCGTCGATCACCAGCTTCATGACGCCGGCGGTCTCGCCGGTCTCGATGGCGCGCGCCACGCTGCCGAAAGGCATCGCGGCGACCTCGACGTCGAGCCCCTGCGCGCGCGCCTCGGCCTCGCTCAGCCCGACGCTGGCGACCTGCGGATCGGTGAAGACGCACGACGGAATCGTGCGCGCCGCCCGCCCGCGCGTGCCGCGGCCGAGCAGCAGATCGTAGAGGAGCCGATGATCGTCCCACGAGGTGTGCGTGAACTGCGGACCGCCGGTGGCGTCGCCGACGGCGTACACGCCCGCGGCCGAGGTGCGGTACTGATCGTCGACCACGACGTAGCCGCGCTGGTCGCGCGCGATCCCGGCGGCCTCGCAGCCGAGGTCGTCGGTGTTGGGCGTGCGGCCGAGCGCGACCAGGACGTGCGAGCCGCGCACCTCGCCGCCGGCGAAGCCGACCACGAGCTCGCCGCCGTCGCGGGCCAGGCGCTCGACGCGGGCGCCGAGGTGGAGCGCGATGCCCTCGTCGCGGAAGACGCCTTCGAGCGCGGCCGACGCGTCGGGATCTTCGCGCGCGAGCAGGCGCGTGTGGTGATCGAGGATGGCAACCTCGGCGCCGAAGCGGCGGAACATCTGGCCGAACTCGCAGCCGATGTAGCCGCCACCGACGACGACGAGCCGGCGCGGCAGCTCGCGCAGCTCCATGATGCGGTGGTTGTCGAGCCAGGGCACGCCGTCGAGCCCGGCGATCTTGGGCAGCGCCGGACGCACGCCGACGTTGATGATCACGATCTGCGCGCGATGGCGCTCGCCGCCGATCTCGATCTCGCGCGCGCCGACGAAGCGCGCCGCTCCGCGCACCAGCTTCAGCTTCGCGCCGGCGCTCTCGATGCGCCGCGCGACGCCCGCGCGCCAGCGCTCGACGATCGCGTCCTTGCGCGCGACCACGGCGGCAAAGTCGACGCGCACCTCGCCGGCGTGCACCCCGAGCCGCGCCGCGGTGCGCGCGACGTGGGCCGCGTGCGCGCTCGCCACCATCGTCTTCGTCGGCGTGCAGCCGTAGTTGGTGCAGGTGCCGCCGAGCTGCGAGCGCTCGGCCAGCAGCACCGAGCGCCCTGCGTTGGCCAACCGCGTCGCGAGCGGAACGCCCGCCTGCCCGCTGCCGATGACGATCACGTCCACGTCCATGTGCGCCCCCGGTGTGCTCCTGATCATACGCGCGGCGGGATCCACTTGAAGGCCGTCGCGTCGATCGTGCTACCGTGAAGGTGTGATCGCGAGGCTGGTGGCGTTGGTGGCCGCGTTGACGGCGCTGGCCGGCTCGGCCGCTGCGGCGCCCGCGTCGCTCCCGCCGCCGGGACAGCGCGACAGCCACGACGCCTGGGCCCGCGAGGTCAAAGCGGCCGAAGAGCGCGCCTTCCGCGCGGCGCTCGCCAACTACGATCGCGCGCGCGCCCACGCGCCCGAGGACGCCGTCTCCGCCGTCGAGCGCTGCAAGCTCCTCGGCGCGCTCACCCACCGTGATGACGAGGGCGACGCGCTCGACGAAGACGATCAGCGCCGCGCCGATCTCTACGCCGCCTGCCTCGACGAGCTCGACGCGCACTTCCCCGAATCGCCCGCGGTCCGCGTCTATCGCCTCGACGACAAATGGGGCGACGAGGCGCTCGCCTTCGGCCGCCGCCTGCTCAGCGATCGCAAGCTCGCGCTCGGCGATCGCGATCGCGCGCACGTCTACGAGCGGCTGGCGCGCGTCCTGTCGTCGCAGAAGCACGCGCGCGAGGCCTACGAGTACGCCACGCTCGCGCTCGACTACGATCCCTCGCTCGATCTCGGCATCATCGTCGCCACCGAGCTCCTCGACGAAGGGCGCCCGAGCGAGGCGGTGGTGGCGCTGAGCGCGCACGGCGAGGAGTCGTCGTACCAGCTCGTGCGCAAGGCACGGCTGCTCCTCGACGCCAACGCGCCGGAGCGCGCGGCGTGGCTCATGCGCGTGGCGCTCGCGCGCAAGGCCTACTTCGACCCGTCGACGGCGGCCGACATCCTCGAGCGCACCGGCCGCGCCAGCGAGGCGCGCAAGAAGCTCGACGAGACCAAGAGCACGCGCAACCGCCACGCCACGCTGGCGCACCTGTTCGAGAGCGATCTGGCCGGCCACGACGCCGAGGCCGCGGCGCGCTCGTATCAGGCGCTGCGCGATCTCGGCTGGCGCGCCGATCCGTTCGAGGGCTATCGGCTGGCGCTGGCGCGCAAGTTCCCCCGCGCGCGCTGGCGCGCGCGCGACTGGCTCGGCCTTTTGCGCCTCGCCGGCATGCTCTTTCTGTTCGCGCTCGTGCCGCTCGGATGGGTGCTTCCGATCCACTACTGGTCACTGTGGCGGCGGCTGCGCGGTCCGCTCGTCGTGCAGCCGACGATGGCGACGCGCTGGCGCTTTGTGCACGTGTGGCTCGCCGGCGCGACGTTCCTCGTGATCCAGTCGCTGCTCCTCGTCGTGTTCTGCTACGCCGAAGCCAGCGGCTGGCTGCAGACGCCGGCGGAGAAGCAGGTGACGCCGCCGCTGGCGCTGGCCAAGTACGGCCTGTGGAACGCGGCGCTCCTGGTGATCGTGCTCGGCCTTCTCTTCGTGCGGCGCGGCGAGCGCAAGCTCTTCGGCCCCGGCAACTGGTCGGTGCGCAGGAGCCTCGGCGGCGCCGCGCTGGCGATGGGCATCCTCGTCGGGCTCCTGGTGGCGGTGGGCCTCCTCGGCAAGCTGCTGTCGTCGCTCCACGGCGCGCATCCGGCGGCGCTCGGGATCGAGGAGCTGATCGCGGCGCTCCGCTCGCAGTACGGCATCGCCGCCGTCGTGCTCGTGGCGGTGGTGGTCGCGCCCATCACCGAGGAGCTGGTCTTCCGCTCGATCATGCTCGACGTGTTCGCGCGCTTCATGCCCTTCGTCGTCGCCAACGCGCTGCAGGCGCTCCTGTTCGCCGCGGCGCACGCCGAGCTGACGCGCTTCCCCTACCTGTTCGCGCTCGGCTTCCTCGCCGGCTCGCTGCGCCGCCGCTCCGGCGGTCTTCTGCCGTGCATCTTGCTGCACATGCTCAACAACGGGCTGGTGCTTCTGCTCTCGCTGTCGACGCCGGTGGCGCCGGCGGCGAAGCCGGCGAACACGCATCAAGCGGCGCCTGCGTTCAAGGCGTCGGACGAGCTCATGGCCTGCGTGCGCGCGACGCCGGGGCTCGAGGACGCGCCGCCGAGCGCGTTCGAAAACCTCGTCGGCGGCAAGGCGCTCCAGGTGCTCAACAACGTCGCCTGGACCATCGCGATCGATGCCAAAGCCACCCCGGCGTGCCTGCGCCAAGCCGAGGCGGCGGTGAACGGCGCGCTGCGCGCCATGCCCGAGATGCCCAACGTGCTCGACACCAAGGCCACGGTCTACTTTCGCCTGCACCGCGACGCCGAGGCGATCGATCTCGAGCGCATCGCGCTCGGGAAGACGAACAACGGGACCTTCGCCTCGCAGCTCGATCGCTTCCTCGCCGCCAGCCCCGGCCCCACCCTCCTCGGCGACGACGGCTCGGCGCCGCCCAAGATCGTGCTCGAGCCGCGCGCGCCGACCGAGGCCGAGACCGTGCGCCTCGAGCTCGGCGATCGCTTCCACGACGGCGTCGCCGTCTACGCGCGCGTCAGCAACGGCAACGGCCCGGTCGGCCTGTTCTACGCGCTCGTCGGCCGCGATCACCCCGGCGTCTACGAGCTGAAGCTGCCGGAGAACGACCTCACGCGCGACCCGAGCCTGCGCTTCCAGCTCGCGCTCGTCGACGGCCGCGGCTGCGAGCACTGCGCGCACGACCAATGGTCCTGGCAGCTGCAGCCGCACGATCGCAGCGTCGACGCGTATCCGCGCTGACGCGGCTACCCGCGTCCACCGCGCTGTGCCAAGATGCGGCGCCATGAGAACCCGCGCCGCCGTCGCCTACGAAGCAGGAAAGCCGCTCGTCGTCGAAGAAGTGGAGCTCGAAGGGCCGCGCGCCGGCGAAGTCCTCGTCGAGCTCAAGGCCACCGGCGTCTGCCACACCGACGAGTTCACCCGCTCGGGCGCCGATCCGGAAGGGCTCTTCCCGGTCATCTTCGGCCACGAAGGCGCCGGCATCGTCGTCGACGTCGGCGCCGGCGTCACGTCGGTGAAGAAGGGCGACCACGTCATCCCGCTCTACACGCCCGAGTGCCGCGGCTGCAAATCGTGCCTGAGCCGCAAGACCAACCTGTGCACCGCGATCCGCGCCACGCAGGGCAAGGGGCTCATGCCCGACGGCACCTCGCGCTTCTCCATCGGCAAGACGAAGATCCATCACTACATCGGCTGCTCGACCTTCTCCGAGCACACGGTCTTGCCCGAGATCGCGCTGGCCAAGGTGCGCAGCGACGCGCCCTTCGACAAGATCTGTTACATCGGCTGCGGCGTCACCACCGGCGTCGGCGCCGTCCTCTACACCGCCAAGGTCGAGCCGGGGGCCAACGTCGTCGTGTTCGGGCTCGGCGGCATCGGCTTGAACGTCGTTCAAGGCGCGCGCATCGCCGGCGCCGACAAGATCATCGGCGTCGATCTCAACGACGCGCGCGAGTCGATCGGGCGCAGCTTCGGCCTCACGCACTTCGTGAACCCGACGAAGGTCGAGGGCGACCTGGTCGCGCACCTCGTCGAGCTCACCGGCGGCGGCGCCGACTACAGCTTCGAGTGCGTGGGCAACGTCAAGCTCATGCGCCAGGCGCTCGAGTGCTGCCACCGCGGCTGGGGCGTCTCGGTGATCATCGGCGTCGCCGGCGCGGGCCAGGAGATCGCGACGCGCCCCTTCCAGCTGGTCACCGGCCGCGTCTGGAAGGGCTCGGCCTTCGGCGGCGCGCGCGGACGCACCGACGTGCCGCGCATCGTCGATTGGTACATGGAGGGCAAGATCGCGATCGATCCGCTGATCACGCACAAGCTGCCGCTCGCCCGCATCAACGAGGCGTTCGACCTCATGCACGCCGGCGCCTCGATCCGCACCGTGGTCGAGTACGGCCGGTGAAGAAGTGATGAAGACGCGCGCCGAGCATCGCCTCCACGACGGACGCCAGCTCTACTTCGAGCACGACAGCGCCGCCTGCGCCGGGCCGATGCGCTTCTCCGTCTATCTGCCGCCGGCCGCCGTCGCCGGCGCGCGCGTGCCGGCGCTCTATTATCTGGCCGGGCTCACCTGCACCGACGAGACCTTCATGACCAAGGCGGGCGCGCAGCGGCTCGCCGCCGAGCTCGGCCTCGCGCTCGTCGCTTGCGACACCAGCCCGCGCGCGGCGCGCTTCCCCGGCGACGACGCCGACTGGGACTTCGGGCAGGGCGCCGGCTTCTACCTCGACGCGATGGAGGCGCCGTGGTCGGGCGCCTATCGCATGGAGCGCTACGTCGTCGAGGAGCTGCCGGCGCTCGTCGAGCGCGAGCTGCCGATCGCGGCCGATCGGCGCGGCCTCTTCGGCCACTCGATGGGCGGCCACGGCGCGCTCGTGCTCGGCCTGCGCCATCCCGAGCGCTATCGCAGCGTCTCGGCGTTCGCGCCGATCGGCGCGCCGGCGTCGGTGCCGTGGGGGCAGAAGGCGTTTGCCGGCTATCTCGGCGCGGATCGCGCGCGCTGGGCCGAATACGACGCCAGCGCGCTCGTGCGGCGGCGGACCTTCCCCGGCACGCTGCTCGTCGACCAGGGCACGAGCGACAAGTTCCTGACGACGCAGCTGCGCCCCGAGCTGTTCGCCGCCGCCTGCGCCGAGGCGGGCCAGCCGCTCGCGCTGCGCATGCGCGAAGGCTACGACCACTCGTACTACTTCATCGCCACCTTCGTCGACGAGCACCTGCGGCACCACGCCGCGGCGCTCCGCTGAGCGGCCCAACGTAGTTTCGCCCGCGACGGCAACTGCGCTTCAGCTCTCGGGATCGCGATCGCGCAGCTCGCGCAAGGCATCGCGCGTCGCCCCGAGCGAGCGATGCATGAGCTGGCACTGCGGGCAGACCGCCAGGTGGAAGCGCACCAGCAGGCCGCGCCAGAACGGCAGACGCTCGCCGTCCAACTGATCGGAGAAGAGCGCGCGCTGCTTGACGCAGAATCTATCGGTCATCTTCGAGCATCCTACGTAGGCGGTTGCGCCCGCGATGCAGGAGCACCCTCAAGTGAGTCGCGGTCACACCGAGCGCGTTACAACAATCTTGCCGCGGCACGCCCTCCACGTCGGTCATCAATAGAGCCATCCGCTCGAGCTCGGGCAGCTTCGCCAGCCCCCGCTCCACCGCCGACAGCTCCTGCCGCGCGGCCACCACGCGCTCGACATCCTCGGCCGACGGCGCCGCCAACAGCATGGGGTCGTCCCCCGACGGCTGCAGGGTCCGCCGCCGGAAATGATCGAGCACCTTGTGCGACAAAATGCCCACCACCCAGGTCCGCAGCGACGAGCGCCCCGCGAACCCGTCCTGCTGGGCCAGCGCCGCCAGCAGCGCCTCTTGTGTGAGATCCCGCGACAAGTCGGCATCGCGTGTCGCCCGCAGCGCGAAGCGATAGAGCACCGGCTCGAGCTCCCGCACCGCCTGCTCCGAGATCGCGGCCACGCGCTTTTGTAACACAGCCCGTAACGCATTCCCCCCGAGGACGACTAATATGTAGTGCTGGGAGGCCAGGTCATGAAGGATGCGGAGAGCACCTTGGTCAATCCGTCCAACGGCCGCGGGTTCGACGCGACCGTGGCCGCGTCGTCCACCAACGCGACCGTCGTCGGCGCGGCGCAGAGCCTCGCCGGCGCGCGCTCGACGGTCCTGCCGCGCGTGGTCAAGCACGACGGCGCGGCACGCGTGGTGGTCGAAGGCAAGCCGCGCTACGAGCCGGTGCGTCCGCTCGGCTCGGGCGGCCAGGCGATGGTGACGCTGACGCGCGATCACGACATCGATCGCGTGGTGGCGCTCAAGCGCCTGTTGCCCGAGAACAACGACGACGCGTCGGTCCTGCGCTTCGCCGAGGAGGTGCGCACCGTCGGTCAGCTCGAGCACCCCAACATCGTGCCCATCCACGACGTCGGCGTCGACGAGAAGGGCCAGTACTTCTTCGTCATGAAGTACGTCGAGGGCGAGACGCTCGAGTCGGTGATCGGCAAGCTGCGCGCGAAGGATCCGGCCTACGTGGCGCGCTACACGCAGGAGTATCGCCTGCAGATCTGCAACGAGATCCTGCGCGGCGTGCAGCACGCCCACGAGCAGGGCATCCTGCATCGCGACCTGAAGCCGGCGAACATCATGATCGGATCGCTCGGCGAGGTCGTGGTGATGGACTGGGGACTGGCGCGCAAGGTCGGCACGCCACCGTCGGTGGAGCGGCCGGCGGGCGGCGCCGACGCGGCCGCGGAGCCGGCGCGCATGTTCGAGACCCAGGTCGGCGCGCTCGTCGGCACGCCGGCGTACATGTCGCCCGAGCAGGCCAACGGGCGGCCGCTCGACGAGCGCAGCGACGTCTACAGCCTCGCCGTCATGTTCTACGAGTTCCTGAGCCTGTGCCACCCGCGGTCGGAGTGTAAAAGCGTCGCCGAGATGATCGCCTCGGTCGCCTCGGAGCCGATCAACAAGCTGCGCACCGTGCGCGAGTTCGCCGACGCCGGCGCGCAGGCGGCGCTGGCCCACTTCGTCAAGCACGGGCTCGAGGCGGATCCGGCGCGCCGCTACGCGACGGTGGCGGCGATGCGCGAGCGGCTCGAGGCGGTGCGCGATCGCAAGATGCCGATCGAGTGCTACGTGACCTTCACGCAGCGCGTGCTCGGCATGCTCTCGCGCGGCGCCGATCGCCATCCGATCTTCTTGATGCTGGTGATGCTGGCGATCGTCGCGGCGGCGTTGGCTAGCGTGTGGCTGGTCGCGCGCGCCGTCTGACCCGACGCACGAAGAGCCCGAGCGCCGCCAGCGCGACGAGCACGAGCGCGGCCGACGTCGTCGCGTGCGCGGGTGCGATCGCGCAGCCGCTCGACGGCGCGTAGCTCAACCACAGGTGGCTGGTCACCACGATCGCGTCGAGCCCGTCGGTGAGATGGGCGCGCACGCGCTCGCCGCCTTTGGGCACCTCGACGTGGAAGGTGTGCTTCCAATCGTCGCTGTCGACGGTGGCCATCTGCGTGCGCGCGCCGTTCTCGACGAGCTCGAGCACGAGGCCACTGCCGCCGGTGACGTGCGCGGTCAGCGCCACGCGGCTGCCGCTGGCGTCGTCGCCGATCGCCTTGCCGTCGGCGGTGGTGAGCTCGACCAGCGGATCGTCGGGGCCGCGCAGCGCCACCTCGGTGCGCCCGTGGCGGATGCCGTCGAGCAGCGCCGCCTCCGAGAGCTGCGCGGCGTAGACCACCGTCGTCGGCGTGCCCACTTCGCTGCCGGTCGCGCTCGTGTCCTGACCGGCGCGATGATCGTCGGAGCCACCGACCGCGGCGAGCCGATGGCCGGCGTCGAGCTGCGTGTCCCAATATTGCAGCGTCGGCGTCTCGAACAGCTCCTTCCACTGCGTGTAGTTGCCGGTCTCGATCTCGACGGCGGCGACCATGTCCCACGGCGTGTCGTCGTGCTTCCAGGCGCAGCCGATGCACGCCGTGCCGAGATCGAGGATCGGATGGTTGATGATGAAGAGCGCGCCCTGCGCGTCGACGTCGGCGATCATCTGCGCCGCGGTGCGGCCGCCAAGGCCGATGCGATGATCGACGTACGCCGACGAGCCGAAGGCGCCGCCGTGCCCGGCGTAGGTGGTGACCTCGTTGCCGCGCACGAGCAAGAGATCGGGCAGGTTCGCCTGCAAGGCGGCGATGAGCGCGTGCTGCGAGATGGTGTTGTGATCGGAGAGCACGACGAAGTCGAGCTTGCGCGAGCGCGCCAGGGTGATGATCTCGTCGAGCGTGGCGTGCGCGTCGCCGCTCTCGACGTCGTGCACGTGCAGGTCGCCGCGGTACCAGCGCGCCGTCGGGTCGAGCACCGTCGCCGGATAGGGCGCCCGCGCACGCGGCGTGAGCGTCGCGTCGTCGCGAAAGGTCAGATCGATCGCGTAATGGCCGGTGCCGCTCGGCAGCTTGGCCTTGCCGATGGTGATGCTCCACGTGCCCGGCGTCATCGCGCCCGGCAGGTACCCGCGCGTCGACTCGGCGACGCCGATGGTCGTCGCATCGGTGAGCCCGCCGCCCCAGCCGCGAAAGCCGCTCGGATCCCACACGCCGAAGTCGAGGATCACGTCGGACGGCGAGCTGGTGTGCGCGAAGTCGAGCTCGACGGTGCCGGCGGGAACGTCGAACGGCACGACCACGTAATCGCCGTTGTCCGCCGTCACGTCGGCCTCGAGGTGCATCGTCGAGATCACCGCCGCGAAGACGATCGGGATCATCTGGAAAGTCTATCACCGCGAGCGTAGGGTTGCGGTCATGAGCCGACCCACCCCGACCGTCGCCGCCTATCGCGCGTTGCACCAATCCGGCTGTTTCGTGCTGCCCAACCCGTGGGACGTCGGCAGCGCGATGTATCTGCACCGCGCCGGCTTTCGCGCGCTCGCCACCACCTCGGCGGGCATGGCGTTCGCGCGCGGGCTGCCCGACGATCCGAACGCCATCCCCGTCGAGGTCATGCTCCAGCACCTGCGCGAAATGGCCGCGGCGACGCCGCTGCCGGTGAACGCCGACTTCCAGTCGGGCTATGGCAAGGACGCCGCCGGCGTGGCGGCCAACGTGCGCGCCGCCGTCGCCACCGGCGTGGCCGGCCTCTCGATCGAAGACG
Source organism: Polyangia bacterium (assembly GCA_035607415.1). Lineage (GTDB taxonomy): Bacteria > Myxococcota_A > Polyangia > Palsa-1104 > Palsa-1104 > JAQBQH01. The sequence goes on from DATNAQ010000070.1 coordinate 55,151, forward strand.
CCACCGGCGACGCGGCGCAACCGCTCTTCGCGCGCGACGAGGCGATCGCGCGCCTGCGCGCGGCGCGTGCGGCCATCGACGAGAGCGGCACCGAGGTGGTGCTGACCGCGCGCTGCGAGGCCTACCTCGTCGGCGACCCCGAAGCCGAGCGCACCGTGCTCGATCGCCTGGCCGCGTTCGCCGAGGCCGGCGCCGACTGCTTGTACGCGCCCGGCGTGAAGGACGAAGCGATGATCGCCAAGATCGTGCGCGCGGTGGCGCCGAAGCCGGTCAACGTGCTCGTCTCGTCGCCGGGCATGACCGTCGCGCGGCTGACCGAGCTCGGCGTGCGCCGCATCTCCGTCGGCTCCGCCTTGTCGCGCGCGGCGTGGGGCGGCTTCATCCGCGCGACGCGCACCATCATCGAGCACGGCACCTTCGACGGCTTCGCCGACGCGGCGAGCTTCGCCGAGCTCCGGGATCTCTTTGGAGGAAAACAATGAGACTGGCTCTTCCGATCGCGCTCACGCTGCTTGTCGCGCCCGCGGCGCACGCCGACACCACGGCCAGCCCGCTCTTGTCGCCGGCGCAAGCCACGGCCACGGCGCCCGCGACCTACAAAGTGAAGTTCACGACGACCAAGGGCGACTTCGTGGTCGAGGTGCATCGCGACTGGTCGCCGCTCGGCGCCGATCGCTTCTACAACCTCGTCAAGCTCGGCTACTACAACGACGTCGCCTTCTTCCGCGTCATCAAGGGCTTCATGGTGCAGTTCGGCATCAACGGCGATCCGGCGGTCAACCGCGTCTGGCGCACCGCCACCTTCAAGGACGATCCGTCGACGAAGCACTCGAACACCAAAGGCACCATCACCTTCGCCACCGCCGGTCCGAACATGCGCACGACCCAGGTCTTCATCAACTACGGAAACAACGGCCGGCTCGATTCGATGGGCTTCACGCCCTTCGGCAAGGTCGTCTCGGGCATGAGCGTCGTCGAAAAGATCGACGGCGTGTACGGCGAAGGCGCGCCGTCGGGCAACGGCCCCGAGCAAGAAGCGACGCAGCGACAGGGCAACACGTACCTCAAGGCGCAGTTTCCCAAGCTCGACTACGTCAAAAAGGCCACCATCGAGCCGTAGCGCTTCTCCGCGAACGGAACTCGAGTTCCGTTGCCTCCAGCGCATCCGCGCTATCTCGACGACGTGCTTACAACCGGTTCGTGAGAACCGTTTACATCCTGTGCCTACTGGCGCTCGCCTCCGGCTGTGGAGGCAACAACACGTCGAGCACGAGCCAACCCGGCAGCGACAACCCCGACGGCGGCGGCATCGACGGCGACGGCGGCAGCCCCAACGCGCCCTTGCCGCCGCGCATGCCCGACCTCGTGTGGAACGAGAACCAGAAGCCGGGCGACGACGGATGGCACGCCGACTTCAGCGCCGGCGATCCCGACTTCAACCTCTACGTGCGCCCGCAGTCGGTCTTCGCCGGCGACACCGTCGACGTGCAGGTCTCCGCCGGCGCGCACAGCGCGGCCACCTGGCAGGTCTATCGCCTCGGCTACTACGCCGGCGCCGGCGGCCGCAAGCTCGCCAACGGCGACACGACGATCGATCCGCAGCCGGCGCCGACCATCGACTCCACGACCGGCATGGTCGAGTGCGCCTGGGGCAAGACGTTCAGCATCCCCGTCGGCGCCGACTGGGTCTCGGGCGTCTACCTCGCGCGCGTCGAGCTCCCCGACGGCACCGCGCGCTTCGCGCCGTTCATCGTGCGCGATCGCCGCGCCGTCGACGTGCTCGCCGTGCTGCCGACCAACACCGATCAGGCCTACAACCCGTACGGCGGCGAGTCGCTCTACATCGACACGCGCTTCGGGCTCACCGCCGGCCACGGCTACAAGGTGTCGTTCGATCGCCCGTTCGACATCAACGGCCAGGGCGGCTACTTCCTCTACAGCGCCATGCCCACGGTCGAGTACCTCGAGGCCAACGGCTACGACGTCACCTACTCCGCCGACGTCGATGTGCACGTCGACTCGTCGAACCTGACGCGCGCGCGCCTGGTGATGGCGCTGGCCCACGACGAATATTGGTCGCGCACCATGCGCGATCATTATGAAGCGGCGCGCGCCGCCGGCGTGTCCGAGGCGTTCCTCGGCGCCAACATCGGCTTCTGGCAGGTGCGCTTCGAGCCCGGCGCCGATGGCACGCCCAACCGCCGCATGGTCGGTTACAAGGAGGCGGCCGCGCTCGATCCGCTGGCCTCGACCGATCCGGCCGACGTCACCGCCGCCTTCCGCGGCGACGTGCTGAATCGTCCGGAGAACGCGCTCCTCGGCGTCATGAGCGGTGATTGGCACTTCGCCGACTTCCCGTGGCGCGTCAGCGACGCGTCGCACTGGATCTACGACGGCATGGGCGTGCAGAACGGCGACATCATCCCCGGGCTCGTCGGGCTCGAGACCGACTTCACGCAAAACAACGGCGCCACGCCGTCGGGAATCGACATCGTCGGTCAGTCGCCGACCATCAGCGGCGACTACGAGACCACGAACGATCAGGCGCAGGCGACGGTCTATCAGCCGACGGCGAACTCGTTCGTCTTCGCGGCGGCGTCGATCCGCTTCGCCGCGACGCTGTCGGGGCCGCGCGGGCAGGTCAAGGCGCAGCGCATCGTGCGCAACCTCATCGCCCACGCCGGTGGCTCGCCGCTCGCGCCCGAGAACACGCTCGGCGCCGCCGACGGTTGGGCCAAGCCCGATCTGTCGCAGGCGCCGGCGTCGCTGCCGATCGTCGCCGGCGCGGTCGGTGATTGCCGCGCGGCGGACGGCGCCGGCGGCTCCGCGCGCTTCGCCGCTCCGGCGGGCCTGGCCGTGCTCTCCGACGGCAGCGTGGTCATCGCCGACGCCGCCGGGCACCGCATCCGCCAGATGGCCGCGACCGCCGACCGCACGGTGAGCACCTTGGCCGGCAGCGGCGCCAGCGGCGACACCGACGGCGCCGCGGGCGGCGCCGCCTTCCACGCGCCGTGGGCCGTGGCCGCCGGGCCCGACGGCAGCGTGTGGGTCGCCGATCGCATCGCCGGCAGCGTGCGCCACATCTCCGGCGGCAACGTCACCACCGCGCTGCGCAAGCCCGACGTCGCCGCGCCCGGCGGCATCGCCGTCGGCGCCGACGGCACCGTCTACGTCGTCGACGCGCTCGTCGGCGGCCTGACCACGATCGCGCCCGGCGGCGGCGTCACCCACACCGCGCTCGCCGCCGGCAGCTACCTCACCGGCGCCTTCGTCGACGGCAGCGACCTCCTCTTCGCCGACTCGAGCCAGTGCACCTTCGTCGATCGCGCCGCCGACGGCACGCTCACGCGCATCAGCGGCGCCATCGGCTACAGCGACGGCGCCATCGGCTCCGCCGGCCTCTGCCCGATGGGCCAGATCGCCCGCTACGGCAACGTCTACCTCGTCGGCGACGGCGGCAACGGCACGGTGCGCATCATCGACGGCGCCGCCGGCATGGTGCGCTCGTTCGCCGCGCCCGGCTCGATGGTCCATCCGCTCGGCGTCGCCGTCGATGCCACGCGCCGGGTCGTCTACGTCGCCGACACCGGCAACTGCGTGGTGCGCGCCGCCTCGTACTGAGCCGTCCCCTATTCGAACGTGTCACAGCGGACCTTCACGATCTTGCCGACGAGGCCGAGCGGCTGCGTCATGACGTCGCCGTAGAACGACGTCTCCGAGTCGAACGAGAGCACGCCGGCGAGCCGGTACATGTTGACCGAGTGCGCGCCGTCCCACTGGTTCATCCAGGTCAGCCGCCGGGGCGCGCTGCCGTCGAGGCCGACCGACCACCAGTCGGCGCCCTGGATCTGTCCGGGGAAGATGTCGGCGCCGCTGCCGGTCATGTAGACGAGGCGCGTGCCGTCCGGCGTGTACTTCGGCGCCTGCGCGAAGCTGTCGTGCGACAGCTCGACGATGTTCTGCGTATCGACGTTCCAGGTATAGATGCGCGAGGCGAACAGGTTCTTGGTGACGTACGTGCTGTAGAACGCGATCGTGCGATCGTCGGCGCCGAAGCCGTCGACCTCGCCGCCCTGATCGACGCCGCCCGGCTGCACCGCGCGCAGGTTCGCCAGGTGCGGCGTGTCGCCGTCGACGAAGTCGGCGACGTCGAACACGTAGCTGCCCGCCGCCAGGTTGAGGTCGAGGACGTTGGGCGCCTTGACCCGCTCGGTGAAGGTGAAGCGCGCGCCGTCGGGCGTGGCCACGCCGTGCGTGATCGCGTGGTCGTAGTCGTTCGGCGTCTCGAACAGCATCCACGCCTGCGCGCCGTCGGGCGTGACCAGCCACAGGTCGGTGTACGCGCCGTAGCCGGGGATGGCGTCGTCGGACGAGCCGGGATGATCGGCCTTCTCGACCTCGACGAAGAGATACTTCCCCGACGGGTGCCAGTCGACGACGAACTGGTGGCGCCCCTCGGGCCAGGCGGCGTTGTCGAGCCGCCGCTCGTTTTGGCCGTCGGCGTCGGCGAGGAAGGCCTGGTAGTGGCCGTCGGCGCCGGGACGGCTGTAGGCCAGCGTCTGCGTGGCGGCGTTCCAACGTCCGCCGATGCTGCCGTCGGTCTTGAAGTCGGTGACCGAGCAGCGCTCCTCCTCGGCGAGCTGCGCCGCGCTCGGGCTCGGATGACAACCGCCCGCCGCCGCCGCCGCAAACACGAGAAGGCTGAAGACGCGCATGGCGTGCAGCGGTTGCAACGCGGAGGCCGTCGCTGCGGCCGCGTTCGGCCGCGCGCCCACGTGCGCGCGTGACCACCGGTTCACGCGAGGCCGCGCGCGGTTCACGCTGAGACGCCGCGTCTCAGCGATCCGTCTCAGCGATTCGTCTCAGCGATTCGTCTCAGCGCCTTCGAGCAGCGCCTTGAGCCGCTGCAGATCCTTCCGATTCGCGCGCCGCATCGCGCGCGCCATGAACGGCGCCAGCAGCCGCGAAAATCCGCTCGGCTCGCCGCGGTTGCGCAGGCTCATGTGCGTGCGCGCTTCGCCCGCCGCCGTCCACTGATACGACGTCTCCATCGGAAACGGCCCCTCGGCGGTGCGCATCACCAGGTGCGCGTTCGGCTCGAGCGCGATGATCTCGTAGGTGTAGGCGATGCGCCGCCCGAGGAACTCGGCCACGAAGGCCACCTGGCTGCCGACGGCGAGCGGCGGCGCCGTCTTCCACTCGACCGACTTGATGTTCACGTACCAGCGCGTGGCGTTGTCGGGGTTGCCGGCGAACGCCGCGACCTCCGCCAGCGGCCGATCGATGACGATCTCCTCCAGCACGTCGACGGGCACGATCAGGGATATTGGTCGAGATCGCGGTAGATCTCCAGATCGCGGCGCAGGCGCAGGATCGGCCCTTCCGGCTCCAAATCGTGCAGCTCGCCCGGATCGTCGACGAGATCGAAGGTCTGGCGCAGCCCATCCTCGAAGCTCACCACGTGCTTGAGGCGCCCTTCGACGATCGCCGCCATCGGGCTGACGAAGCCGGTGACGTCGACGGCGCGAGAGCTGCGCGAGACCACGAAGCGATGCAGCGGCGCGTTCGGCGCGGCGCGCAGCCGCAGCCAGCTGCGCCCGAAGCTCTCGCTCGACGGCAGATGCGCCACCTGCCCGAACGCGCCGAGAATGGTCGCCGGCACGTCGCGATGGCTGGCGAGCTCGCGGTAGACGCCCGGCTGCAGCCCGGGCGCGAGCAGCACGCCGGGCACGCGCACCAGCATGTCGTAGCCGCTGATGCCGTGATAGCGCACGCCGTGGCGCCCGAAGCCCTCGCCGTGATCGGCGGTGATGATCACCACCGCGCGCGCGAGCTGCCCCGTGCGCGAGAGCTCGTCGAGCAGCCGGCCGATCTCGAAGTCGATGTGGTGCACCTCGGTCAGATAGTCGCCGTAACCGGCGGGCGCGCCGGCGGGCACGGCGATGCGCTCCGACGCCGGCCGCGGCGCATAGGGCCAGTGCGCGTCGAAGTAGTGGACCCACAGATAGTGCGGCTGGCCGGCGGTCTCGCGCAGATCCTGGATCGCGCGGTTGGTGAGCGCGGTGGCGTCGGCCTCGGCCGTGACCTTGCCGGCGACGAGCGGCGTCGACGCGATCTCGGGGTGGAACGGCCGCTCGTAGGTCTGCAGGTTGAGGAGCTGGAAGCCGGCGACGACGTCCTCGAGCTGCGCGTCGTAGTAGCCCATCACCGCCGTCGAGAGCACGCCCCTGGCCGACAGCCGCGCGGTGATCGGGATGGCCCGGTCGGTCGGGCGCTGCAACAGCGGCAGCGACAAGTGCGTGCGCGAGCCGCCCGAGTAGAGCCGCGTGAAGACGACGCCGTTCTGCGCGTACTCGGTCAGCCGTGGCATGACCTCGGGCGTGAACGCGTCGGTCGACCAGCAGTCGACGGTGAGGAGCACGACGAGCCTGGCGCTGCCCGGCGGCAGATCGGGATCGCCCGCGGGCGGTGCCAGCCCGCGATCGGCCGCGGTCGGATGCGCGGCGAGCGCGTAGCCGTTGCAGTTCATGTCGTGCCCGACGGCGTCTTCGTGCGCGAGCGGGTTGCGGCGCGGGTCGAGATCGTCGCAGTCGCCGCCCCAGGCGATCGGCGAAAAGCCGTCGCCGTCGAAGTCGACGACGGCGCGCAGCGCGCGGGCGAGCCGCGGCTGGTAGCGCGCGTGCTGCACCGCCGGGCCGCGCCAGCCCGGCCGCACGTGCTCGATCGACCAGCTGACGCCGAGCGCGAGCGCCAACAGCGCCCCCAGCGTGTTGCGCAAGGTCCGCGCCGGCGCCACGCGCAGCCGGTGGCGCCACGGCGTCAAGAGCGCCACCACCGCCATGACGGTGACGAGGCTGGCCAGGTCGTGCTGATCGCGATACAGCGCGCGCGGCGTGCCCACGTCGGCGGCGAAGGCGGCGCCGCCGCAGAGCACGGCGACGATGCGCGCGTACCAGCGATCGCCGCGGCGCACGCACAGCGCCAGCACGAAGAGCACCGTCGACCAGGCGAGCGTGACCAGGAGGTAGCCGCGGGGGTCGACGTGGTAGTCGTCGATGATGATGCGCGGCGCCAGATACGCGGCCAGCGCCAGCGGCAGCGGCCACAACGAGCGCCAGCGCGGGCGCCACGGCGTCGTCGAGACGTCGATGGCCGCGGTCAGCGCGGCGAGCGCGGCGACGGCAGGCGCGACCAGGAGCGCGGCGAAGCAGCCGAGCGCGCCGGCGATGAGCCCGATGAACAGCGCATAGCCGGGCGAGCCGGCGCGCCACAGGATCGCGCCGTCGGCGACGAAGGCGACACCGCCGAGCGCGCAGGCGATGACGATCAGCCAGGAGCCGACCAACGGCCAGAGCGTGCGCGGATGGAGCGAGCGGCGCGCCCAGCGGTAGATCGCGCGCCCCGAGCGCACCGTCGTCCAATCGTCGAGCATCCGGCCCGGTACGATTGTATCCCAAAGCGGCGAGCTTGTCGGACAACGCACGCTCCAAATCGCCTCATTCGTGTCATTCGCCGCGCACCGCCGCCACGCGCGCGCCGTCGCGCAGCGACTCGCCCGGCCGCAAGATCACTGCGTCGCCCGCCTGCGCGCCGCCGCGCACCTCGGCGCTGTCGGCCGACATCTCGCCGATCTGCAGCGTGCGCGCCCGGGCGCGCCCATCCTCGACGACGAACACACCCCAGCGATCGCCGCGGCGGAAGAGCGCGGCGCCGGGCACGCGCAGGACGCTGTCGCTTTCCCAGGCGACGACGTGCACCTCGACGCGGAAGTTGTCGCCGAGCGCGTTCCACTCGGCCGCCGGCGCGGTCAGATCCACGAGCACGCGCACGCGCTGCTCCTCGACGCCGAGCGCGGAGACCTTGGTGAACCCCGACGGCTCGACGCCGCGCACGCGCGCGGCAAGCGGATGGCCGCCGCCCCAATGATCGATGTACGCGGCCATCCCCGGCCGCACGCGCACCGCCTCGGTCGTGAGCAGGTCGGCGGCGATCTCGAGCACGCTCGGGTCGCCGACCTCGACGAGCGCGGCGCCGGCCGGGACCACGCCCTCGCTCTCCTTCAGGACGCGCAGGACCTGGCCCGACGTGGGCGCCACGATCTCGAACTCATCGACGCGCCCGCTGCGCCCGCGCTGCAGGGCGGCGTGCGCCTCGGCGAGCTGATGATCGGCGACCTTGGCGCCGAACATCGCCGACGCCAGATCCTGCGCGCGCGACGCCGCTTCGCTCGACGCCAGGTCGAGGTCGTGCGCGGTGATCGCGTTCGACGACGACAGCTTCTGCTTGCGCGCCAGATCGTCCCGCGCGCTGGCATCGGCCACGCGCGCGCGCGCCACGTTGGCGTCGGCCTGCGCCACCGCCGCCTCCGATGCGTGCAGCCGCGCCTCCTGCTCGGCCTTCATGCGCGGATCGAGCAGCGGCGCGTCGGCCGGCACCAGCCGCGCCAGCACTGCGCCCTCCTGGATCGGATCGCCGGCCTTGAGCGTGATGCGCAAGAGCTTGCCCGCCAGCGGCGCCGACACCACGTAGCGCCGCTTGACCTGCGCGCGTCCTTCTTCGTCGATGGTCACGCGCATCGGCCCGCGCGTCAGCGGCGCCACCTCGACGGGCAGGGGGCGCGGCCGCATCGACGCGCCGATGAGCGCGACCAATCCACCGACGATGACGATCCACCAGATTCGCTTGCGCATGGTCATTCCCTCGTCTTGAGGACCTCGACCAGGTCGAGGCGATCGATGAGCCGCCGCATCTGCAGCGCGCTCAGGAGCGAAGCGCCGACCACCACCAGCGCGGCCAGCACATAGGTCGACGTCGTGATCACGAACGGCAGCCGGAACTCATCCGCGGCCATGGCGCCGACGGTGAGCCCGGCGAAGCCGCGGCCGATCCACAGCCCGAGCGGCACCGCGATCACCAACTCGAGCACCATCTCGCCGAGGAGGATGCGCGAGACCTCGGCGCGCGTGAAGCCGAGCACGCGCAGGCTGGCGAGGTCGCGCGCGCGCTCGGACAGCGCCACGCGCGCGCCGTTGTACACGACGCTGATGGCGAGCGCCGCCGACAGGATCGCGAGGATCATGGTCATCGCGCGCATCGACTCGGCCACCGCCTTCTCGAAGTCGGCGATGGCGGCGATCCGGCTCTGCACCCCGATCACCGTCGGCATGGCGGACAGCGCGCGCGTCACCGCCGCGTCGCTCCCCGGGCGGACGCGCAGGAGCGCCACGCTCATGGTCGGCGCCTCGCCGGTCAGCTCGCTGAGCGTCTCCGTCGACGCGTAGAGGCTGAGGCCCATCTCGTCGTCGATGACGGCGCGCACCGGCAACGCGCGCGCGCGCGGACGCCCTTCGAGCGTCTCGAGCGTGAGGAGGTCGCCGACCGCGCCGCCGATGCGATCGAGCAGGCGCCGCCCGACCAAGAGGCCCGACGGCGGCACCGCCACCGGCCGACCCTCGCGATCGACCGGCCGCCGCAGCTGCCCGCCAGCGGCGAAGCTGGTGAGCGCGACCTGCCGGCTCGCCGCGCGCAGGCGCACGCGCACCGGCACGCCGGCCAGCGGCTCGCACGCGACCACGCCGTCGACCGCGCGCAGGCTCGCGCACGCCTCGGGCGCGAGCGGCCGCGTGAACGCGACCGACAGGTCCTCGCGCATCGCCGTGTCGAACTGATGGTGCACGAGCGCGTCGAGCGACCCGCCGAAGAACGAGCCGGTCACGCACAGCGCCGTCGCCAACGCCAGCGCCACCGTGGCCGCGACCGCGCGCAGCGGCGACTGGCGCAGGTTGCGCGCGACCATGAGCAGCGCCGCCGGCACGCGCCGCCCGAGCCGCAGCCGCTCGACGAGGCCGCGCCGGTAGACCGGCGGCGACGGCGGCCGCATCGCTTCTACCGGGTGCAGGCCGGTGACGCGCCGCACCGCCTGGATCGCGCCCACCGCCGCCGACGCGAAGACGATGGTCAGCGCGCCCAGGACCGCGCGCCAGTCGACGCCGCTGTCGACGACCGGCAGCCGGAAATAGCGGATGAACAGCGCCGTCCAGGCGCGCCCCATCTCCAGGCCCGCCCACAGCCCGACGAGCGCGCCCGGTAGCACCGCCAGCGCGGCGAGCGAGAGGTAGTGCCGCCCGAGGCGGGCGTTGGAGTAGCCGAACGCCTTGAGCGTCCCGATCTGCTCGCGCTGCGCCTGCACCAGGCGGCCGAGCACGACGTTGAGCACGAACGCCGCGACGAGCAGGAACAGCGTCGGCACGAACAGCAGCATGCCGCGCAGGCGCTTGATGCGGACGTCGAGGTTCTTGGCCGACTGCTGCTCGTCGCGGCCGTAGGTGTCATGCCCGGCGTAGGGTTGCAGCAGCCGATCGATCGCGGCCTTCACGTCGCCCTCGACGGCGCCGGGGCCGAGCCGCACGATCACGTCGTTGAACGAGCCGCCGAGATCGAACGCCGCCTCGAGCGGCGCGCGCAGCATCCACGCGGCGCCGTAGCGCGCGTCGTTCGGCGCCACCGCGCCGGGCGGCATCTGGAACAACAGATCGGGCGCGATGCCGACGCCGACCACGCGCAGCCGGCGCAACCGCCCGTTGAGCACCGCGGTGACGCTGTCGCCGGGCCCGCTGTGCGTGGCCTCGGCGAACGGCTCGTTGAGCACGACCTCGTCGTCGCGCTCGGCGCTCGGCAGCCGCCCGGCGCGGATGCGCACGGCGTCGAGCGGCGCGCGGGCGCGCGGATCGATCGACACCAGGTGCACCGTCGCCGGCTGGGGCTGCCCGGCGACGAACAGCGGCACGTCGCCGACGACGCGTCCGTCGACCTGGGCCACGCCCGAGACCGCCGCCAGGTCGGAGAGCAGCGCGCGCGGCGCCCGCTTGAGCGACGCGAACAGATCGGCGAACCGCTGCGCGCGGAAGTACTCGGCGCGCGCCCCGTCGAGCGCGTCGACGGTGACCTTCATCGACACGAAGACGCTGGCGCCGGCGGCGACGACGAGCGAGAGCGTCAGCACCTGCGCGCGCAGGCGCGAGAGCTCACGGAAGAGCGCGCGATCGAGGGCCCGCATGGCTCACCACACGAGCTCGCTGGCGGCCTTGCGCCCGCGGTTGACGGCCGTGTCGGCGATGCGCCCGTCGCGGAAGCTGACGACGCGATCGCCCATCTCGGCGATCGACGCGTTATGCGTGATCACCGCGGTGGTGGCGCCGAGCTCGCGGTTCATGCGCTCGATGACCTCGAGCACCACGCGGCCGGTGGCGAAGTCGAGCGCGCCGGTCGGCTCGTCGCACAAGAGCAGCGTCGGCCGCTTGGCGATGGCGCGCGCGATGGCCACGCGCTGCTGCTGTCCGCCCGAGAGCTGCGACGGAAAGTGATCCTGCCGATCGGCGAGCCCGACCAGCTCCAGCGCCTCGTCCGTGGGCATCGGCCGCTCGGCGAGATCGGTGATGAGCGCGACGTTCTCCGCCGCCGTCAGGCTGGGAATGAGGTTGTAGAACTGGAAGACGAAGCCGACCTCTTCGCGACGATAGCGCGTGAGCTCCGCCTCGTTCGCGGTCGTCAGCTCGAGGTCGCCGAAGCGCAGGCTGCCGCTCGTCGGCGAATCGAGGCCGCCCAGGATGTTGAGCAGCGTCGACTTGCCCGAGCCCGAGGGACCGAGCAGGACCACCAGCTCGCCCGGGCGCAGCGACAGATCGACGCCCTGCAGCGCGGCGACCTCGAGCTCGCCCATGCGATAACGCTTGGTGAGCCCGGTGGCCTCGAGGGCCGGTATGGCTTTGGGCATCGTCGGCATGGCCGCCTCCCGCGCTTGAACGGTGTTCAGCAGTAATTGAACTCCGTTCAAGTGTGCGGCGCGACCGGAAGGGCGTCAAGGCGAAACTTGAACGCCGTTCAATTTGCAATACGCTAAGCTGCGAATCGCAATGCCGCTCAGTCGCGACGAAGTGCTGCAGGGCTCCATCCGCCTGGTCAACGAGCACGGCCTCGACGCGCTCACCATGCGCCGGCTCGCCGACACGCTCGGCGTGCAGGCAGGCGCCATCTACTGGCACTTCGCCGACAAGCAGGCGCTCTACGACGCCATGGGCGACTCGATCCTGACGGGCCTGCTCGAGCCGCCGCTGACCGGCGGCTGGGATGCGCAGCTCACCGAGATCTGCCGCCGCATCGCCACCAGCTTCCTGCGCATGCGCGACGGCGCTCTTCTGGCCACGCGCGGCCTGCGGCCGGGGCCCAACGCGCTGGCGGTCAGCGAAAAGATGCTCGCGGTGGCGCGCGACGCCGGCTTCTCGGGCGAGCATTCGATCTGGGCGACGGCGGCGCTCGGCTACTACGTGCTCGGCTGGGTCACCGACCTGCAGGCCACCGAAGCGGCGATGGCGCGCGGCCTCCGCTCGGTGCTGCAGTCGTTCGCCAAGAACATCGATCGCGACAAGTACCCGAACCTGGCCGAGCTCGGCGAAGGCGGACTCGAGCAGCTGACGAGCACGCGCGATTTCAGCGCGCGCTTCGAGTATGGCCTCGAGGTGATCATCGACGGGCTGCGCGCGGTGCGGCGCCGCTCGCCCGAAAAGCAGAGCCCGAAGAAGCCGAAGCCGAAGAAGCCGAAGTCGAAGAAGCCGAAGCCGCGTCGCCGTCGCTGACGCCGCTTGCCGTCGCTGAGCTACTTACGCAGCTACCTACCGTAGACGCCGACGAGCTCGCCGCGCGCCAGCACGTGTCCCCGCGTCGCGGCGCGAATCGCGTTGGCGTCTGCGGCCGCGGGCAGGTCGAGCGTGGTGTCGAGCGCGAGCACCTCGAAGCGATAGTGATGGCGCCCGCTCGGCGGACAGATCGGCGCGAATCCGACGGTGCCGCTGGAGTTGCGGCCGGTGGAGAGCGCGCTGCCCGGCGCGACCGACTTCACCGCCTCCGACGGAAGCGAGCGCCGCTCGGGCGGCATGTTGAACGCCGCCAGGTGCTGGAAGCTCCCGCCCGGCGCGTCGGGATCCTCGACGAGCACCGCGATGCTCTTGGTCCCGGCCGGCGGCTGCGACCAGGTCAGCGGCGGCGGAACGCTCTTGCCCTGACAGGTGTACTCCGTCGGAATGTTGCCGTCGTTGGCGAACGCCGACGACGACACCCGGAGGGCCCCCTCCTCTCCGGCGCCGGCCGCGGCTCCGACGAGGAGCGCCGCCACGCCGATGCATGAAGCGACAAACCGCATGATCACCTCCTTTGGTCGACGCTAGGTCGCACGCCGGAGGGGGCAAGGGCGGTCGTCACCGGCCGCCGGCGAGCCGCTCACTCGCCTTCTTCGAGCAGCTCCTCGACGATGGCATGCAGGATCCAGGCGGCCGCCTCGCGCGGCTTGGCGCAGACCACCTCGCCCGCCTCGGCGACGACGTAGCGCCAGCGACGGTGATCGCGCGCCCACTCGACGAACGGCGCCGCATGCCCTGCAATGGCCTCGGCGGCGCGCGTCCAGCCGTCGCGCTGCCAGGCGCCGCGGTCGGCACGCGCGCGCGTGGCCATGCGCTCGACGATCCCGTCGAAGCTCGCGTCGGACCCCGAGCTCATGTCGGACAGCGTACCCGATGGCGAACGCGGCGGCGAAGCATTACGTTGGGCGCATGGCCGACGATCTCATCCGCAGCGTCACACCGCTCGGCTTCCAGTGGCCGGCGAGCGATCCGTTCCTCTTTTGCGTGCACCACGACGACCGCTATCCCGCGGGCAACGACGCGCTCGGCCCGGCCGTGCCGCTGGCCGGGCGCGCGCTCGGCCAGGACTTCGAGGGCAAGGACGGCTGGCGCATGTACCACGGGCGCACCGTGCCGGGCTTTCCCGGCCATCCGCATCGCGGGTTCGAGACCGTCACCATCATGCGCGACGGCTTCATCGACCATTCGGACTCGCTCGGCGCCACCGCCCGCTTCGGCCGCGGCGACGTGCAGTGGCTGACCGCGGGGCGCGGCATCGTGCACAGCGAGATGTTCCCGCTGCTCGCGCGCGATCAGGGGAATCGGCTCGAGCTGTTCCAGATCTGGCTCAACCTGCCGCGCGCCGACAAGATGGTGGCGCCGCACTTTACGATGCTGTGGCGCGAGAAGATCCCGACGGAGATCGCGCGCGACGAGGCGGGGCGCGCCACCGAGATCAACGTCGTGGCCGGGCGCCTCGGCGGCGTGCAGCCGGCGCCGCCGCCGCCGAGCTCGTGGGCCGCGCACGCCGACTCCGACGTGGCGATCTGGACCATCAAGATGGCGCCGGGCGCGCGCTGGACGCTGCCGGCCGCCGCCGCGGGGACGAACCGCGTGCTCTACTTCTTCCGCGGCCGCGAGCTCGCCGTCGCCGGACGAGCCATCGGCTCGTACCACGCGGTCGCGCTGCGGCCCGACGCCGCGGTGGCGCTGGAGAACGGGCCCGACGAGGGCGAGCTGCTCGTCCTGCAGGGTCGCCCGATCGGCGAGCCAGTGGCTGCCTATGGACCGTTCGTCATGACCACGCGCGCCGAGATCCAGCAGGCAATCGGCGACTTCCAGCGCACCGGCTTCGGCGGCTGGCCCTTCCCGTCGGAAGATCCGGTCCATCCACGCGAGCAGACGCGTTTCGCCCGACACGCCGACGGGCGCATCGAGCACCCGTAACTGGACGCCCGCCGGTGGCGGGCGCACATTAGGATCATGAAGCGGATCCTGGTGGGCCTCGACGGATCGCCGGCGCAAGTGGCGGTGCTCGACGCGGCGACGGAGATGGCGGCCGCGCTCGGCGCCAAGCTGATCCTCTTTCACGCGGTGGCGATCCCCGTGCACCTGCCGCAGCAGGCGCTGGCGCTGCCGCCCACCGACGTCGGCGGGCTGCTCTCCGACATGGCGCGCACGCAGCTCGAAGAGCTCGCCCAGGCGCGCGCCGACCTGGTCGAGCGCCTGCAAGTCGAGATCGGCACCGCCTGGCGCGCCGTCTGCGACACCGCCAAGGCCGACGCCGTCGACCTCGTCGTCATCGGCTCCCACAGCTACGGCGGCATCGATCGCCTCCTCGGCACCACCGCCGCCAAAATCGTCGACCACGCCCCCTGCTCCGTCTACGTCGTGCGTACCCCCTGAAAAAACCATTCCACAGGGAGATCAAGAGATCAGGGAGCACAAAACGCTTACAGAACGATCCGACCGGACCTGTTGTAATGTCTCAGGACGAGGGTGAGGTTCCGGCCCGCGTTTTCGCTAATAGCCGTTCGTAGGGTGTTTGTCCATCGAGAGCGCCGTGCGGTCGGTGGTAGTTGTAGTAGTTCTCCCATTCGCGCAGCTTCTCGTTGAAGAGGTGGATGTCGTCGCTGACGCCGTCCTTGTCGAGCAGTTGGTAGAACTCCTGGTCGTCGACACGATGTGAGCGCTCGACCTTGCCGTTCAGGCGAGGCGTTCGCGGCCGGATGTAGACGTGCCGGATGTCGAGCTGCTCCAGGTGCCAGTGGAACTTCGACTGAAACTCGGCGCCGTTGTCCGTCTGAATCACGTGAATGCGGAACGGCAGCCGCCGGATGACCTCGTCGGCGAAGCGAATCGCCGTGGTCATCGTGCAGGAGTCGTAGATCTTGAGCACGCGGATGCGAGTGCAGTCGTCGATGGCGGTGAACTGGTAAAGCCGCTTGCGCGTGCCGGGAATCCGCTCGAGGAACTTCACGTCCATCTGCAGACGGTGGCCGGGCGTCGGCTTCTCGTAGCGCTTCCACCGCTTCGCGTGCTTCACGTGCTTCTGGTTCGCCGGCAGCTTGCCCATGCCGTGTTTGCAGAGAATACGGTGCACCGTCGTGCCCGAGACGGACAGGCGATGGAAGCGCCCGAGGTAGTCGGCGATCTTGCGCGGTCCGAAGTGGTAGCTCTGCCGGAGGTACAGAATCTTGCTGATGACCTCGGGCGGCGTCGCGTGCGGACAGCTGAGCGGCGTCCTCGGACGATCCGCCAGTCCCGCGTCGCCGTGCTCCTTATGGCGCTTCTTCCATTTGTAGAAGGTCTTTTGAGAGAGGCCGAACTGCAGACACGCACTGGCGACGCCGCCCGGGCTCTCTTTTGCAAGCTGCAGCAACCTCGAACGTAGGCGAACCAGCCGAGCTTGGTCTTCTTTGGTCATGGGGTCTCCACTCTAAAAAGAGCGGAGCCGATTCGTCACTCCTGTCCTGGTACTTCACAGTCTGTAAGAGTTTCGTTCTCCCTGATCTCTTGATCTCCCTGTGAAGTTTTTTTGGGCGTTACCCTCGTGTTGCGCGGGTGCCTAGCAGCAAGCGAGTGACGCCGACGAGCAACTCCGTCCGCTCCTGTTCGATCTTCGGCTTGTGCAGCACGAAGCGGTGCACCACCTCGCCATCGAACACCGCGATGATGGTATCGACGAACACATCGAACCTCGCGCCCAGCGTCGCCGCCAGCTCGGGCAACAGGTCGCGCGCCACTGCCCGGATGTCCTCGTAGTAGCGCGCCGCCGTCGGTGCCAGCGCCTTCTTCAGGCGCGCGTTCGTCCGCGCCGCGATCGCCAGCTCGTACCACGCCTGGTTCAGCCGCGACCGGCAGCTCGATCGCACCAGCTTGAGCGCCAGCTCCAACGGCTCGCGCTCGTCGCGCAGCGCCTCGAAGTCGCGCCGATAGCGCACCAGCAGCTGCCGTCCCACGTCCTCGCCGACGGCGACCATCAGCTCCTCACGCGACGCGAAGTGGCGGAACAGGCCGCCCGTCGACACCTCGGCGCGCGCGCACACCTCCTGCACGCTCGCCCCGGCGTAGCCGACGTCGATGAGCGCCTCGGTCGCCGCGTCGAGCAGCTTGCGGATGGTGGCCTCGCGCCGCTCTTCTTGCGTACGCCGCGCCGCCGCCATCAGGCGCGCCCTCCACCATCGCGAGCCGGCAAGAACTCGCCGAAGCCGCGCGTGCGCCCGAGCGCCGGATCGAACGCCCCCGCCGCGAACGCCACGCGCCCGCCGACGACGACCGCGCGCACGGCGCCGTCCGAGCGGTTGACCATGCGCTCGAGGCCGCCGAAGTTTTCCATCGGCGCCTCGTGATACGCGTCGAGCCGCCCGTCGAGCGCCTCGGGATCGATCACCGCCACATCCGCGCGATCGCCTGGGCGCAGCGTGCCCGCGTCGACGCCGAGCCAGCCGCCGAGCTCGCCCGTCAGCCGCCACACCGCGCGCTCGATGGGCATCACCGGGCGCCCGGCGCGCTCCGCGTCGCGCACCAGCTTCAGCATGCGCAAGGGAAAGCTGTAGAACGCCATGTTGCGAATGTGCGCGCCCGAGTCGGCGAACCCGATCAGCGCCGCCGGGTCGCCGACCATGCGCTCGATCTCGCGCGGGCGATGGTTCGCGATCGTGGTGCGCCAGCGCAGCCGCCGCCCGTGCTCGACGACGAGGTCGAGGTACGCGTCGACGGGATGAATGCCGCGCGCATCGGCCACCTCGCCGAAGGTGCGCCCGACGACGCTCGCGTCCGGGCAAGCCACGATGTGCGCGTCGTGAAAGTCGCGCTGCCACACCCGCGGCGAAAAGCGCGTCGCGTAGTCCTTGCGGAAGCGCCGCCGGTACGCCTCGTCGCGCATGAGCGCGTTGCGCTCGACCTCGTCGGCGAGGTGCAGCGCCGCGCGCCCGGCACCGAACTCCTCGAACACCACGAGGTCGATGCCGTCGGCGTAGACCTCGAACGGCGCCGGCAGCGTCTGCCAGCGCAGATCGCCGCCGAGCGCGCGGTTGACGAAGCGCGTGACCGCGGCGATGGCGCGATGCAGCCCCGGCGACGACTTGGCGTCGGCGAGCGTGATGAGCGTGGTGCGCAGCGGCTTGCGTACGAACAGCGCCGCGCTCTCGAGGAGGAACAGGAACGCGTTGACCTTGGTGACCAGCGACGGCGCCGACTGCAAGATGCGCCCGCGCCGGCGCAGCACGCGATGCAGCCGCCGGTACTCGCCCCAGGTCGCGTACGTCGACGGCAGCTGCGCCGAGCGGTGGCGATCGCCGTCGAGCTTGTCCCACGGGTTGGTCATCGTCGACAGCCCGAGGAGCCCGCAGTCGAGCGCCTCCTCGAGCCAGCGCTCCATGGCCGCGAGCTCGTCGCGCGACGGCCGCACGCGCGGATCGACCGCGCGCCCGAGGCCGAGCACGCGCGTGCGCAGATCGGAGTGGCCGAGGAACGCCGTCACGTTGGGCCCGAGCGGATGCGCCTGCAGGAAGGCGACGTAGTCGCGCGGCGTCGACCAGCGCTTGCGCTCGCGCAGAAGCGGCAGCACCTCGGCGCGCGGCACCGACTCGACGCGCGTGAACAGATCCGAGCAGTCCTCGGGCTCGGAGAGGATCGTGCTGATCGAGCAGCTCCCCACGGTCACGGTGGTGACGCCGTGGCGGATCGACTCCGACAGCGACGGCGCCGCGAGCAGCTCGGCGTCGTAGTGCGTGTGCACGTCGACGAAGCCGGGCGTCACCCAGGCGCCGCGCGCGTCGATGCGGCGCGCCGCGGGGAACGGCCCGTCACCGACGGCGGCGACGCGCCCTCCGGCGAGGGCGAGGTCGGCGCGCACCCCCGGGGCGCCGGTGCCGTCGAACACGAGGCCGCCTTCGATGACCACGTCGAACATGTGGCCGTCGTAACATAGAGAGCGAACGCTCGCAATCTATATCTTGGAAGCGGGCGGCGCGGCTAGGGAATGAACGTCGCCGTCCACTGCGCGATGTGGTTGTGGCTCTTGACGTCCTGATACGGCATCCAGAACGACGACATCGAGGCGTCGCTCCCCGCCGTCGCCTTGGCCGGATCGAACGACGCCATCCACACCTGCGGCGACAGCGCCGTCCCCGACGGCACCGCCGAATTCAGGAGCTCGATGCCGTAGTCGCGCGTCGACGAGAACGTGAAGTACATGATGTCGCCCGTCGGCTCGGGCACCACGAACGGGCTCCAGCGCGGCCACGAGTTGCACACGTTGGGCTGCGTCGAGTTGGCATTGCCGAGCGGGATCGGCCCGATCTTGCCGTCGGCCGAGATGACGTAGACCTCCGCCGCCGGCTCGGCGTAGGCGCCGCCGGTGCCGCGGTTGAAGAGGATCCATTTGCTGTCGGGCGAGAACGACGGGTAGTAGTTGTTGTCGCCGTTCGACGTCACGATCTTGAGCGGGTTGCCGAACACGCCGCCGCCCATGTCGCTCAAGACCACGAGCGAGCCCTTCGAGAAGCTCCACTCGCTGTTGCCGTTGGGCGCGCCCACGTCGACGTAGACGATCTTGCTGCCGTCGGGCGACCAGTCTGGATGCGAGCCGTAGTCGCCCGCCGCCGTGGTGCCGTTGACGATCGTCTGCAGCACGGTGCCGTTGGCGGCGCCGCCCGAGGTGTCGAGGATGCGCAGCGCACCCTGCGAGCTGGCGACCATCCTGGTGCCGTCGGGCGAGTAGCTGGCGAAGTTCCACTTGTTGCCCGAGGTCTCGGGCAGGAGCATGCCGAGGCTCGGCACCGCGGCGATCGCGGCGGCGCCGTTGCCGCCGTCGTAGGTCACGGCCATCTTGGTCCCGTCGTGGGTGATGACGTGGCAGCCCACGCAGCGCTGGTTCGCGCCCGTCATCGGCTTGTAGAACTCCTGCGCCGTGCCGCTGGTGTCGCCGAACGAGTGGCGCATGATGACGCCGGTCGTCGAGCCGCTGGCGCCCGTCGGCGACCAGTAGTAGATGCCGCCGTTGACGTCGCCCGCGCCGATGTTCATGGTCACCGTCTGCGAGGTGCCGGCCTTGCCCGGCTGCGCGCTGATCATGCCGCGCACCGTCACGGTCACGGCGGTGCCGGCCGCGGTGTCGGCGATCGACGACCAGTCGGCCGGCGTGACCGAGAAGCGGAAGCCGCTCGGCTGCGCCGAGTTCGAGTAGACCTTGTAGTCGAGCGTCGGGCCTTCGAACGAGACCTCGAAGAGATCGGCCGCCGCGCTCGGCTTCTTCCACTGCACCTCGAGAAGGCCGAGGTTGTGCGGCACCTGCGTGCCGTCGAGCGGATAGGCGATGAGCGGCGCCAGGGTCGGATCTTCGGTGGCGTTGGCGAAGAGGCCGGCGGCACCGGCGGGCGCGGTCGAGCCGTCGTCGCCCGACACGCGCGCAGCGACGTATTTGACCGTGACCGTCGCCGTGCCGAAGATGCCGCTCGCGCCGGCGCTGACGACGGCGACGCCGCCGCGCGTGGCCGAGCCGGTGAACGCGCCCGAGGTGACGGTGCCGACGCCGACGTCGCTGAGCGACCAGCCCGTGGTGGTGGAGATGTCCTCGCTGTGGCCGTCCGAGAAGTGGCCGGTGGCGGTGAACTGCTGCGTGGCCACGGCGCCGCCGCCGGTGGTCACGAGCGAGATCGTCGACGGGCTGACGTCGATGGAGGTCAGCATGCCGCCGCCTCCCCCGCCGCTGCCGCCGCCGCCGCCGGTCCGATTGCTCGGACCACAGCCGGCGACGAACGCCAGCACGAAGAACCCACGCATCATTAATGAGGTGCTCACGATGATGGCGCGGACTGCAAAGGATGCGCCGTCGTAAGTACTTTGAATCACACAGGGACACTGCCCACTTTGCTGTGGATGGGGTCGATTGTCCTTGGGTTCGTTGTCCCCAACGCCGCGAGATGTTAAGGAGAACGCATGAAAAATTTCGCCCGAATCGGCGTCCTCTCCGCCGCAGTCCTGTTCACATCCAGCGCCTTCGCGCAGCAGGTCGAGCTGCCGCGACCGAGCCCGAACGCCAAGCTCTCGCAGTTTCTCGGCGTCACCGAGGTCGGGGTCGAGTACTCGTGCCCGGGCGTGAAGAACCGCAAGATCTGGGGCGGCGTGGTGCCCTACGACAAGGTCTGGCGCGCCGGCGCCAACGCTCCGACGAAGCTCACCTTCAGCAAGGACGTGGTCGTCGACGGCAAGCCTGTAGCGGCCGGCTCGTACACGTTCCTCATCATCCCGACGGCGACGAAGTGGACGCTCATCCTCAACCGCGATCCCAAGGGCGTGGGCGTGTTCGGCTACAACAAGGCCGACGACGTCCTGCGCGTCGAGGTCAAGCCGCAGCCGTCGCCGATGCGCGAGCGGCTCGCCTACCTGTTCGCCAACGAGGGCGACGACGGCGGCACGCTCGAGCTCGAGTGGGAGAAGCTGCGCGTGTCGCTGCCGATCAAGGTGCACACCGCCGAGCAGGTGGCGACGAGCATCAAGGGCCTGGAGAACGGCGGCTGGTCGCCGTGGGCGAACGCGGCGCGCTACCAGCTCGAGCACAAGAACATCGACGACGGCATGACCCTCATCGAGAAGTCGCTGTCGATCAAGGAGACGTGGAACAACCTGTTCGTGAAGGCGCAGCTCCTGGCGGCGAAGGGGAACTACAAGGAGGCGCTGCCGCTGGCGCAGAAGGCGAAGGAGCTCGGCGAGAAGGACGAGAACTTCTTCGGCAAGGACGAGGTCGAGGCCGCGCTCAAGGCGTGGAAGTCGAAGAGCTGATCAGCGCGAAGCGCTGAGCACGCGCTCGTAGAACTCCTCGTAGCGCGCGATCATCGGCGCGCGCGCGAAGCGATCGACGGCGCCGGCGCGGGCCGTCGCGGCGAGCCGGCGGTGCAGGTCGGCGTCGTCGAGGATGCGCCCCACCGCCGCCGCCATCGCATCCAGATCTCCAATCGGCAAGAGGTATCCGTCTTCGCCGTCGCGCACCACCTCGGGCAGGCCGCCGGTGCGCGAGGCCACCACCGGCACGCCGCAGGCGAGCGCCTCGAGCGCGGCGAGGCCGAAGCTCTCGGTCTCGCTCGGCAGGAGGAACACGTGCGCGCGCCGCAAGACGGCGGCGACGTCGCGGACCTCGCCGAGGAGCTCGACGCGATCGCCCAGGCCGCGGTCGCGCACCTCGGCCTCGATGTGCGGCCGCTCGGGGCCGTCGCCGAGGAGCGCCAGGCGGCAGCGACGGCCGCGCGCCACGCGCTCGAAGATGGCGACCACGTCGTCGACGCGCTTGAGCGGGCGGAAGTTGGAGCTGTGCACGACGAGCGGCACGTCTCGGTCAGCGCCGTTGGGCGTGAAGCGCTCGGTGTCGACGAAGTTGGGGATGACCTCGATGGCGCGCGTGACGCCGAAGTTGTCGCGCGTGGCCTGCGCCAGGAACTGCGAGGGCGCGGTCACGCCGTCGGACTGCTCGATCGAAAAGCGCGTGATCGGCAGGTACGACGGATCGTTGCCGACGAGCACGACGTCGGTGCCGTGCAGCGTGGTGATGACGCGCGGGGCGTGGGCGCCGAGGATCTGCTTGGCCAGATAGGCGCTGGTCGCGTGCGGCAGCGCGTAGTGGACGTGCCACAGATCGAGGTGCTCCTTTTTGGCGACCTCGATCATCTGCGAGGCGAGCGCGAGCGGATATTGGCCCTCGAGGAGCAGCGGATAGTCGCGCAGCTCGACCTTGTGGAAGGCGAGGTTCGGCGTGGCCGGATCGAGGCGCGCGGGCGGCTCGGCGCAGATGAAGTGCACGCGGTGGCCGCGGCGCGCCAGCTCGAGGCCGATCTCGGTGGCGACGATGCCCGAGCCGCCGAAGGTGTGATAGCAGGTGATGCCGACGGCGAGCTTCATCGATCGAGATCCTGCACCGCGGGCTCGAACGGTTTGACGGCGGCGAGGATCGACGACACGAACGCGCGCGGGCCGGCGTCGGCGGCGAACGAGGGAAACGCGAAGACGCGCTCTTGCGGCTCGCCATCGGGGTAGAGGAGCGCCTGCGCGCGGTGCAGCGCGCCGGCGCTGTTCTCGTCGGCGAGCGCGAGCGTGCGGGCGTAGCGCGCGGTCAGGCGCTCGACGGCGCGCTCGATGGTCGCGCGCGTGCGGTTGAAGGCGCGCGCGAGGTGGCGATCGCTGACGCCGATGCGCGCGGGCAAAGAAGCGAGCGCGTCGAGCGGGGCATCGAGGATCGCCGAGCGCAGCTCGTTCGGCTGCACCGCGGCGGGGCGGCGCGCGCCGACGGTGGCGAGGAGGCGCTCGCGCGGCTGCTCGACGTCGCCGGGGGCCAGGCCGAGCGCGTCGAGCCGCTCGCGGGTGCGAGGATCGACGAGGCGGAAGCGGGCGCGTGGCGCGACGAGCGGAACGGGAAGCTCGAAGAGGTCATAGAGCGCGGAACACTGGCCGAAGTAGCTGCACTCCGCCGGGCCGCCGACGTAGGCGGCAGTGGGGAACAGCGTGTCCTGCACGATCGGGCGCAACAGCGCCGACGAGGAGAAGCGCGTCGGATCGGCGGCGACGTCGGCGGCGCGCGCGGGCGCGTCGTCGAGCCGCACGAGCTGGCGGCCGCCGCGATCGTCGTGCGCGAACACCAGCGCCGCGTCGGGCCGCACGTGCACCTGCGCGTCGAACCCGGCGGCGGCGAGCGCGGCGTCGCGCGCGACCAGCCGCTCGGCGATGGCGCCGGCGTGCAGGAGCGCGTGGCGATAGGCGGGCGCGGCGAGCGCGGCGGCACCGGGGGTGCGCGGGTGGAAGACGAGCAGGCCCTCGTCGGCGAAGAGCGCGCCGAGCAGGCCCGCGAAGGCGTCGCCGAAGCGGCGGCCCGGCGTGTAATGCGCGGCGAGCAGCGCCGCGACCTCGGCGCCGGCGGGACGGCCGCCGATGGTCTCACGCACCGCCTCGACGGCGTCGGTGACGTCGGCGCCGAGCAGCGCCTCGGCGACGGGCGCGCGCGCGTCGGAGCGCGCATCGGCGGAGACGCGCAGGCGCAACGGCGGCTCGCCGCCGCGCGCGATGCTGCAGTGGTCGATCTCGGCGAAGTCGTGATCCTCGGTCGCCATCCAGAAGATGGGGACGACCGGAGTGCCGGTCTCGACGGCGAGCGTTTCCGCGAGCACGATCGCGGTCGCCGCTTTATAGATGGTGTAGAGCGGGCCGAGGAACAGGCCGACCTGCTGCCCGGTGATGACGACGGCGGTGCCCGGCTTGCCCAGGTTCTCGAGCGCGCGGCGCCGCGCCGGGCTATCGGGCAAGAGCGCCTGCTGCGCGGCGAGCTCGGTGAGCAGCGCCGGCGACGCCGGGCGGGCCGCGGCGCGCGCGACCGCCTCTTTGCGCGCCTGCCGATCGCCGAACCCCGAAGGAAGGAGCGAGCTGGCCGCCAGACCGCTTTCGACGTACGCAGAAAACAAAGAGCGGGGCATCGGTTTTACATGACAATGTACGGCACAATGCAG
The DNA here is from genome assembly GCA_035607415.1 of Polyangia bacterium. Taxonomy (GTDB): domain Bacteria; phylum Myxococcota_A; class Polyangia; order Palsa-1104; family Palsa-1104; genus JAQBQH01. The sequence continues at coordinate 79,314 of DATNAQ010000070.1, forward strand.
CTCGCGCATATGTCGCTCGTGGTTGTAGCGGTAACACTGATGACGACCTCCGGGTTCGCGGCAAATACGAAACAGCCGTCGGCAGGCGAGCTGATGCGCGCCCTCGATCGGCTGGGCGTGGTCGGCAACGTGCTCTACGTGGCGGCCCATCCCGACGACGAGAACACGCGGCTTCTGGCGTGGTTGGCCAACGACAAGCTGGTGCGCGCCGGCTACTTGTCATTGACGCGCGGCGAGGGCGGGCAAAATCTGATCGGCGCCGAGCAGGCGCCGCTGCTCGGGCTCATTCGCACCGAGGAGCTCTTGGCCGCGCGCGGGATCGACCGCGCCGAGCAGTGGTTCTCGCGGGCGCGCGACTTCGGCTACTCGAAGACGCCGGAGGAGACGCTGCGCATCTGGGATCGCGAGGCCATCGCCAGCGACGTGGTGACGGTGATGAAGAAGTTCCGGCCCGACGTGGTGATCACGCGCTTTCCGCCCGAGGGCGGCGAGACGCACGGGCACCACACGGCGTCGGCCGTCCTCGCGGTCGAAGCGTGGCACAAGCTCGATGCGGCGTCGCGGCCGAAGCGCGTGGTGTGGAACCGCTTCAACTTCGGCGGACCACCGCCGGCGGGCGAGGAGCTGACACAACTGTCGAAGCTGGACGTCGGCGGGTACAACCCGCTGCTCGGCATTTCGTACGGCGAGATGGCGGCGCAGAGCCGCAGCATGCACAAGAGCCAGGGCTTCGGCGTGGCGCCGTCGCGCGGCGAGCAGACCGAGTACTTCCGCGTGCTCGCCGGCGATCCGGTGTCGCACTCGATCTTCGATGGGATCGATCTGACGTGGGGGCGCGTGCCGGGCGGCAAGAAGATTGGCGAGCACATCGCGCGCATCCGCGCGGCGTTTTCGCCGACGGCGCCGGCGCACAGCATCCCCGAGTTGGTGGCGCTGCGCGGCGAGATGCAGGCGCTCGCCGATCATCCGTGGAAGGCGGAGAAGCTGGCCGAGCTCGACGAGGTGATCGCAGGCTGCGCCGGGCTGTATGCGGAGGCGGCGGTGAGCGACATCGTCGCCAATCCGGGCGGCGACGTGGCGCTGACGGTCACCGCGATCAATCGCTCGCCGGCGACGATGCGGCTGCACGAGGTGCGGCTGCCGGGCGGCGAGCGCATCTCCGTCGACAAACCGCTCGGCGACAACAAGCCGGTCAAGGTCGAGCACACCTTCAAGCTGCCGGCGGAGACGGAGATTACGCAGCCGTACTGGCTGGCGGCGCCGCCGGAGAAAGGGCACTGGACGGTTCGCGATCCGGCGCTCATCGGCAAGCCGGAGACGCCGGCGCCGTCCGCGGAGATCCTCGTGTCCGTCGATGGCGCGACGCTGACGTTGGAGCGGCCGCTCGCGTACAAGTGGGTCGATCCGGTCGCCGGCGAGCGTTGGCGCGCGCTCGAGGTGCTGCCCGCCGTGAGCGTGACGCCGCGCGCCCCGCTGCTCGTCTTCCCCGACGCGGCGGCGACGCGCCCGCTCGGCGTGCGCGTTCGCGCCAACCACGACGCCGTCGCCGGCGAGCTGGCGCCGGAATTGCCGGCGGGCTGGAGCGTCGAGCCGAAGACGCAGCCGTTCAAGCTCGCCAAGAAGGGCGACGAGGTCGAGCTCGCGTTCAAGGTGCACCCGCCGCACGCCGAGGCGACGGCGACCATGAAGCTCGTCGCCACCGTCGATGGGCAGCGGATCTCGCGCGCGCTCGGCCATGTCGAGTACGCGCACATCCCGATCCAGACGGTCACGCCCGACGCCGAGGTCAAGCTGCTCCGCGCCGACATCCATCACAAGCGCACGCGCATCGGCTACATCGCCGGCGCCGGCGACGAGGTGCCGGCGGCGCTGCGCCAGGCCGGCTACGACGTGACGATGCTGACGGAGGAGATGATCGCGCACGGCTCGCTTCAGCCCTATCAGGCGATCGTGACCGGCGTGCGCGCCTTCAACGTCGACCAGCGGCTCCCGTACCTGCACGAGCGGCTCATGAAGTACGTCGCCGACGGCGGCACGATGGTGGTGCAGTACAACACGCAGAACTTCATCTCGTCGATCACGTCGCCGATCGGACCGGCGCCGTTCAAGATCACGCATACGCGCGTCACCGAGGAGGACGCGGCGGTGCAGATGCTGGCGCCGTCGCATCCGATCGTGAACGTGCCCAACAAGATCGGCGCGCGCGACTTCGAAGGCTGGGTGCAGGAGCGCGGGCTCTACTTCGCCGAGGATTGGGACAAGGCGTTCACGCCGATCTTCGCCATGCACGACACCAACGAGCCGCCGCGCAAGGGCAGCCTGATCGTGATGAAGCACCACAAGGGCGCGTTCGTGTACACGGGGCTGGCGTTCTTCCGGCAGCTGCCCGCGGGCGTGCCGGGCGCGTATCGCCTGTTCGCCAACCTGCTCGACTATGCGCCCTGAGAACGACGAGCCGCGCGACGAGGAAGATCCCCGTCGCTGGCGGCGCTGGTACACGATCGTGCTCGCGTCGATGGCGGCGATGGTGGCGCTGTTCGCGTTTTTGACGGCGCACTACAAATGACGACGCTCGACTGGGCCGTCCTCCTCGGCACCATCGGCCTCATCGTGGTGTACGGCGCGTGGAAGACGCGCGAGGTCAAGAGCGCCGAGACCTACCTGCGCGGCGGCGGCGATCTGCGCTGGTGGACCATCGGCCTGTCGATCATGGCGACACAGGCCAGCGCCATCACCTTCCTGTCGATGCCCGGCCAGGCCTACCAGGACGGCATGGGCTTCATCCAGTTCTACCTGGGGCTGCCGCTCGCCATGATCATCCTGTCGGCGGTGATCGTGCCGATCTACTACCGGCTCAAGGTCTACACCGCGTACGAATACCTGGAGACGCGCTTCGATCGCAAAACGCGGCAGCTGGTCGCGTTCCTCTTCTTGCTGTCGCGCGGGCTCGGCGCAGGCATCTCGCTCTACGCGCCGGCGATCGTGCTCTCGACGCTGCTCGGCTGGCCGCTCGGCGGCACCACGGTCGCGCTCGGCGCCGCGGTCATCCTGTACACCGTCTCCGGCGGCACGCGCGTCGTCAGCCGCACGCAGACGTGGCAGATGGTGGTGATGCTCGGCGGTATGGCGGCGGCGTTCGCCTTCGTGCTGCATCGCTTGCCGTCCGCGGTGTCGCTCGACGACGCGCTCGCCGTCGGCGGCGCGCTCGGCAAGATGAAGGTGATCGACTTTCAGCCCCGCTTCGACACGCGCTACACGCTGTGGAGCGGGCTGACCGGCGGGCTCTTCGTGCAGCTCGCCTACTTCGGGACCGATCAGTCGCAGGTGCAGCGTTACCTCACGGGATCGCCGCTCGCCGAGTCGCGGCTCGGGCTCATGTTCAACGGCATCGTGAAGCTGCCCATGCAGTTCGGCATCCTCGCGGTGGGTCTGCTCCTCTTCGTGTTCTATCAATTCCATCAGCCGCCGATCTTCTTCAACGCGCCCGAGCTCGCGCGCGCCGAAGCGAGCGCCAAGGGTCCGGAGCTGCGCAGCGTCGAGCAACAGTGGAACGCCGCCTGGTCGACGCGCGCGGCCACGACGAGCGCCTTCGTCGACGCGCGCAAGTCGGGCGACGCCGCGCGCACCGCCGCCGCCGAAGCCGCGCTGCGCGACGAAGCCGCGCGTACCGACGCCATTCGCGCCAAGGCGGTGACGCTCATCGGCCAGAGCCGCGCGCGCGCCGAGACCAAAGATCAGGACTACGTGTTCCTGCGCTTCGTGCTCGCCGAGTTTCCGTCGGGGCTCGTGGGCCTGCTCATCGCGGTGATCTTGTGCGCCGCCATGTCGGCGACGGCCAGCGCGCTCAACTCGCTCGGCACCACCAGCGTCGTCGACTTCTACAAGCGCAGCTTCCGGCCCGACGCCGACGACGCGCATTATCTGACCGTCGCCAAGATCTTCACCGTCGTGTGGGGCGCCGTCGCCGTCGGCTTCGCCATCGGCGCGTCGCTGTTCGAGAACCTGATCCAGGCGGTGAACATCCTCGGCTCGCTCTTCTACGGGCCGATGCTCGGCGTGTTCCTCGTCGGCTTCTTCACGCGACGCGTGAGCGGCACGGCGGCCTTCGTCGCCGTGGTGCTGGCGGAGGCGGCGGTGATGGCGGTGTGGCAGGGAACGTCGATCGGATTTCTTTGGTACAACGTGGTCGGCTGCGCCGTCGTCGTGGCGGTGGCGCTCGCCGCGGTGGCGGCTAGCCCTCGACCAGCCCGATGACGTTGCGCTCGAGATCGCGGAACAGCGCCATGATGACCGGCCCGTACGGCGTGCGCGGCATGAGCGTCTCGGCGCCGAGCGACTGCGCCTTGGCCAGCGTCGCGTCGATGTCCGCCACCTGCACGTAGACGGTCACGCGCGAGGTCTCGTCCATCGCCGGACCGATGCCGCCGCCGATGCTGTCCTTGCCGGCGCCCGCGAACATTCCGTAGTTCATCGGGTTGTTGGTGTCGATCTTCCAGCCGAACAGGTTGCCGAAGAACGACTGCTGCCGCGCCGGGTCCTTGGCCTGCACCTCCCAGTGCACGACCGCCGGATTCGCCGCGCGCTTCGGCGCCGCCGCGCGCGCCGTCTTGCGCGCCGCCGGCTTCTTCGCCTTCGCCTTGGCCTTCTTCGGTGCCGCCTTCGGTGCCGCCTTCGGTTTCGCCTTCGCCTTCGCCTTCGCCTTCTTCTTCGCCATGCGTGCTCCCCTCTTCTACTTGGGCGGCGTCAACGCCGCGTCATCTACGTCCGTCGAGACCTTGAGGTTCTCGAAGCGAATCACGTTCGCCTTGCCGAGGCCCTTGCGCATCGAGGCCAGCTGAATCGGCCCCACCTTCTGCCAGCCGCTCCACGCCCACGCCGTCGGCGGCTTGTTCTCGCCGCCGAGCACGTACTTCCACTCGTCGAGGAGATGGGTCTTCTGGTTCACGTACAGCCAATAGACGTCCTTCGGCGTCAGCCCCACGTTGGCGAAGCTGAGCTTGATGACGTCGCACGGCGCGCCGTCGGGCCCCTTGTCGACGCCGCCGGCGGCGACGGCGACGCCGCCGTCGAAGATCTTGAAGGGCGCGAGCAGCCAGTAGCTGTCGTTGATGAAGGCTTCGTAGCCGTCCGCGAGCCACTTCTTGGCCTGCGCCGCGTCGGTGACGCGCTTGCCGTCGACGAAGGCGACGCCGTCTTTGCTGTTGACGTTGAAGTAGACGGAGTAGGCGCCCTCTTTTTCGTCCTTGCCGTCGACGCGGTAACGCCCGTCCCAGCGATCCCAATAGTGCGAGCGCGCCACCACGCGCTTGCCGTCCTTCTCGACGATCCAGTCGAAGCGGAAGAAGCGCGCCTTCGCCCAGCCTTCGCGGCCGCCCATCGCCTTCGTGAGCTCCTCGCCGACAGCGAGCGGATGCGGCGTCTCGTTCGCGTCGCGTGTCGGCAGCACGTCGGCGCGCGCCGCGAGCGGGACCATGACGAGCGCGACGAGGCAGAGGCTGCGCATGCCGCATCAGACGCCCGCGGCGGCGCGCTTGTCAACCGGTGCTATCATCGCCAGCCTCGACGAATGCAGGAAAGCGCCGCCCTCGCCTCGATCTCGCCGGCCGCGGCGCCCGCGCGCGCGCGGCTGCACGGCCTGACCGGCGTGCGCTTCTTCGCCGCGGCGTGGGTGTTCGCCTACCACTTCCTGGTGCTCACCGTCGGCGGCGCGCCGTGGTGGGTGGCGCGCGCGCAGAACGCGGGGCACGCGGCGGTGTCGCTGTTCTTCGTGCTCTCGGGCTTCGTCCTCGCCTACAACTACGCGGCGCCGCTCGGTGACCGACGCGTGACGCGCGCGCGCTTCTTCTGGCTGCGGCTGGCGCGCGTCTGGCCGCTGTATGCGCTGGTGGCGATCGTCGAGATCCCGCTGGCGATCGCCGCCGGCACGGCGCCGGGGCGCATGGGCGCGGCCACCGCGGCCGATCTGATCGGGCTGCAGGCGTGGATTCCGTCGATCACGTTTCTCGGCAACACGCCCGGCTGGAGCGTGAGCGTCGAGCTGTTTTTCTACGCGGCGTTTCCCTGGCTGGCGCTCGTCGCGGCGCATCCGCGGTACGCGCGCGCGGCTCTGGCGGGCGGTCTCGTGCTCGCGCTCGGCTGCGCGGCCACGCCGGCGCTGGTGTCGCCGGCGAGCGGCGCGGCGACGTTCTTGAAGTGCGGCCCGCTCTTGCGTCTGCCCGAGTTCGTCGTCGGGATCGCGCTCGGGCGCGCGTTCCTGTCGCGGCGGCGCACGCTCGCGCCCGCCGCGGCCAACGCGCTCGCCGCGATCGGCACGCTCGCGGTGGTCGCGATCGTGCTCGCGTCGGGCCACGTGCCGCGCTACTTCCTGCACGCGCTGCTCCTGCCCGCCTTCGCGCTGCTCCTGTGGGCGGTCGCGTCGGGCGGTGCGCGCCCCCTCGGCTCGCCCGCGCTGCGTCTGCTCGGCGAGGCGAGCTACGGGTTGTATCTGTTACAGATGCCGCTGTTTCAGGCGCTCGCCGGCAAATACGAATGGTCGTTGGTGCGCATGGTCGGCTTCTTCGCGCTGTTGGTGGCGCTGTCGATCGCGGTGCACTTCACCGTCGAGAAGCCGGCACAGCGGTGGCTGGTGGCGCGCGCGCCGCGATAAGGCTCGCCGCTACAGCCCGAGCACCTGCTTGTGATGCGCGAGGGCGTCCGGCAGGTGCTCTTCCCAGTAGTCCCACGTATGCGCGCCCGGGTGCTCGCGATACTCGTGCGGTACCCCGAGCGACTTCAACGTCGCTGCAAACTTACGACTATGCTCGATCAAATAATCGTCGACGCCGCAGTCGAACGCGAGCGCTGGCATCTTCTTTCGGTCGACCTGCGCCGCGATCACCGCCGCATCATGATCGTCCCCCGTCTCCACCAGCTTCGACGAGTGCGCATAGATCGATACGTATTTCTCCGGATACTTCAGCCCCAGCCGGATCGCCCCGAATCCGCCCATCGACAGCCCGCCGATCGCCGCCCGCCCCTCACGCACGCGAAACGTACGCGCCACGTGCGCGGGCAGATCGTCGACCACCATGCGCTCCCACGCGTCGACGTAATAGCTGTTCTCGCCCGACGGCATCACCACCACCAGCGGCAGCCCGTCGACGTGTCGCAAGATGTTCGATTTGTAGAGCCACGCCCGGTGATCGTCGGAGGCGCCGTGCAGTTGATACAGCACCGCGAACGGCGGCGTCCCGGTGTCGGGAATCAGCGCCGTATAGGTGGTGGCGCGGTCGAGCGACGGCGCATGATGCTCGACGGTGAGGACGCTGTGCATGCGGCCATCCTAACAAGCCACCTAGTGCTTCGCCGCCGTGAATTTGACTGGTTGCCAATCGGGCCTTTCAAGGCGCCAGAGGCGCCGTCGGCCGGCAGTCCGGCCGTCAGCGGGAGGGAGGCTCGGCGGGCTCTGCCCGACGAGGGAGGCGGCACGCCTCCTGGGATTGATGCGCAGTACCTCGCCGCGACGTGCGAATACGTCGACGGCTTATGAACCGAAAACGAACGATCAAACCACTGCGGCGAGGTACTAGCCGAGCGGCGCATCCTCGGCGATGCACAAGAGGCGCACGCGCCCCTGCGCCACGAGGCGCTCCTCACCGTCGCGAATCCAGGCTTCCCACACCTGCGAGCTGCGCCCGCGCGTCACCGGTCGGGCCAGCGCGTGCAGCTTGCCCTCGCGCACGGCGCGGATGAACGACGTGTTGTTCTCGAGCCCGACGACGCGCTGGCCGCGCGGCAACGCCACCAGCGCCGCGCCGATCGACGCCAGCGTCTCGATCACGCCCGCGTGCACGCCGCCGTGTACGATTCCATACGCTTGATGATGCTTCTGTTCGACGGTCCACTCGCACGCGACCTCGTCGACGGTGGCGCGGGTGACGACAATCCCCATCGCCTGAACCCAGCCGTTCGGCATTGCGTTCACCATCGCTGCGAAGTCTTCGGCCATGCCTCCTTGCATAGCCTTGCCACCGGACAAACGCCACCCTAGCGCACTCATGCGGCTTGTCTGACGCACCGTATCGCGCCAAAGTGTCGCCGTCGCCGCCCGCTCTCCGATGGTGGGGTTGGGGTAGGTCGGGTTAGGAAAGGGGCCCGTCGGAGAGGGGGTGGCGATCTATGATGCGCGGATGTTCGAGCTCCGCGCGGTCCGCAAGAGCTGGGGTACCCAGCTCGCCGTCGAGGTCGACCTCGCGCTCCCGCGTGGTCGAACCACGGTGCTGCTCGGGCCGTCGGGCTGCGGCAAATCGACGCTCCTGCGTTTGTGCATGGGCCTGGTCGCGCCCGACGCCGGTGAGATCCGCTTCGACGGCGGTCCGCTCGATCGTGCGGCGCGACGCCGCATCGGCTACGTGATTCAAGAGGGCGGGCTCTTTCCGCACCTGACCGCGCGGCAAAATGTCGCCCTGCCCGCGCGCGGGCGGCCGCACGCCGAGCTCGACGCGCGCATCGGCGAGCTCGCCGAGTTGGTGCGGCTGCCGGCGGAGCTGCTGCAGCGCTATCCCGTCGAGCTGTCGGGCGGGCAGCGCCAGCGCGTGAGCCTGATGCGCGCGCTCATGCTCGATCCCGAGGCGCTGCTGCTCGACGAGCCGTTCGGCGCGCTCGATCCGATCATCCGCGCCGAGCTGCAGCAGGATCTGCGGCGCATCGCGCAGCGCCTCGGCAAGACCATGGTGATGGTGACGCACGATCTCGGTGACGCCGCCACGCTGGGCGACGAGATCATCCTGTTGCGCGCGGGGCGCGTCGTGCAGCGCGGGCCGCTCGGCGAGCTGGTGCGCGCGCCCGCCGATCCGTTCGTCACCCAGTTCATCGAGGCGCAGCGCGCGCCGCTCGAGAAGATCGGCGCATGAAGCGCGCGGGCACCATCGTCCTTCCGCTCGCCGTCGTGCTCGCCGTCGGCGCGTGCCATGCCGAGCGCGAGATCGCCGTCGGCAGCAAGAAGTTCACCGAATCGGTGCTGCTCGGCGAATTGGCCACGCAGCTGCTCGCCGACGGCGGCGTGCGCGCGCGCCACGAAGCGCAGCTCGGCGGCACGCGCGTGTTGTGGGACGCGCTCCTCGCCGGGCGAATCGACATCTATCCCGAGTACACCGGCACCTTGTGCCAGGAGATCCTGCGCTCGGCGTGCGATCGCGCGTCACTCGAGCGCGCGCTCGCGCAAAAAGGCATCGTGATGTCGCCGTCGCTCGGCTTCTCCGACGGCTACGCGCTCGCCGCCAACCGCGAGGTCGCGGCGCGCCTGGGCCTGGGCAAGATCTCCGATCTGATCGCGCACCCCGAGCTGCGGCTCGGCTTCTCCGAGGAGTTCGTGGCGCGCGGCGACGGCTGGCCGGCCTTGCGCGCGCGCTATCGCCTCCCGCAAAAAGATGTTCGCGGGCTCGATCACGATCTCGCGTGGCGCGGGCTCGCCGCCGGGACGCTCGACGTCATCGACGCCTACGGCACCGACGCCGAGATCGACTACTACAAGCCGGCGCTGCTCGACGACGATCTGCACTACTTCACCGAGTACGAAGCGGTCCTGCTCTACCGCGACACGCTGCCGCCGGCGGCGCGCGCCGCGCTCGCGCGTCTCCAGGGCGCCATCTCGGCGACCGAGATGATCGCGATGAACGCACGCGCCAAGCGCGACAAGACCCCCGACGCGCGCATCGCCGCCGACTTCGCGCGCGCGCATTTCGGCACCAGCGGCGTCGTCACCAACGACGGCGTGGCGCGGCGGATCGGCGCGCGCACCGTCGAGCATTTGATCCTCGTCGGCATCTCGCTGGCGGGCGCGATCCTCCTCGGCGTGCCGCTCGGCATCGTCGCTGCGCGCCGCCGCCGCTTGCGCCGGCTCATCCTCGGCACCACCGGGCTGATGCAGACGATCCCGTCCCTGGCGCTGCTCGTCTTCATGATCCCGCTGTTCGGCATCGGCACCGGACCGGCGCTGGTGGCGCTCGTCGTCTACTCGCTTTTACCGATCGTGCGCAACACCGTCGCCGGCATCGACGGCATCGCGGCGCCGCTGCGCGAATCGGCGGCGGCGCTCGGTCTCGGCGGCTGGGAGCGGCTCCGGCTCGTCGAGCTGCCGCTGGCCATGCCGTCGATCGTGGCCGGCGTGCAGACCGCGGCGGTGATCGCCGTCGGCACCGCCACGCTCGGCGCGCTCATCGGCGCCGGCGGCTACGGCCAGCCGATCCTGACCGGCATCCGCCTCGACGACACCGCGCTCATCCTCGAGGGCGCGGTGCCCGCCGCGCTGCTCGCGCTCGCGGTGCAGGGCCTCTTCGATCTCGTCGAGCTGGCGGTGGTGTCACGCGGCTTGCGCCTGCGTCCCGCCGTCGACGACGACTGAAGGCGCCGCGCGCCACGCGCCCGAGCGCAGCCGCCGCCACAAGAGCGTCGCGCCGAGCACGCTCTCGCCGCACAGGCCGAGCCAACCGCCGGCGGCGCCGAGGTGCGCGTGCGCGCCGAGGAGCCACGTGAGCGGCGGCGTCATCAGCCACGCCGTCAGGACGCCGATGACCGCGGCGAAGCGCATGTCGCCGACGCCGCGCAAGACCGCGCGCGCCACGATGTTGGCGCCGTCGGAGACCTGAAACAGCGCGGCGACGCGCAAGAGCCGCACCGTCACCGCCGCCAGCGCCGCCGACGACGTGAAGCCGGCGACGATGAGCGGCGCGCCGAGCGCGAACGCCAGCGAGCAGACCGCGGTGTACACGCCCGCGGTCAACACGGCGAGCCATGCCACGCGCATGACGAGCGCCTCGCGGCGCGCCCCCACCGCCTGGCCGGCGAGCACCTGCGCGCCTTCGGCGATGGCGAACGCCGGCAGAAACGAGAACTGCACCGCCTGCAGCGCGATCTGGTGCGCCGCCATCTGCGTCTCCGACAGCGACGCGATGAACGCCGTGAGGATCGCGAAGGAGCCGACCTCGAGCCCGAGCTGCAGCCCCGTCGGCAATCCGATGCGCACCAGCGCGCGCACGTGCTCGCGCGTCGCCCGCGCGGTGATGCGGCCATGGATGCGCCGCTCGAGCAGCCACAAGAACGCCGCCTCCGACGACTGCGCCAGCGCCGTCGCCGCCGCCACGCCGGCCACGCCCCAGCCGCAGGCGAACACGAACGTCGTCGAGAGCGCGACGTTCACCACGTTGGCCGCGATCGACGCCAGCATCGGCGAGCGCGCGTCGCCTTCGCCGTAGCGCACCTCGCGCAGCGCGCCGAAGGTCAGCGTCATTGGCGCCGCCAGGTTGCGGATGTGCAGATAGGTGCGCGCCGCGTGGCCCGCCGCCGGCGTCGCCGCGACGTGTCCGAGCAGCGACGCCGCCACCTGTCCGACGGCGATCATGGCCACGCCCGCCACGAGCGCGGTGCCGAGCGCGGCGGCGCGATAGGCGCCGACCAGGTCGCGCCGGCCCGCGCCGATGGCCTGCGCCACCAGCGTCTTGGTCCCGCGCAACAGGCCAAACCAGAAGCACAACAGCGCGAAGGCCACCGTGCCGCCGAGCCCGACGCCGGCGAGCGACGCGGTGCCGAGCCGCCCGACGACCAGCGTGTCGACGAGCGTCATGATGCTGTACGAGAGCATCGACACCGCGATCGGTCCTGCCAATCGCAACAACTCCCGAAGCGGCCTCGACTCCCACTGCATTCGCGCGGGCTAGAGGATGACCGCGCGCGGCCGGGGAGCAAGCGAACCTCGACGCCGGATCGGCGTCGCTTCGTTCAGCGCGGAGTTACATCCGTCGCATCTGCCAGCGACGGGCCGCCTTCTCGCGCTCGCCCTCGCGCGTGCGCACCGTGCCGCGTGAGCTCAGCGACTCGAGCAGCGCCGTGGTGGCGGCCGTGACCGCGTCGATGGCGGCGTCGAAGGCGGCGAGGTCCGCTTGCGGCGGCTTTGGCAGGCCGCTGACCTTGCGCACGTACTGCAGCGCGGCGGCGCGGATCTCGTCGGGCGTGGTCGGCGGCTCGAAGTTGTGCAGGACGCGGATGTTGCGGCACATGCGCCAAGTGTAGCGCGATCGGGCGCTACGGGCCGGGCGCGACGTTGGGCTCGGCGATCCAGCCGTGACGGTTGGGGGCGGCGTCGACGGCGCCGTAGAGAAAGCGCAGCTCCTTCGTCGTCGCGCGCGGCGTGCCCGACGAGCAGTCGAACAGCGGACGCCCGACGGAGAGCTGCGCCTCGGCGCGCAGGAACGCGGGCGCGCCGGCGAGCGGATAGACGTCGATGGTGCCGGAGCCGAGCGGCGGATCGGAGTAGCCCGGCAGGTTGTAGATGAGGTTGAAGTGGCCGTTGCGCGCGAGGTAGTCGGTGGCGTTCATGCCCGAGCCGCAGCTGGCGACGACCTTGAGCGACGCGCCGGTGGCGTCGCGGTAGGGCGCGTCGTTGGAGGCGACCACGTGCCACGTCGAGGTGCTGCCGCCGGGACCGGGCGCCTCGGCGCTCGGCATCCACGACAGGTCGTGCGCGATGGCGCTGACGTTGATCCAGCCGGTGACGGCGCCGGCGTCGGTGGCCGCGGCCCAGGCGAGGACCTTGGGCGTGTCGTGGAGGTTGCGGCGCTGGCCCCAGTTGAGGTGGACGTGCGTGCCGGTGGTGTGGCCGAGCACGTTGCCGAACGAGTCTTCGACGGCGTGGCCGCTGCCGGCGAGCGGAAACTCCGGCGTGCGCGACGGGCGGTCGAGCGCGCGCGGGACGGGATCGCAGCGCTTGGCGGCGTAGCTGCAGTCGTACGGCGAGCCGTGGCAGACGACGTCGCGCGTGGTCGAGCAGTCGGTGGAGAGCGCCTGGGCGGCGTCTTCGAGTGGATCGTCGTCGGCGGTGCCGGCGCAGGCGGCGACGAGGAGCAGGCAGGCGAGCGTGAAGCAACGCAGGGTCGTAGGCATCGCGAGCGTCGGTTACAAGCCGCAGGCCACGGCGCGGGCGACGGGATCTCGCAGGCTTGCGGGCGCGCCGGTGGGGGCGCGGACCACGGCGTGCCCACAAGAAGTCGCGCGCGTTCTCGTATGATGCGGCCATGACGCGATCGATGTTGGCGCTCGTGCTCGTCGCCGGCCTGGTCGGCTGTGGCGGCAGCGGCGGTGGCGACGGCGGCGCAATCGATATGGCCGGCGGCGGCGGCGCGGGCGGCGGCGGCGGCGGCGGTGGTGGCGGTGGCGGTGGTGGCGGTGGCGGCGCCGGTGGCAGCGGCGGCGCGGGCGGTGGTGGCGGCAGCGGCACCGCGGCGCTCTACCCGCTCACCGTCGGCAATCGCTGGACCTACCAGGTCAGCGCCGTCGGCGGCGGCAGCGTGTGCGCGGCCGGCAGCTACGATCAGCACGTCCTCAGCGCCAACGCCGTCGGCGGCCGCCCCGCGTTCCAGCTCGACAGCTTCTGCACCGGCGTCGCCGGCACCGGCGACTACTCGCAGCCCGGCGGCGACGAGGTCGACTACTACTACAGCGGCTCGTGGGCGCCCATCATCGACCTGCCGCTCGAAGAGGGCCACACGTGGAGCTACTTCAACACGTCGTACGCGTGGCACCGCGAGACCTCGGTGACGGTGCCCGCCGGAACCTTCACGGACTGCTGGACCGCGCAGCAGCAGGTCTCGTACACCGCCTATCTGACGTATTGCCGCGGCGCCGGGCTGGTGCGCTCGTACTCGCGGGACCTCGGCGGCAACGGCTGGGACGCCCAGCTCGCCTCCAAGAGCTTCTAGCTCACGGCACGATCGTACCGTCGCGGAACGGTCCTCCGAGCCAGCCGCCCTACTCCGGCGCGACCACGTCGGCGGTGCCACGCAGCATCAGCGCCCGCACGCCCGCGAACACGATCGCCGCCACCAGCGTCGCGATTCCCCCGTCCTCGCGCACGCCCATCCCCGCCGCGTGCGCCGCCCAGCCCGCGATCAAGCTCGCCAGCGTCGCGAACACCGCCGCCACCGCGGTCGGGTGCCGCCCGCGCCGGAACTTGTCGAGCGCCAGGTAGGTCACCGGCGTCGTGAACAGCGTCAGCATCTGCGACAAGAGCAACCCACCGACGATGGCGATGCCGAGCGGCCGCCGCAGCTCCGACCCCGATCCGCCGCCGATCGCCAGCGGCAAGCCGCCGAGCAGCGCCGCCATCGTCGTCATCATGATCGGCCGGAAGCGCAACAGGCAGGCCTGGTAGATCGACTGCTCCGGCGTCAGCCCTTCGTCGCGCTCGGCCTCGAGCGCGAAGTCGATCATCATGATCGCGTTCTTCTTGACGATGCCGATGAGGAGGATGATGCCGACGAGCGCGATCACGCTGAGCTCGGTATGGAACAGCAGCAGCGCCAGCAGCGCGCCCACGCCCGCCGACGGCAGCGTCGACAAGATCGTGATCGGGTGGATGTAGCTCTCGTAGAGCATGCCGAGCACGATGTAGACCGTCAGGAGCGCCATCAGGATCAGCATCGGCTCCGACTTCAGCGAGTCCTTGTACGCCTGCGCCGTGCCGCTGAAGTCGGCGTGGATCGACGCCGGCAGCCCGATCTGCTGCTCGACGCGGTGGATGGCCGCCACCGCCTGCCCGAGCGCGACCCCGGGCGCGCCGTTGAACGACAACGTCACCGACGGGAACTGCCCCTGGTGGTTGACCGACAGCGGCACCGAGCCCGGATGCAGCTTGACCAGCGCCGACAGCGGCACGAGCCCGCCCGACGCCGACGCCACGTAGAGCGAATTGATGGCGTCGAGGTTCTGTCCGAGCGCCGGCAGGATCTCGAGGACCACGCGATACTGATTGATCTCGGTGTAGGTCGTCGCCACCTGGCGCTGGCCGAACGCGTCGTAGAGCGTGTTGTCGATGTCGCGCATGCTCACGCCGAGCCGCGCGGCGGTGTCGCGGTCGACGTCGGCGATGACCTCGAGGCCCGCCGTCTGCTGATCGGTGTTGACGTCCTTGATCTCGGGGATCTTGCGCAGCGCCGCGACCATGCGCGGTCCCCACTGCAAGAGCTCCTCGAGGTTGGCGTCCTCGAGCGTGTACTGATACTGCGTGCGCGAGCCGCGCCCGCCCATGCGCACGTCCTGCACCGACTGCAGGAAGAGCTGGATGCCGTGCACCTTGGCCAGCTTGGGCCGCAGCCGGTTGATGACCTCGTCGGCGGTCACCTTGCGCTCGGACTCGGGCTTGAGCGCGATGAACATGCTGCCGGTGTTGATGGTGCGCCCGCTGTTGCCGCCGATGAACGAGATGGTGTGCTCGACCGCGGGATCGGCCTGGACCACCTTCTCGAGCGCGTGCTGGCGATCGCGCATCACCGGGAACGACACGTCCTGCGGCGCGTCGGTGAAGCCGTTGAGCACGCCGGTGTCCTGCTGCGGGAAGAGCCCCTTGGGCACCACGATGTAGAGCGCGACCGTCAGCGTCACCGTCCCGATCGTCGCCAGCCCAACGAGGAAGCGATGGCGCAGGACAAAGCGCAGGGCGCGCCCGTAGCCTGCCTGCACCGACGAGAAGCCGGCCTCGAGCCAGCGTTCGAGCCGCCCCGGCTTCTCTTCCTTCTTGTGCGCCAGCATGCGCGCGCACATCGTCGGCGTCAGCGTCAGCGAGATCAGCGCCGAGACCGCGATGGCGATCGACAGCGTCACCGCGAACTCGCGGAACAGCTTGCCGACGATGCCGCCCATGAGCAGCACCGGAATGAAGACCGCGAGCAGCGAACAGGTGATGCTGACGATGGTGAAGCCGATCTGCTTGGCACCGCGCAGCGCCGCTTCCAGCGGCGGCACGCCCTGCTCCACGAAGCGCGTCACGTTCTCGGTGACCACGATGGCGTCGTCGACCACGAAGCCGGTGGAGATGGTGAGCGCCATCAGCGACAGGTTGTCGACCGAGTAGCCGAGGAGGTACATGACGCCGAAGGTCGCCACCAGCGACAGCGGCACCGCCACCGACGGGATCGCCGTGGCCCACACGCTGCGCAGGAACACGAAGACGACCAGCACCACCAGCGCCACCGAGATCATCAGCGACGCCTCGACGTCGGCCACCGAGGCGCGGATGGTCTGCGCGCGGTCCATCGTCATCGTGACGTCGATGGCCGGCGAGATCGAGTGCGCCAGCTGCGGGATGACCGCCTTGACGCGATCGATGACGTCGAGGATGTTGGCGCCCGGCTGCCGCCGGACGATGAGGATGACGGTGCGCTCGCCGTCGGACCAGCCGGCGACGCGCTCGTCTTCGACGCTGTCGATGACGTTGGCCACGTCGCTCAGGCGCACCGCGGCGCCCTGCTTGTAGGTGATGATCGACTTCTTCCAGGCGTCGGCGCCGACGAGCTGATCGTTGGCCGCGATCGTCTGCTGCGTCATCGGCCCGGCGACCGCGCCCTTGGGACGATCGACGGTGAGCGCGCCGAGCGCGGTGCGCACGTTCTCCATCGTCATGCCCGCCGACGCCAGCGCGGCCGGATCGGCCTGCACGCGCACCGCCGGCTGCTGGCCGCCGCCGACGTAGACCTGGCCCACGCCCTCGAGCTGCGAGATCTTCTGCGCGAAGACGGTGTTGCCCGCCTCGAAGACCTCCGACAGCGGCAGCGTCTTCGAGCGCAACGAGTAGATGAGGATCGGCGCGTCGGCGGGGTTGACCTTGCGGTAGCGCGGGCGGAACGGCAGGTTGGGCGGCAGGTCGCCGCCGGCGGCGTTGATGGCGGCCTGCACGTCGCGCGCGGCGGCCTCGACGTCGCGATCGAGATCGAACTGCAGCGTGATCGATGTGGCGCCCAGCGTCGACGTCGAGGTCATCTCGTTGACGCCGGCGATGCGGCCGAAGCGGCGCTCGAGCGGCGTCGCCACCGCCTGCGCCATCGTCTGCGGGCTGGCGCCGGGCAGGTTGGCGCCGATGTTGATCGTCGGGAAATCGACGCGCGGCAGCGGCGCCACCGGCAGCTGCGTGAACGCCGCGGCGCCGGCGATGAACAGCGCCATCGCCAGGAGGAACGTGGCGATCGGGCGCTTGATGAACGGCGCCGAGATGTTCATGGCAACGGCTCGTGCGCGGGCACGCTCTCCGGCTTCTTCTTGCGCCGCACCGCGCGCGCCAGGCGCTCCATGTACAGGTAGATGACCGGCGTCGTGTACAGCGTCAGGATCTGCGACAAGAGCAGGCCGCCGACGATGGTGATGCCGAGCGGACGGCGCAGCTCCGAGCCGGTGCCCGAGCCGAGCGCCAGCGGCAGCGCGCCGAGGAGCGCGGCCATCGTCGTCATCATGATCGGCCGGAAGCGCAACAGGCACGCCTGGAAGATCGACTGCTCGGGCGTCATGCCCTGGTCGCGCTCGGCCTCGAGCGCGAAGTCGATCATCATGATCGCGTTCTTCTTGACGATGCCTACGAGCAGGATGACGCCGATGAGCGCGATGACGCTGAACTCCGAGTTGCACACGATGAGCGCCAGGAGCGCGCCCACGCCCGCCGACGGCAGCGTCGACAAGATCGTGAGCGGGTGG
The DNA here is from genome assembly GCA_035607415.1 of Polyangia bacterium. GTDB lineage: Bacteria > Myxococcota_A > Polyangia > Palsa-1104 > Palsa-1104 > JAQBQH01. Next base: position 96,804 of record DATNAQ010000070.1, read on the forward strand.
ATGTAGCTCTCGTAGAGCACGCCGAGGACGATGTAGACGGTGATGAGCGCGGCGAGCAGGAGCAGCGGCTCCGACGCGAGCGACTCGCGGAAGGCGGCGGCCGCGCCCTGGAACTCGCCGTGGATGCCGGGCGGCGGATCGAGATCGATCATCGCCTGGTCGATGGCCTTGACCGCTTTGCCGAGCGACTCGCGGTGCGCGGTGTTGAACGACAGCGTCGTCGCCGGGAACTGCCCCTGGTGGCTGATCGACAGCGCCGTGCTCTTGGTCTCGAAGTGCGCGAACGCCGACAGCGGCACGGCGTCGCCGGTCCCCGAGCGGACGAAGATTCGCGAGAGCGCGTCGGTCGACTTCTGATCTTCGGGGCGCACCTCGAGGATGACGCGGTAGAGGTTGAGCTGCGTGAAGATCGTCGAGACGATGCGCTGGCCGAAGGCGTCGTAGAGCGTGTCGTCGATCGCCTGCGGCGTCACGTTGAGCCGGCCCGCGGTGTCGCGATCGATGGTGAGCGCGAGCGACAGGCCGCCGGTCGCTTGATCCGACGCGACGTCGGAGAGCGCAGGCAGCGTCTTGAGCTTGGCCAGGATCTTGGGCGCCCACTCGTCGAGCTCTTTGGCGTCGGCGTCTTCGAGCGTGTATTGGTACTGCGTGCGCGACAGCCGGTTGTCGATCTGCAGGTCCTGCACCGACTGCATGTAGAGCGTGATGCCGTCGATCTTGGCGATCTGCGGCTGCAGGCGGGCGATGATCTCGCTGGCGTCGGCCTTGCGATCGTCGCGCGGCTTCAACGTGATCGAGAACCGCCCCGAGTTCGTGGTGACGTTGGTGCCGTCGGCGCCGATGAACGACGCCACCGAGGCGACGTCGGGATCCTCGAGGATGACGTCGGCCAGCGCCTCCTGGCGCTCCATCATGCGCGCGAACGACACGTCGGGCGCCGCCTCGGAGACGCCGATGATGAGCCCGGTGTCCTCGACGGGGAAGAAGCCCTTGGGCACCCAGATCGCCAGGAGCCCGGTGAACGCCACCGTCGCCAGCGTGGCGAGCAGCGTCGAAAACCGGTGGCGCAGCACCCACCCGAGCGTGCGCTCGTAGAAACGCGTGGTGGCGCTGAAGCCCGACTCGAACCAGCGCGCGAAGCGGCCCGGATGCTCCTCCTCGTGCGGCTTGAGCAGCCAGCCGGCCATCATCGCCGTCAGCGTCAGCGACAACAGCGCCGAGACGCCGATGGCGATGGCCAGCGTCACCGCGAACTCGCGGAACAGGCGGCCGATGAGCCCGCCCATGAAGAGCAGCGGGATCAAGACGGCGACCAGCGAGACGGTGAGCGACACGATGGTGAAGCCGATCTGCTTGGCGCCCTTGAGCGCCGCCTCGAAGGGCCGCTCGCCCTCTTCGACGAAGCGCGCGATGTTCTCGACCATGACGATGGCGTCGTCGACGACGAAGCCGGTCGAGATGGTGAGCGCCATCAGCGACAGGTTGTTGAGCGAGAAGCCGCACAGGTGCATCACGCCGAAGGTGGCGATGAGCGACAGCGGCACGGCGACGCCGGGGATGATGGTCGCGCGCAAGCTGCGCAAAAAGACGTAGATGACGAGCACGACGAGGAACACGGTGAGGACGAGCGTGAACTGCACGTCCTTGACCGAGGCGCGCACCGTCTCGGTGCGGTCGGAGAGGATCGACACGTCGATCCCCTGCGGCATCGACGCCGCCAGCTGCGGCAACAGCTGCTTGATGTGGTCGGTGACCTCGATGATGTTGGCGCCCGGCTGCCTTTGCACGTTGACGATGACCGCTCGCTTCATCTGTCTTGCAGCCGGCTGCGCCGGCTGCCGCTGGCCGGCCCACCCCGCGAGCTGCGCGTTTTCCACGCCGTCGACGACGTCGGCGACCTCGGCCAGCCGGATGGGCGCGCCGTTCTTGTAGGCGATGACCAGCGGCCGGAAGCCGGCGGCCTTGTCGATCTGATCGTTGGTCGCGATGGTGAAGTCCTGCCGCGCGCCGTCGACGTTGCCCTTGGGCTGATTGACGTTGGCCGCCGCCAGCGCGTTGCGCACGTCCTCGAGCGACAGGCCGGTGCCGGCCAGCGCCACCGGATCGACCTGCACGCGCACCGCCGGCTTCTGTCCGCCGTTGAGCGTGACCAGGCCGACGCCCGACACCTGCGCGATCTTCTGCGCCAGCACCGAGTCGGCATAGTCGTCGACCTGCGACAGCGGCATCGTGTCCGAGCTGACCGCGAGCGTGAGCACCGGCGTGTCGGCGGGGTTCGACTTCGAGTAGGTCGGCGGCGCCGGCAGCGTCGGCGGCAAGAGGTTCGACGCCGCGTTGATCGCCGCCTGCACGTCCTGCTCGGCGGCGTCGATGTCGCGGTCGAGCGTGAACTGCAGCGTGATCTGCGACGTCGAGAACGACGACACCGACGTCATCTGCGACAAGGACGGCATCTGCCCGAACTGCCGCTCGAGCGGCGTGGTCACCGCCGACGCCATCGTCTCCGCGCTCGCGCCCGGCAACGTCGTCGCCACCACGATCGTCGGATAGTCGACCTGCGGCAGCGCCGAGACCGGGAGCTGCTCGTAGCCGAGCAGGCCCGCCAGCGCCACACCGATCATGAGCAGCGTCGTGGCGACCGGCCGTCGGATGAACGGCTCGGAGATACTCACAGCCTGGCCTCGATCACGGGTTTCTCTTCTTGCCCGACCCGGCGTGCGGCGCGCCACCGCCGCCGTCGCCGCCGCGCGACTGCAGCACCGAGCCCGGCCGCAGCTGGTTCTGCCCTTCGACGACGATGCTCTCGCCCGGCTCGATGCCCTTGCCGATGATCGACTGATCTCCGACGGTGAGGGCGACCTCGACGTTGCGCTGCTGTGCCTTGCCGTCGGGCCCCGCGAGGTAGACGAACGTGCCCGACGGGCCGCGCTGCACCGCCGCCGACGGCACCACCGTGGCGCCCTTGCGCGTCTCTACGAGCAGCCGCGCCTTGACGAACTGATTGGGCCACAGCTTGCGATCGGGGTTGGGCAGCTTGCACTTGAGCTTGAGCGTCGCCGTCGCCTGGTTGATCTGATTGTCGATGACGAAGAGCGTGCCCTCGCCGAGCTTCGACGACCCGTCGCGCGCCCACGCCTCGACGGGGACCTGGCCGCGCGCCATCGCCGCCGTCACCTCGGGCAACACGTCCTCGGGCAGCGTCACGAACAGCGCCGCCGGATCGAGCTGCGTAACCACCACCAGGCCGTTGACGTCGGTGGCGTGCACGAGGTTGCCGGCGTCGACCTGGCGCACGCCGACGATGCCGTCGAGCGGCGAGCGCACGTGCGCGTAGTCGATGTTGAGCCGCGCCGTCTCCGCCTGCGCCTCGTCGGCGTGCACCGCGCCCTCGGCCTGACCGGCGAGCGCGGCCTGATCGTCGACCTGCTGCTGCGAGATGAGCTTGCCGCCGGCGAGCGTGCGGTAGCGCTCGAGGTTGATCTGCGCGTCGTGCAGCTGCGCCTTGTCGCGCGCGGTCGCGCCTTCTGCAGAATGCAACTGCGCCTCGAACGGGCGCGGATCGATGACCGCGAGCAGCTCGCCCTTCTTCACCGTTTGTCCTTCGGTGAAGAGGACCTTGTCGAGGCGGCCGTCGACTTGCGCGCGCACCGTGACCTGCTGCCACGCGGCCACGGTGCCGAGCCCTTCGAGCCACACGGGCACGTCCTTCTTCTCGACCTTGGCGAGCGTCACCGGAACGGGACGATTGGCGGCGTCCGGCTTGGCGGCGTGAGCGCCATCGTCGGAGGTGCGCGCGCGAACCACGAGACCGATCAACACGACGGCGGCGACTGCGATGACGGCGTAGAGAATGCGACGACTGGGGGCAGGCATAAGCGTCTCTTGGGATGCCCGAACAGCAATCGCCGCGCCATGCAAAATGCTGCAATTGCGCCGATTTCCCGCGGTTATCCTGTAACGATACGCGACAGCCGTTCGGTTTCAATACACGGCCGGCGCTGCTTGTCGCGATTCATTCGCGCGTCCGGCCGGGGGGTAGGCGAAGGCCCCGCTCTTGCTACTCGAGCGCACGCGTGGCAACAACTGGGCTCATCCGATACCGATTGCTCACGATCGTGCTGCTCGGCGTGGTGACGTCCGCGCTGTCCCTGTTCGTCCTCGAGCAGGCGCTGTCGACGTCCATGTCGGTGCGCCGCGGCCGCGCGCGCGACGTCGTGATCGGCGAGGTCGAGCGGCTGGCGGCGAGCGGGCCGTCGGCGACGACGCTGGAGGGCGGATCGGTGTCGGCGTTCATCGGCGTGCGCGGCGGTTGGGTCGACGATCCCGCCGACGTGGCGCGCGCGCCCGACGTGCCGGCGGTGTGGGCGCCGACGCTCGTCGACACGCTGGCGCGCGCGGCGAAGACGCGTGGGCGCGAGATCGGCGAGCTCGAGCAGTCGCCGAATACGGTGATCGTGGCGGCGATGCCGAGCCGCCATGGCCTCGCGTGGGTCGCGTATCTGGTGACACCGCTGCATTCGCTGTCGCGCTGGCGGCTCATTACGATCTTATTGGCGTTCGCCACCTGCCTCCTCGTGCTCACCGCCGTGTGGGCGACGTTGTCGTTCCGGCGCAGCGCGCTGCAGCTCAACGCCACGCTCACGGCGCTCGGCAAGGATCTGACGGTGCCGGTGCCGACGCCGCGCGCCGCCGAGCTCGCCGGCATCGCCGAAGGGATCCGCGTGATGTCGCGCGATCTGCAGAGCTCGCGTGAGGCGACCGAGCGGCTGGCGCGCGAGCTGGCGCAGAAGGAGCGTTTGGCGGCGCTCGGGCGCGTCGCCGCCGGCGTGGCGCACGAGGTACGCAATCCGCTGGCGTCGATCAAGCTGCGGCTCGATCTGACCGCCGGTGACGGGCTGCCCGAAGCGACGCGCAAGGCGGTCGAAGGCGCGTCGGCCGAGATCGCGCGGCTCGATCGCCTGGTGAGCGATCTCCTGCTCGTCGCCGGCAACAAGCTCGGGCCGCGCCACGCCGTCGGTGTCGGCTCGTTGGCGCGGGCGCGCGTCGAGGCGCTGCAGCCGTGGGCGAAGTCGCGCGGCGTGACGCTGACCGCGAGCGGCGACGGCGACGCCGACATCGACTCCGAGGCGGTGGCGCGCGCGCTCGACAACCTGTTGCGCAACGCAGTCGAGGCGTCGCCGCCGTCGTCGTCGGTGGCGCTGCACATCGACGGCGGCGCGCAGGCGCTCGCGGTGCACGTCGAGGATCACGGCAACGGCATCGAGCCGGCGCGCGCGGCCGAGCTGTTCGAGCCGTTCTTCACGACCAAGGCGGAGGGCACCGGGTTGGGCCTGGCGATCTCGCGCGCCATCGCGCGCGCCCACGGCGGCGACGTGACCTACACGCGCAACGGCGCGGTCACGCGCTTCTCGCTGACGCTGCCGCGCGCGCGCAAGCAGGTGGCCGCGTGAGCTCGCTCGTGCTCATCGTCGAGGACGAGCCGGGCGTGCGCGAAGGGCTCATCGGCGCCGTCGAGCGGCTCGGCTTCACCGCGGCGGCGGCGGCCAGCCTCGCCGACGCACGCCGCGAGCTGGCCGCCCGCTCGCCCGACTGCGTTCTGCTCGACATCCGCCTGCGCGACGGCGACGGGCTCGAGCTGTTGCGCGAGATCCGCGCCGGGCAGCAGAAGGACGTGCCGGTGATCGTGGCGACCGCGTACGGCGACTCGGAGCGCACGATCCGCGCCATGCGCGACGGCGCCTTCGACTATCTGACCAAGCCGTTCGACTTTCCGGCGCTCCTCGCCACCGTCGAGCGCGCGGTCAAGCAGCGCGGCCTGGCGCAGGCATTGGCCAAGCCGCCGGCGCCGCCCGCGCGCTCGGGCCTGGTCGGCACGTCGACGGCGATGCTGGCGATCTGGAAGCTGATCGGCCGCGCCGCGGCGTCGGACGCGCCGGTGCTCATCACCGGCGAGACCGGCACCGGCAAGGAGCTGGTGGCGCGCGCGGTCCACGACTACTCGACGCGCTCGTCGGCGCCGTTCGTCGCGGTCAACCTCGCCGCGCTGCCGCCGACGCTGATCGAGTCCGAGCTGTTCGGCCACGAGCGCGGCGCCTTCACCGGCGCAGCCGGGCGGCGTACCGGCCGCATCGAAGCCGCCGGCGCGGGCACGCTGTTCCTCGACGAGATCGGCGACGTCGACCCGACGCTGCAGACCAAGCTCTTGCGCGTGCTCGCCGACAACCGCTACGAGCGCGTCGGCGGCGACGAGCCACAAACCGCCAAGGCGCGCATCGTCTCCGCGACGCACAAACCGGTCCGTCCCGGCGACGCCGGCTCCGTCCTCCGCGACGACCTGTACTACCGCCTCGCCGTCATCGAGATCGAAGTCCCCCCGCTCCGCGCCCGGAAATCCGACATCCCGCTCCTCGTCGCGCACGCGCTGTCCTCGACGCCGGCGCGCGCCGTCAGCGAAGAAACCATGGCGCACCTCCTCGCCTACCGCTGGCCCGGCAACGTCCGCGAGCTCATCCACGTCATCCAACGCGCCGCCGCCCTCTGCGCCGGCGAAATCATCGACGCCACCAACCTCCCCGACCCCCTCCGCGATCCCCGCGAACGCGCCACCGACGTCAACGACGACACCGTCACCCTCAAAGAAGCCGTCGCCGCCCTCGAGAAACGCATGATCATCCGCGCGCTCGAACGCGCCCACGGCAACCGCAGCGAAGCCGCCCGCCAGTTGGGCATCGGCCGCCCGCAGCTGTACGCGAAACTAGAGGAATACGGCATCAACGACGGCAAAACGTCGTAGCCCCGCCACAAGCCAGATTTCAGGGGAGGTGGGGAGCACATACCGAGGTCAGAGGGAGGGAAACCAAACATACTTGGTGCCAAATAAGGTTTTGTTTTTCTCCCTCTGACCTCCCCACCTCCCCTGAATCTGGCTTGAGCCGGTTACCTCTTCTCAGCCGCTTGCCGCATCGAATCGGCGAGGCCATACGCGCAGCCGGGAAAGATGCCGTAGCGAATTTCCGGGTGGTGCTTGAGGAAATATTTCGAGAGCCAGCCGAGGGAGAACGGATCGAACGAGATCGTCGACTTCAGGATCGATGTGCCGCCGGGTTCGTCCTGGAGGTCGAAGCGGATGTGGAGGTCGCGGATGTCGCCGCCGATGCCGCGGAGGTCTAACCACTTGCCTTCGTCGTAGGTGGCGTCGGCGACGAAGTCGAAGCCGACGGAGAAGAGCGTGATTTTGAATTTGAGTTGGACGGTGACGCGGTCGCCGTCGCGCTTGACCTTCGAGAGCATCGGGACGAACGAAGGATAGCGGTCGACGTCGGCGATGAAGGACCAGACCCGCGCCGCCGGAGCTCCGACCCGCGTTGTCGCGGTGGCGGACGCGGGGGTGCCGTCAGCGCCGACGTCGACCTCGATGATGGGCTTCTGCATGCGGCCGAGAGTGCCACAGCTTCAACCCTTGATGCACAGGACCTGCTTGAGTTCGGCGACGATCTCGACGAGGTCGCGCTGCTCTTCCATGACCTTGTCGATGCGCTTGTAGGCGCCAGGGATCTCGTCGAGGACGCCGTGATCCTTGCGGCACTCGACACCGCTGGTCTGCTCGCGCAGATCGGCGAGCGTGAAGCGCTTCTTCGCCGCGCCGCGCGACATGCGGCGGCCCGCGCCGTGCGACGCCGACTCGAACGACTGCGGGTTGCCGAGACCGCGCACGATGTACGAGCGCGTTCCCATCGAGCCCGGAATGATGCCGAGCTCGCCGCGTCCCGCGCGGATCGCGCCCTTGCGCGTCACCAAGACCTCCTCGCCGAAGTGCACCTCCTCGGCGACGTAGTTGTGGTGGCACTCGATCGCCGCCTCGAACCGCACCTTCGGGATCGCCCGCATCAGCACCGACCGATACAGCTCGAGCATCACGCGCCGGTTGAGCGCCGCGTAGCGCTGCGCCCAGAACAGGTCGCGCCGATACTCGGCCATCTCGCGCGTGCCGGCGAGGAACACCGCCAGCTCGCGATCGGGAAGGAGCTGGTTGTGAATCAGCTTCTTCGCGCGCCGGATGTGGATCTCGGCCAGCTCCTTGCCGATGTTGCGCGACCCCGAGTGCAGCATGAGCCACACACGGTCCTCGCCGTCGAGGCACAGCTCGATGAAGTGGTTGCCGCCGCCGAGCGAGCCGAGCTGCTTGCGCGCCCGCCCCTCGAGCGACTGCACCGCGCCGTCGAGCGTGCCGAACTCGTCGAAGAGCTTCTCGTCGTACGACAGGCCCGCGTCGTCGTGCGCGGAAAAACCAACCGGGATCTCGGCTTCGATCGCTGCGCGCAGCTCACCGAGCGAGTCCGGCAGGTCGTGCGACGTCAGCGACGTCCGCTGCGCCGCCATGCCGCAGCCGATGTCGACGCCGACGGCGGCCGGCGCGATGGCGTCCTTCATCGCCACCACCGAGCCGACGGTCGCGCCCTTGCCGAGGTGCACGTCCGGCATGACCGCGACGTGCGCGAAGCACCACGGCAGCGCCGCGATGTTCTTGAGCTGCGTCAGCGCCGCCGACTCGACCTCTTCCACGCGCGCCCACATCTTGATGGGCACGTTCTTTCCCTTGAGCGTATTCATGTCGCACCTCAGTCGATCCAGCCGCCGCCGAACGGCGAGCGGCCCTCCTCCACTTCCAGATTGCGAAACACGCGGTACCAACCGCGCAGGCGCACCGTCTTGTGATCGACGTGGCGCACGCGCCCGCGCGCGAACAGCTGCTGCTGGCCCTCCGCATCGCGCGTGTCGACCAACTGGTCGACGACGTGCGGCTTGCCCACGCGCGCGATGAAGCGGCTGATGGCCACGCCGCGATGCAGCTGCGACGCGCCGCGCGCGAGCTCGTCCTCGACGCGCGCCACCTCCTCCACGTCCGCCGGGACGAAGAACCACTCGCCCTGCCGGATCGCCCGCTCGAGCACGCTGCGCGCTTCCAGGTTCGCCTGCGGCACGCGCAAGGCGTCGTGCGCCTCCGCCACCGTCGTGCAGGCGCGCGGCAGGCGGCACATGAACAGCTGCCGCTCGTCGCGCCCGACGAGAAAGTGGCGCTTGCGCGCGTCGGTCGAACGCCGCACCCAGACCCGCTCGTGCTCCCACACCACGTCCCGCACCTCGACGCGTGCCTGGCGCGCGATCGTCTCGCGCCACCCGTCGGAACGACGCGCGACACGGACCGTCCACGCCGGCACCTCTTCCCAGAACCAATGCTGCGGCTCGCGCACCATCATCACGAGCTGCCGCTCGCTCTTGTCCACGCCCTGCACGATGACGACGTTGTCGCCGCCGCCGGGCCAGGCCACGTAATACTCCGAATGCGGATCCCACGACCGCCGGCGCCGGATGTCCATCTGGAACACCCGCTCGGCGGCCGCGGCGCGCGCGATCGGCTGCTCGGCCAGCTGCAGGCGCAGCCCGGCATCGGCAAACCGCGCCACCAGATTCAGAGGTAGATTCAAATTGCCCATTTTCGATATCCATTTTGGATATGGCCGCGAGCGGCCCGAAAATGGGCGCGCGCGCTAGCCGATTGTTTGATCGGTCGCGTTCATGGATTTTTCTTTGTACGCACGAACCAGGAACATCGGCCCCGAAAAACGACCATAACCAAAAGCGAAAGGGCCGGAATCCCGCGAGGATCCGGCCCTTGGACGCACACACATGCGCGCGTTAGCGGCGGGAACCTCGGTTCGGCGGAGTCTTTGTTGGGACGCGCATGGGAATCACCTTCATTCGTTTTCTAAGCCAATCATACGCGGCTGTCAATCCATATATTCCCATAACTCGTTTCATTATTTTCTAAACCGGCGAGTTTTCGAGTATGTTCCGCGCATGCCCAAGCCCTTCGAAAAGTGGACGGTGCTTCCGCACAAGCCGATTCGAAAGCTGGAGGACAACCTGTGGCTCGTCGACGGCCTGCTCGGCAACATCCGCCGCGTCATGGTGGTGGTGCGCCTCGCCGACCAACGGCTCCTCATCTGGAACGGCATCGCGCTCGACGAGCCGGAGATGAAGGAGCTCGAAGCCTGGGGCACGCCCGCGTTCCTCGTGGTGCCGAACGGGCTGCACCGCATGGACGCGCGCATCTATAAGGAGCGCTATCCCAGCCTCACCGTGATCGCGCCGCCGGGCGCCCGGCCGAAGATCGAGCAGATCGTGAAGGTCGATCGCACCACGGGCGACGTCGGCGACGACCGCGTCAAGATCGCCTTCCCCGCGTGCACCAGGGAGCGCGACACCACCCTCGAGGTCCGGCACGCCGACAACTCGGTGACCCTCGTGCTCAACGATCTGGTCATGAACATGCGTCACCAACCCGGCTTCGGCGGCTTCATGTTCAGGATGATGGGCTTCACCGCCGATACGCCGAACGTTCCCCTGCCCACGCGCATGCTCCTCATCAAGGACAAGCCAGGGCTCAAGACGCTCCTCGGCCAGATGGCCGCCACCCCCAAGCTCAAGCGCGTCATCGTCTCTCACGGCGAGATGCTCGAGGCGAATGCCGGCGAAGGCCTGCGACAGGCGGTCGACACCTTCTGATCCCGTGCTAGAACTTCCGGCCGCACCATGATCTCATTCACCAACGTCACCAAGCAGTACGGCGGGCAGGTTCTCTTCGTCGACGCCTCCTTTCAGGTCAACCCGGGCGAGAAGGTCGGGCTGGTCGGGCCCAACGGCTCGGGCAAGACGACCATCTTCCGGCTCATCACCGGCGAGGAGATCCCCGACGACGGCAACGTCGAGCGGCCGCGAAAGCTGAGCGTCGGCTATTTCCGCCAGGACGTGGGCGACATGCGCGGGCGCACCGTGCTCGCCGAGACCGTCGCCGGCGCCGGCGAAGTGGCCGCGCTCGGCGAGGAGCTGAAGGAGCTCGAGCACAAGCTCGCCAACGGCGAGCTCGATCAGATCGACCGCTTCGGCGAGGTGCAGGCGCGTTTTCAGGAGCTGGGCGGCTACGATATCGAGGCGCGCGCGCACACCATCTTGAACGGCCTCGGCCTCTCGCCCGAGCAGGTGGCCGACGACGTGGGCAAGCTGTCGGGCGGCTGGAAGATGCGCGTGGCGCTGGCGCAGATCCTCCTGCTCGCGCCCGACGCGCTCCTGCTCGACGAGCCGACCAACTACTTGGACATCGAGTCGATCCTCTGGCTCGAGGGCTTCCTCCGCGACTACGCCGGCGCGGTGGTGATGACCTGCCACGACCGCGACGTCATGAATCGCGTGGTCAAGAAGATCGTCGAGATCGACGGCGGCGCCGTGCGCAGCTACACCGGCGACTACGACTTCTACGAGCAGGCGCGCGCCATCGACGCCGTGCAGCGCGAGGCCGCCTACGAGCGCCAGCAGGCGATGCTGGCCAAGGAGATGCGCTTCGTCGAGCGCTTCCGCGCGCAGGCGGCCAAAGCGGCGCAGGTGCAGTCACGCATCAAGAAGCTGGAGAAGATCGAGCGCGTGGAGCCGCCGCGCCGCCTCGTCGAACGGCAGTTCGACTTCAAGCGGCCGCCGCGCTCGGGCGACGACGTCATCAAGGTCGCGAAGGTCTCGAAGACCTACGGCGCGCGCAAGGTGCACGACGGGCTCGACCTGCTCGTGCGGCGCGGCGAGCGCTGGGCGGTGATGGGCGAGAACGGCGCCGGCAAGTCGACGCTCCTCAAGATGATGGCGGGCGTGCTCGATCCCGACGACGGCGGCGTCACCATCGGCGCGTCGGTGACGATGGGTTACTTCGCGCAGCACCAGATGGAGCAGCTCGACGGCACGCGCACCGTGTTCGAGGAGCTGCAGGCGCACGCGCCCACCACCGGCATCGGCGTCCTGCGCAACCTCGCCGGCGCCTTCGGCTTCATCGGCGACGACGTGGACAAGCCGGTGCGCATCTTGTCGGGCGGCGAGAAGGCGCGCCTGGCGCTGGCCAAGATCTTGTTCGACGCGCCCAACCTCCTGGTCCTCGACGAGCCGACCAACCACCTCGACATCGCCACCAAGCGCGCGCTCTTGAAGGCGCTCGACGCCTACGAGGGCACCGTCGTGTTCGTATCGCACGATCGCGCGTTTCTGCGCGCGCTCGCCACGCGCGTGATCGAGCTGGCGCCGGGCGTGCCGCCGCACGTCTATGGCGGGCGCTACGACGAGTACGTCGCGCAGACGGGCCGCGAGGCGCCGGGCATGCGCGCGCAGGCGTGACGATCGCGTCGTTGCCGCGGCGGCGCCCGTTCCTACGACCGATCGGTCCGCGTGAGATGCGGCGGAGGCGGCGATGGGGAACAGGCGTTGGACATTCGCATGCGCGTTCGCGCTCGTCGCCGCGACGGGCGGCCGCGGCGCGCGCGCCGAAGAGCCGGTGGGGCCGCGCGATCTGGCGCGCGCCGGCCACGAGAAGAAGCTCGCCGGCCTGACGCTCATGATCGGCGGTGGCGCGCTCGTCGCCACCGGCATCGGCCTGACCATCGCGGGGTTCGCCAGCGACGACCCTACGCGCTGTCACGCAAACGGCGGCTTCTACTATTACGCGTATCGGACCGACGCCTACGTGGTGCACGACAACAACGGCGACTGCTGGAACCAGTCGCTCGTGCTCGCCGGCGGCACCACGTGGCTCCTCGGCGCGGCGTCGCTCGGCATCGGCATCCCGGTCTACCTCATCGGCGCGCGCCAGCTGCGCGACGCCGCGCGCTGGCGGCAGTGGCTGGTGACGCGCCCGCCGCAACCCTCGTACGTGCCGGCGCCGCCGCCGAGCGCGCCGCCGAGCGCGCCGCCGAGCGCGCCGCCACCGACGCCGGCGCCCTGATATGCTGCGCGCACGATGAGCTACGACCTCTGGGTGCGCGCGCGCGCCGACGGCGAGTCGCTCGACGAGACGCGCGCGACCGACGCCATCGCCGCCGTCGCCGATCGCGACCGCATCGAGCTCGACGTCGAAAAAGGCGCGGTCCGCGTCGGCGTAACGCTGCCCGATGTCGAGGCGCGCGGCGAGCGCGCCGTCGCCGTGGCGCTCGGGCTCGCCGAGGCGCTCGACGGCCGCGTGTTCGACGCGCAGCGAGATCGCTACCTCGACGCCGCCGGCGCCGCCGAGACCATCGCGCACCAGCGGCGCTGGAAAGCGACCGCGAAGGTGGCGGTGGGCGCCATGCTCGCCGAGAAGATGGCGGAGCGCGGCCTCGTCGTCGACGGCTGGTACGTGCCCGACCGCTCCGGTCAGCTGCGCGAGCTGATGAAGACGCCACCGCCGCGCGCGTGGGGCCCGGGACGCCAGCTCGCGCGCGACCTGCGCGGCGCGGGCGCCCTGGTCTGGCCGCCCGTCTTCATCGGGCTCGTCGCCGGCGCCTGGCTGCGCAACCCCTACATCCTCGTCGTGGTCGCGATCATGTTGTGGCTGTTCATCCCCAGCCTCGTCGGCATGACGCGCCTGTTGCGCCAGGGCACGATCGTGCACGTGGTCGTCAAGGAGGTCACGCGCGTGCCGGCGATGAAGGATCGCTGCATCGCCCGCTTCGAGTTCTCGACGGGCGGGCTGCCGCGCCGCGGCCAGGTGATCCTGCCGGCCGCGCTCGTCTTGACGATGCTGTCGCTGCACGGCGCGCTCGAGCTGCGTCTGCTCGTGCACGAACGCTCGGCCGCCTACACGCAGCTCCTCGGCTTTCGCCCGGCACCAACCGGCGCATAGTTCCGGCGTATAGTGCGCGCATGAAGCGGCTCCATCGGCGCGACCTGTGGTGTTGGTCGGTGTTCAACGAGCGGCTCAACATCGACTTCAACAGCTTTCTGTGGACGCGCGCCGAGGGCAACGTGGTCATCGATCCGCTGCCCATGAGCGCGCACGATCGCGCGCACCTGGCCACGCTCGGCGGCGTCGAGTGGATCGTGCTGACCAACTCCGACCACCTGCGCGACGCGCGGACCCTCGTCGAGCACACCGGCGCCAAGCTCGCCGGTCCCGCCGCCGAGCGCGAGCGCTTCCCGATCGCCTGCGACGCCTGGATCTCCGAGCGCGATCCGCTGCTGCCGTGGCGCGCGTTCGAGATGGAGGGCTCGAAGACGCCCGGCGAGCTCGCGCTGCTCCTCGACGGCGGCACGCTCATCACCGGCGATCTCGTGCGCGCCCATCGCCCCGCGTCGCTCATGATGCTGCACCGCGATCAGGGCCTCGCCGACGAAGCCGCCGCGCGCGAATCGATCGCGCGCCTCGCCGTCCTGCCCCACCTCGAAGCCGTCCTCGTCGGCGACGGCTGGTGCCTGTTCGCCGATTGTCACGAGTCGCTGCGCGCGCTCGTCGAGCCTGCGTCGCCCGTCGCATCCCCTTCACCACCGAGGAGCCCCTGATGCCCATCGTCGATTCTCCACGCGCCGTCGTCACCGGCGCCGGCAGCGGTCTCGGCCGCGCCTTCTGCCTCGAGCTCGCGCGCAACCGGCGCGCGCGCGTCCTCTGCGCCGACATCGACGAAGCCGCGGCCAAGCGGACCGCGGCCGAGATCGGCGGCGTCGCCACGCGCTGCGACGTCGCGCGCATCGAGGAGGTCGAAGCGCTCGCCGACACCGCACAGCGCGAGCTCGGCGGCGTCGATCTCGTCATCAACAACGCCGGCGTCGCCGTCGGCGGCCGCGTCGGCGAGGTCGCGCTCGACGACTGGCGCTGGATCATGGGCGTGAACCTGTGGGGCGTGATCCACGGCTGCCACGTCTTCGCCCCGCAGTTGCGCGCGCAGGGGAGCGGCCACATCTTGAACGTGGCCTCGGCCGCCGGCCTGCTGGCGCCGCCGGGCATGGCGCCTTACAACGTCACCAAGGCGGCCGTGGTCGCGCTCTCCGAGACGTTGAGGGGCGAGCTGCGCGACGCCGGCGTCGGCGTCACCGTCTTGTGCCCCACTTTCTTTCGCACCAACATCGCGGCCAGCTCGCGCGCCGTCGACGGCAAGCAGCGCGCGTTCGTCGAGAAGCTGATGGCGCGATCGAAGATCCAGGCCGACGACGTCGCCCGGCTGTCGCTCGACGCCGCCGCGCACGACGAGCTCTACGCGCTGCCGCACGCCGACGGCCGCTGGATGTGGCGACTGAAACGCTGGGCGCCGTCGAGCTACGCCTCGCTCACCGCGCGCGTCGCCAGCCGCGTCCTGCGCTGACGCAACCTCCGTTGTCACTCGTGATCCAGCGCGCACGCTGACCGATTTTCGTCTTCGCTTTTCGACAGCGTGTCGAATCGCTGGACAGACACATCTGGTCACGCGCGCGGAAAGACCGCGCCGCGCGCGGAGATCGCGATCGGCACGACGAATGCTCCTCCGCCACCGTCGGAGGAACCGACCCATGTCCATCCTGATCCCGAGCGTGATCGGAGTCGCGCTCATCGTGGCGTTCGTCGCGTGGGAGCGCGTGCTCGCGCGCGCCAGCCGTCGTGTCGATCCACCGCGCCAGAAACTGTGGCACTACCCGTCGGTCTCGGTCATCAGACCGGTACGCGGCGCCGACGTCGGCGCGCGCGAGAACTTCGAAGCGGCGCTCGACACCGGCTATCCCGGCGACGTCGAGACGCTGTTCGTCTTCGATGACGAGAGCGATCCGGGCCTGCCCATCGCGCGCGAGGTCGTGCGCGCGCACGCCAGAAGCGGCAAGCCCGGCCGCGCCGTCGTGCTCGTCGCCGGGGCACCGCCGCCGGCGCGCACCGGCAAGCTCAACGCCATGATCGTCGGCGCCGCCCGCGCGCACGGCTCGCTCATCGCCTTCGGCGACTCGGACACGCGCCCGGATCGCGAGCTCTTGCGCGAGCTCGTCGAGACGCTCATGACCTCGCGCCGCGCCGGCTCGGCGTTCGCGCCGGTGGTCATCGACGACGCCCCGCGCGCCGCCGGCGACGTGCTCTACGCGCTCATGCAGAACGCGCTCTACGCGCCGCTCGCCGCCCGCGCCGCCGCGCGCGACGACGGCGCGCTGCCGTTCATCATGGGCCAGATCATGGTGTTCAAGCGCGAGGCGCTCGACGCCATCGGCGGCGTGCAGTGCGCCACCGGCCAGCTCGTCGACGACATGTACCTCGGGCGCCAGGTCGCCGCCGTCGGCTATCGCAACATCCTCGTCAAGCGCGGCCTCAAGGTCCCGACCGGCGGGCTCGACCTCGCCGCCTTCTTGCCGGTCTACCGCCGCTGGATGGCGTTCTCGCGCAACGGCCTGCCGATCAGCTTCACCTGGCCGCAGTGGCTGCTCGGCGGCGGCTTCTTCGTCGCGCTCGCCACCGCCGTCGTCGCCGGCCTGTCGTCGGCGCCGCTCGGGATGATCGCGCCGGCGCTGGCGGTCGGCGTGTTCACGGCGACGCTCTTGCGCCTCAATCGCCTCTACGGCGGCGCGTCGGTGCCGCTCGTCTACGCCTGGACGCCGGCGGCGCTGCTCTTGCTCTCGCCGTTCGTGCTCGCGTCGACGCTCCTCAATAAACGCGTGGGCTGGCGCGGGCGCACCTACGACGTCGACGCCTCGGCCGCGCTCGCCGTCGGACATGGCTGATGTGCGCCGCGTGACGTGCTACGTTCGCGTTCGCCATGTCCGAGGAGATCGCCGCCTTCCGTCCGGTTCCACGCACCGGCGTCATCTACGTCACCAGCGAAGCGACCAAGCGCGGCTTTGCCGCGACCGATCCCGAGTGGTGCAACCTCGGTCAGGGCCAGCCCGAGACCGGTGAGCTCCCCGGCGCACCCGCGCGCGTACACCAGGTCGGCATCGCCGTCGACGATCAGGAGTACGCGCCGGTCGCCGGCCTGTGGGAGCTGCGCGCCGCCGTCGCCGAGCTCTACAACCGCCTCTACCGCAAAGGGCACAAGTCGCAGTACACCGCCGAGAACGTGTGCGTCTCCGGCGGCGGGCGCACCGCGCTCACCCGCGCCGCCGCCAGCCTCGGCCACGTGAACCTCGGACACTTTTTGCCCGACTACACGGCCTACGAGGAGCTGCTCGACATCTTCAAGGCGTTCACGGCGATTCCGATCCTGCTCGAAGGCGATCGCGGCTACGCCTTCTCCGCCGACGATCTGCGCCGCGAGATCCTCGGCCGCGGCCTGTCGGCGCTGCTCTTGTCGAACCCGTGCAACCCGACCGGCAAGCTCGTCGACGGCGATGACCTGGAGCGCTGGGTCGCCACCGCGCGCGAGCTCGACTGCTCGCTCCTCCTCGACGAGTTTTATTCTCATTATGTCTATCGTACGAAACCAGGCGCGTTGCCGGTTGCGTCGTCCGCACGTTATGTGCAGGACGTCGATCGCGATCCGATCCTGATCTTCGACGGGCTCACCAAGAACTGGCGCTACCCCGGCTGGCGCGTGACCTGGGCCGTCGGCCCGCGCCAGGTGGTCGACGCGCTCGCCTCGGCCGGCTCGTTCCTCGACGGCGGCGGCTCAAAGCCGCTGCAGCGCGCCGCCATCCCGCTGCTCGCCGAGGAGCACGTGATCGCCGAGACCCGGGCCATCCAGGACGTGTTCCGCAAGAAGCGCGATCGCATGCTCGCCGGCCTCGAGCAGCTCGGCGTGCGCTTCGACCGCGTGCCCGACGGCACCTTCTACGCCTGGGGCAACGTCGCCGATCTGCCGCCGCCGCTCAACGACGGCATGGGATTTTTCCGCGCCGCGCTCGGGCACAAGGTCATCACCGTACCCGGCGAGTTCTTCGACGTGAACCCGGGCAAGCGCCGCCGCGGGCACGGCTCACGCTTCGCCTCCTACGTGCGCTTCTCGTTCGGCCCGTCGGCGGCGACCATCGATCGCGCGCTCGAGCGCATCGGCGAGCTCATCAAGAACCCGCCCGCGCCTACTTCGGCGCGAACCTGAGCGCCACCGAGTTCATGCAGTAACGCTCGCCGGTCGGCGTCTGCGGCGCGTCGTCGAAGACGTGGCCGAGATGCGACCCGCACTTCTTGCAACGCACCTCGATGCGCAGCATGCCGTGGCTGCGATCTTCGATGCGCTCGACGGAGTCCTTGGCGAGCGACTCGTAGAAGCTCGGCCAGCCGCAGTGCGACTCGAACTTGGTGTCGCTGCGGAAGAGCTCGTTGCCGCACGCGCGGCAGGAGTAGATGCCGACGCGGTGCTCCCCGAGCAGCTTGCCGGTGCCGGCCCGCTCGGTGCCCGCCTCGCGCAGGACCGCGTACTCCGTCGGCGACAGCTCCTTCTGCCACTCCGCGTCGGTCTTCGACACTTCGTATGTGGGTTCGTCTTTGCCCATGTATCGATATTACGTCGGAACGTGCGCGGCGGTTACGCCGTCGCCGCCGCCCTTCTTTTCGACGTCGTCCTCTTTGTCGGCGAGCTCGGCCGGGCGCTCGGCGGGCAGCCGCACCTGGAACAGCGCGCCGCCGAAGCGCCCGGCGCGCAGCCCGATCGAGCCGCCGCGCGCCTCGACCAGGCGCCGCGCCGTGGCCAGGCCGAGCCCGACGCCCTCGCCGCCGTCGACGCCGCGCTGGAAGGCGCGAAACAGGTTCTCCGCCTGAATGGCGTCGAGGCCGGGGCCGCGATCTTCGACCTCGAGCAGCACCATGCCGGCGCGCCAGTAGCCGCGGATCTCGATCACCGGCGCCACGCCCTCGCGCCGCCCGTACTTGAGCGCGTTCTCGATGAGATTTTGTAAAGGTGACGCAACCACGATCGGCTCGCAGGCGGCGCGCACGTCCTCGCAGGCGACCACCAGCGCCACGTCGTGCACGCGCGCCTTCTCGGCGAAGCCTTCGACCACGTCCTCGACGATGGGCCGGACCTCGCACACCACCGGCGGGCGCGCCGCCGCCAGCCGGCTGAAGTCGAGCAGCATGTCGATCATGCTGGCCAGCCGCCGCGCCGAGCGTTCGATGCGCTCGGCGGCGCGGCGCACGCCGGCGTCGACGTCGGAGCGCTCGATCACCTGCGTGCCGCTCAGGATGGGCACCAGCGGATTGCGCAGATCGTGCGCCACGCGTCCGGCGAACGCCTCGAGGTCGGCGTTGACGCGCTCGAGGTTCTGCATGGTCTGCTTCTCGCCGGCGCAGACGCGCTCCTCGCGCCGCCGCGCCGCCATCAGCAGCGCCGACGAGGTGGCGGCGATGAGGGCCATGAGCGCCAGCTCCTCCCAGCGGCGGCGATGCTGGATGGCCGCGATCCCGTCGAGCATGCGCGAGATGCCGCTGGCGGCGATGTGGCGATTGGCGCGCAGCACGTCGGTGACGTCGTCGACGGCGTCCTCGATCTCGAGCGAATCGATCTGCCCGTCGCGCGGGTTGGCCACGGCGATGCGCTCCTCGAATGCATCGACGACGGGCTCCATGTCCGTGTAGCTGCCGACCCTGGCCGCGTGCGCCCAACCGTCGTAGGCGCGCGCCGCCGAGTCGAGCCGATCCCGGGCCTCCCCGATGCCGCGCTCGTCGCCCGATTCCGCGGCGAGCACCGTCGCCAGCGCGAAGTGCTCGACGGCGAGGTCGAGCTCCAGCGCCACTTGATAGCCGGGCGCCACCCGCTGGGCCATGCCGCGCGCCAGCCGCGCGAGGTGGCCCTCCATGAGCACACCGAACCCTAGTAGCGCCATCGTCGCCACGAGCAGGACCGCGATCAACGCGGGCAGGAAGCTCCGGAACAGGTGATGCTGCCCAACGGCGACTTTGTTCATGTACCCCCGCTTCTGGGAGCGGTAGGGCTTGGCCGCTCGGCCATCCTGAACGAAGTTGTCGGGGCGTGCGTGCTATCGGGTGTAGAGGCGACGCGTGGTCTTGCCCATGAAGCGGATCGCTGCACGACGAGACAGGAGGCGCGTCATGAACACGTCGCCCAGTCGATTGACGAAGCCGGGCACGACGCTCGGCCGCTTGCCGAGAGAGTCGAGCGCGCGCCGGGCGACGGCCTCGGGCTCCATGAGCGGCACCTTGCCCGAAGGCTTCGACGCCTCGTAGTTGGGCGTGCGCGTGGCGCCGGCGCGGCAGGCGATCACGTCGACGCCGTGCGCGCCGAGCTCGTCCCACAGCCCTTCGGCGAGCACCAGGTCGAACGCCTTGGTGGCGGCGTAGGTGGCGACGAGCGGCGAGCCTTGCGCCGCCGCCATCGACGCCATGAAGACGATGCCGCCGCGACCGCGCGCGGCCATGGCGCGGCCGAATTCATCGGCGAACACGAGCGGCCCGCGGCAATTGACGTCGATGATGCGCAGCTTCTCGTCGAGCGGCTGCTCGAGGAACGGGCCGATGAGCGAATGCGCCGCGTTGTAGACGACGAGGCCGACGTCGAGCCCGGCGGCGGCGGCGCGCAACTGCGAGAGCAGATCGGCCGCGCCGAGATCGACCGCGGCGGTGCGCACCGCGACGCCGTGTGCGGCGCGCAGCTCGGCGGCGAGCGCGTCGAGCGCATCCTTGCGCCGCGCCAGCAGCAGGAGCTCGAGCTTGCGCGCGGCCAGCTCGCGCGCGAACGCGGCGCCGAGGCCCGTCGACGCGCCGGCGACGATCGCGCACTTGCCGTAGCGCTCGGCGAAGCGCGCCGCGCTCATGGCACCTCGCGCGCGAACGGATGCTCGCGATGCATCAGCCGCGCGACCACCGCCCACGGCATGAGCAGCCACGGAATGTTCGCCGCCACCACGATGCCCGGCCGCGGCGACTTGTGCGCGCCGAGCAGCTCCTCGAACAGGATGATCGTGACGTTGGCGAACATGACGCCGGCCCACACCAGCGCCGGCACGCGGATGAACGAGCGCCCCTTGACGAACGCGTAGATGGCGAACGCGTAGAACGGGCCGAAGCCGAGCACGTCGAGCCAGATGGTGGCGCGCCACCACGGCTCGCGCGCCATCAGCGCCGGATCGAACGTCCGCCCCCACCAGTGCACCATGTCGACGAGCGGCCGCGGCGGCCACAGCGGATAGGTGAAGCTCGTGGGGTCGGCGATCGTGAGCTGCTCGATGTCGACGATGTACGTGATGAACCCGAGGTTGATGGCGAAGAACACGATGAACGCGAGATCCAGGCGCCGCTCGCCGAGCGGAATCGTCTTCTGCATGCCGCGCCACTATATAATAGATGCCGGCCCGAAGTGGCGCGCGCGCTCAGCGAACGCGCGCCATGATGACGGCGTCGACGTATTCGCCGTCGGAGAAGTAGGCCTTCTTCTGCCGCCCCTCTTCGACGAAGCCGAAGCGGCGGTACATCTCGATGGCGCGCGTGTTGCCGGCGTCGGCCTCGAGGTCGACGCGAATGAGGCCGATCCACTTGTCGGCCAGCTCGAGGAGCGCGTGCATGAGCGCGCGCCCGACGCCGCGGCCGGCGAACTCGTCGTGCACGGCGATGCCGAGCCATGCCGAGTGGCGCCGCTTGCCATCTTTGACGCTCAGGTTGGCGAAGCCGACGACGCGGCCGTCGACCTCGGCGACCATCACGTGGTCGTTCGGCGTCAGCGGCGCATAGAAGTCGCGCGGACGCTCCGACGGCATCGCCGGGGTGTAGCGCATCACCTGCGGCTGATGGCGGATGTCGGTGATGGCGGCGGCGTCGTCGGGGCGGACGTTGCGAATGACGATGTGGCTGGCTGCGTGGGTTTGGCTCGGCATGGTACGATGTTCGCACCGGTCGTGTCCGAAGACGACAAGAAGAAGCGTCCCGCCGAAGACGACGACACGCACGACGAAAACGTCGGTCGGCGCTCGCGGCGGCGCCTTCTGCGCACCGCGCTCGAGCCCGGCTCGCTCCTCGGGCGCTATCAGATCCTCGGACCGCTCGGCGAAGGCGGCATGGGCGTCGTCTATCGCGCGCGCGACGCCGAGCTCGGCCGCGACGTCGCGGTCAAGCTGGTGACGACGTCGGGCGCGAGCTCGGACACGCTGGCGACGCGGCTCATGCGCGAGGCGCAAGCGCTGGCGCAGCTGTCGCATCCCAACGTCGTCGCCGTGTACGACGTCGGGCGCGTCGACGGCGGCGTGTTCCTCGCCATGGAGCTGGTGCACGGCGAGACCGGCGACGCGTGGATCAAGAAGAAGCCGTCGTGGCGCGAGGTGCTGGCCGTGTTCCGCGACGCCGGGCGCGGCCTGGCGGCGGCGCACCAGGTCGGGCTCGTGCACCGCGACTTCAAGCCGGCGAACCTCATGATCGGCGCCGACGGACGCGTGCGCGTGCTCGACTTCGGGCTGGCGCGCACGGCGCAAGCGGGCGGCGACTCGGGCGAGCACGACGCCGAGCTGATCTCGCTCGGCGACGAAGCGTCGACGTGGAGCGGCGCCACGCGCGACGCGCCCCTCACGCCGGCGACGGCGCCCGTCACGCCGCCCACCCAGGACGTGAAGACGCCATCGGGCGATCCGATGACCTCGTCGGAGCGGCGCCTGCTCGAGACGCCCCTGACGCAGGTCGGATCCATCGTCGGAACACCGCCGTACATGGCGCCCGAGCAGCACCTCGGCGGCGGCTGCGACGCGCGCACCGATCAGTTCAGCTTCTGCGTCTCGTTCTATCAGGCGCTCTACGGCGAGCGCCCCTTCGACGGCACCACCTACGCCGAGCTGTCGAACAACATCATCAAGGGGCGCATCAAACCGCCGCCGGCGGGCTCGGCGGTGCCGGCGTGGCTGCGCGCCGTGGTGCTGCGCGGGCTGTCGACGCTGCCCGAGCGGCGCTTTCCCACGATGGACGCGATCCTGGCGGCGATGGCCAACGATCCGGCGCTGCGCCGCCGCCGCCTCGCCGGCGCCGGGGCGATCGCGCTGCTCGTCGGCATCGCCGGCGTGGCGTCGTGGCGCAACCTGCACGCGCCGAAGCCGTGCGCGGGCGCCGATCGGCAGCTCGCGGGGGTGTGGAACGACGCGCGCAAGGAGGCGGTGCGCGCCGCGTTCGCCAAGACGGGCGCGCCGTTCGCCGCCGACGCCTTCGCCAGCGTCGCCGCCGCGCTCGACGGCTACGGCGCGCGCTGGATCGCCATGCACACCGACGCCTGCGAGGCGACGCGCGTGCGCGCCACGCAATCGGCGGAGCTGCTCGACCTGCGCATGGAGTGCCTGCAGCGCCGGCTCGACGACGTGCGCGCCGAGGTCGACGTCTTCACCGCCGCCGACAGCGAGGTCGTGCAGCGCGCGCCCGAGATGTCGCGCTCGCTGCCTCCGCTCGGCGACTGCGCCGACACCGAGGCGCTGCGCGCGCCGGTGCGTCCGCCCGCCGACGCCGCCATGCGCGCGCGTGTCGACGCCGCGCGCAAGTCGCTGGCCACCGCGCACGCGCTCTGGCAGGCGGGCCGCTACGTGCCGGCGCAGCAGTCGATCACGCCGCTCATCGCCGACGTGCGCGCCATCGGCTATCGCCCGCTCGAGGGCGAGGTGCTCTTGCAAGAGGGTCGCATCGCCGATTCGTCGGGCGACTATCCGCGCGCCAAGGCCGCCTACGGCGACGCCGCCGTCGCCGCCGACGCCGGGCGCGACGACGAGACCGCGGCGCTCGCCGAGTGCGGCCTGGTGTGGGTCGTCGGCGAGCGCATGGGCAAGTACCCCGACGCGCACGAGCTGGCGCGCGTGGCGCAGGCGAAGATCGATCGGCTCGGCCATCCCGACGTGCTGCAGGCGCTGCTCGACGCGCAGGTGGCGACGCTGTTCGCCGAAGAGGGCAAGTACAAGGAGGCCGACGAGCGCGCCACGCGTGTGCTCGCCATGCGCGAAAAGGCGCTCGGCACCGACGACTTCTCCGTCGGCGAGGCGCTCGGCGATCTCGGCGACATCAAGGTGCAGCTCGGCCGTTACGACGAGGCCATCGCGCTCTATCGGCGCGCGCTCAAGATCACCGAGAAGACCGTCGGCGGCGCGCACCCGAAGGCGGGCTCGCTCCACGTCAACCTCGGCGCCGCGCTGCGCTCGGCGGGGCACATCGAAGAGGCGCAGGCCGAGTACAAACGCGCCCTCGAGATCATCGAGCGCTCGCTCGGGCGCGACCATCCGATGGTGGCCACCGTCGACATCAACTACGGCGCGGTGCTGCTCGAACAGGGGCACGAAGGCGAGGCCGAGGCGCAGTTCAAGCGCGCGCTCGAGATCTGGACCAAGAACCTCGGCCCCGATCATCCGAGCACGGGAACGGCGTGGTACCGGCTCGGCAACGTCGCGCTCAAAGAGGGGCGCGCCGCCGAGGCGCGCGCCGATTACCAGAAGACGCTCGACATCTGGACCGCCAAGCTCGGCGCCGAGCACCCGAGCGTGGCCGTGGCGCTCGACGGCCGCGGCGACGCGCTCTTCGCCGAGGGCAAGCTCGCCGCAGCCCTGAGTGACTACCGTCGCGCCGAGGCGCTGCTCGAAAAGACGGTCGGGCCCACGCATCCCGACCTCGCCGACTCGCTCATCGGCATCGGCCTGTGCGAGCTGGCTTCGGGCTCGGCCAAGCGCGCTCTGCCGTCGCTGGAGCGGGCGTTGGCGCTGCGCGAGAAGGACTCGGAGCCGGTCGATCTGGCGCGCTCGCGCTTCGCGCTGGCCAAGGCGCTGGTGTCGACCGATGCCGACCGGGCGATGACGCTCGCCACCGAAGCGCGCGCGACCTACGCCAAGTCGCCGGCCGGTAACGCTCGCGAGCTAGCAGAAATCGCCGAATTCGAACGCCAGCTGCACACGAAGCGTTGACGACCCTCACAAAGGCGTAATAATGTTGGCGCGTGCAGAAAGCGAACATATCCGTCGCCTTAGTTGATGACCACATCATGTTTCGTGAAGCGATGCGTCACCTCTTGCGCGAGCAGGGGTTCGATCTCGTCGCCGAAGCGTCCGACGCGCGTTCGAGCTTTCCGCTGATCGATCAGACGCGTCCCGACGTGGTCCTCCTGGACTTGCGGCTGCCCGGCATGGACGGGCTGACGGCGACGCGCGAGATCCAGCAGCGCGCGCCGAAGTCGAAAGTCATGATCCTCTCGGCGTTTACGCGGCAGCATGACCTCGACGAGGCGTGGGCCGCGGGCGTGCACGGCTACATGACGAAGATGCAGGACGCCGACGGCCTGCGCGCGGCGATCCAGGCGGTGGCCGCGGGCGAACGCTACCTGGCGCCGGGTCTGTCCCCGACACAGAAGCCGAGCGGGCGCGAAGGTCCGCTCGGGATGTTGTCGCCGCGCGAGCGCGAAGTCTTCCGGCTGCTCGTGCGCGGCATGACGACGCGACAAATTGCCGCAGAGCTGGCGATCAGCGGCAAGACGGTCGACACGCATCGCGAGCGCATCCTGAAGAAGCTCGGGCTGCACTCGGCGGTCGAGCTGGTGCGCTTCGCCGCCAATCACGACGTCCTCGACGTCTAGCGACCCCATGGAAACCAGGCTTCTCGGGCGGACCGGGCTGCGCGTCTCGGCGCTCTCGTTCGGCGCCATGTCGTTCGGCGGCGTCGGCGGATTCGCCGCGGTCGCGGCGCAGGACGGCGACGAGGCGCGCGCTCTCGTCGACCAGTGCGTCGACGCGGGCGTGAACCTGTTCGACACCGCCGACATCTACTCGGCGGGCCGCTCGGAGGAGATCCTCGGGCGCGCGCTCGGCGACAAGCGCAAGCGCGTGATCGTGGCGACCAAGCTGCACGCGCGCATGAGCGACGCGCCGGGCGACGTCGGGCTGTCGCGCGCGCACATCGTGGCCGCGTGCGAGGCGAGCCTCCGGCGGCTCGGCACCGACTGGATCGATCTCTATCAGGCGCACGGGTTCGACGCGATGGTGGGCGTCGAGGAGACGGCGCGGGCGTTCGAAGAGCTGGTGCGCGCCGGCAAGGTGCGGCACGTGGGCTGCTCGAACTTCAGCGGCTGGCAGCTGATGAAGACGCTGGCGGCGTCGGAGCGGCTGGGTGTGGCGCGCTACGAGTCGTTGCAGGCCTACTACTCGCTCGTGGCGCGCGAGCTGGAGAACGAGCTCGTGCCGCTGTGCCGCGACCAGGGCGTGGGCGTGCTGGTGTGGAGCCCGCTCGCGTTCGGCTTTCTCGGCGGCAAGTATCGCCGCGGCGAGACCGCGCCGGCCGACGCGCGGCTGTCGCAGTGGGGCGCGCCGGGAACCATCGATGAGGGCAGCTGGGCGGTGCTCGACGAGGTGCGCCGCGTGGCCGACGCGCGCGGGGTGTCGACGGCGCAGGTGGCGCTCAATTGGCTGCTCGGGCGAAGCGGCGTGACCTCGGTGATCGTGGGGGCGCGCGATGCGCGGCAGCTCGGCGACAACCTGCGCGCGACGACGTGGTCGCTGACGCCGGAGGAGCGCGCGCGGCTCGACGCGGTGAGCGCGCGGCCGCTGCCGTATCCGTATTGGCACCAGGAGCGCTTCAACAAAGAGCGCATGCCGCCGGCGTAGCGGCGGGCGACGTCGCGCTCAGCCGCGGCGAACGAGCTTGCGCAGGGCGACGTAGGCGCGGTGCGCGCGCAGCTTGATGGCGCCGGGCGTCGTGCCGGCGCGCGCGGCCGCCTCGGCCTGGCTCAGCCCTTCGACCTTCGTCAGGAGCAGCGCCTGGCGCTGCGCATCGGGCAAGGAGTCGAGCGCCGCCAGCGCCTCGGCGCCCGCGGGATCGTCGCTTCCGCGCGCCGGCTCGGGCGCGCCCGATAGATCCGCGCGCGGCTCGGGCGGCTTGCCGTCGTCGCTGGAGACGAGCCGCACGCGCGCGCGCTTGCGCCGGCGCAGCTCGTCGAACGCGGTGTGGCGCGCGATGGTGAACATCCACGGCACCGGATCGGCGCCGCGCACGTAGAAGGCGCGCGCCTCGTGCAGCTTGAGCAGCGTCTCCTGAAGGATGTCCTCGGCGAGCGCGCGCTCGCCGACGAGCTTGTGGAGAAAGCCGATCAGGCGCGGCGCGACCTCGAGGTACAAGGCGTCGAACGCGGCGCGATCGCCGTCGCAGTAGCGCGCCATCAGCTCCGCTTCGCGCCCGCTCGTCATTTGCGTGTCACGAACGCGAAGATCGCGATCGGCAGGAGCGCGGCGCCGCCGTGCGCGACCACGACGTGCCACAGGTGCGTGTTGGCGCAGTGCAGCTGCAGGCAGAGCGCGCCGAGCGCACCGGCCGCCCCGCCCACCACCGCGCCGATGCGCCAGCCGCCGAGGTCGACGGCGCGACGCAACAGCACGAGGCACAAGAACGCCGGGATCAGCGCCGTCATCGTGCCGACGAGCAGGCAGGCGCGCGCGCTCGCCATGAAACGCGGATCGGGCGCCAGATCGTGGCCCGTGATCACGAGCGCCGCGACCACGACGAGCCACGCGCCGAGCACGCGCGCGCCGGCACCGCGACGCAGCGGCAGCACCTGCCCGCGCGGCGGCACCAGCGCCCACCACAGCTCGGCGCCGAAGACGAGCGCGCACACCGCCGCCACGCCGTCGACGATCAGCGACGACAGATCGCTGCGCGGCCGGAACACGGTCAACAGCGCCGCGAGCGCCGCCAGCGAGGCGAGCGCGACCACCGCCGCCTCCAGGCGCGGGCGGCGCGTGCGCACCGGCCGCATGGCATCGACGCGCGCGAGCAGCGACGCCGACGGCGGCGGCAGCGTCCCCGACGACGGCGGCAGCGTCCCCGACGGCGGCTCCGGGCTCATGTGCGCATCTTACCGCCGGCGGAACAGGGCCGCCACGTTCAGCACGACGGCGAACGGGACGATCAGCGCCAGCAGCACGAGCCCGATGAGGAGCCCGGCCAGCGCGGCAAGCGCGAACCAGCCGACGTCGCCGGCGGTGGCGCGCGGCGGCGGCGCGTCGAGCCCGAGCTCGCGGCGCAGGTCGCCGACGGTTCGCCCGAGCAGCGCGTCGTCGTAGGCCGCGCGATACAGGTTCTTCGAGCGCCGCCCGCGCACGAACGCCGCGAAGGTGCGGCGCGGCGCGACCAGGAGGCCTCCCATCATGCCGCTCAAGTTGAGCTGCCAGGCGGCGACGTGATCGGCGCAGCCCGATCCGATCTCCCAGCCCGAGATCTCGAACTCGCCGACGATGTCGGTGGCGTAACCCGTGAGCGCGTGGTGCAGATCGTGATAGCGCACCGCCCGCTTGCGCGACGGCGTGTTGGGGAACGGCATCGGGATCGGGCCCAGCTTGAAGTCGACCCAATCGGCGCTGGCCCCGCCGTCGGCGGCGAAGCCGTTGACCTTGTAATACTCGTCTCGGGCGCCCGCCATCGTCTGCGCGGAGTCGGCGACATACTCGGCCATGCAGCCCTTATAACGTAGATTCTCGCGACCGCCAGCGCGCCGCTCGCTGCTAAGATCGGGGCGTGAGCGACGACGTCCCTCAGGTCAAGGGCGTGGCCATCCGCGGCATCCTCATGGCGATCGATCGTCAGTGCCCGGACGCGCGCGCGCAGTTGATCGCGCGGCTGCCCGATCAGATCGCGCCCGCCGTGGAGCACGAGAGCTTCCTCGCCGCCGGCTGGTATCCGCTCGCGCATCTGCGCGCGATCTTCGGCGCCATCATGGAAGTGACCGGCCGCGACGTCTCGCTCGTGCGCGAGCTCAGTCGCGAAGCCACGCTCAACGACTTCCGCGGCATCTATCGCCTGCTCACCTTCGTGCTCTCGCCCGAGTTCCTCATGCGGCGCTCGCCCGGGCTCTTCCACCGCTACTACTCCGACGGCTCGCTGGCCGTGCCGCTGGCGCGCTCCGGCTATTGCCGCGCCATCTACACCGGCTGCAACGGCTTCGATCACGTCCTGTGGGAAGACGTGATCGCCGGCTCGTCGGCGATCCTGGAGGTGTGCGGCGCCAAGGACATCGTGGTCACGCGCGTGCGCGGCGGCGGCGACGGCGACACCGAGCTCGAGGTCACCGCCGAGTGGCGGTGAACGAGGACGAAGCGCGCGCGCGGGCGGCCGCGCTGCGAGCGGAGGTCGCGGCGCACGATGCCCGCTACGCCGTCGGGCGCCCGACGGTGGCCGACGCCGAGTACGACGTGTTGGTGCGCGAGTTGCGCGCGCTCGAGGCTCAGTTTCCGTCGCTGCGCAGCGCCGACAGCCCGACCGCCCGCGTGCAGGACCGGGCGCCGGATGCGACCTTCGCGCCGATCGTCCATCGCGTGCCGATGCTGTCGCTCGACAACGTCTTCTCGCCCGACGAGCTGCGCGCGTGGCTCGGGCGCGTCGAAGCCGCGCTCGGGCACGTCCCGATCCTGACGTGCGAGCTCAAGATCGACGGGCTCGCCATTTCGCTTGTCTACGAGCACGGGGTGTTCGTGCGCGGCGGTACGCGTGGCGACGGCACCGTCGGAGAAGACGTGACCGCGAACCTGCGCGGAATTCGCGGTCTGTGCGAGCGGCTCAAAGGTCCATCACCGCCCGCGTTCGCCGAGATCCGCGGCGAGGTCTTCATGCCACGGGCCGAGTTCGAGCGCCTGAACGCGTCGCTCGAAGGCAAGCGGCGCTTCGCCAATCCGCGCAACGCCGCCACCGGCAGCTTGCGTCAGCGCGACGCGGCCATCACCGCCTCTCGCAACCTGCGCTTCGCCGCCTGGGGTGTCGGCGCCGTCGAGCCGCGTGGCGCGCGTACCCATTCGGAGCAGATGGAGCTGCTGCTCGGCGCTGGCGTCGAAACCAATCCGACCGAGATCGTCGACGGAATCGACGGCGTGCTCGCCTACGTCGCAAACACGCAAGCGCGCCGGCACCAGATCTTCTTCGACATCGACGGCGTGGTCATCAAGGTCGACGCCTTCGCCGCGCGTGACGAGCTCGGCGCCACCGCCAAGGCGCCGCGCTGGGCGGTGGCCTACAAGTTTCCCGCCGAGGAGCGCACGACGCGCCTCCGGCAGATCGTGGTCAACACCGGGCGCAGCGGCAAGGTCACGCCGTTCGCCGTGCTCGAGCCGGTCTTCGTCGGCGGCGCGACCATCTCGCTGGCCAACCTCAACAACGAGGACGACGTCGCGCGCAAGGACTTCCGGCAAGGCGACCTCGTCGTCGTGCGCCGCGCCGGCGACGTGCGGCCCGAGGTGGTGGCGCCGGTCGTCGCCGAGCGGCCGGCGGGCGCGGTGCCGTGGCAGTTTCCGCGCGTCTGCCCGTCGTGCAACGCCGAGCTTCAACGCAAGCCGGGCGAGGCCGATTGGCGCTGCCCCAACCGTCGCGGCTGTCCGTCGCAGACGATCATGTGGCTCGATCATTTCGCCGAGACGCTGGAGATCGACGGGCTCGGCTTCCGCACCGCCGCGCTCCTGCTCGAGCGCGAGCTGATCCGCGATCCCGGCGATCTGTTCGCGCTCGATCGCGCGCTCCTCACCGGGCTGCCCGGCGTCGGCCCCAAGACCGCCGACAAGCTGCTCGCGTCGATCGATCGCGCGCGCGCGCAGCCGCTGTGGCGCGTGCTGGTCGCGCTCAACATCCGCCACGTCGGACCGACCACGGCGCGCACGCTGGCGCGCGCGTTTCCGTCGCTGCCCGCGCTCGCCGCCGCGGCACTGGAGGCACTGGAGACGATCGAAGGCATCGGGCCGACGGTGGCGGCGAGCGTGCACGACTGGTTCGCCGACGCCGACAACGCCGCGCTCGTCGACAAGATGCAGCGCGGTGGCGTGCGCGCCGAGGCCGACGCCGCCACCGGCCCGCTCGCCGGCAAGACGCTCGTGCTCACCGGCGAGTACGACGCCTTCTCGCGCGAAGAGGCCACGCGCCGCGCCGAGGCCGCCGGCGCCGCCGTCGCCGGCAGCGTGTCGAAGCGGACCGACTTCGTCGTCGCCGGGCGCGACGCCGGCGCCACCAAGGTGAGCCGCGCCCGCGCGCTCGGCACCGAGATCATCGACGAGGCCGAGTTCCTGCGCCGGCTCGGTTAGAACGCCTCGCACGTTTAACCCCAGAGTTCGCCTCGGTTGATCTAGCGAGGACGCGCGCAGTGAGTCGGATCGCGTTGGCGCCCGTAGCGACCGACCGAGGCGTACCCGTCGGTACGTCGACCGAGGGAGCGAGGACGCACGACGCGAGGCGGCCGCTGCACGCGGTCGCAGCAGGTCAACTGAGGCGATCTCTGGGGTTAGTGCTAGAGTTCGCCGCATGGCGCATCCCTGGCACGACGTGGCGCTGCCGCCGGTGGCAAAGCTCGGCGAAGGATTCCCGGTGATCGTCGAAATCCCGAAGGGCTCGAAGAACAAGTACGAGCTCGACAAAGAGACGGGCCTGCTCAAGGTCGACCGCGTGCTCTTCTCCGCGGTGCACTACCCGGCCAACTACGGCTTCGTCCCGCGCACGCTCGAGGAGGACGGCGATCCCATCGACGTGCTCGTGCTCGGGCAGGAGCCGATCGTGCCGCTGGCGCTGGTGTGGTCGCGCGCCATCGGCAGCGTCGAGATGCGCGACGAGCACGGCGTCGACACCAAGATCATCGCCGTGCACGTCCACGATCCGGCGGTGCGCGACTACCAGGAGCTCGACGATCTGCCGCAGCACGTGATGCTCGAGATCCGGCGCTTCTTCGAAGACTACAAGGTGCTCGAGGGCAAGCCCGTCGCCGTCGGCGCCGACCTCGATCGCCACAAAACGCTCGAGCTGTTGAAGAACGCGATCGAGTGTTACGCGCGCGAGCACAAATGAAGCACGCGCTGGTCGCGCTCGCGCTCCTCGCCGGCGGCGTGGCCCACGCCGACGCGCGTGGCGACGCGGTGTTGGCGCGCGCGCGCGCGACCGAACGCGCCCAGCTGGCCGCGCTCGCCGGCACGACGCTGCAGATGCACACGACGGGCACGCTGCGGAGCGGCAAGAAGACGCGCACGATCGAAGCGCTGCGCCACCTCGGCATCGCCGCCGACGGCCGCATCATCAACGACTTCGTGTGGGGCAAGATCGACGGCGTGTCGTTCGACGAGAGCGGGCTGCGCGCCGCCTCGGGCGCGCCGAAGAAGCGCGCCGGTCAGGCCGAGTCGCTCACGATCGCGATGGCGCCGCTCACCGGCGAGGGCGTCGAGGTGACGCCGATCGGGCCGACGGTCGGCGGCTATCTGCTCCGCTGCAACGTCAAGCGCGACGCGGCGGTGGGACGCATCGATCTCGTCGTCGACGAGGCGACAGGCCGCAAGCTGTCGGCGGCGCTGCGTCCGGCGGGTACGCTGGTCAAGCTCGCCGACCGCGCCGAGATGGAGCTCGCGTACGCGCCCGACGGCACGCCGGCGGAGCTGCGCTCGGCGTTCGCGGCGCGCGTCTTGTGGATCGATCGCGCCGCCGAGATGGTGACCACGCCGCTCAAGTGAGCAGGCGCGCCTCGTCGACGTAGGCCTGCGCCACCGCCGCCTGCCCGCGGGCCCGCGCGATGTCCGCGAGGAGCAGCATCGCGAGGCGCGGCAGATCGTGCGGATCGTAGCCGTCGAGCCACGCACGCGTGAAGACGCCGACTGCCTGCTTCTCCGCATCGTCGAGACGTCCAGCCTTCAGTGCGTTTTGTGCCTGCTCGAGCAGAAGCCTCAAGGCCACCGATGCATCCGGCATGTCCTTCGCCTTCGAGCGCGGCCCGAGTTTCGCGGCGGCACGAACCTGTTCCACCACGCGCCTCTTGCCGTCGGGGTCGAGCATTTCGGCGATCGGCACGAGCGCGGCAAACTGCGCAGGCTTCAGCTTCGCCGCGTACACGGCGCCGCCGAGGTACGTCTCGATCAGCCGCGGATAGGCGCGCACCAATTCCGGCGCCGGTGCCAGACCGCTCTTGACCATCTCGCGCCCCGCCGCATCC
>DATNAQ010000075.1:0-21015 GCA_035607415.1 Polyangia bacterium
AGCGCGCCGATGTTGTCGCCCGCCTGCCCCTGGTCCAAGAGCTTGCGGAACATCTCGACGCCCGTGATGGTCGTCTTCTGCGTGTCGCGGAAGCCGATGATCTCGACTTCTTCGCCCACCTTGATGATGCCGCGCTCGACGCGGCCCGTGACCACGGTGCCACGACCCGAGATCGTGAACACGTCTTCCACCGGCATCAGGAACGGCTTGTCCAGCGCGCGCACCGGCTCGGGAATGAACGAGTCGCACGCGTCCAGCAGCTTCTGGATCGAGGGCAGGCCGAGCTCGCCCGGATCACCCTCGAGCGCCTTGAGGGCCGAGCCGCGGATGATCGGCGTGTCGTCGCCCGGATACTTGTACTTGGAGAGCAGCTCGCGCAGCTCCATCTCGACGAGGTCGAGGAGCTCCTGATCGGCGGCGCCGATCATGTCCACCTTGTTGAGGTAGACGACGATCGCAGGGACGCCGACCTGACGGCCGAGGAGGATATGCTCGCGGGTCTGCGGCATCGGGCCGTCCGGCGCCGAGCACACCAGGATCGCGCCGTCCATCTGCGCGGCTCCCGTGATCATGTTCTTGATGTAATCGGCGTGGCCCGGGCAGTCGACGTGCGCGTAGTGGCGCTTGTCCGACTCGTACTCGACGTGCGCCGTCGAGATCGTGATGCCGCGCTCGCGCTCTTCGGGCGCCTTGTCGATCTGGTCGTAGGCCATGAACTTGGCCATGTTCTTCGACGCCTGCGTTTTGGTGATGGCAGCCGTGAGCGTCGTCTTGCCATGGTCGACGTGACCGATGGTGCCGATGTTGACGTGCGGCTTGTTGCGGATGAACTTTTCCTTGGCCATGACCAGTCCTCTCGGTTCGCTTTGCGCCTTTACTTAATTCCTTGCAGAGCTGACGTCCGGGATTGAACCGGAGACCTCGTCCTTACCAAGGACGTGCTCTACCAACTGAGCTACGTCAGCGAAACTTTGCATCTGGAGCGGGCGACGGGGTTCGAACCCGCGACGTCTAGCTTGGAAGGCTAGAGCTCTACCAACTGAGCTACACCCGCGGGTCGGCTGCGCTCTCGGGTGCGCCTTGTCGCGTACCTCCTCGCTCCGTCGGTCACGGGCGCAGAGCCCGCTCCCTCCGTCGCTGCGGGGGTGCGCGCCAATTCGCACCCGATATCGCGGCCTCATTCTCATGTGCTTCACTTTCGTGGAGGGGGAAGGATTCGAACCTTCGTAGGCAATGCCGGCAGATTTACAGTCTGCTCCCTTTGGCCGCTCGGGAACCCCTCCCGGTGACGTTGTTTGGTACGTTCGGCTTTCAAAGAGCTGGCGATGGGAATCGAACCCATTACCTGCTGCTTACAAGGCAGCTGCTCTACCAAGTGAGCTACGCCAGCGAAACTCTACGGCTTTCGTTCGCAGTGTGCCTCTTGGCCTATTTAAAAGGAGCTTTAGATAGATCGAAGCGCCGCGTCAGTCAAGGGATTTCACAGGACGACCGGGGGTTTCACCTCGTCGCGGGGCCGTGGCAAAGGGGGCGTTTGCGGCTCGGCCGGGGGCACGGCCGAGTCTGGGGGCTGCGCAGTGGCCGGACCGGGCATGAGCAGCTTCTTGAGCTGCTCCATCTGCTCGTTCGAGCGACGGACCCACTCGTTCTTCTCGCCGATGCGCTCGGCCATGAGCACGTTCTTCTCGTGGATGGTGATCGCCTTCTGTAACAGGTTCTTGACCTGCTTGCGGACCTCGTCGAGGTAGACCTCGCGCGCCTCGCCCGTGAGATCGGGCGGCACCGGGGCGCCGACGAGGTCGTCGTAGAACTCGCGGTAGAGCGAGCCGATCTGGAAGCCGGCGGCGGTCGCCCACTCCCCGTTGTTCACGCGCATGGCGTCGAGGAAGCGGGCTTGCGCGACCAGGAGCTGGCGTGCCTTGGCCTCGAGGTCGCGGGTGAGCTGGCGCTCGGGCAGGCGCACGGGGAGCGCCTTGTACATTTCGTGGGCGCACTCGCCGAGGTAGTAGGCGCCCATGGCGACGAAGAAGTCGGAGTCGAGGCGCTCCTCGCTCTCGTGCGCGTGGAAATAGGCGAGCTCGTCGCGGAAGGTGTGCTCGGCGGCGATCAGATCGTGGGCGCCGAACTGGGCGACGCCGCGGCGAGCGAGCGCTTCGATGCGATCGCCGAGGGTCAGATCCTTGCGCCCGAGGATGGTGCCGTAGGTCTCGACGGCGGCCGGCCAGTTCTTGGCCTGCGCCTGCACGAAGCCGAGGCGGTACCAGGCGTCGATCGCCTCCTTGGCGTCGGCGTGCTCGACGGTGATGCGGCGGTAGCGGTCGGCGGCGGTGACGAGGTCGTTCTTGGCTTCGAGCGAGAGGCCGGCGTTGTAGAGCGCGGGACAGACGTAGCGCGAGTCGGGGAAGTCGTGCACGACGCGGTCGAACAGCGCGAGCGCGGCGTCGAAGTCTTTCTGGCCGTAGGCGGCGCCGGCGCGCGCGAACAGCGACGCGGCGTCGACGGTCTCGATGCGGCCGTCGGGCTGCGCGGCGAAGACCATCGGCTCCATGGTGACGTGCTGCTCTTGCGGCGCGGCCTTCTGCGTGTGTGCGCAGCCGGCAGCGACGGCGAGGGCGAGCCCGAGGACGAGCTGCTTCATGCGCGCGTGACGCGCGCGAGCACTTGACGGCGGCGCGGGCCGTCGAGCTCGACGAAGTAGATGGCCTGCCAGCGGCCGAGGACGAGCTGCCCCTTGTCGACGAGGACCGGCTGCGTGGTCCCGATGAGCGAGGACTTGATGTGCGCGTCGGCGTTGCCCTCGTCGTGGCGGAAGCCCGGCTGCGGCACGAGCTTGGCCAGATGCTCGAGGTAGTCCACGCGCAGCGCAGGGTCGCTGTTCTCCTGGATCGTCAGCGCCGCGGTGGTGTGTGGACAATGGAGCCAGACCACGCCCTCGTCGACGCCGGCGACGAGCTTGCGGACGGCGTCGGTGATGTCGATGAGCTGCTCCCGCTCGCGAGACTCCACCGGAATGGTGAGCATGCCCAAAAGTTACCATGCTAGAAGTGGAGACGCATGAGTGAGCGAAGCGAACGATCGATGATCGATGCGTTCCGCGGGGCCCATCGGGCCGAGCTCTCAGTGGCGAAGTTATGGAGCGGCTGGTCGATCTGATCCCGCACCGGCCGCCGTGGCTGCTCGTCGACCGCGTGCGGTCGCGCGAGGGCGGCGTCGTCGAGGCGGAGAAGCAGCTGGCGGCGGGTGATCCGTTGCTCGCCGGAGACGAGCTGCCGGAGCTGCTCGTGCTCGAGGCGCTGGCGCAGACGGCGGCGTGCCACAACGCCGGGCAGCTCGGCGCGCATCGCGGGCTCCTGGTGGCCGCGACGGGCGTGGCGTTCGACGGTCGGGCGCGCGCGGGAGACGTGGTGCGGCTGCGCGCCGAGAAGACGGCCGTGATGGGCGCGCTGGTGCGCTTTGCCGTCGAGGCGCGGGTCGGCGATCGCCTGATCGCGCGCGGGCAGATGACCTTCGCGGTGACAGTCGCTGCCGAGGGCAGCCCCTAGCTTCCTCAGCGACGCGACGCATTTTCCTTCGGCAGGAGGACGTCGCATGAGGTGGACACTGGGTCTGTTCCTGTTGGGCGCCGTCGGCTGCGGCTACCACCAAACCAAGATGGTCGCGTGCCCCGAGGGCGGATGCGCGCCGAGCTACGCGTCGGCATCGCCGGAAGGGCTGCCGGAGTCGAACCGGACGCCGGCGGTGAAGCCGTTGGCGCCGATCCTGCCGCAGGCTGCGCCGATCGAGCCGCTGCCGGACCAGACGCCGCCCGAGCCGTTGCCAGCGACTCCGTAAAATCTGGTATCAGGGGAGCGTGACGATCGTTGTCATCCCCTGTTACCAAGGCGCGCGCACCGTCGGGCAAGTGGTGCGTGGCGCGCGGGCGAGCGGCTTGCCGGTGGTGGTGGTAGACGACGGGTCGACCGACGATTCGGGCGCCGTCGCCGAAGCCGCGGGCGCGACGGTGTTGCGCCATCCGGCGAACCGCGGCAAGGGCGCGGCGCTGGCCTCGGGCCTCGCGTACGCCAAGAAGATGGGCGCCGACGCCGTCTTGAGCATGGACGCCGACGGACAGCACGATCCCGGCGAGATCGGCGCCCTCGTCGCGGCGCACGAGCGCGAGCCGCAGGCGCTCGTCGTGGGCGTGCGCAGCTTCGCGCCCGAGGACATGCCGCGCCGGAGCCGCATCGGCAATCGCATCTCGACGTGGTGGATCTCGCGCTACGCCGGCGTGCGCTACTCGGACTCGCAGTCGGGTTTTCGGATCTATCCGCGCGCGATGTTCGACGTCACGCTGCGGACGACGAAGTTCGACACCGAGGCGGAGCTACTGTTGCGCGCCGCGAAGATGAAGCTGCCGCTCGTCGAGGTGCCGATCAAGACGATCTACGCGGCCGATCACGCGAGCCACTTTCACGGCTTTCGCGACACGCTGCGGGTCATGAAGCTGGTGTTCTTTTCGCCGCTGTGGGCGCTGCTCTTGTTCGTCGCGTCGTGCGCGCATGCGCCGGCGCCGATCGCGAACGAAGCGCTGGCGGCGTCGACGGCGTGGAAGACGATGCGCGCCGAGCACAAGGTGACGATCGAGGCGGGCGGACAGAAGCGGACGATCCGCGCGCTCATCGCGGTCGAGCGGCCGGATCGTTTTCGGCTGCGCGCGCTCGGGCCGGCGGGGCTGACGCTGTTCGACGTCGTCGACGTCGGCGGCAACGTGAAGGTGATCGAGTCGATCAAGGATCCCAACGCGGGCGCGCTCGCCAAGATCCTGCCGTCGATGGCGGGCGATCTGCAGGCGGCGTTCGATCTGCAGCCGCGGCCGACGGATCGCACGGTCGCGCAAGAAGGCGGCGCGACGGTGGTGCGCGAGCCCGGGCGCGTGGTGCGCGAGACGCCGCAAGCGCTCGACATCGACAACCAGGCGGGCGCGTACAAAGTGCACGTGGACGTCGCCAGCGTCGAGCGCGACGTGGCGCTGGATCCGGCCCTATGGGCGCAGTAGAGTGCGCGCTCGATGACGCCGACGCCGGATCCGAAGCTCCCCGCCGACGTGCAGTTTCACAGCCTGCCCTATCGCCCGTGCGAGATCGCGCACCGCTACGGCGACAAGGTGCACATCCTCGGTAGCCCGCTGTCGCTGGCGATGCTGGCGCGGCTGTGCGCCAAGGGGACCGTGCAACCGGAAATCAACCGGCTCGTCGGTGAGCTGACGCGGATGATCGTGCATGAAGTCGTGGCTGCGGAGTTTCCGCGCGAGCCGATGGCGGTGCCGACGCGCATGATCGACGTGACGCCGCGTGGCGTGTGGCGCGGCGATGCCATCGCCACGACGACGCCGGCGGTGGTGGTCGCGGTGGCGCGCGCGGGCCTTCTGCCGTCGCAGGTGGCGTACGACTTCTTGAACCAGGTGCTCTTGCCGGAGGGTGTGCGGCAGGATCATCTGGCGCTGGCGCGCACCGTCGACGACAAGGGCGGCGTCACCGGCGCGGGCGTCTACGGCAGCAAGATCGGCGGACCCGTCGACGGGGCGATGCTGCTCATCCCCGATCCGATGGGCGCCACCGGCTCGACGATCTCGAAGGTGATCGAGCAGTACGGCGCGGAGACCTACGGTAGGCCGGGCAAGATCATCGCGGTGCACCTCATCATCACGCCGGAGTATCTCAGGCACGTGACCACCAAGCACCCCGAGGTCATCGTGTATGCGCTGCGCCTCGATCGCGGGCTGTCGCCGGCCGACGTGCTGGAGACGGTTCCGGGCGAGCGCTGGGCCGAGGAGCGCGGGCTGACCGACAAGCACTACATCGTGCCGGGCGGCGGTGGGCTCGGCGAAGTCATGAACAACAGCTTCGTGTAGAGGACCATGGACAAGCGGATCAAGATTCAGATTTCGGCGGAGCAGATCGCGGAGCGCGTGCGCGAGCTCGGCAAGCAGATCGCGGCGGACTATGCGGGCAAGGAGGTCGTGCTCGTCGGCGTCTTGAAGGGCAGCTTCATCTTCATGGCCGACCTGGCGCGGGCCATCGAGCTGCCCGACCTGCGCGTCGAGTTCCTCGGCGTGCAGAGCTACGGCGACGAGACGTCGTCGTCGGGGGTCGTGCAGATCACGTTCGATCTGACCAAGCCCATCGACGGCAAGCACGTGCTCATCATCGAGGACATCGTCGATACCGGGTTGACGATGGAGTACCTGCTCGAGCAGATGCGGACGCGCCATCCGGCGAGCGTGAAGCTGTGCGCGCTGCTGCATAAGCCGTCGCGCGTGAAGAAGCCGTGCACGATCGATTATCTCGGCTTCACGATTCCCGACCTGTTCGTCATCGGGTACGGGCTCGACTACGCGCAGAAGTTCCGCAACCTGCCGTATATCGGCGTCCTCGGCGAGTAGCAGGCGGCCGTGCCCGCGCGCTGGCTGTTCCGCGTCTTCGATGCGTTCAACGTGCGCGGGCGCGGCTGGGTGCTCGTGCCCGGCGTGCCGCGCGACAACCCCGGCGTCGCCGTCGGGGATCGCGTGGAGCTGCGCGGCGGCAAGGGGCCGGCGCGCACTGGCGTGGTGCGGGCGATCGGGTTCTTCACCAAGGCGGGCGCGGACGCGTCGCTCATGCCGCTGCTCGTCGAGCTCGATCCGACGGACAAGCCGCAGATCCTCGGCGCCGAGGTGTGGCGCGTCGAATGACCGTCGACGGTGGCGGGGCCCGTCGGGGCCGGGCCCCGTCGGGGCGCGTGCAGCCGGGCGATCGCATCGTGCGCGCGACCGGGCCGGGGCGGCTGCCGCTCGGCTTGCGCAACCACAGGGTCATCCGCATCGGGCACGCCGGCGACGGCGTGTGTCGCGTCACCTTCCATGGAGGCTTTCACTTCCCTGCAGCGGCTCGAGCGCGCGGCCGAGGGCTGACGCTCACATCTTGCCAAGGAGGTCGGCGACGGCGTCGGTGATCCAGGTCCAGCCCTGTTGGTGCTGGCGGCCGAGCTCGTCGTCGGGGACGCCGCTGTGGCGGAGCGAGAGCAGCGTCTCGTTGCCGCGCGGCTCGAGTGTGATGGTGACGACCGATTCGAGGCCCTTGGTCGCCGGCGACATCCAGGTGTGCTCGATGCGGCGCCCGCGCTCGAGCGCGAGGAAGCGGCCGAAGTGCGGCCAGGTGGTCCCCTCCCACTCCATCGCGTGATAGAAGAGCCCGTCGACGCGGGCGTCGAGGATCACCTTCTTCGCGCCGTGCCAGGGGCCGCCGGGGCTGGTGTGATCGAGCCAGACGTCGTACACGCGCTCGGGCGGCGCGGGGATGGTGCGCGACACGGTGAGGTCGGTCGTCTTGATCGAGACGTTCATCGGGGCTCCTCCTTCTTCTTCTTCTCGGTCGTAAAGAATGCCTCGAGGCGATCGAGGCGGTCGTTCCAGTAGCGCTCGAGCGACGACGCCCAGCGCACGACTTCGTGGAGCGGCGCCGGGTCCAGCGTAAGCACGTGCTCGCGTCCCTGCCGGGCGCGCTGCACGAGGCCGGCGCGCTCGAGCACCTTGAGGTGCTTGGAGACGGCGTTGAGCGACATGGCGAACGGCTCGGCGACGTCGGTGACGCGGGCCGGGCCGCGCGCGAGGCGATCGATGATCGCCCGGCGCGTGGGATCGGAAATGGCCACGAAGACCGATTTGGTGCTGCTGGTCATGAATTATTCAACCTTGAGGTTGAATATAACACGGACCCATCGGCGTCAAGGGCGAAGGCGCGAGGTCACTTGGCGGAGCGTTGCAGGCGTTGCTTCAGATCGGCGTAACGCTTGAGGAGCTCGTAGTTCTCCTGGCGGAAGGCGGCGAGGTAGCGGCGCTCGCGCGACTTTCTGCGGAAGGCCTCGCGCAGCTCGTCGATGCGCTCGATCATCTGCTTGCCGTCGGAGAACTCGGGGACGAGCGGGATGGTCTTGGAGCCTTCGATGACGTCGGCCTTGCCCGGCGAGGCGCCGTTCGGGCGCGAATAGAGGATCGTGAGCGTGTCGGCGGACTGCGCCTTGAGCGTCGAGACGACCATCGAGCCGGTGAGATCGGGCAGCGCGTCGCGGACCAGCGCAATCTGGAAGATGCGGCCGGTGGCGCGATCGAGCGCTTCGCCGCCGTTGGCGGCGGTGACGAGCACGTAGCCGCCGCGCACTTGCAGCGCACCTTCGAGCTGCTTGGTGAGCCAGGCGTCGTCCTCGACGACGAGGAGCGAGCATTCTTCGTCGGCGGCCGAGGGGTGCGAGCCGCCGCCGAGCTGCTCCTCGAGCTCGGCGGTCTTGCGCGACGCTTCCATGAGGCGGCGCAGGAAGTCTTCGTGGACGCCGAGCACCTCCTGGATCAGGCGGTCGTCGGCGAGCGACTTCTGGACGCCCTGTGCGGCCTCGACGGTGCGCGACTTCAGGTACTGAACCTGATCGGGCGACTTCACGATCACGTCGGCGGCGCCGGCGCGGAAGGCCTCGACCGAGGACTCGAAGACCTTGCGCGAGCACATGACGATCGTCGTGGTCGTCGGGGCGTTGGCCTTGAACCAGCGCGTGAGCTCGAGGCCGGCGTTGGTCTGCGGCGTGTCGAGATCGAGGAGCGCGACGGAGAAGTACTTCTCGCGCGCGAGCTCGCGGGCGCGCACGGCGTCGGAGACCACGGTGGGAACGAGCCCGTTTTCGCCGAGCAGCTGCGCCAGACCGCGCTGCACCTTCTCGTCACCGTCGACGACGAGGACTTCCTGTCCGTCCGCCTCGGCCATGTTGGAGCCTCAGCTTATCAGCATCAGGTACCGGGCGCGAACACGAACGGGTAGATGAGCTCGTAGTCGCCGCCGACGGGGCGGGGGAACTGCCACTCGCGGACGCGCTGCTCGAGGCAGTGGGCGAGCGGCTCGGAGTCGGTGGTGTTGGTCTCGGTGCGGACGTTCTTGGCGTGGCCGTTGGGGTCGATGGCGAAGCCGATCTCGACGGCGCCGCCGGGGGAGGAGTCCTTGAAGGAGCGGCTGTAGCAGGCGCGGACCTGGGGGAGGTGCTGGCGGACGACGAGGCGGACCGAGTCGGCGTCGAGGGTGGCTTCGGCTTGTTGCTTCTGGTCGCCCTCGGTGGCCGGGGCGGCGGATTCGGAGGTCTCGTGTTGGACCGTCGGCATCGGCGCGGGCGCCGTGGTCGAAGGTGCTTTCGCCGGCGCGGGCGTCGACGGAGG
Organism: Polyangia bacterium; assembly: GCA_035607415.1. Taxonomy (GTDB): domain Bacteria; phylum Myxococcota_A; class Polyangia; order Palsa-1104; family Palsa-1104; genus JAQBQH01. Next base: position 9,212 of record DATNAQ010000075.1, read on the forward strand.
GAGCGGCTTGGAGTCGGTGGCGAACTCTTTGTGCGGGAGGGCTCCGGGGGCGAGGTGCTGCTTGTGGGCCTTCACGGGGACGGGGGCCGAGGCGATGACGTGGGCCTTCTTGCCGGTCTTGGATTTGCGGACGAGCGTCGTCGGTTTGGCGACGGCAGGCGGCGCGGGAACGGGTTGCGGGGGGACGGGAACCGGAGCGGGAGCCGGAACGGGAACGGAGGGCGTTGTGGCGACGGCGACGGGCGGTTTGGGCTTATGGTGCACGCGGGAGCGGACGAAGAAAAAGGCGCCGAGGCCGCCGCCGACGGCGACGACGACCATGCCGAGGACGAGCGGGATCGGGCTGCGCGGCGCGCGCGGCTTGCCGGACGGGGTCGGCTTGCTGCTCGGCTTGCCCCCCTTTTTGACGCTGAGGGCGGCGGCGCGGAGCAGCGACGGCGTCGGGGACATCTGGCGCGTGGCTTCGTCGCTGCCGGGGAGCGCGGCCTCGCCCGACGCCGGCGTGGCGTCTTTGGGGACCGACCAGCCCTCGATGCGGCGGCCGCAGGCGGCGCAGAACGAGGCTTGCTCGGGGAGCTCTGCCTTGCAGTGCGGGCAGCGGACGCTCATAGGCTGGCGAAATCGTAGCATGTTGCGGTACGATGTGGCCATGAACCAGATTCTCGACCACGTGCTCGGCGCTGCAAGGCAGCTGGGGGCGTCGGACGTGCACTTGAAGGCGGGGCTGCCGCCGGTCTTCCGGATCAAAGGTGATTTGAGGACCTTGCGCGACACGCCCCCTTTGACGGCGGAGGTCATCGGGACCTTCGCCGTCAATTTGATGAGCGATCGGCAGCGTGACCTCTTTGAAAAAAATCACGATGCCGACCTCTCGTACGGGACGCCGGACGGGGTCCGCTACCGCGTGAACGTGTTCAAGCAGCGCGGGCAGACGGGCATGGTCCTGCGCATCATTCCGCCCGACGTGCCGGGGTTCGACAAGCTCAACCTGCCGCCGGTGGTGTCGGACCTGTGCAAGGAGGAGCGCGGGCTCATCCTGGTCACGGGCATCACCGGCTCGGGCAAGTCGACGACGCTGGCGGCGATGATCGATCAGATCAACCGCACCAACGCGTCGCACATCATGACCGTCGAGGATCCGATCGAGTTCATGCACAAGGATCGGCGCTCGGTGGTGAACCAGCGCGAGATCGGCTTCGACGCCAGCTCGTTCGCCACGGCGCTGCGCGCGGCGCTGCGCCAGGATCCCGACGTCATCCTCGTCGGCGAAATGCGCGACGAGGAGACCATCGAGACGGCGCTGCACGCCGCCGAGACCGGCCACCTCGTGCTCTCGACGCTGCACACGCTCGACGCGGTCGAGACGGTCAACCGCATCATCGGTATGTTTCCGCCGCATCAGCAGGGGCAGATCCGTCTGGCGCTGTCGGCGGTGCTCAAGGGCGTCATCTCGCAGCGCCTGGTGCAGCGCGCCGACGGCAAGGGCATGGTGCCGGCCGTCGAGATCCTGGTGCACACGGCGCGCACGCGCGAGCTCATGGAGGATCCCAAGCGCACGCGCGAGATCCGCGACGCCATCGCCAACGGACGCAATCCCTACGGCATGATGACGTTCGACCAATGCCTCGCCGACCTGGTGCAGCGGCGGCTCATCACCTACGAGACGGCGCTGGCTTCGTCGACGACGCCGGACGATTTCGCGCTGCAGTTCCGCGGCGTCTCGAAGGCGGGCGAGGCGGTCACGCCGGGCGCGCCGCAAGCGCCGCAGAAGCCGGGCACGCCGCGTGATCCCGGGGATGTCCCGATCGAGCTGGATCGTAGAAGATAGCGGCTGGATCGTAGAAGATAGCGCCGGGTGATACGCCTTCCCACAATCGCAGTTCTCGTCACTGCCCTGCTCGCCGTGTGCGCGCGCGCGGAGGCGGCCGATCGGCCGGTGCTCGCGGTCGTGCCGTTCAATGGGCCGGGCGTCAAGTCGGCCGAGGTGGCCGTGGTGCGCACGCTGCGACACAAGGCGACGATCGTGCCGCAGACGTCGTGGACCAAGTCGGCGCGCAAGCTGTTCGCGCCGAGCCACTCGGCCGAGGACATCAGCGCGGTGGCCGAGGACGTGGGCGCGCAGATCGTCATCACCGGCCTGGTCAAGAAGGACGGGCGGCGCTGGGAGCTGTCGATCGGCGTGCGCGACGGCAAGACGGGCAAGACGCACGATCGGCTGCGCTATCCGCTCAAGGGGCCGCGCGTGACGCCGGACGTGGTGGCGATCCTGACCAAGGAGATCGACGCGGCGTTCGATTCGATCGTGGCGGGCGGCGAGCCGGGCGAGACCAGGCCGGTCGCCAAGGGCGAGCCCAAGCCCGCCGAGACGCGGCCGGCGGAGCCGAGGCCGCCCGAGCCGAAGCCGAGCGAAGCGAAAGCGGAGACCAGGCCCGCGGAGGCGAAGCCGGCCGAGCCGTCGACGGCGCCGGCGCCCAAGCTGTCGGCCAACGAAGGGCCGTCGTCGCCGTCGGAGCCGGAGCCGCCGCCGCCGGTGTTGCGCAACGAAGTGACCAAGCCGGCGACACCGGAGCGGCGGCCGCGCTGGGCGCCCTACTTCGATCTGTCGGTCGGCCCGACGGTGAGTGGGCGCTCGTTCGATTTCGATCCGGCGTCGCAGCCGAAGTTCACCTCGGGCGTGGTCGCCGGCATCCGCGGCGACTTCACGCTCTACCCGCTGGCGAGCACGTGGAAGCGCGCGGGCGGCGCGTTCGCCGGCCTCGGCGTCGGCGCCACCGTCGACAAGCCGTTCTGGCCCGACTCGACGTCGAAGCAGGATCCGACGCAGAAGTTCGGCACCAACGAGCTGCGCGTCGAGGGCGGGCTGCGCTGGGTGATCACGATGTACAAGCCGGTGCCGCGGCCGCAGCTCCTGATCCAGGCGGGCGCCGGCATGCACTCGTTCGCGATCGACAAGGACGCCACCGGCTCGGACGTCGGGCCTGCCGACGTGAGCTACAAGTACGCGACCTTCGGCGCGGGGATCCGCATCCACTTCGCCGAGTGGGCGTGGCTGTGGGCGATGTTCGATTACCACTTCGTGTTCGACTCGGGGCCGATCGCCGATGTGGGGGCCGAGTACGGGCCGGCCAACACGTTCGGCGTGCGCGTGCGCGGCGGGCTCGACTTCCTCGTGTACAAGGGCCTCAAGATCGGCGCCGAAGGTCTCTACGAGCGCTTCAGCCTCACGTTCAATCCGACGGCAACGACCACGCCGGCCAAGATCGCCAACAGCGGCACAGACCAGTACTTCGGAGGCATCATCGTCGTCGGCTACGTGCTATAGAAACCCGCATGTCGCAGTCGGCGCGGGAGATCCGCAGGAGCTTTCTCGAGTACTTCAAGAAGCACGGGCACGAGGTGGTGCGCTCGTCGCCGCTGGTGCCGGCAAACGATCCGACGCTCCTGTTCACCAACGCAGGCATGGTGCAGTTCAAGGACGTTTTCACGGGGCGTGAGGAGCGGCCGTATCGGCGCGCCACGTCGTCGCAGAAGTGCGTGCGCGCGGGCGGCAAGCACAACGACCTCGAGAACGTCGGGCGCACGGCGCGGCACCACACGTTCTTCGAGATGCTGGGGAACTTCTCGTTCGGCGACTACTTCAAGGCCGATGCGATCGCGTTCGCGTGGGAGTGGCTCACCAAGGTGCTGGCGCTCGATCCGAAGCGCATGGTGGTGAGCGTGTTCAACGGCGAGGGCGGCGCCGCGCCGGCCGACGACGAGGCGCTCGAGCTGTGGCGCAAGGTCACCGGGTTCGGCACCGAGCGGATCATGCGGCTCGGCATGAAGGACAACTTCTGGATGATGGGGGACACCGGGCCGCAAGGGCCGTGCTCGGAGATCTACTACTACACCGGGCCGGAGGCGGTGGCGCCGCTCGACAAGTTCAACGAGGAGCCGACGCCGCAGGGCGTGGGCTGGGTCGAGATCTGGAACCTGGTGTTCATGCAGTTCCAGAAGGCGACGAAGGATTCGCCGCTGGTGCCGTTGCCGAAGCCGTCGATCGACACCGGCGCGGGGCTCGAGCGCGTGAGCGCGGTCGTGCAGGGCGTGACGTCGAACTACGACACCGACGCGTTCCGCACGCTCCTCCAGCAGATCGCGGGCGCGGCGAAGAAGGAGTACCGGCACGGCGACGGCGACGATGACGTGTCGATGCGCGTGATCGCGGATCATGCGCGCGCGACGTCGTTCCTCGTCGCCGACGGGGTGAGCCCGGAGAACCAGGGGCGCGGGTATGTGTTGCGACGGATCATGCGGCGCGCGATCCGCCACGCGGTACGGCTCGGGCTCGCCGAGGGGCAGTTCCGCACCACCTGCGAGCGCGTGATCAGCGACATGCGCGAGGCCTATCCCGAGCTCGACGAGGCCAAGGCGCTGATCGCGCGCACCGTCGACAATGAAGATCAGACGTTCCGGCGCACGCTCGATCGCGGCAACAAGCTGCTCGACGAGGCGTTCACCAAGCTGCCCAAGGGCGCGACGCTGCCGGGCGAGACGGTGTTCAAGCTGTACGACACCTATGGCTTTCCGGTGGACCTGACGCGGGTGATCGCCGAGGAGAAGGGCTTCGGCGTCGACGAGGCGGGCTTCGACGCGGCGATGCAGAAGCAGCAGTCGTTGAGCGCCGAATTCGCCGGCTCGGGCGAGGCCGGCGTGGCCGACGTGCACAAGGAGCTCGAGGGCAAGCTCGGTGCGACCAGGTTCCTCGGGTACGAGGCGACGACGGCGACGGCAAAGATCGTGTGGATGCGCGATCTGCCAACTGATCAAAGCGGCGGGCGCGTGGAGCTCGTCGCCGACCAGACGCCGTTCTACGGCGAGTCGGGCGGACAGATCGGCGACACCGGCAAGATCGCGAGCGACAAATTCGAGATCGAGGTCGTCGACACGCACAAGACGCCGGGCGGGCTCATCCTGCACCTCGGGCGCGTGACGCGCGGCAAGCCGGGCGTGGGCGATTCGGCGGCGTTCACCGTCGACGACGTGCGGCGCGACGCGATTCGGGCCAACCACTCGGCGACGCATCTTCTGCACCTGGCGCTCAAGGAAGTGCTGGGGTCGCACGTGGCGCAGAAGGGCTCCCTGGTCGCGCCCGATCGGCTGCGCTTCGACTTCGCGCACTTTCAGCCGATGACCGACGAGGAGAAGCGGCGCGTCGAGGACCTGGTGAACGACGAGATCCGCAGGAACGCGGACTCGGTGATCTCGGTGATGGCGTTCGACGAGGCCAAGAAGTCGGGCGCGGTGGCGCTGTTCGGCGAGAAGTACGGCGACACGGTGCGCGTGATGCGCATCGGCTCGCGCTCGGTCGAGCTGTGCGGCGGCACGCACGTGCGGCGCGCCGGCGACATCGGGCTCTTCAAGATCACGCAGGAGAGCGGGATCCAGCAGGGCGTGCGGCGCATCGAGGCGGTGACCGGCGCCGGCGCGCTCGACTACCTGCGGCGCGTCGAGGGCGAGCTCGGGCACGTCGCCGGCGCGATGCGGGCGGCGCCGTTCGAGTCGGCGGCGCGCGTCGACAAGCTGCTCGAGGAGCTCAAGACGCAGCGGCGCGAGATCGAAGATCTGAAGCGCAAGATGGCGCTCGGCGGCGGCGGACGCGATCTGATGTCCAGCGTGCGCGAGGTCGCGGGCATGAAGGTGCTGGCCACGCGCGCCGACGTCGGCGATCCGAAGGCGCTGCGCGAGGTGGCCGATCAGCTGCGCGACAAGCTCAAGTCGGGCGTGGTGGTGCTGGGCGGCGTGGCCGACGGCAAGGTCGCGCTGGTCGCGGCCGTCACCAGCGACCTGACGAGCCGCGTGCATGCCGGCAAGATCATCGGCGAGATCGCCAAGCTCGTCGGCGGTAGGGGCGGCGGCAAGCCGGAGCTGGCGCAGGCCGGCGGCAGCGACGCGGGCAAGCTCGACGAGGCGCTGGAATCGGTCTACCGTCTTATCGGCGCCTAACGGCGCCTCGGGCGCCTGATCTCGTGATAAACTGCCACGGTGGCAGGGCATGACAGCCGCATCGGCGACCGCCAGACGGCGTCGATGCGGATCAAGCTGAAGTATCCCGACGTCGAGACGTTCATCCAGAAATACGCGGTGAACATCTCGCGCGGCGGCATCTTCATCGCCACCAAGAATCCGAAGCCGGTCGGGACCTTCGTGAAGTTCGAGTTCCTGCTGTCGGATGCGACGACGACGTCGATCATCCGCGGTGAGGGGCAGGTGCAGTGGACCAAGGAGTTCGATCCGGCGCATCCGGCGAAAGCGCACGGGATGGGCGTGAAGTTTTCGCGGCTCGACGCGGGCTCGCAGGGTGTCATCGATCGCGCGCTCCGGTGGCGCGCGGATCATGGGACCAACCCGGGAGTGCCGGTGCCGGTGCCGACGTCGTCGGCGCATACGATTTCCACGCGGACGAGCGAATCGCAGGCGGACAAGCTGCCGCAGCGCGAGCGTGAGTCGCAAGCCGGTCGCTTGCCGGCGCGCGAGCCGGCGCGCGAGCCGGCGCGCGAGGAGCCGGGCGGGTTCGGGCCGCCGCGCGACGGGCTCGAGGAGACGACCGCGCCGTCGGCGGAGCCGCCGTTGCGCTCCATCGAGACCAACGAGCCGCTGCCGCCGATGCCCGAGCGCGGCGAGACGCGGCCGATCGCCATCCCGGCCGACCCCGATCCCGACGACGACGACGACGAGCGTCCGATGATGGGGCGCCCGTCGAACGTGCACACGCAGCCGATCCCGCTTCAGACGAAGGCGGCGGCGCGGGTGGCGGCGCTGCATCAGCCGAGCGACGAGATCGATGCGCTCGCCAGCGAGTGGGGGCTGTCGGAAGAGAAGTTGGCGAAGATCCTCAAGCGGTCGCGCGGCCGCGTGGGCGTCGAGGCGACGGCGGAGCTGGAGCGCCTCCTCTTGAAGCCGCCGAAGCTGCCGACGCCGACGAAGGCGGAGGCGCTGGCGGAGCTGTCGAACCTCTTGTCGAAGAAGAAGAACGGGCGCAACGGCGCCCACTAACGCAGGCGCAGGAACTCGATCAGCGACGGGATGTCGCCGCGCACGCGGGTGTGCTCCTCGGCGATCTCGTCGGCGAGCGTGCGGCCGGTGCTGACGATGCGCTCGAGCGGCGCCAGCATGGCGGCGCCTTCGGGCGAGCCGAGCCGCTCGAGGCCGGTGCGCGCGGCGTGGACCAGCTCGCTGCAGAGCTCGCGCATCGGGCGGCCGTGGGCGGTGCCGTGCAGGCCCTCCTTCGGCGTCGCGCGCCAGACGCGCAGCCGCTCGTCGTACGGCCAGTCGGCGACGAGCGACCAGGCGGCGCGGCGCGACTCGGCGTCGTAGAGCACGCCGCGCCACAACGCCGGCAGCGCGCGCACCATCTCGCGCGAGGAGGCGTCGGCCTGGCGCACCTCGACGAAGGTCTTGAGGCGCACCTCGGGGAACAGCGTCGACAGGTGCAGCTCCCAGTCGGACATGGTGGCGCGCTCGCCCTGCCAGCCGTCGCGCAAGAAGGCGCGGAAGGGCATGCCGTTGGCGGGGTGATATTCGCCGCCGCGGGAAACGAAGAACATGGGCACGTCGAGCGCCCACTCGGCGTAGTCGCGGAAGCGCACGTCGGGGCGGAAGGCGAAGGGCAGAAGGCCGCAGCGATCGTTGTCGGTGTCGAGCCAGGCGCGGGCGCGGTAGCTCTGGTAGCCCGAGACCTTGCCGTCGACCAGCGGCGAGGCTGCGAACAGCGACGTCACCAGCGACGACAGGCCCATCGCGACGCGGAGCTTCTCCATGGCGTCGTCTTCGGACTCGTAGTCGAGGTTGGCCTGCACCGTCGTGGTGCGCTTCATCATCTCGTGCGCGAACGCGCCGCGCGTGGGCAGATACGCGCGCATGACGCGGTAGCGGCCCTTGGGCATCCACGGCACGTCGTCGATCGTGCCGAAGGGACGGAACCCGCAGCCGAGGAAGCGGATGCCGAGCTCGGCGGCGAGCGGCAGGATCTGATCGATGTGCTTGTCGTTGTCGTGGACCGCCTCGACCGCGGTCGGCCATGGGGCGCCCGAGTGCTCGACCTGCCCGCCCGGCTCGAGCGTGATGCTGCCGCACATCGGACGCTTGAGCGCGATGAGCTTGCCGCCCTCCTCGACCCGCTCCCAGCCACGCGCGGTCATCGCCTCGAGGAGCTGGCGAATGACGTCGTAGCCCGGCGCGCGGCCGTCGGCGAGCACGCCCAGCTTCTCGTGCTCGACGCCGATCTTGAGGCCGTCGGTGGGCTTGTTGCCCCGCTGAAAATGGGCCACCAGCTCGTCAACGCCGGACAGAGGCCGCTCGTGTGTCGATCCCGCCATGAATGCTTCGATGACTGTAGAGGCCGGTTGGTGGCAGGTCAACGACCGCTGTGATAGCGTCGATGTACCCATGAAAACGGTCATCGGCCCCGAGACGCGCATCGCGGGGCCGCTCAGCGGCAAAGACGATCTCGAAGTTCACGGAACCGTCGACGGACCGGTGCGTGGCGAGGCGTCGGTGACGATCGCCGCCGGCGCGCGCATCGGCGGCGAGGTGCGCGGGCGCGACGTCATCATCGGCGGCGAGCTCGGGCATCCGGTGTTCGCGACCGGATCGGTGCGGCTGCTCGCGACGGCGGTGATGACCGCGGACATCGAGTCGCCGCGTCTGGCGATCGACGACGGCGCCGTGTTCGACGGACAGATCCGCATGCGCAAGAAGGCGGCGGCTCCGGCGGCGACGGCGACCCCAGCCGCGACGGCGACGCCAGCCACGACGGCCACGACGGTGACGCCGCCGATGACGCCGCACGTGGCAGTCCCGGCGGCGCCGGTGCAGGCGGTGCCGGCGACGCGCGCCATCCCCGAGCTTGCGACGCCCGGCCGCAAGCCCCTCATCCGAAAGAGCTCATGAACACGCGCAATCGGCTGCTCGAGCTGTTGAAGACGCTGGCCTACGAAGAGCGCGAGGTCATCCTCGCCTCGGGCAAGCCGTCGAACTTCTACATCGACTGCAAGCAGGCGGTGCTCACCGCCGAAGGGCACTTTCTCGTCGGCACGCTGATCAACGAGCTGCTCGAGAACATCGCGCCGGAGGTCACCGCCGTCGGCGGCCTGACGATGGGCGCCGATCCGATCGCCAGCGCCGTGGCTACGGTGTCGTGGTCGCGCAACCGGCCGATCGAGGCCTTCTACGTGCGCAAGGAGCCGAAGGGACACGGCACGCAGAAGTGGCTCGAAGGTGACAAGACGGTGAAGCCGGGCACCAAGGTGGCCATCGTCGAGGACGTGTGCACCACCGGCGGCTCGACGATGAAGGCGATCGAGCGCGCGCGGCTGCACGGGCTCGACGTCAAGCGCGTGTTCACGCTCGTCGATCGCGAAGAGGGCGGGCGCGAGAACGTCGAGAAGGAAGTGCCGCTGACCGCGCTGTTCAAGAAGAGCGACTTCCGATGATGAAGCGGCTGGCGCTCGTCGCTGCCTGCCTGATCGCGGGCTGCGCGTCGGCGCCGGTCGTGGTGTCGCTCGGTGAGCCGCAAAGGCAGGCGACGCCGAAGGACTACGTCAACCAGCTCAAGCGCTGGACGCGGCACGCGCACCTGCGCTCCGACTTCGACGAGGCGCTCGACGTCGACGCGACCTTGCGCTCGCCGGAGTTTCGCGACGCCTACGCGGCCAAGTACATCGAGCTCTATCGCATCGGGCCGGAGAATCAGCCGCACACGCGCGGCGAGCTCATGGCCGACGGCGCGGATACCTACGAGTTCCACGTCGAGACGTCGACGCACGACTATGCGCTCAACGATCTGACGAGCGCCAAGACGGTGTGGCGGCTGACGCTCGTCGATGACGACGGGCACGAAGTGCAGCCGTCGCGCGTGGTGGCGGGCAAGGAGCGGCGCGCGCTCGACGAGCAGTTCTATCCCTACGTGAACATCTTCTCGCGCGGGTGGACGGTGCGCTTTCCGCGCACGCGGCTCGACGGGTCGCCGCTCGTCGGAAGCGACACCAAGGCGCTGACCTTGCGGTTCGCGGGGCCGCAGGGGTCGGTCGATCTGGTCTGGGTTCTGAAGTAGCGGCTACTTCTTTTTGTTGAGGCCGAAGCGGCCGCGCGGGGGCGGGGCGGGATCGAGGTCGTCGAAGTTGTCGGCGGTCGGCGGGTGCCAGAGCTCCGATTCGCGGGCGAAGAACTCCTCGTCGACGGCGTCGAAGACGAGCGCCTCCTTCGAGTGGGCTTGCGCGGCGGCTTGCTGCGAGAGCTTGGCGGGCGCGTCCTTCTTCGCGGACCCCGGGCGCGTCGCGGGCGGCGGGCCGGGCGCGGGCTTCTTCTTTTGCGGTTTTTGCGGCGCGGCTTTTTCTGCGGGCTTCGTCGCTGCCGGTGCGGGCTTCGCGGCCGCCGGTGCAGGCTTCGTCGCTGCCGGTGCGGGCTTCGTCGCTGCCGGCGCGGGCTTCGCGGCCGCCGGCGCGGGCTTTTCTGCGGGCTTCGTCGCTGCGGGCGCGGGCCGCGTCGCCGCCGCCGGCGCAGGCTTCGCAGCCTCGGGCGTCGGCTTCTCCGTCGCGCCGCCCTTCGGCTTCTTCGTCTTCGTCGTCTGCGCGGCCACCCGCTCCGCTGCCGCGCGGAAGGCGGCGCTGTCGTCGAGGATGTCGTCCCCCGGCGACGGCTCGGCCGCGCGCCGCGCCTCTTCCGCCGCGTACGCCTCCGCCGCGCGCCGCCCCGCTTCGGTCACCCCGCTCGCCGCGCCGTTCGCCGGTCGCACGCGCGGCTCGTCCTTGCCATCGCCGTCGCCGAGCAGCCAGTCGCGCACCGCCAGCCGCTCGTGCAGCGGCGTCGCCTCCCGCGTCTGCCGCCGCGCGATCGCCCCGAGCTGCGCCAGGCGATAGGTGATCTTGATGGTGTCGAACGGCTTGAACGGCGAATCCTCGACGATGTCGATGAGCGGCTTGCGCCCGTCGTATTGCTTGACGAGCACCATGACCTCGGCCGGGATCTGCGCGCGCGCCTCGGCCGCCCGTCGCGGCTCGTGCGCGTAGACCGCCTGCGGCCCGCCGACCCGCGACGACACCGTCTCGAACTCGGCGGCGAAGCGCGCGCCCACATCGAGCAGATCGTCGACGTTGGCGGCGATGCGCCGTTCGGCGGCGGGCGACTCGAAGCGCAGCGCCAGCGACGCCTCGCCCCACAACAGCAGGTGGTGGAAGGCGGCGATCCCGCTCATGCGGCCGACGCGCGCGCCGACGACGGCGCCCTTGGCGACCTGCACCTCGCCGATGCGCCGCCCGCGCTCCATCTCGAGCACGCACGAGCGCCCGGCGACGGCGAGCGCGCGCACGAGGAAGTAGAGGCCGTAGTCCTCGAGCAGGCCGACCACGCCGCCGTCATCGCCGTCCTGGCGCACCGCCACCGCCAGGCGCGACAGCGTGAGCACGTCGCGGATGAAGGCCGGGCGGGCGATGAACTCGTCGACGCCGGCGCGCAGCGCCTCCTCGCGGCGCGCGCGATCGCCGATGCCCACCACCGGCAGCTCGCGCGTGACCGACTCCTCGCGCACCCGCCCGACGATGCTGAGCGCCTCCGGCCCGTCGACGGCGACGACCACGAGCTGCGGCACGCGGGTCTGCGCCATGGCCAGCGCATCCTCGCCGTCTCGCGTGGCGTAGACCTTGTACCCCGCTCGTTCGAAGCCGAAGGCGAGTGCCGCGCCGCTCTTGCCGGCGGCGTCGAGAACGACCAACGACTCGAGGTGCGCCACGCGCGGCAGAGTATATACTAGTTCCCTCTTATGATTA
>DATNAQ010000126.1:0-100177 GCA_035607415.1 Polyangia bacterium
CACAAGGTGCGGCACGAGGTCGTGGTCTACGACAACGCCTCGCACGCGTTCTTCCGCGACGTCGATCCGCGCATGCATCGCGAGGCCGCGGCGAAGGACGCGTGGGAGCGGACCAAGCGGCTGTTCAAAGAGGAGCTCGGCTGACGAGGGCCGCCGTTGCGCTGGACACGAGCGGCGCGGACGCTACTGTTCGCGCCGTTTGTGTTTGCCGGCGACGAAATTGGTGACAAAGAGGACAGATGGATTCGCAAGACCGTCGGGTGAACGTGGGGCTGGCGCTGTTCCGCGCCTTCGTGGGCGCGCTCGCCATCGCCGAGCCGTGGCTGGTCGGGCATGGGCTCGACGCCTACGGCGCGACCTCGGTGGGGCTCGGCGTGGCGGTGATCGCGGCAGCGACGCAGATTCATCGCGCGCCGTGGCTGCGCTGGGTGCAAGCGGCGCTGGCGCTGGCGGTGCTGTTCTCGCCGTTCCTCTTCGCCAGCGACGACATCATGGACCGCGAGGTGTACTACGCGGTGATGGTGGGCTTCATGCTGCTGGTGTCGTCGATCGTGTCGACGCGGATGTTCGTTCAGGACGAGAGCGAGCGCACGACCGCGAGCGACGATTCGAGGTCCTCGGGGTCGAACACCTCGAGCGTCAAGACGCCGTCGAACTGACGATCCTGCAACGTTCGTAGCAACCACTCGATCTCGGCGCGTGGTGCGTACGCCAGCGACTTGTGATCGCGGCCGCCATCCGGTCCCGGGCGCGTGCCGTGGAGCTGCAGGATGCGCGCGCGCGGCAGCCACTCGTCGACAGCGGCGCGGTGCGAGCGGCCGTCGCGCAGGAGGTGGCCGACGTCGAGCGAGACCGACAGGTCGAGCGCGCGGACGACGGGGGCGATGAGCGCGAAGTCGTAGTCGATGCACTCGACCGACAGCGCGCGCGGCGGTAGATCGCGCAGCAGGGTCTCGAGCGAGGCGCGCGCGCGATCGCGCCAGGCGTCGAGATCAGCCGGTGGCGCGGGATCGTGCTCGCGGTCGCCGAGGTAGACGTGCACGGTGCAGGCGAGCGGGGCGAGCGGCGCGCCCCAGGCGATGGCGCGGCGCACCTTGTCGATGCCGCGCGCGCGGCGCGTCTCGTCGGCGGAGGCGAGGCTGGCGTCGAGCGGCGTGTGCAGCGTGTAGCTGAGCCCGTGCTCGCGCGCGAGGGCGGCGAGGCGCGCGACGTCGGCGGGCGGCGGCAGGTCGGACTCGACGTCGAAGACGAGCAGCTCGACGTCGTCGACGCGGCCGGCGAGGCGCTCGACGTTGGGGAGCATGTGGTCGTGCCAGATGCACGAGGTGGTGCCGAGGCGCGCGCGGCCGATCATGGGCGCGGGCCGATCATTTGCGCGGGCGGTGCGCGGCGTCGCGCGGAACGGCGGCGATCGCGGGGCGGGCGCGGCGCACGTCGACGTCGCGCACGAGGTTGGGCGGGATGATGTAGTCGTCGCGGCGCGCGTTGTGCTCGCACATCGAGACGGCGCCGTCACGCGTGGCCACGTAGAAGCTGCAGTGTTTGATGCGCGCGGGATCGAGCGCGTCGGCGTCCTGGAAGTTCTGCATGAAGAAGCTGAGCTTGCCGACGCGGGTCGAGCGCGTGCGCGCCATGGCGGCGGCGAGCTTGGCGACGAGGCGCGCGACGAACGCGCCGCCGAAGGTCAGCCACGAGGGTTTGTGCGCAAAGATGTGGCGGGCGACGGCGAGCGCCGAGCGCGGCACGTCGGAGCGATCGAGCGGCACGGTGGCGAAGTCGGCGAGGAAGCGCTCGACGAGGCGCGGATCGTCGAACAGGTCGATCACCTCGCGCGGGCCGTCGGGCCCGCCGACGACGAGCGTGTAGCCGATGTCGTGGCACTCGGGATGGCCGATGAGCACGTGGTCCCAGCCGATGGGCGTGCCGGCCGCCTCTTCGATGAGCGCGCGCATCTGTCGGCGCGTGAGCGTGCGGCCGCGCTTGTGCAGGGCGCCGCGGCCGGTGTCGGCCTGGAGCTGGAACGAGGCCATGCCGAGCGGGCCGGCGTGCGCGACGAAGAAGCGCACCAGCTCGGGGATCTCGTCGAGGTTGGCGTCGCAGACGGTGGTGTTGAAGATGACGGCGAGGCCGAGCCCGCGCGTGCGCTCGAGGTATTCGGCGCGCACGTCGTCGAGCGCGCGCTCGGTGGTGAAGCCCTTGCGCTCCTGCGTGACGTCGACGTGGAAGGCGACGTCGACGAGGCCGGCGGCGCGCAGCTCGGCGAGAAGATCGCGCGAGGCGCGGATGCCGTTGGTGAGCAGCGCCGGGTTGAGGCCGATCGAGGCGACGTAGCGGACGATCTCGACGAGCTCGTCGCGGCGGCGCAGCGTCGGGTCGCCGCCGGTGATCTGCACGTTGGTCTGCACGCCGAAGAGGCGCTTGATGTTGTCGGCTTTGTGCTTGAGCTCGGCGAGCGGCGGATCGGGCACGCTCTCCGAGTAGTCGGAGAGGTAGCAGAGCGTGCAATCGAGGTTGCAGCGCTGCGTGATCTCGAGGGCCACGCAGCCGGCGGTGGCGCGGCGGCCGAGCACCTGGCGCGGGGTGCGGAAGGGCGCGTCGAAGCTGTCGAGCTTGGCGGCGAGCAGGCGGGCGAGCGCGGCGTCCTCGGCGGGCGACGGGCGATACGCCGGCGGCGTGGCGCTGTCGCGGTCAGCGCGCATCGTGATACCAGCGCGCGAGGAGGGCGGGGCTCACGCCGAGATGATAGCCGAGCCGCAACGTCCACATGAGCGCGATCGTACGCATCACGCCGTGGGTGTGCCAGCGGCGTGCCGACGTAGTGACGGCGCCGCCGTCGGCGACGACGAAGCGGCCGACGCGGCGCAGGCGCGCCGTGAAGTCGAGATCCTCCATGAGCGGCAGCGCGCGGAAGCCGCCGAGGCCCTCGAACAGGTCGCGGCGGACGAAGAGCGCCTGATCGCCGCTGGCCGAGGCGAGCATGCGGGCGCGCCAGCTCATGATCTGCGCGGCGAGGGCGAGGCGCGGATCGCGCGAGTCGAAGCGCACGCGAAAGCAGCCGCCGGCGGCGCCACGGTCGATCGCGTCGGCGGCGGCGGCGAGCGCGCCGTCGGGCAGGCGCGTGTCGGCGTGCAAGAAGAGCAGGATGGGCGCGCGCGTGGCGGCGGCGCCGGCGTTCATCTGCGTGGCGCGGCCGCGCGGCGCGTCGAGCGGGCCGAGGCCGGCGGCCGCGAGCGCGGCGCGCGTGCCGTCGCGGGAGCCGCCGTCGACGACGGCGAGCTCGGCGCCCTCGCGCGCGAGCGCCGCCAGCGCGGGCAGCAGCGTGGGCAGCGCGGCGTGCTCGTCGAGGACGGGGACGATCACCGCCACGCGCGGCATGCTAGCGGCCGAGGAGCTTGCGCGCGGCCTTCTGCGCCTCGACGTTCTCCGGCGCCGCGTCGGGGAAG
The DNA here is from genome assembly GCA_035607415.1 of Polyangia bacterium. Taxonomy (GTDB): domain Bacteria; phylum Myxococcota_A; class Polyangia; order Palsa-1104; family Palsa-1104; genus JAQBQH01. Next base: position 3,444 of record DATNAQ010000126.1, read on the forward strand.
GCCTTGGGATCGGCGCCGATGACCTCTTGCAACAAACGGCGATAGAGCTCGTCGTCGCGCATGCGCGTGGCGTATTCGGTGGCGTAGGCGACGCGCGTGGGCAGGTAGGCGGGCGCGGCTGCGACGGCGGCCTCGAAGCGCACGAGCGCGTCGCGCAGGTTCTCGCGCGCCGACGGCAGCTCGCAGTCGAGCGTGCCGAGCACGCGGTTGGGCGCAGCCCAGCCGACCGCGGGATCGAAGCCGAGCGCGCGCGTGGCGGCGGCGGCGATCCAGTCGCGCTGCTTGAGCACCGTGCCGGTGCCGTGCGCGACGCTCCAGCCGAGGAGCGCCTCGGCGTAGAGCGCGAGCGCCGGCGCGTCGGCGGGCTCGGCGTGCGAGAAGACATCGCCGGGGACGGCGCCCTTGGTGCGCGCGGCGGCGAGGAGCGCGGGGTTGCGCGCGGCGAGGGCGCGCTCGGCGTAGGCGGTGGCTTCGTTGAGCCGCTCGGCGGCGCCGGCGCCGCGATCGGTGGTGGCGGCGCGGCGCATGGCGACGCGGCCGAGGCGCACCAGCACGCCCGCGTCCGACGGGTTGTAGCGCAGCACCGCGGCGTAGGCGCGCGCGGCCTCGTCGAGCTGGTCCTTGTCGGCGCGCGCCTTCCACGCCTTGTCGCCGTCGGCGGCGAGGTCCTGCAGGATCTGCTCGGAGACGGCGCCGAACGGCGTCGGCGGGGCGGCCCACGCCGGCGTGCGCTTGGCGATGCAGCCGGCCGCGCCGAGCGCGCACAGCGGGACGAGCACGGCGGCGAGGACGGCGGCGCGCATCATCACGTCGCCGACAGCGCGAAGGCGATGAGGTCGGCCAGCGGCGGCGTGCTCAGCGCCGCGGCGCGCGCCTCGGGCGTGGTGGCGTCCACCGGCGCGAGCGCGACCAGGCCGGCGCGCAGATCGCCGGTGGCGGCGAGCGCGACGCGATCGGCCGACAGCCGCTCGGCGAGCGCGTAGGCCGACGCGTGGGCCGCCACCTGCGCGTCGGCGACGGCAGCCGCCAGCGCCACTTCGAGGCGCGCGCGCTCCGCCTCGCCGAGGCGCGCCGGATCGAGGGCGATCCCCGACAGCTCCGACTGCCAGGCGCGCACGAAGGCGGAGAAGGCGACGCCGCGCTCGGGCGCGCGCAGATCGGGCAGGAACAGCGCCGCCGCCGCGCGCAAGAGCGCGGCCACGTCGTCGCCGGCGCGGCTGTCGACGAGCGCGACGCCGCTGACGAGCGCATGCATGGCGCGCGCGGCGGCAAAGCGCGCCACGTGCTCGTCGGCGAGCGTGCGCCGCGGCAGGAGCAGGCGCGGTGGTCGCGTCGGCTCGGCCCAGGCGGGATCGTGCAGCAGGTCGACGACGACGCAAGCTTCGACCTCGGTGACGCCGGTGGCGCGCGCGATCACCGGGCGCAGCTTGTCGGTCCACGTCGGTGCCGGATCGGCGTCGATCTCCGACGCCGACAGGCCGAGCAGGTGCGGCGCCAGCGCGACGAGCGCGTCGCGCAAGGGACCGCGCGCGCTCGGATGCACGAGCGCCTCGGGATCGATCGACCACGGCTCGGGCGGGCCGAGCTCCTTCCAGCGCGCGGCGGCGAGGCCGGTCGGATCGAGGAAGGTGCCGATGGCGTAATGGACGCGTGCGCGCGCGCCGTCGCCGGCGGCGTCGTGCAGGCGGCCGAGCGCGAGGCGCGCGCCGTTGGCGGCGGGCGCGAGCGGATCGGCGCACAGCGCCTCGAGCGCCGCCTGCAGCGTGGCGCGCCCGTCGGGGCCGAGCGCGCGGGCCGAGGCGCGCAGCGCCGGATCGATCTGCGGCAGCTGCAACAGGCGCGCCTGCGCGAGCAGCTCGGCGAGACGCGCCGCGGCCGGCTTGGAGACGGCGACGACGACGGTGCCGCGCGCCTCGTCGCCGCCGAGCGCCAGGCCGAGGCCGGCTTCGGTGGCCGCTTCGGCGAGCGGCTGGCCGAGGCTCTCGAGCTCGCGCGCGATCTCCTTGAGCGCCACGAAGTCGCCCTCGCCGTAGTAGTACGAGACGAGGCGGCGCAAGGTCGGCGCGTGCGTCGGGTGCAGGTCGGCGGCCTTCAGGTAGGCGTCGTTGGCGCGCTCGACGTCGCCGAGGCCGAGGCGCAGGATCTCGCCGCGGCGGAAGAGCAGCTCGGCGCGCTCCGCCGGCTCGCGCACGAGGCGCGACAGGCGCCCGAGCGCATCGGCGCACTCGGGCCACGCTTGCTGCTCCTGATAGATGCGCGCCAGGAGCTCGAGCGCGCGCGCCTCCATCGGCAGCTGCGAGAGCACGAGCTCGAGGTAGTGGCGGGCGGCGTCGTGATCGCCGAGCTTCCAGGCCAGCTCGCCGAGGTGGCGGCGCAGCTCGGTGATGCGCTCGACGGCGTCGAGCGGCAGGAGGTCGAGCACGGCGCGCAGCGAGTTGTACGCCGACAGATCGTCGCCGCCGGCGATCGACAGCCGCGCCAGCGCTTGATGCGCCGACAGGTTCGAGCCGTTCACCGCGATGGCGTGGCTATAGGCGACGTGGGCCTCGCCGAGATCGCCGGCCTCTTCGGCGAGCTCGCCGCGGCGGCGCCAGACCTCGTCGGCGCCGAGCGAGGAGGGCTGATCGCCGAGCTGCGCGTAGAGCGCGCGGGCGCGCGACAGGTGGCGCGTGCGGTACGAGAGATCGGCGAGCGCGTCGAGCGCGGCCACGTGCTCGGGCTCGGCGAGCAGCGCGGCCTCGTAGTCGGCGGCGGCGGCGGCGACGTCGTAGAGCTCGGTCTCGGAGAGGCGGCCGGCTTCGAAGCGGCGATCGGCGCGCTCGGCCGCGTCGCGGATGGCGCCGGCGCGCGCGCGCAACAGCTGCGCCAGCGCCGTCCAGTCGCTGCGCGCGGTGAGCACGTGCTTGCGCTGCACGAACGCCTCGGCGTCGTCGGGGGCGCGGGCCAGGATCTCCTGGCTGCGGGCATCGACCTCGGCGAGATCGCCCATGCGCGCCGCCACGGCGAGCAGGCGCTGCAACAGCTCGAGGCGCTCTTCGCCCTCGGGCTCGACGGCGAGGCGCTCTTCGATGCGGCGGCGCAGCTCGATCGGATCGCCCTCGTCTTCGGCGATGCGCAGCAGGCTGTCGTCGGCCTTGCGGCCGGCTTCGCCGCCGATGGCCGCGGCCTCGGCGAGCCGCTGGCGGGCGCGCTCGTGATCGCCGGCGCGCTCGTGTAGTTCGCCGGCGCGCGAGAGCGCCTCGGCGCGGGCGCCGGCGCGGCCTGGGCCGGTGAGCGTGGCAGCCAGCCGCTCGGCGGCGAGCGCGGCGTCACGCCAGCGCTGCGCCTCGTTGTAGAGCCGCACCAGATCGGCCCACGGCGCCACGTCGGCGGGGCTGCCCGCCTCGGCGCCGGCGTCGAGCACCAGCTCGGCCGCCTGCTCGTAGTTGCGCAGCGCGGCGCCGCCGTCGAGGAGCTTGGACTCGAGGAGCTCGCCGAGCTCGACGTGCAGCCGCGCGCGCTCGACGGCGTCGGTGGTGAGCGCCAGCTCGCGGTAGCGCTGCTCGGCGGCGAGCGCCCACTCGCCGCGCGCCTCGGCCATCTCGCGCAGCGCGCGCGCCGCTTCGCGCAGGTTCGGATCGCAGGCGACGGCCTCTTTGAACGCGCGGTAGGCGTCGAGCTCGCGCTTGAGCTCGTGCTGGAACAGGCGCGCGCGCTGCAGGGCCAGGCGCGCGCGCTCGCGCCGATCGGCGGTGAGCGCGGCGGCGCGGCCGAGCAGATCGGCGTGGCGCTCGTGATCGCCGCGCGCGGCGGCGAGGCGGGCCAGCGCGTCGACGGGCCGGCGATCGGCGGGATCGAGCGCGGCGGCGAGCTGGTACAACCGCTCGGCCGTCGCCGAGTCGCCCTCGACGAGCAGCACGTCGGCGGCGTCGACGGCGCAGGCGGCGGCGCGCATCGGCTCGAGATCGGGCGCGTCGGCGGCGGCGATGAGGTGCTCGAGCGCGCCGGCGAGGTCGTTGCGCTTCTTGTAGACGTCGGCGAGCGCGGCGTGCGCGCGCCCGACGCGCGGCGTGGTGATGAGCGCGTGCAGGAACTCGGCTTCGGCCTCGGCGTCGGCGCCGGCCTGCAGGAGGAGCTCGCCGCGCACGATCTTGAGCTGCGCCAGCTCCGTCGTGTCGGTCACGAGCGCCATCTCGCGGTCGAGCACGGCGAGCGCGTAGATCGGCTCGGCCGCGGCGGAGTACGCGAGGCGCGCGCGCGTCGCCAGATCGCGCCGATCGGGGCGGCGATCGAAGAGGGCGGAGTAGCGGCGCGCGGCGTCGCCGACGTGGCCGAGATCGCGCTCGAGCACCTCGGCCGCCTCCAGTTCGAGCCGCTCGCGTTCGGCAGGGTCGCGCGTCTCGGTGGCGGCGCCGTCGAGCGCGACGACCAGATCGAGGAAGCGCCGCTCGGCGCGCAGGAGCTGGCGGAACGCCGACGGATCGAGCGGCAGCGGCTGCCCCGCCGCGCGCGCTCTCTCCACGAAGGCCAGCGCGCGTCCGGGATCGGCGCCCGGCTGCAGATAGGCCTCGCCGGCGAGGCGCCCGAGCTCGCGCCGCTCGTCGTCGGACAGGCGCGGATCTTCGAGCGCCGCCTCGAACAGCGGCGCCGCCTCGGCGCGCCGGCGTTGACGGCCGAGGAGGTCCCACAGCGCGCGCGCCGCCTCCAGCGTCGGCTCGGCGGCGAGCGCGGTGGTCCACGCCGCCTCGGCGCGCGCCTCGTCGCCCACGCGCTCGGCGAGCCGGCCGAGCTCGCGGCCGTAGATCGCCTGCCGCTCGCTCGACGCGCGCGGGATCTCGCGCTCGAGCCGCGCCATCAGCCCCGCCGCGTCGCTCCCGGCGCGCAGCCGCGAGAGCACGCGATCGCGCGCCGCCTCGTCGCTCGGGTCGAGCAGCAGGATCTGCTCGTCGAGCCGCGCGCCGTCGTCGGCCGGCAGGTGCGGCACCGCCTCGCGCAAGAGCGCCGCGCGCCCGACGCCGGTGGCGTGCTCGGCCTGGCGCAACAGCACCGCGGCCAGCTTGGCGCCGTCGCCGCGCGCGCGATGCAGCGACGCCAGCGCCGGCAGCGCGTCATCGGCGCCGAGCGCCAGCGCCTGCGCGAGCGCCTGCTCCTCCTCGACGCCGTCACCCTGGACGTGCGCGATGCGCGCCAGCCGCAGCTGCACGCGCGCCGCGTCGTCGGCGGCGACGGCGAAGCGCGACAGCGCCTCGCGATAGTAGTCGGCCGCGGGCCGCAGCTCGTCGGCGTCGTAGTGGAAATCGGCGAGCGGCACGAGCAGATCGATGCGCTCGCGATCGGCCGCGTAGGCGCGCGCCAGGCAGCGCGCGCCGCGATCGCGATCGCCGAGCGGCCCGAGATACAGGCGGCCGAGCCGCGCCCACACCTCGGCGTCGGCCGGGCCGAGCGGCAGCGCGCGCTCGAGCAGCGCCGCCGCGCGCGCCGGATCGGCGAGCCGATCGGCCGCGATCTGCGACGCACGCAGATAGAGGGCGCGCGCCTCCGCCGCCGGCTTGCGCGGCGCCTCGGCCGCCAGCCGCTCGGCGAGCTCGTCGAGCCGGCCGGTCGCTTCGAGCGCGCGCTCCAGCGTCTCCGACGAGCCCGGCAGCGGCGAGAGCAGCGCCACCACCGCGTCGTGCTCGCCGCGCTCGCCGTAGAGCTCGGCGAGGTGGCGCAGGTCGTCGGGCGTCGCCACACTGGCGGCGCGCAGTGACTCGAGCGACGCCTCGGCCGCGCGCGCATCGCCGGCCGCGCGCGCCAGCGCCGCCTGCGAGCGCGTCAGCTCGGCGCACAACGGCGCCAGCTCGGGGAACGGCTGCGCCTCGACGAGCGCGCGCTCGATCGCCTGCCGCGCGCCGGCGGCGTCGCCGAGCCGATCGCGCAGCAGCACCGCGCGCGCCGCCGAGAGCCGCGCCCGCTGCATGTCGTCGCTCGCCGCCTCCCACGCCGTCTGCAGCGCGCGCGCCGCCGCGTAGGGATCGCCCTGGCGCGCCAAGCCCAACGCCGCCTCGACGCAGCCGGCGTCGAGCGCCAGCGCCGACTCGTAGCGCGCCGCCGCTTCGGCGCCATGCAGCCGATCGCCGAGCGCGACCAACACCTCCGGCGTCGGCGACAGCGCGGCCGAGCGCTCGAGCGCGATGCGCTCCTCGTCGCTGCCGGCGCCGAGCTCGCCCGCGAGCGTGGCGTAGAGCCAGGCGGCGTCGCCGGCGCCGAGCCACGGCTGCAGCTCGTCGGCGACCGCGAGCGTCGCCGCCGGCGACAGCCCGTGCGTGGCCATGCGCAAGAGGCTGGCGTCGCGCGGCGCCGCGCGCAGCCCTTCGAGCGCCGCCGCGCGCGCCTCGTTCGTCTTGCCGGCGCGGAACGCCGCTTCGGCGCGCTTGCGCGGCGGCGCCGCCTCACCCGCGCGATGGTACGCCGCCGCCGCGCGCTCGCCGTCGCCGGCCGCCTCCCAGGCTTCGCCGAGGAGCACCCAGCCCGGCCCGTCGAGCGCGTCGAGCTCGGCGGCGCGCGCCAGCGACGTGGCCGCCGCCGCCGCCTGCCCGCGCGCCAGCAGCAGCGCGCCGTAGCTGCGATGCGCCGCGCCGGTCTCGGGCGCGACCTCGAGCACCTCGCGCAGCCGCGCCAGCGCCGCGTCGGGGTCGCCGCCGCGCGCCAGCACCTCGGCGCTCTCGATGCCGAGCGCCGCTTCGCGTGCCGGGCCCTCGAAGGTGCGCCGCGCGATGCGCAACAGCCGATCGATCGCCTGCAGCTGCGCCGGCCCGTTGCCGCGCGCGCGCTCCACGTCGTAGAGCACGGTGGCCGCGTCGCGATCGTCGGGATCGAGCTCGAGCGCGCGCCGCGCCAGCTCCTCCGACGCGCCAGAGCGAAGTGGCCGTTGCGCCGACACCACGCGCAAGAGGCGCCGCAGGGCCCAGCGCTCGCCGGCCTCGTCGCGCGCCGCCGCCGCGCGCGCGCGCAGCTCCTCGAGCGCCGCCGCCGCGTCGGCGAGCGTGTCACGCGCCTCCTCGATCTCGACGCGCAGCTTGAGCGCCCCGTCCGACGACGCCGCCGGCGGCAGCTCGCGGAGCAGCTGCAGCGCACCGTCGAGATCGCCGCGCCCGTGCCGCGCCCGCGCCTGCTCCGCCACGGCGTGCGCCCGCGCCGCGCCATCCTCGGCGAGCTCGCTCAGCCGCCCGAGCAGCGTATCCTCTTCGCTCGCGTCGCCGCGCCCGCGCGCCAGGGCCAGGAGGCTCGTCAGCGCCACCTTGCTGCGCGGCTCCACCTCGAGCGCCTTGTGCAATACCGCGCGCGCCCGTTCGGCGTCGCCCAGCCGATCGTGCGCCAGGTGCGCGATCTCGACGTAGAGCTGCTCGGCCTCGGCGCGCCGCCCGTCGGCCGCGTGGCGCTCGGCCAGCCGCGTCAGCAGCTGCGCCAGCTGCGGCCACTCGCCCGCGCCGCGCAGCAGCGCCGCCAGCCGATTCCACGCCGCCGCCGACGACGGGCGCAGCGCGATCAGCTGCTCGTAGGCCTGCATCGCCGCGCGCGACTCGCCGAGCCCCTCGTAGAGCGCCGCGCGCCGGAACAACAGGTCGACGATCACGTCGAAGTCGGTCTCGACCTCCGCGCGCGTCGCCAAAAGCTCCGCCAGCGCGTGCGACGCCGGCCGCGCCGAGAGCACGCGATCGAGCACCGCGAGCGCCGTCGGATGGCGCGGCAGCAGCTGCAGCGCGCGCCGCGCCAACCGCTCGCCGTCGTCGAGCCGCCCGCCGTCGACGTAGAGCTCGCCGAGCCGCGCCAGTGACGGCACCGACGCTTCCGGCTCGGCCGGATCGATGGGCAGCGCCGTCAGCCGCTCGAGCGCCGCCAGCTCCTCGTCGGCGGCGCCGCGCCCGCGCGCGTCCGCCGCGGTCCACGCCAGCGCCGGCCGGAAGTTGCCGTCGAGCTCGAGTGCCCGTGCGTAGGCCGCCCGCGCCGCGTCGGGCCGCCCGAGGTGCGCCTGCAGCGCCGCCAGCCGCCCGAGGATCGCGCGCTGCTCGTTGGGCCGCTTGGCCGTCGCCGCCACCTTGCGGCCGAGCACCTGTGCCACGCGCTCGATGTCGCCCATCTCGGTGGCCATCGCCTCGAGCGCGTCGAGCGCGACGATCTGCAGGGGATCGAGCGCGAGCGCCCGCTCGTACGCCGCGTTCGCCTCTTCGCGCCGCGCGCCGCGCTTGCGCAACAGCTCCGCCGCGGCGACGAGGCGGCCGGCGCGCACCGCGTCCGCCTCCTGCGTGCGCGGATCGTCGGCCGCGCGCAGCTGCGCCCCGGCCTCGGCGGCAAAGTCGCCGCGCCCGTGCTGCACCGCCGCCAGCGCGTTGTAGGCGCGCACCGCGTCGGCCGCGTGCGCGCCCGCCGACAGCGCCGCCTCGTAGAACGGCACCGCCTCGTCGGCCTTGCCCTGCCGTTCGGCGATCTCGCCGAGCCGGAGCGCGCGCTCGATCTTCGGCGGCACGCCGCGCGTGTAGAGCGGCTCGAGCGCGGCGCGCGCCTCGTCCCAGCGCTTGAGCGCATAGGCCGCCTCGCCGATGCCGCTCAGCGCCTGCACGTCGTCGTCGGCCGGTGCCGCCGCCAGCGCCGCGCGATAGCTCTCGAGCGCGTCGCCGAGCTGCCCCAGCCGCGAGCGCGCCGCGCCCTGCGCCGCCAGCGCCCGCGCCCGCGCCGCCGGATCCACGCGCAGCGTCGCCAGCCGCCCGAGCGTCTCTTGCAGCTGCTCGTCGTCGCCGAGGCGCAACAGCACGTCGGAGTAGAGCTCGACTGCGCGCGCCTCGTCGGCCGGCTCGAGCGATCCGGCCTCGAGCGCGCGGCCGATGAGCACGCTCGCGCCCTCGAGATCGCCGTCGTCGGCGCGCAGCTCGGCGAGGCGGATGCTCGCCGCCGGCTCGCCGCCCGTCGCCGCCAGGTGCTCGAGCGCTGCGCGCAGCTCGCCGTGCCGCCCGAGCGCCGCGTAGGCGCGCGCCAGGAGCGAATACGCGCGCGCCGGAAACGCCGTCGCCACCTCTTCGGCCGCCGCCGCCGCCTCGGGCCAGCGGTCGAGCTCGGCCAGCACCTCGGCGTGCTTCAGGCGCGCCGCGCGATCGCCGCCACGCCCGAGCGCGTCGAGCGCGCGCTCGAGATCGTCGAGCCGTCCGTCTTCTTGCGCCAGCTCCACCGCCAGCTCCAGCGCCGGCGCCGTCGCCTCGATGTCGAGCGCGCGCTCGACGTAAGCGCGCGCGCCGTGGCGATCGCCGAGCGCGTCGCGCGCCAGCTTGGCCAGCGCCACGAGCAGGCTCACGCGCGCGCCGTCGTCACGCGCCTCCTCGGCGCGATCGATCGCGTCCTGATAGGCGGCCACCGCGTCGTCGAGCCGCCCGAGCGCGCCGTAGAGCTTGGCCACGCGCTCGAGCGCCTCCAGGTGCGCCGGCGCCGCCGCGATGGCGCGCTGGGCGTGCTCGAGCGCCGCCTGCCGATCGCCGAGCGCCTCGGCCAGCGTCGCCGCGCGCAGCTCCAGCGCCGGACGCGCCGGCCCGTCGACGTGCGTGGCGGCGCGGGCGAGCGCCTCGCGCGCCTTCTTCGGATCGCCGGTGGCCTCGAGCGCCCGCGCGTACAGCTCCCACAAGGTCGCGTCGTCGACGCGCACGCGCAATGCCCGCTCCAGCTCGTCGCGTGCGCGCACTGGATCGCCGAGGTTGTGCAGCCAGACGCGCGCGATGCGCCCGCGGACCTCCGCCTCCAGCGCCGGATCCTGCGTCTGCGTCAGCCGCCAGCGCTCGAGCCGCAACAGATCCTGCCAGCGCCCGTCGCCGGCGTAGGCGTCGCACAGCAGCGACGCCGCCTCCGCGTCGTCGCGCGCGCCGGCGAGCGTGCGCTCGAGCCACGGGATCGCCTCCCTGGGCGACACGCGCATGAACAGCTCGCCCGCGCGATGCGCCGCCAGCCGCGCGTCCTCGCGCTCGCCCGCCGCCTCGGCCAGCTCGGAGAGGCGCACGTAGCGCGCCGCCGCCGTCGCGTGCAGCCCGCGCTCGGCCTCGATCGCCGCCAGCGCGCACAACGGCTGCCGCCGCTCGGGATGCGCGGCCAGGAGGCGCGCGCCGATCGTCTCCGCCTCGGGCCAGCGGCCGGGCAGCGCCGCCAACACCGCCAGCTGCCGCTCCGCCGCGTCGAGGTTGTCGGCCTTGGCGAGCGCGCCGAACGCCTCCGCCGCGCCGAGGAGGTCGCCGCGCGCGAGCAGCGCCTCGGCCGCGCGCCACGCCTCGTCGGGCTCTGCGGCCGCCGCCGCCGCCGCGCCGACGCCGTAGCGCAGCACGATCGCGCCGGCGTCCACGCGCGCCTCGACGAGCGCCGCGTGGCGATAGCGCGGCAGCCGCCAGCCCGCCGGCGGCAGGGCGCGCCACAACAGAAGCTCGAGCGGATTGAGCGACAGCTCGCTCGTGCCGCGCACGACGAGCGCATCGCCGCGCCCCTCCGGCTCCGCGCCGAGCCCGACGGCGATGCCGAGGCCGACCAGCGGCGCCGGCGCCGGCAGAAAGCCGTAGAGCCGCACGTCGCTCATGCGCGCGACGAGGCGCTGCCCGCCGGCCGGCTCCAGCGTCACGCGCGCCGTCAGCGCCGCCGTGCTGTCGCCGACGCGCGCCCGCGCCGTCAGCTCGATGCGCCCCTGGTCGAGCCGCGCGCGCAGCCCGGTGATGCCGAGGCGCCCGAGGCGCGTGCGCCCGTCGAGCCACGCCTGCAGCCGCGCCCCGTCGACGCGCAATTCCGCCGCGCCGAAGTCGCAGCGCCGGCTCTGAAAGCGCGCCACGCCGCCCGACACGTCGAAGGGAAAGCGCAGGTTGGGCACGCGCAGCTCGAGCCGATCGACGTCGACCAGCGACAGCGGCAGCTTCTCGCCGAGCCCGAGCACGCCCTTGCCGTCGACGAAGCGAAGCGCGAACGGCAGCTCGCGAGGCGCGGTGCTCATCGCGCCTGCCCCCCGACGTCACGATGCTCGGCGCGATAATCGGCGAGCAGCGTCAGCACCCGCTCCAGCAGCTCCGCCGGCACCAGCGGCTTGCGATCGCGCAGCGCCCGCGACTCGTCGAAGAACTGCGACACCATCGCCTGCACCAGCGGCTGAATGATCACGCCCTGCTTGGCGAACAGCCCGCCGAGCAGCTGTTCGTCCTGCTCGCGCCCGAGCTCCTCGCACAGGTTGGCCGCGTGCGCCGCCGCGTTGCGCACGACCGACTTGAACGAGTCGGGCAGCGGATCCCACGCGCGGTTCGAGATGAGGATGCAGGCGTCGAGCGACGCCAGCCGGAGCGGCAACAGATACTTCGCGCGCGCCGACCACTGGAACGCCAGCGCCGCCGCCGGCGCCGCCACGAAGCCGTCGACCTTGCCCTGGTCGTAGAGCCGCCCGGCCTCGGGCAGATCGGCGCGCACCGTCGTGAAGCCGAGCCCGTCGAGCCCCGGCGCCAGCGTGTTGTCGTCGCCCCAGGTCCACAGCCGCGTCGCCTTGGCCTCGGCCAGCGTGCGGATCGGCTTGCGCGAGAAGATCAGCTCCGGCCCGATGCCGACGAGCCCGAGGTTGACGAAGCCGGCGCGGCGGAACTCCTCGTCGAGCGTCGGCTTGAGCCGCCCGAGCACGTAGTTGAGCTCGCCGCGCCCCTGAAACAGCCCGAGCACGCGCATCACGCGCATCGACGGCGCCGCGCGCATGCACAGCATGCCGCCCGAGAACGCGCCGTCGAGCTGCTCGCGCTTGATGCGCTCGCTCACCTGGATCTCGTCGCCGGCGATGCCGCCGAAGTAGATCTTGAGCTTGAGCTGGCCGTTGGTCGCGCTCTCCACGTCCTTCTGGAACTGGTGGATCGAGCGCCACCACAGCGTGCCCTCGGGCACCGCCGTGGCCATGCGGATCACCGTCTGCGCGTGCGCGAGCCCGGGCGCGAGCAGCACGACAAGGGCGACACGACAGATGCGGGCGAAGGCGCGCACAGGCGCATGAATTTACCATAGCTACGCGCGCGCGTGGGCGGATGCGCTCGCGAGCGCCGTCAGCGCGACTCGACGGCGCGATGCACCGCGCGAAAGTCGGCGAGCAGCGACAAGATCCGCTGCAACAGCTCGTGCGGCACCAGCTTCTCGCCGAGCTCGGCGCGCGCCGCCTGCGCCGCCGCGAAGAACTCGCCGCGGAACGTCTCGGATACGTCGACGCGCTGGAGGCCCTGCTTGGCGAACAGCCCGCCGAGGAGCGCGTCGTCCTGATCGCGCCCGATCACCTCGAGCCGCGCCACCGTTTGCGCCGCCGCCTGGCGCACCGCCCGCTGCGACTCGAGCGGCAGCTGATCGAACGAGCGGCTGGCGATGAGGATGCAGCCGGCGAGGAAGGAAGGCCTGAGGCCCGTGAAGTGGTGCACCTGCGTCGACCACTGGAACGCCAGCGCCGCCGTCGGCACCGCCACGAACCCGTCGAGGAGGCCATGCTCGTAGTCGCCGAACGCGCTCGCCAGCGGCCGCGGCACCACGTGCAGCCCCATCGCCGTCAGCATCTGGCGATAGACGTCGTCGAGATCCCAGATCCACAGCCGCTCCTTGCGCAGGTCGTCCATGGTGCGGATCGGCCCGCGCGAGAAGATGACGTCGGGCCCGATGCCCATCTCGCCGAGGTTGACGAAGCCGGCGCGCGAGAACTCGGCGTCGAAGGTCTCTTTCAGCCGCCCGGTCACGTAGGCCGACTCGTCGCGGCTCTGAAACAGCCCCACGATGCGCAAGGCGCGCATCGACGGCGCCAGGCGCGCGCACAGCATGCCGGCCGAGGCGACACCGTCGAGCTGCTCGCGCTTGATGCGCTCGAGCATGGTCATCTCGTCGCCGGCGATGCCGCCGAGGTACCACTTCATCTTCACCTGGCCGTGGGTCAGCTCGCTGACGTCGCGCTCGAACGAATGCCCTTCGCGCGCCCAGGCGGTGCCCTCGGGCGCCGCCGTCGCCATGCGCAGCACGATCGGATCGGCCGCCGCCACCGTCGGCAGCGCCAGCGCCATCGCGCCGATCGCGAGTCCCCACGCGAACGGTCGAGCCTTCCTCATCGAGCCTTCCTCATCGAGCCTTGTCACCCTCGAGCAGGCGATGCTCGGCGCGATAGTCGGCCAGGAGCGCGAGCACCTTCTGCAGCAGCTCCGCCGGCACCAGCCGTTCTTTGCCGGTGGCGATCTGGTCGCGCACGCCGCGCGCCTGCGCCAGGAACTCGGCGCGGAACGACTCCGACGCCACCACCGTCTTCAGCCCCTGCTTGGCGAACAGCCCGCCGAGCAGCTCTTCGTCCTGCCGCCGTCCCATCCCCTCGAGCCGCATCATGCCCGCGGCGCTCGACTGCAAGAGCGCGTTGCGCGCCTCGATCGGCAGCGGATCGAACGCGCGCGTGGAGATGAGGATGCACGCCCGCAAGAACGAGACGTGCAGGTCGGTCACGTAGCGTGCCTCGCTCGACCACTGGAAGCCGAGCGCCGCCGTCGGCACCGCGATGAAGCCGTCGATGCGCCCGGTTTCGTAGGCGCCGTAGGCCTGATCGATCGGCAGCGGCACCACGTGCATGCCGAGCATCGGCCAGGTGGCGACGAAGACCTCGTCGAGATTCCAGGTCCACAGCTTGGTGCGCTTGAGCTCCGCCATCGAGCGCACCGGCTCGCGCGTGAAGAACAGATCGGGCCCGATGCCGACGTCGCCGAGGTTGACGAAGCCCTCCCTGCGGAAGTCCTCGTCGAAGAGCGGCTTGAGGCGCCCGGCCACGTAGGCCGATTCGTCGCGCGTCTGGAAGAGGCCGACCGTGCGCATCACGCGCATCGCCGGCGACAGCTTCTGACAGAGCATGCCCGCCGAGACGATGCCGTCGAGCTGGTCCTTGCGCATGCGCGCGAGCATCTGCAGCTCGTCGCCGGCGACGCCGTTGAAGTACCACTTCGACTGCACCTGGCCGTGCGTCGCCTCGGAGAGCGCCGCGCCGGTCTGCCGCGCGATGCGCGCCCAGGCCGTGCCGTCGGGCGCCACGGTCCCGAAGCGCAGCACGATCGGCTCGCCGCGCGCGGCGCCCGCACCGGCGACGGCGAAAGCCACGGCAGCGACGACGACGAAGGCGCGCGGCATGGCTTCTAGTGGCGCTCGCTCTGGTGCGAGCTGCGATATTCGGCGAGCCACGCGGCCACCCGCTCGAGGGTCCCCGGCGGCGTCAGCTGTGCCGCCTGCTTCTGCGCGTCGCGCGCCGCCGCCGTGAACTCCGCCTGCAGCGCCGGCGGCACCGGCACGTTCTGCAGCCCTTGCTTGGCGAACAGCCCGCCCAGCAGCGACTCGTCCATCTGCCGCGTCGCGTCCTGCAGCCGCATCTGCAGCTTCGCCGCCGCCGACTCGATCACCTGCTGATCTTCGTGCCCGAGCGCGTCCCAGGCGCGCCGCGACAAGAGCATGCAGCCGGTCAGATAGCCGACGCGGAGGTCCATCACGTAGCGCGCCTGCGTCGACCACTGGAACGCCAGCGCCGCCGACGGCAGCCCCACGAAGCTGTCGACCTTGCCGTCATCGAACGCGTGCACCGAGCCTTCGATCGACAGCGGCACCACGTTGAGGCCCATCGCGGCCAGGTGCGTGCCCAGGACCTCGTCGAGGCTCCAGAGCCACGGCTTGAGCCGCTTCAAGTCCGCCATCGAATGGACCGGCTTGCGCGAGAAGAACACCGAGAAGCCGATGCCCGCCGTCGCCACGTCGACGTAGCCGGCCTTGGCGAACTCCTCGTCGAAGGTAGGCTTGAGCCTCCCGACGATGTAGTGCGCTTCGTCCGGATCGCGGAACTCGGCGGCCAGGCCGGTGGCGCGCATCGTCGGCGCCAGCCGCTGGCAGAGCATGCCGCCCGAGAGGATGCCGTCGATCTGATCGCGGCGCACGCGCGCGTGCTCCTGCAGCTCGTCGCCGGCGACGGCGTTCAAGTACCACTTGATCTGCACGTTCTCGTGCGTGGCCGTGGTGACCTCGCGCCCGAACGCCTTGAGCTCGCGGGCCCAGAGCGTGCCGTCGGGCGCGACGGAGGCGAGGCGCAGCGTCACCGGCTCGGCAGCCGCCGGTGGCGCGAAGAGCGGGACGATCACGGCGAGCGTGAACGTGAGTGCGTGTGCGCGCATTAATGGTGATCCGATCGGTAGTCGGCGAGCCAGCCGTTGATGTCGTCGAGCAGCGACTGCGTCGTCAGCGACGGGCCCAGCTTGAGGCGCGCCGCCCGCGCCGCGTCGAGGAACTCGGTGCGAAACAGCTTCGACACCTCGACGCGTCGCATGCCCTGCTTCTCGAACAGCGAATGAACCAGTGCCGCGTCCTGCTGCTCGCCCATGTCCTCCATGTGTCGCATCAAGCGGCCGGCGGCGCCGCGCACCGCGTTCTGAGCCTCGGTCGGGAGCGGATCGAGCGCGCTCTCGGCCATCACCAGGCAGCCGAGCACGTAGCCCACGCGCAGGTCGGAGAAGTAGCGCGCGCGCGTCGACCACTGGAAGGCGAGCGCCGCCGCGGGAATGCCGATGAAGCCGTCGATCTCGCCGCGCTCGTACGCGCCGAGCGCCTTGTCGAGCGGCCGCGGCACCACGTGGATGCCCATCGCCGGCAGCTCGGCGCGATAGACGTCGTCGAGGTCCCAGATCCAGAAACGACCACGCCGCAGATCCTCGAGCGAGCGCACCGGCGCGCGCGAAAAGACGATGTCGACGCCGAAGCCGGCCTCGCCGAGGTTGGCGAATCCTTGGTGCGCGAACTCCTGATCGATGCGCGGCTTGAGCCGGCCGAGCACGTAGAGCGCCTCCTCGCGGCTCTGGAAGAGCCCCACGAGGTGCACCACGCGCACCGTCGGCGCCAGGCGCTGGCAGAGCCCGCCACCCGAGGCCACGCCGTCGAGCTGCCCGCGCCGCACGCGCGCGATCATGTCCGCCTCGTCGCCGGCGATGCCGCCGAAGTACCACTTCACGGTGACCTCGCCGTGCGTCTCGTCCTCGACCTCGCGGGCGAACGCGCGCGACAGCCGCGCCCACTCGGTGCCGTCGGGCGCCACGGTCGCGAAGCGCAGCACGTGATGATCGGCGGACGCCGTCGCGGCGATCAACAATGCGAGGAGCTGACAGCAGACGGCTGACAGCTGTCGTCCCCCCATCACATTCGGCTCAGCGCTTGGCCGCCTCGAGGCGGTGCGCGGCGCGATACTCCGACAGCATCTTCTCGGCGGTCTCGATCGTTCCCGGCGCGATCAGCGCCGCCCCCATTTTGTGCGTCGCGGCCTTGGCCGCCTCGTTGAACCTGGCGCGGAACTGCGGCGACACCTGCACCTTCGTCAGTCCCTGCCGCTCGAGGAGCCCATTGACCAATGATTGATCGAGGTGCTCCGACACGGCGTTGAAGCGGTTCATGAACTTCGCCGAGGTCGTGATCAGCACCTGCTTGAGCTCGTTGGGCAGCGGATCGATCGCCGCGTTCGACACCACCAGACACGCCGGCAGCGCGGTGGCACCGAGCTCGGCGACGTAGCTGGTCTCGGTCGTCCACTGATAGGCGAGGGCGGCGCCCGGCACGCAGAAGAACGCGTCGTACGATTTGTGCCGCCACGCCTCCGAGTGCTCTTCGATCGTGGTCACGATCGTCTTCATGCCCATCGCGTCGGCCGCGCCCTGCCACACCGGGTCGAGGTTCCACGCCCACATGCGCGCGGCGAGCAGCTCGTCGAGCGATTTGATCGGCGTGCGCGAGAAGAGCACGTCGATGCCGAACACCGTCTCGCCGAGGTTGGTGAATCCCGACTTGCGGAACTCCTCGTCGAGCGTCGGCTTGAGGCGCCCCATGAGGTAGTTGAACTCGTCGCGCGACTCGAACATCCCGGGCACGCGCGCCACGCGCAAGGTCGGCGCCAGCCGCTGGCAGAAGATCGCGCCCGCTTCGCCGTCGAGCTGCCCGCGCTTGACGCGATCGAGCGCCGCCAGCTCGTCGCCGGCCATGCCGCCGAGGTACCACTTCATGCGCAGCTCGCCCTTGGACGCCGTCTCGACCTCGTTGGCGTAGGCCTTGAGCGCGCGCGCCCATTCGGTGCCGTCGGGGGCGATCGCCGCCATGCGCAGCGTCACCGGATCGGCGTGCCCGCTCGTCGCTGCCGCGATCGTCATGGCGCCGGCCAGCGCTGCGGCGCCGAGGAGGCCGCCACTCCGCCTCACTTGCCACCGCCGGGCGACAGCAAGAGTCGAATCGTCTGTCCCTGCGTCAGCATCACCTTCGACGACGCCTTGTGCCCGGCGCCGTCGCGCACCTCGACGACGTGCTCGCCGAGCGGCTCGTGGATGCCGAGGGTCGGCGTCGTGTAGCCGGTGTCGACGCCGTCGATCCACACCTCGGCGGCGGTGTTGGCGTCGACGAGCAGGGTGCCGCGCGGCTGCCGCTCCGGCGCCAGCGCGAGCGACAACATCGGATCGTGATCGTCGGGCGTCAGCGCCCGCGTCGCCACTTCGTAGCCGGTCTTCTCGACGCGCAGCTCGTGGAACTCGTCGTCGGTCACCTCGATCGTCGTCGGTGTCTCGCCCACCGCCACGCGCCCGTCCAGATACACCGTCGCCCCCTCCGGCACCGACCGCACCTCCACCTTGTGGCTCGCCGGCGGCAGCACCACGTTCACCACCGCGTGCTCGCCCGACTGCAACGTCACCTGCCGCTCGACGACGCCGAGCTTGCCCTTCTTGAGCTTCACCGTGTGCGCGCCCGCCGCCAGCGCCGGCACCATCGTCGGTGACGGCTCGGCGAACGGCTTGCCGTCGATCTCGATCAGCGCCCCCGACGGCCGCGTGACCACCAGGATCGCGCCGCCCTCCGGCTTCACCGCCGCCGGCTTGTTCATGCGCGAGAACGCAAAGCCGGCGCCGGCGCCGACGATGGCCACTAGCGCCACCACCGCCGGCCAGCTCACGCGCGTCGACCAGCCGGTCTGCTGCGTGCGATGCACGCCCGAGTGGCGCGCCATCTCGCCGACCGCCTCGCCGGTGACGCTGCGGAACACGCGCCGCCGGCTCTTGGCGATGGCCTCGGCCATCTCGCGCATCGACTGGAAGCGCGCCGACGGATCCTTGGCCAGCGCCTTGCCGAGCAGCTTGTCGATCTCCGGCGGCGCGTCGGGCACGTGGTCCTCGACGCGATCGGGCTTCACCTGCAGCTGCTGATAGAGCACCTGCACGTCGTCGCCGCCGGTGAACGGCGGCCGTCCCACGCACATCTCGAACACCAGGCAGCCGAGCGAATAGACGTCCGAGCGCGCGTCGACTTCCTTGTTCGCGATCTGCTCGGGCGACATGTAATCGGGCGTGCCGACGATCTGCCCGGTGCGCGTCAGCCCCTTCTCCGACGACGCCGCGGCCACCTTGGCGAGACCGAAGTCGATCAGCTTCGGCTCGATCTCGTTCTCGGTGTCGGGCATGAGGATGACGTTCGACGGCTTGATGTCGCGATGCACGACGCCGCGCTGGTGCGCCGCCTCGAGCGCCCAGCAGAGGCGCTCGGCGATGTACATGGCGTCGATCGCCGGCAGCCGCTTCTTGTCGCGGATGACCTGCGCCAGCGTCGGCCCGCGTACGTACTCCATGACGATGAAGGTCGGATCGCCGACGACGAGGTCGAGGAAGCGGGCGACGTTGCGATGCTCGACGGCGGCGATGGCCTCCGCCTCCTGTTGGAAGCGCATGCGGAAGGTCGCGTCGGCGAGCAGGTCCGGCTTCAAGACCTTGAGCGCGACCTTCTGGCCGATCGCCAGATTCTCGGCGACGAACACCTGCCCCATCGCGCCGTCGCCGAGCGTCTGGATCAGCTTGTAGCGGCCGGCGATGACGTCGCCGACGAAGAGCGGCTTCGTCTGCAGCAGCTTGACGAGCGCTTCCGGGAGCGTATCGACGCGCGAAACTGCTCCACGCGGTGGATCCGGAAGCGGCGCACCCCCCGATGTCGCCGCCGGTTCCTCTGCCGGCTTGAGCCTGATTCGATCGCTATCGGATTGCTTGGACAGGGCGCAACCCCTCCACTGAGAATGGGGGAGCCCTTACTATACCAGAATGGTTGGGGGTTTGGGGACGGAGAACGCGCTAGCGCCGAAGCGTTAGAAAGGACCCTTGGCGCTGCACGGCTGGTAGGCGATTGGGGATTTGCCGCCCACCTCGTACTCGAGCACGTCGCTGTTGACCTTGATGCGACCGTCGTCCCGCACCTCGGCGCACTTCTGCTTCGACCAATTGTCGACCAGCTCCGCCCACTTGGTGCGCTCGTACTCGCGCACGATGTCACTCTTTCGCTTCTCGAAGTCGGCCAGATCCGGATCGCGGTGCTCCTTCACACGCACCACCACCCACGCCGACCCCACGTCGAACGGACCGGCCACCTCGCCGGTCTTGAGCTCGAACGCCTTCTTCGACAGCTCCTTCGAGATGCCGATGTCCTGCACCATGTCGCCGCGGCGCGAGAACAGCCCGGTCTCCTGCAGGTGCACCGGCGCGTTCGACTTCTGCAGCATCTGCTTGAGCTGCTTCTCCTCGGCGGTCTCGTTCGGGTTGCTCTCTTCCTTGGTCAGGATGGCGTCGAGCTTCTCGCCCTTGTTGACGCGGTCGATGACCGCCTGCGCGTCGGCCTTGGCCTTGGCCTTGGCCTTCTGCTTCTTGACCTCGTCGGCCGCCATCTCCTTCTCGGCCTCGGCGAGCGGCACGTCGCCTTCGCGGAACTGCTCGACCTCGACGATCTCGAAGCCGCGCTCGGTGCGCTCGGGACCGATGATCGTGCCCGGCTTGGCGTCGAACACCTTCTTCTCGACGGCCTCGCCGAAGCCGGTGAAGCCCTTCTTGCGCCAGCCCATCTCGCCGCCCTTGTTCTTGGTGCGATCGTCGGTGGAGACGTTCTTGGCGACGACCTCGAAGGGCGTGCCCGACTTGATCTTGGCGAGCGCGTTGTTGGCCTTGGTGCGCGCCGACTCGGTCTGATCCTGCGGCAGATCCTTGGGCGCGTCGACGACGATGTGGCGCAGCCTGGCCTGCTTGTCGAGGTTCTTATAGAGGAAGGCGCGCTCGTCGTACTGCTTCTTCAGATCGGCCTGATGCGCCTTGACGTAGGCGTCGACCTCGGCCGGCGTCGGGTCGGGGATCTCGTCCTCGTAGCGCCGCTCGGGGAAGCGGCCGTACTCGAGGTTGACCTGCAGGCCGCGCGACTCGAACTCCTGCTTGACCTCGTCGGGCGCGACCTTCGACGAGACGCGCAGCGCCTCGCGATACTTGTCGGCGAGCATCTCGCGCTTCTGGATCTCGATGAAGTGCTGCACGGTCACGCCGAGCTGGTTCTGCGAGATCATCTTGAAGCGGTCGTAGTCGAACTTGCCGTCCTTGTAGACGTAGGCGTCGACGCGGCGCGGGACGCCCATGACCATCATCTTGCCGGCGTAGATCTGATCCTCGGCTTCCTTGTTCGAGACGTTGTAGCCGAGCTTCTCGGCCTCGGAGGCGAACAGCTCGCGCTCGATCAGGCGATCCATCACGAACTCTTTGAGCCGCCGCTCGCGCGCGACCTGCGGCGGATACTGCGTGCCGCCGAGCGCGACGTAGGCGAAGTGGAAGTCCTGCTCCGAGACGGTGGCGCCGGCGACCTTGGCCGCCCACGCCGACGTGACGCCGCTGTAGCCGAAGCCGCGCGAGCCGGGGCCGAAGCTGATGACGAAGGCGGCGATGAGGATGCCGAAGAGGACGTAGATGATCGCGTGGCGCGAGTTGCGCCGCATGGCCTGCAACATGGCGCGTACCCTAGCGCAAGGATTGCGCTTGCGAAAGGGCTATCATCACGGCGAGATGCGATTGGACTTGGGGCTTCGGGAGGCGCTCTCTGCCTTCGGTTACAACGGTTTCGGCGTCATCGCGCGCGAGCGCTTCGATCGCGCCGCGCCGCCGGCCTTCCGCTGCGACGTGATTCACCCGCCGGCGCGCTCGGTGGTCCTCGTCGCGTCGGGCGGTCCGCGGCACTTTCGCGCCTTCCTCGAGTGGATCGCGGCCGACCCGATCGCGCGGCTCGCGCGCGAGGCGCACCCGCTCGACGCCTTCACGGCCGACCTGTTCGCGCGGCTCGATCTGCCCGGCGCGCGCGTCGTGTTCCCGACGTTCCTCGCGCCGCTGCGCCTCGACTTCGTGAAGATGGCCGAGCTCGCCGGGCTCGGGCGGCCGAGCGAGATCGGGCTCCTCGTCGACGAGCGCTTCGGGCCGTGGCTGGCGTTGCGCGCCGCCATCTTCACGCCGGAGCTCCTGCCCGACGGGGCCGTCGCGTCGCGACAGTGTGACGGCTGCGCGGCGCCGTGCCGCGTCCCGGCCGATGCGCTCGCGCAGAGGCTCGCCTGCATCGTCGGGCGCGAGCACGCCTACGACGAGCTGCAGCGCATCTATCATTACGATCGCCCGCGCGGGCGGCGCCTGCTGTGCGAAAGCTTCGGAGTGAAGGACGAGGTTATTCCGGAAGCGCGATCTTGAAGTGGATGCCGGTGATCTCTTCGGTCGACTCGATCTGATCTTCGGTCACTTCCGCGAACTCCGCTTCCATCTCGACGACGACCTCTTCGAGATAGAGCGGGTGCTGCGAGCGGCGGCGCTCGCCGTCGCGGCGCTCCTGCTTGGCGGCGCGCACGCTCGGGCGGCCGACCGCTTCGGCGCGGCGATCGCCCCAGCGGCGCTCGCGCGCCAGGCGCATCTTGAGGCCGTCGAGGCTGCGCGGCGGCGGGTCCATCTTGTCGGCGGCGGCGACGCAGTTGTGACAGAGGACGATCCAGCGGCCCCCCGGCGCGTTGCCGCGCACGCCGAGCTCGAAGTGGCGCAAATGCGACAAGCGGCGATCTTCGCACGCCGCGCAGACGGCTCCGGAGCCGACGGGGCGCGCCTTGCACCATGCGGCGTAACAGCGCGGGCAGCGGCCGCGTCGTAGCGAAGCCTCGACGGGCGGCTCTCCGCACCCGCCACAGCGGACGAGCGTTTCCATTGTTCGTTGGTAAACCGGGTTCGCGAGACGCGCAAAAATTTGCTCTCGGCGGGACGATCCGCCGCCGCGGGAGCCGAAACCCCCGGCCTGGGGCTTGCTCCTCGATCCGGCATGCGCGCCCGGATGGCGACGGTGGTGGCGGCGATGGTGGCGATCGTCGCCGGATGCAGCGGATCGGGGCCGCGCACCACGTCGTCGACGGTGACGGGGGACGATCCGCTGGCCCAGCCGGAGCAGCCGTTCACCACCGAATCCTTGCCGGGCATGATCGTCACCGCCTGGCCGCTGCCGCTGGCGCGCGGCGCCAATGGCTGGCTCCTGCCGTTCTCCGACGGCGGCGAGGTCCACGTACGCTTCGTCGGCGACGACGGCTCGCGCGCCGACCGCGTCGTCGACAGCGGCACGCTCGTCGGCACCGCCGCGCTCGACGACGGCTTCGCGCTCGCCGTCACGTCGGGCGGCAGCGCGCGCGTGCACTTCCTCGCCGGCGACGGCAGCGACGACGTCGTCACGCTCGAGCTCGGCGGCGACGCGGTTCCCGGCATCGCCAGCGACGGCACGCGCGTGCTCATCGCCGCCACCACCGGCGGCGATGTCGCCGCCGAAGGGCCGACGCCGCTCTACGCCGGGCTCGCCATCGTCGATCGCGCCGGCGCGCAGACGATCGCGCTCGGCAGCGTGCACGCCGCGCCGGCGCCGTGGGGCGATCGGCAGGGCTTCATCGTCGGCGGCACGCTGCTCGTCGACGGCAGCGGCGACGTCGCGCCGGTGCCCGGCCGCCAGGTGCGCGACGCGCGCGTCTTCCGCCAGGCGCAGGCTGCCGGCGCGCAGCCGACGAGCGACATCCTCTCGCTCGACGGCGACCGCTGGCGCGCCGTCGGCGGGCTGGTCGGCTGGGCCGGGCGCACGGGCGACGGCGCCGCGCTCGAGCTGGTGGCGCTCGACGGCAGCCGCGCGCTGGTGGAGGTGGGAGACGACCTCACACCGCGCTCGCAGCGCGCGCTCCCCTCGACGACGCGCGGCGACGGCGGTCAGGCGTGGATCGCCGACGTCGCCGGCACGCACGTCGTGTGGGGCGCGACCGTCGAGAACGATCCAGTCTTCGCCATCTTGGACGCGACCGCGATGAGCGGCGACGGCGGCTTCGTGCGCCTCCGGGGCGCCACCTCGCGCACGACCGTGGTCTCGCCCGGCGCCGCCGGCGTATTACTAGCGTGGACCGGGGAGGGCGGAACGGTGCGTTACACCGTCCTCGGATGGTAACGACTGCAGCGTAAGCTAGCTTGCGAGCGACGAATTTCTTGAACCCTACGATCGAGCGTGGTAACTCACAATGCAAAGACACACGCGCGCGATCCCTATATGCAGGGTGAGCACGCGATGCCGATAGATGGAGAGAGCGCATGTTGTTTGATTGGGTGTATGGGCTGTTCTCGAACGATCTCGCCATCGATCTCGGAACCGCGACGACGCTCACCTTCGTCAAGGGCAAAGGGATCGTCTCGAACGAGCCGTCGGTGGTGGCGGTGCAGCGCGCCGGCAACGGCGTGAAGAAGGTCCTCGCCGTCGGAAAAGAGGCGAAGGAGATGCTCGGCCGCACGCCGGGCAACATCGTCGCGGTGCGACCGATGAAGGACGGCGTCATCGCCGACTTCGAAGTCACCGAGGCGATGCTGCGCTACTTCATCACGCGCGCGCACAATCGACGGACACTCGTACGTCCGCGCATCATCATCTGCGTCCCGTCGGGAATCACCGAAGTCGAGAAGCGCGCCGTGCGCGACTCGGCGCTCGCCGCCGGCGCACGCGAGGTCTACTTGATCGAAGAGCCGATGGCGGCGGCGATCGGCGCGGGTCTGCCGATCACCGAGCCGTCGGGCAACATGATCGTCGACATCGGCGGCGGCACGACCGAGGTCGCGGTCATCTCGCTCGCCGGCATCGTCATGTCCAAGTCGATCAGAGTCGGCGGCGACAAGATGGACGAAGCGATCGTCCAGCACATCAAGCGCAAGTACAACCTGCTCATCGGCGAGCGCACCGCCGAGGACATCAAGAAGCAGATCGGCTCGGCCTACCCGATGGAAGAAGTGATGACCGTCGAGGTCAAGGGCCGCGATCTGGTCGCCGGCGTGCCGAAGACGCTCACCATCAACAGCGACGAAATTCGCGACGCGCTCGCCGAGCCGGTGAACGCGATCGTCGAAGCCGTGCGCGTGGTGCTCGAGCGTACGCCGCCGGAATTGTCGGCCGACATCGTCGACCGCGGCATCGTGCTGTCGGGCGGCGGGTCGCAGCTCAAGAATCTGGACGTGCTTCTCCGCGAAGAGACGGGTCTGCCGGTGATGGTGTCGGAGAATCCGCAGCTCGCCGTCGTGCTCGGCACCGGCAAAGCGCTCGACGAGCTCAAGCTCCTCAAAGAAGTCACGATCCACTGAGCCGTAGGAGGTGGCGTCCTTGACGCTGACGCGCAGAGCACGAGAGCTCGTCATCGTCGCGACGCTGCTTGCGGTACCGGTCCTGTTTTTGCGCGCCAACCTCGCTGCGACCGATCACCTGAATGTCGTCGACCGCGCGATCCTGCGCGTGTCGGCGCCGCTGCAGGCGGGCATCACCGGCCTGGTGCACGGGATCGGCAGCGGCTGGAACAACTACATCGCGCTCGTGCACGTCAAAGCCGACAACGCCCGGCTCACCGACGAGAACGCGCGGCTGCGCGCCGAATTGATCGCGGCCAGGAATGCGGCCGGACGCGAGGGCGACCTCGAGAAGCTGCTCGTGTTGCGCTCGTCGCTGCAGTTCGACACCATCGCGGCGCGCGTGATCGCCGTCGAGACCTCGGCGTTCTTTCGCGTCGTGCGCATCAAGCTCGATCGCGGCGGCGACGAGGTCAAGCCGGGCATGGCGGTGATCGCGTCGGCGGGTATCGTCGGTCGCGTGCAGCGCGTGTTCGGCAGTTGGTGCGATGTGCTCCTCGCCGCCGATCCGAAATCGTCGATCGACGTCGTGGTCGCGCGCACCGGCGGGCGCGGCGTGCTCAAGGGCGTGGCCGGCAGCGATCGCTACAAGACGCGCATCGAGTATCTCGAGCGCAAGGACGAAGCGGCCGAAGGCGACCTCATCGTCACGAGCGGCCTCGGCGGCTTCTTCCCGCGCGATCTTCCCGTCGGCAAGGTCGTGAAGGTCGACCGGCATGGCTTCGGCCTGTACCAGGAGGTCGAGGTCCAGCCGGTCGTCGACTTCGGCAAGATCCGTGACGTGCTCGTGGTGGTGCCGCGCGACGCGCAGCCGGCGGGGCCGACGCCCGAGGCGATCGCGCCGCCCGACAAGGCGCCGGCGGAGCCGAGCAAGTCGGAGCCGGCGAAATGAGCGCGCAGCGCGCGATCGTGATGATCCTGGCGACCTACGTCGGGCTCATCGTCACCTCGTCGCTGCAGGCGCTGTCGCCGTGGCCGGTATCTACGATCCCGACGCCGGAGGTGGCGCTGCTCGTCGTCTTGTACCTCGGCCTCGGCGGGCGCGGCACGGCGCCGGCGCACCTCGGCGTGGCGCTGGCGATCGGCTATCTCGCCGATCTGTTCGCGGGCTCGCCCAAGGGTCTCGAGTCGCTCACGCTCGGCATCGCCATGCTGCTGGCGCGCGCGGCGTCGTCGCGGCTCGACGTGGCGACGCCGTGGCACACGATGGTGATCGCGCTCGTCGCGGCGCTGGCGCACGGCCTTCTGCAGCTGGCGATCTCGTCGTCGCTGTACGCGGGCAACGCGGCGGCGGCGCTGCGCCTGGTGCCGACGACGGCTCTGACCACCGCGCTCGTGGCACCGCTCGCGTTTCGCATCCTGCATCGGCTCGATCGGCGGCTGGCCCCCGATCCGGCGCGGCTGAGGATGTCGTGAACGAGCGTCAGCGAGCGAACGTGAGCGCCCGGCCCGCAGGGCCAGCGGATCGATTGGGCTCGTGCACCTGCAAGGTGCGCGCATGACCAAGTCGCGCCTCACGCCGCGCGCCAAGGGCACGCACGCGCCGCCGCGACGGTTCGCGTGGGCGCAGGTCTCCGTCGCCGCCTGCTTCCTCGTGCTCATCGGCCGCCTGTATCAGCTGCAGGTGATGTCGGGCGAGTACTACATGCGCAAGAGCGCCGACAACTTCGTCAAGGAGCTCGAGCTGCCGGCGACGCGCGGACAGATCCGCGACAGCAAGGGGCGCGTGCTCGTCGACAATCGCCCCGCGTACAACGTCTACATCACGCCGCGCTTCTTCAACACCGACGGCCTGACGAAGCTGAAGAAGTATCTCGAGCTCTCGGACGATCAGGCGACCGCGCTCGAGGTCAAGATCGCGTCCAAGCGCGGGCTCGATCGCTTCCGCCAGATGCTCGCGTTCGAGGACATCACGCGCGATCAGATGGCGCTGCTCGAGTCGGAGAAGAACGATCTGCCCGGCGTGGCGGTGCAGGCGGTGGCGCATCGCAACTATCCGCACGGGCAGCTGGCCGCGCACGTGCTCGGCTACATGAACCAGATCACGCCCGAGGAGCTCGCCGATCGGCGGCAGCGCGCCGACACGCTCAACTATCACCTCGGCGATTATGTCGGGCGCGCCGGTCTCGAGCGGCAATGGGAGTCGTTCTTGCGCGGCAAGGACGGCATCGAGCGCATCGTCGTCGACGCCAAGGGGCAGCGCAAAGACTCGGCGGAGCTGGAGACGCTGCTGGGCGGGCCGCAGCGCTCGGAGCCACAGCCGGGCAACGATCTGGTCACGTCGATCGATCTCGATCTGCAAGAGGCGACCGAGGCCGCGCTCGCCAAGCACAAGGCGGGCGCCGCTGCCGTCGTCGAGGTCGACACCGGGCGCGTGCTCGCGCTGGCGTCGTGGCCCGAGCCCGATCCGAACGTGCTCACCGGGCGGCTGACGCGCGCCGAGGCGGCCGCGCTCAACGACGATCCGCTGCGCCCGATGATGGACAAGGCGCTGCGCGAGAACTACTTCCCCGGCTCGACGTTCAAGATCGTCCCGACCATCGCGGCGCTCGAGGATCACCTCGTCGATCCCGACGCCATCATCACCTGCTACGGCGGGCTGCGCTTCGGCAAGCGCATGTTCCACTGCGCCGAGACCCACGGAAAGCTCGACCTGCACTTCGCGCTCGCCGAGTCGTGCGACGTCTACTACTACGAGCTCGGCCAGACGCTCGGCCTCGATCGCATGGCGCGCGTCGCGCGCGACCTCGGCTACGGCGAGCCGACCGGCATCGGGCTCAACGCCGAGTCGCCCGGCCTGGTGCCGTCGATGGACTTCTACAAGCGCATGCCCGGCGGGTTCCAGAAGGGCTTTTTGCTCAACACGGCGATCGGGCAGGGCGACGTCAAAGCGACCGTCTTGCAGGTGGCGATGGCCTACGCGGCGATCGCCAACGGCGGCAAGCTCTGGGTGCCGCAGATCGTCGAGCGCGTGCAATCGCCCGACGGCACCACGCTGCAGGAGTTTCCGCCGCGCCTGCGCCGTCAGATCGCGGCATCGGCCGATACGCTGCAGAAGGTGCGCTCGGCGCTGCACGACACGGTGAACCACCCGAAGGGCTCGGCGTGGGCCGCGCGCGTGCCCGGCCTCGACGTGTCGGGCAAGACCGGCACCGCGCAGGTGGGCAAGAACCACAAGGAGGGCGCCGAGGGCGACGAGAACAACAGCCACTCGTGGTTCGCCAGCTTCGCGCCGTCGCAGAAGCCGGAGATCGCGGTGGTGGTGCTCGTCGAGCACGGCGGCTTCGGCGCCAAGGCGTCGGCGCCGACGGCGATGGAGATCTACGAGGCCTACTTCCACAAGCCGCACTACGAGCTGCCGAAGAAGAAGCGGCCGGCGCACCAGGACGAAGAGCAGACGGCGGCGACCGACGAGGCGACGACGCAGACGGCGGCGGCGGCGGCGCCGAGCGGCGAATGGCACTAGCGGGCGCATGGCGCTGACCGCGTTCCGCAAGCTGCGGACGAAGTTCGATTGGCCGCTGTTCGGCGCGATCCTGGCGATCGTCGCCATTGGCCTGGTGAACCTGTACTCGGCCACGCGCGTGGCGCCGAAGGGGCTCTATCAGAACCAGCTCGTCTGGTTTTCCGTCGGTGGCGTGCTGTTCATGGTCACCGCGGCGAGCGACTATCGTCTGTTCGAGCGGCTGGCGTACGCCATCTACGGCGTGGGCATCGTGCTGCTCATCGCGGTGCTCATCGGCGGCAAGACGGTGAAGGGCTCGTCGCGCTGGCTCGGCTTCGGGCCGTTCGGGATCCAGCCGTCGGAGCTGGCGAAGATCGCGGTGATCATGGGGCTGGCGAAATTGTTCGCCGGCGATCCGATGGATCTGGCGCTGCGGCCGTGGCGCTACCTGTTGTCGGCGCTGGCGTTGATGGGCGTGCCGATGCTGCTCATCATGAAGCAGCCCGATCTCGGCACCGCGCTCATCCTGTATCTGATCGCGACCACGATCATCATGGTCGTGTCGCTGCAGCTGCACGTGAAGCTGATTACGCTCGGAGGCGAGCTGCTGGTCGGCACGGTGTTCTTCTTGTTCAAGCTGCACGGGTACCAGAAGAAGCGCCTGTTGACCTTCATCGATCCGTCGCTCGATCCGTCCGGGGCGGGGTGGCACGCGCGACAGGCCATCTTTGCCGTCGGAAGCGGGCGCTGGACCGGCAAGGGCTGGCTGCACGGGACCCAGAATCAGCTGCAGTTTCTGCCCGAGCACTGGACCGATTTTCCGTTCGCGGTGTTCGCCGAGGAGTGGGGCTTCGTCGGCTGCGCGATCTTGATCGGCTGTTACCTGTTCTTGATCTTGTGGGCGCTGAACCTGGCGGCCGAGGCGCGCGATCGCTTCGCCGAGACGTTGTGCGTCGGGTGCGCGGCGCTGCTGTTCTGGCATGTCTTCTTCAACATCGGCATGGTGGCGGGGATCCTGCCCGTCGTCGGTGTGACGCTGCCGCTCATCAGCTACGGCGGATCGTCGCTTTTGACGGTGATGGTGTGCCTCGGGCTCATCATGAACGTGTCGATCCGCCGTTACTCGTACTGACGCGAGCTCCGACGCGGAACTTTTTCGCGCGCCGGGCGGAGTAAGAGGGTAGGAGGCAGACATGCGAACCGCCCTCGTGTTGACGATGGTCCTGTGCGCCGGTGGCGTGCGCGCGGCGGAGCCGACCGATGCGGAGGCGTCGCGACTGGTGGAGCTGGCGACGGTCGCGCACAAGCACGCGCAGCAGACGAAGGATCCGAAGGACTACGAGGCGGCGGCGGCGCTGTACGAGAAGTACTTCGCGCGGCCGGTGCATCCCGAGGAGCCCGCGATGAGCTTCTACTTTGCGGAGCTGCTGTTCAATCAGCAGCGTTACGAAGAGGCCGTCCCACCGAGGTGCGCGTCGCGCGCGGCGAGGTCGCGGTGCACAACGCGCTCGGCGAGCGCACGCTGTGGGCGGGCGAGGTCGCGCGCGCCCGCGTCGGTGCCGCTCCGCGCCGCATCGAGCGCATCGTCCCCATCGTCCTCGAAGGCACCCCCGAGATTCAGGAGCGCTAATCGGCGTCGCCGCCGTCGTCGGGCTGCGTGAGATCGCGCGGCGGCGGCGCCAGATCGCGCGGCACCGACAGATCCTCGTTCGGGCACACCACCACGCGCTGCGGCCCGCAATGGCAGGCACTGTAGAAGCAGGCCTCTTCGGTCGCGTCGCAGCTCACGCCGCTCTGGTAGTAATCCGCGCACGGCGGGCAGCTCACGTCGGGAAAGCAGCCCCCGAGCAGCAACACGAAGACGGCGCGCTTGCCCATGCCCGCGCTGACAGCAAGTGCCGGGCCGATCACGAACCCCGCGATTCCTCACGATCGCGCGCGCCGCAATCCGGACGCGCGGATCAGCCTACCGGAAGCCGGCCGCGTTCCACTTCTTGATCGTGTCCTTCACCAGCGCGTCGACCTTCGCCACCACCTTCTTGTAGTACTCGTCCGCCTTCTTCTGATCGAAGTTGGTCGGCCATCCCTGCCCCGGCTTGTACAGCGTGATCGACGACGGGAACGGCGTCGCCGCCCACGCGCCCGGCGTCGGATTCGCCGTCGCCATCTCCTTGCCCGCGTACAGCTCCTTGTGCACGAGCTTGGGATTGATCGCCTGCACGAACGCCGTCTCGTTGATCCCCGCGTGCCCGCCGTCCTCGCCGAACACTTCCTGCGTCACGTCGCTGCACAGGGTCCACCAATTGACCATCAGCGTCTGCACGCCGTGCTCGAACGCCACCTCGCGCAACAGCGACTGCAGCACCGCCGTCTGCGGCCCGCCGTGGCCGCTCAGCACCACGATGCGGCGAAACCCGTTCTTCACCATGCCGTCGAGGACCGCGTGCATGTAGTTGCGGAACACGTCCTCGGGCACGTGCAGCCCGCCCGGGTAGGGCGCGAGATCGCCGGTGATGCCGTACGGGATGTGCGGCGCGATCAGCGCATTGACGTCGTCGGCGATGGCGTGCGCGATGGCCACCGGCGCGGTGTTGTCGGCGCCGTCGTTGATGACGCCGTGCGCCTCCAAGGTACCGACGGTCACGATCACCGTGTCGATGCGCGCCGGCACCAGCTTCTTGAACTCCATCCAGTTCAGGTCGTTCATGTCGCGCGTCGGCGGCTTCTGCGCCATCGCCGTCGCCGGCCCCGCCAACGTCCCTAATACGATCGCAAGCGTCAGGGTTCGCATGCGGCGCATCCTATCGTATGCTGAGACGGTGCGGATCGAGACCGAACGGCTCGTCCTCGTACCGATCACGCTGCCGATGGTCGAGGCCGTGTTCGCCAACGATCGCGATCGCGCCGAGGCCCTCGCCGGCGCGCGCCTGCCCGACGCCTGGCCGGGCAAGGCGCTGGTCGAGCGCGCCTTCTCCGCCGATCTCGACGCCATCCGCGCCGACCCCGACGGCCGCCTCTGGGGCGACCGTCTCATGATCGCGCAGCTCAACCAGCGCGAGGCGCGCATCGTCGGCAGCGTCATCTTCCACGGCCGCCCCGGCACCGACGGCGTCGCCGAGGTCGGCTACGGCGTCGAGCTCGACTCGCAGGGCCGCGGCTTCGCCACCGAGGCCACGCGCGCCTGCGTCGTCTGGGCGCTCGAGCAGCCCGAGTGCCTCGCCGTCACCGCCACGACCTACCCGTGGCACCGCGCGTCGTTGCGCGTGATCGAGAAGATCGGCATGACCCTGGCCGGCACCCGCGAGCACGATCTCTTCGGCGAGCTCCTCGTGTTCGAGAAGCGTCGCCCGTGAGCGCGCGTCCGCGAGCGAAGGTGCGCCGATGAGCGTCTCCTTGCGCACCGTCGCGCGCGACTTCCGCCGCGAGATCCGCGACGACCACCTCGGCCAGGGCGCCGCCGCGCTCGCGTTCTACTGGATGCTGGCGCTCTTTCCTGCCGCCATCTTCCTGCTCACGCTGCTCGCCTATCTACCGATCCCGCACCTCGAGCGCGCGGTCATGCACTTCGCGCGCACCACGTTACCCGACGACGCCGGCGCGCTCCTCTCGAGCTTCGTCGACACCGTCCTCAACCGCAAACGCGGCGGCCTGCTCTCGTTCGGCGCCGTCCTCACCGTCTGGTCCACGTCGAGCGGCATCCACGCGCTCATGCATCAGCTCAACGTCGCCTGGGACGTCGACGAGCGCCGCCCGTTCTGGCGTCGCCGCGCCGTCGCCATGCTGATCGCGATGTGCTTCGTGCTGCTCATCATCGCCGCGTTCGGCCTGATCGTCTTCGGCCGCGCGCTGCACCTGCGCCTGTTGCGCTGGGTCGTCATCTGCGGCGCGCTGCTCGTCGGGATCGCGCTCATCTATCACTACGGCCCCAACGTCCGTCGCCGCTTCCGCGTGGTCACGCCGGGCAGCCTGCTCGCGCTGGCGATGCTGATCGTGGCGTCGGTGGCCTTCCAGGTCTTCGTGTCGCGCGTGGCCAGCTACAGCATCACCTACGGCAGCCTCGGCGCCGCGATCACGCTCATGATGTGGCTCTACCTGGCGGCGTGGGCGATCCTGCTCGGCGCCGAGCTCGACGCCACGCTCGCGTCCTACGTCGGCGCGCGCTCCTAGAAGATTCCGAACCGCTTCTTTCGAACAGACGAGGGACGATCGACGATGAGCGTCTCTGCGAGATCGATGCGGCTGAACGCGTCGAGCAGCGCGCGCGTGCCCTGGTCGAGCTTCATCCGCAGCTCGTCTTCGTACAGCGCGTGCAGGACGTAGACATGCACGCATCTTCCGTCTGCGAGGCTGATGGTCTGCGCTTCGGCCGGGACGCGCACCGGCGGTAGAAGCAGCCACGCGCAGAGCTTGGTTTCGCCTGCGAACGGCTGTGCCGGGTCCCCGTTCGGCAGCGTATGGCCGCTGCCAAACCACGTCTGATGATCGTGCGGAAACCGCGCCATCGTCTTGAGCCAGCGGATCGGCCAATACCACCGCTCGAGCTCGGTGGCGGGCGGGGGCGTCGCCCGCAAGAGATCGACGCGCCATTCGGCAGGTAGCACGAGCATCAGCTCGGCGAAGCGAAATGGCTCGAAGCCCGGCTCGGTCGCCATCGGCAGATCGCTCATGCCGGTCGTGAACAACGTCCAGACGTTGCGCTCGGGCCGCGGCGCGATCAGATGAACGTCGAGGGCGCCGGCCGAGAACTCGTCGTCGGAGCCGCTCATCGCAGCAGGATAGCCGACCGCGGCTAGTTCCTGCAGCCGTCGTAGTTGAGGCAGGCGCCGGCGGCGTCGCAGTGCCAGCCCTGGTTGCACTCGTTCGCCGAGTAATCGTAGTCGCTGCACTTGTACTGGCAGCTCGGCGCGTCGTCGTTCAGCGACGGCACCGTCGTCGTGTAGGCCGAGCCGTACTGCTCGACGTACTTGTACTGGATGAAGCCGTAGCCCGCGCCGTACGGGTTGTTCACGCCGAAGCGCGACGTGCCCCAGCTGTTCTTGAAGATGTAGAACCCCTTCTGCATCACCGGATTGCCCTGCGCGTCCTTCACGACGTTGCCGTCCTTGTCGATCGCGGGGAACTGGAGCGAATCGTCCCAGCCGACGATGAGGATGCCGTGCCCGGCGCGCTGCAGGTGGCTGGCGTCGATGTCCTCCTGGTTGGGCATGCGCACGACGCCCATCTTCAGATCGTCTTCGTTGATCTTCAGCGTCGACAGGCCGTGGTTCCACGCCTGGTAGAAGAAGTCGAGCCCGAGCACCACCGCGGTCTTGTCGTTCATGATGTGGCTCTTGATCGACGTGGTGCGCAGCCACGACCCCGACGGCAGCTTGTACTTCTTCGCCGTCGTCGCCGCCGCCGGTGGATCACCTTGCGTCCAGCACTTGGTCGGCAGCGTCTGCGTCTCGGTGCCGTCGGGCTTGCAGTCCGCATCGTCGCTCGGGCCCCACTCGTTGCCGTTGTACGGCCACACCGTCTCTTCGACGCCGCCGAACTGCGCCAGCGCCTCGACGTTGTCCTGATTGTCCGAGCCTTCGCCGTCGGGGAACGAGCCGAGCTGCTTTTTGACCGACCACTGCAGGTACTGCTCCGAGAAGTCGGGGTTGGCCATGCCGGCCTTGATGTACAGGTGCTCCATGAGCGCTGTCGTCGAGAAGATGGTGCAGACGCCGCGCCGCGCCTGGTTGCGCACCGGCGACTGGAGCGCGATCAGCTCCGTCGACTTCGTCGCGACCTCGTCGGCCTTCAGGTCGACGTCGGGCAACGAATCGTTCGACGGCGCTCCTTTGAACACCGAGTCGTACGACGACAGCGGCATGTCCTCTTCGCCGACGTCGACGCCGCCGGCGCCGTCCGAAGACGCCGAGCCGGCGCAGCCCAGAACCAGGAAGGAACCCAACACGGTGATCACGAGTTGTGTGCGCATGGCCGCGCGCATTCAGCAGGGAACGTGCCGCGCGAAAATCACCAAGCGCCGTTGACACGTCGCGGAGATAGGCCGCGATCGCCGCCAAATTTCATGATTTCCGGATGGGTAGGACTGGCGCCTACAGTCACCTACCGCGCCACGTTGTCACAGCCCGCGGCAGCCGGATCGCGCGGAACGAGCCGAGCATGCGCCGCCACCAGCGCGACACGCGACGGCCGAACGAGAAGAGCCACTCGCGCCGCAGATCGGCGACGAGATCGCGCGCCGGATCGAGCCCGCGCAGGACGCCGTCGAGCAGCGCGAGCGCGCGCACCAGCGCGAGCAGCGACGGCGACATGCGCAGCTTGTGGTTGCGTCCGAGCGCGACCATCTGCCCGAGCACGCGCGCGCCGTCGCCCTTGCCGCCGGCGTCGCTGACCAGCTGCGCCAGCTCGTTCTCCAGGCGCGCGCGATCGACCGACACGCTCGCGCCGTCGGGCGAGAGCGCCAGCACGGCGTCGGCGAGCGCGCGCGTTCGACCGAGCGCCAGCGCGCGCACCAGCCGCCCGAGATCGCCGCGCAGCTCGTCGTCGACGCGCTCGACGGCGCCGAGATCGATGAGCACGAGGCGCCCGTCCTCCTCGACGAGCACGTTGCCCGGATGCGGGTCGGCGTGAAACACGCCGTGATCGAGGATCTGCCGCGTGAACGCGCGCAACAGCGCCGCGCGCGCCGCTTTCTGCTGCGGCTCGGCGAGCGCTCCGAGCTTGCGGCCGTGCACCTCCTCCATCACCAGCACCGTCGGGCGCACCAGCGTGGTCACGATGCGCGGCACGCGCACCTCGCGCGCGCCCTCGAGCAGCGCCGACAGCCGCGCCGCGTTCGCCGCCTCGCGCGTGAAGTCGAGCTCGCGCGTGATCGAGCGCTCGAACGCGTCGAGCAGCGCCACCGGATCGAGCGCGGCGATCTCGGGGATCGCCTGCGACAAGAGGCCCGCGAACATGCGAATGAGCGCCAGATCGGCGGCGACCATGCGCGCGAGGCCGGGGCGCTGGATCTTCACGACCACGCGCGAGATCCCGTCGGCCGGCTCGCGCAGCACCGCGCGATGCACCTGCCCGATCGACGCCGCCGCCAGCGGCACCGGATCGATCGACGCGAACGCGCGCGAAAAGTCGTCGTGCAGCGCGCGTCGCAGCTGCTGCTCGACGACGCGCGGCTTCATCGGCGGCACGCCCGAGTGCAGGCTCGCGAGCGCGCGCGTCACCTCGGGCGGAAACAGATCCTCGCGCGTCGCCAGCAGCTGCCCGAGCTTGATGTACGTCGGGCCGAGATCGGCGAACAGCCGCGCCAATCGCGGGCCGATCCCCGCCGGCGAAGGCTTGCGACGCTCGAGGATCTCGCCGAATCCGTGGCGCGCCAGGATGAGCGCGACCCGCTGCACGCGCAGGGCCGGCGCGAGCAGCCCGACCCTCCGATTTTCGGTGACCAGCTGCCGCGTCAAATCTTCGAGATCACGCGCGCGTGGATTCATGCGCGCGCTCTTGAGCAAGCTCCATGCCGTGCTACAGTGCCGCGGTTTCCGTAACCAGCGTGTAAAGAGCAAGTGAGCGAGCAAAGCGAGCGCAGCAGAGCGAAGCGAATGAAAATTTCGATCATCATCCCCGTGTTCAACGAGGCCGGCACCGTCGGAGAAATCATCGACAAGGTGCGCGGTCTGGATCTCGGCCGCGACGTCGAAAAAGAGATCATCGTCGTCAACGACGGCTCCTCCGACGGCACGCGCGCCGCGCTCGCGCCCTACGAGAAGGTCGACGGCGTGCACGTGCACCACTCGCCGGTGAACCTCGGCAAGGGCTCGTCGGTGCGCATCGGCTTCTCGTTCGCCTCGGGCGACATCATCACCATCCAGGACGCCGACCTCGAGCTCGATCCCGCCGAGTACAAGAACCTGATCGTGCCCATCGTCGACGGCTCGGCCGACGTGGTCTACGGCTCGCGCTTCGCCGGCAAGGGGCGCCAGGGCAAGCTCACCTTCTGGCTCGCGAACAAGGCGCTCGCCGCGCTCACCAACACGCTCTACGGCGGCGGGCTGACCGACATCGAGACCTGCTACAAGGTCTTCCGCGCCGACGTGATCCGGCAGCTCAAGCTGAAGGCCGCGCGCTTCGAGATCGAGCCCGAGCTGACGGCGCAGCTGCTCAAGCGCGGCTTCCGCATCAAGGAGCTCCCGATCGGGTACGCGCCGCGCACGCACGACGAGGGCAAGAAGATCAACTGGAAGGACGGATTCGGCGCGGTGTGGATGCTGGTGACGCAGCGGCTCGACAAGTGAGCCGCGCCAGGCGGAGAAGAAGGCGGGAAGGCTAGAGCGCCTTCTTGACCAGCTCTTCGATCTTCGGCTTGGCCACGGCGCCGACGATCTGCCCGACCACCTTGCCGTCCTTGAACATCAGGAGCGTCGGGATCGAACGCACGTCATACTGCGTCGGCGTCTTAGGGTTCTCGTCGATGTTGACCTTGACCACCTTGACCTTGCCCGCGTACTCACCCGCGAGCTGCTCCACGACCGGCGCGATCGCGCGGCACGGTCCGCACCAGGTGGCCCAGAAATCGATCAGCACCGGCTGCGAAGACTTGAGCACGTCGGTCTCGAAGCTGGCGTCGGTCACGTTCGCAATCTTGTCGCTGGCCATGTCCACTCCTTATCACATGGTACGATGCGCGGGCTCATGAAAACGTCGCGCCTCGGGTGCATCCTCGTGCTCCTCGTTGGCGTTTTCGTGCTGCACCGCGAAGTCCTCGTGGGTGGCATGGTCTACCACAACGAGGACGCCGCCGACGGGTACTACCCATCGCATGTAGCCATTCTGCGCGCCCTCGGCAACGGGGAGCTGCCGACCTGGGAGCGCGGCTCGTGGTCCGGCTGGCCGTTGGCGGTCGATCCGTACTACGGCCTGTTCTACCCACTGACCTCAATCTATGCCGCCTTCGGCGCGGTGCGAGGGCTGGGGGTGACGATCGCGCTGCACGCGCTCGGCGCCGGGCTCGGCATGTTGTGGCTGATGCGCCGGCGCAAGCTCGACTGGGGCGCGGCGCTGTTCGCGGCGGTGTCGCTGGCGTTCGGATCGTTCATGGTCGAGCGCATCCGGCACATCATCTTCGCGCAGATGATGGCGTGGCTGCCCCTGATCCTCGTCGGGGTCGAGGGCTTTCTCGCCGAGCGGCGGGCGCGCTGGCTGGTGCTGGCGGCGGTGGCGACGGGGATGTCGCTCGTGTGCGGGGCGCTGCCGCTGGCACCGTTCGTGGTCATCGCCGTCGGGGCCTACGTGGTGCCGCGGCTGTGGGCGGTCGATCGCGTCGCGCGGCCGCGTGTGGGCGCGTGGCTCGTCGCCGCGGCGGTCGTGGGCGGCCTCATCGCGGCGGCGCAGATCGTGCCGACGGTGGCGCATCTGCCGTATTCGCCGCGCTCGCTCGGCGTCGACTATGCGTTCGCGTCGTCGTATGCGTGGCCCGATGCGCGCTATCTGGCGGTGCTGATCGCGCCCGGCGTCTTCGGCGGGGCCGAGCGCGGGCATTGGTACGGCGCGTTCAACCACTGGGAGATGGCGGGGTGGTACGCGGGCGCGCTCACGGTGTTGCTGGCGCCGCTCGGCCTTCTGCGTCGTCGAGGTGGCCGTTCCTCGCTTGGCGGGCCACCGGTGATGGCCGGTGAGCTGTGGGCGCTCGGCGGTGTGGCCGTGCTCGGCATCCTGCTCGCGTTCGGCGACGGCATGCCGGTCCATCGCTTCTTCTTTCACTACGTGCCGCTCTACGGCGCGTTGCGCTGCCCGACGCGCGCGCTGGTGATGGATCTGTTCGCGCTGCCCATCCTCGCGGCCGAAGGGATCGCGTGGCTCGAGGCGCGCGCGGGCACGCGGCGCGCCATCGGCATCGTCGTCGCGCTCGCGTGCGTCGTCGGCGGCGTGGTCACCGCGATGCTCCTGTCGCGCGATGGGCGCCTGGCGCCGGCGATCGTCGCCTCGCGCCACGCGTTCGCGCACTTCGCGCTCGTGGCCGGCAGCGGCGGGGCGCTGGTGGCGCTGCTCGTCGGTGGCGTGGTGCCCGCGCCGGTCGCCGCGGCGGCGCTGGCGCTGGTGTCGTGCGTCGATCTCGTGGCCACGAGCCGCGCGCTGGTGCAGCCGAAGCCGGGCGACTGGGCGGCCGGCACCGAGCGCTTCGCCGCGGTCGATTGGCTCCTGGCGCAGCATCCCACCGAGCGCTTCATCCCCGACTGGCGCGGGCCGTTCCGCCTGCACAACCTCGGCATGACCTACGGCATCGAGGGCGCGGGCGGCTACGAGTCGTTCACCATCTGGCGCTACACCAACCTGCTCTACACCATCGACAACGGACAGCCCTATCCGTTCGCCAAGCTCAAGCAGGATCTCGCCGCCGGCGAGCTCAAGCGGTTCGATACGCCGCTCGTCGATCTCCTCAACGTGCGCTGGTACATCGGCACGAACGCGCCGGCGCCGCAGTGGATCGAGCGCTTCCGGCCCAAGCCCGGCGACAAGCTGCACGCCGTGCACGAGCCGACGTGGGATCCGCAGCTCGGCGTCTGGGAGAACCCGCATGTGCTGCCGCGCGCGTACGTGGTGCATCACGCCACCGTGCTCGCCGACGACGCGGCGCAAGCCCACGCGCTCTTGAAGCTGGATCCGCGCAACGACGTGATCCTCGACGCGGCGCCGTCGCCCGCGCCGTCGGGCAACGGCATGGAGCCGGCGCGGATCGTGACGCTCGCGCGCAAACGCGTGGTGGTCGAAGCCGACACGCCGGCGCCGGGCGTGCTCGTCCTGTCCGACGCGTGGTACCCCGGCTGGCGGGTGACCGTCGACGGCGCGCCGGCCACGCTCCTGCGCGCCGATTATGCCTTGCGCGGCGTGGCCATCCCGGCCGGCAAGCACACGATCGAGTTCACCTTCCGCTCGCGCCCCGCCGCGGTCGGCCTGACCCTGTCCGCGGTCGGCCTCCTCGCATTGTTCGGTTTCGCGGCGATTGGTCGCAAGCGCCCGACGCTGTTATAATTCCCGCATCATGGCGCGCCTCTTCATCTCCGCCGACCAGATGGATCGCTGGGCCGCGGAGGGCAAAGTCTCGTTGCAAGACGACATCATGGCGCTGCCCGCATTGGGGCGCTCGTTCAAGCTGCGCACCGCGGTCCGCTTCCTCACGGTGATCGAAGGCGCCGACGCGCACGGGCTCGTCGGCCGCGTCAAGACCGACGACCAGCTCGCGGAGATGGGCGGCGAGCACTACGGCGCCAGCGTCATCCTCGGCGACGTGGGCTACGAGTGCGAAGAAGGCTTCATCGGCCTGCCCGTCGACGGCGGCGCCTCGGCGTTGATAAAGTTGGGCGGGCCGTAATGCCGCCGCTGTTTCCCGCCACGCTCGCGCTCTATGCCGTCGCGTGCGCGCTCTATCTGGCGCACCTCATGGCCGGATCGCAGGGCCTGGCGCGCGCCGCGCGTGGTGCGCTCGCCGCCGCCTTCGCGTCGCAGGCGCTCGACATCGGCTGGCTGTGCATGCACGGGATGCATCCGGCGGTGAACGCGCGCGAGGCGTTGTCGTTCGCCGCGTGGCTGATCTGCGGCGCCTATCTGTTGTCGTCGCTGCGCAAGCGCATCCCGGTGGTCGGCGCGCTCGTGGTGCCGGTGACGATGGTGCTCGACCTCGCGGCGCGCTTGTCACCGTCGCACGAAGCGGTGCGCGGCGTGACCACGCTCGGCGCCGTGCACATCACGCTGGCCACGGCGGGCCTGGCGCTGTTCGCGGTCGCCGCCGGCGGCGCGGTCATCTATTTGATCGAGGAGCGCGCGCTCAAGGCGCATCGCGCCGGGCGCCTGTTCAAGCGCGGCACGGCGCTGGAGACGCTCGACACGCTCAACCGCCGCTGCATCGTGCTCGGCTTTCCGCTGTTCACCGTCGCGGTCATCACCGGCGCGGTCTGGGGGCTGCAGCTGCACGACAAGCTGTTCACGCCGCAGTACTCGATCGCGGCGGCCGCGTGGATCATGTACGCGATCCTCCTGGTCGCGCGCGTGACCGCGGGCTGGCGCGGGCGGCGAGCGGCGATCATGACGATCGGCGGCTTCGCCACGTCGCTGACGGTGCTGCTCATCTACTTCGTGCGCGGATTCGGAGGCATGGCAGGCTAGTCATGCCGCGGCAGCTCGGAATCGTAGGCCTCTCGCACAAGACCGCGCCGATCGACGTGCGCGAGCGGGTGGCGTTCGCCGAGGACGCGCTCGCCGAGGCGCTGCGCCGCCTGGTGGAGGTGCCGGGCATCGGCGAGGCGATGATCGTGTCGACCTGCAACCGCGTCGAGCTCTATGCCGGCGTCGACGGGCGCGATGCGATTGAGGCGCTGCAGCGCTTCCTCATCGACGAGCGCTCGCTGCCATCGTCGCTGCGCGCGCACCTGTACACGCACGATGGCAACGAGGCGCTGCGCCACCTGTTCCGCGTGGCGGCGTCGCTCGATTCGATGGTGGTCGGAGAGTCGCAGATCCTCGGGCAGGTCAAAGAGGCGTACGCGGCGGCGCTCGAGGCGGGCACGCTCGGGCCGGTCCTGCAGCGCGCGGTGCCGCGGGCGTTCGCGCTCGCCAAGCGCGTGCGCACCGAGACCGACGTGGCCAAGAGCTCGGCGTCGATCGCGTCGGCGGCGGTCGATCTGGCGGCGCAGATCTTCGGCGAGCTCGAGGGGAAGCACGTGCTCGTCGTCGGCGCGGGCAAGATGGGAGATCTGTCGGCGCGCCATCTGAAGGCGGCGGGGATCAGTGAGCTCAGCGTCGTCAACCGCACCGAGGCGCGCGCGGTCGAGCTCGCCGCCAAGCTCGGCGGGCGTGCGGCGCCGTGGGATCAACTGGATCAGCTGCTGGCCAAGGTCGACATCGTGCTCTGCTCGACGGGCGCGACCGAGCCGATCTTGCGCCGCGATCGCGTGGCCAAGGTGATGCGCGCGCGCAAGGGGCGCTGGCTCTTCCTCATCGACATCGCCGTGCCGCGCGACGTCGAGCCCGACGTCGGCAGCGTCGAGAACGTGTACCTCTACGACGTCGACGCGCTCGAGAAGGTGGTGGCGCAGAACCGCGCGGCGCGCGCGAGCGAGGCGACCGAGGCCGAGGCCATGGTCGACGACGAGCTCAAGCGCTACCACGAGCACGAGCTGTCGCTCGGCGCGGTGCCGACCATCAAGCTCCTGCGCGCGCGCTTCCTCGAGGTGGCGCTGGCCGAGGTCGAGCGCTCGGCGGCGCGCGCCTCCAGCGAGAAGGATCGCGCGGCGATGCAGCAGATGGCCGAGGCGATCGTGAACAAGCTGTTGCACGGGCCGCTGACGAAGCTGAAAAAGGACGCGGCCGAGCGTCCCGACAGCGAGCTGCCGGCCCTGGTGCGTACGCTGTTCGACCTGCACACCGGCCACACCGAAGAGATCCGCATCGATCTCGACGAGCCGGCGGACAAAAAGGCGGCAAAGTGAGCGCGACTCTCAAGATCGCCACGCGCGGCTCGGCGCTGGCGTTGTGGCAGGCCAACTGGGTACGCGATCGGTTGATGGCGGACGATCCGCACCTCACCGTCGAGCTCCTGGTGTTGAAGACGCGCGGCGACAAGATCCTCGATCGCGCGCTCTCCGAAGTCGGAGGCAAGGGGCTGTTCGTCAAAGAGATCGAAGAGGCGCTGCTCGACGGGCGCGCCGACGTCGCGGTGCACTCGATGAAGGATCTGCCGGCCGACATCCCCGAGGGCCTCGTCCTCGGCGCGGTGCCCGAGCGCGAGGATCCGCGCGATGCGCTGCTGGTGGCACCCGCGCACGCGGCGCGTGACGTCGCGTCGCTGCCGAAGGGCGCGCGCGTGGGCACCTCGAGCCTGCGGCGCGTCTGTCAGCTCAAGGCGCACCGGCCCGATCTCGAGGTCGTCCCGCTGCGCGGCAACGTCGACACGCGCGTGCGCAAGGTCGACGCCGGCGAGCTCGACGCCATCGTGCTCGCCTGCGCGGGCCTCAAGCGCCTCGGCCACGCCGCGCGCATCACCGCCGCGCTGTCGACGGCGGAGTCGCTGCCGGCGATCGGGCAGGGCGCCCTCGCCATCGAGTGCCGCGGCGACGATCCCCAGACGCGGGCGCGTCTCGCCAAGCTCGACGATCGCACCACCGCGCACGCCGTCGCCGCCGAGCGCGCGTTTCTGAAGCGCCTGTCCGGCGACTGCAAGACGCCGCTCGCCGCGCACGCCATCGTCGACGGCGCGCGGCTGCGGCTCGAGGGTCTGGTCGGGGCGCCCGATGGATCGAAGCTCTTGCGCCACGCGCTCGAGGGCACCACCGAGGACGCCGCCGCCCTCGGCACCGCGCTCGCCGAGGAGTTGCTCGCGCGCGGCGCCGATCAGCTGCTGGCGTTCACCACCAACGAGATCGTCGGCGGCGAATAGCCTCAGGCGCCGTGGAAGCGGCCCCAGGCGACGAACGCCGCCAGCGCGCCGAGCACCACGTTGGGGACGATGCCGCCCCATTCGGCGCGCCGCGCATGAAAGATCGCGGCCAGCACCATGATGGCGACGAGCCCCGCCGCCGCCAGCGGCGTCAGCATCGGGGCGATGTGCGTCGCCCACGGCGCGACCAGGCCGATCGCGCCCGCGAGCTCCGAGAGGCCGATGAAGCGCACCGTCGCCGGCGAGACCGCGTTCACCCACGCCATGCGCTTGGCCAGCTCCTCGACCGGCCGCGTCGACTTCATGACGCCGGCCAGGGCGAACAAGAGGGCGAGCAGGACCTGGGCACTCCAGAGTACGTAGTTCATGATAGTAACCAGAGATAATAAAGTTACCACCAAGGCGCAAGGAGGCACATTCATGTCACCAACGCACAAACCCGTGCGTCACGACGCGTGCG
Source organism: Polyangia bacterium (assembly GCA_035607415.1). GTDB lineage: Bacteria > Myxococcota_A > Polyangia > Palsa-1104 > Palsa-1104 > JAQBQH01. Next base: position 46,277 of record DATNAQ010000126.1, read on the forward strand.
AGGCGCGCGAGATCCTCAATCGCGTGGGCGACAAATGGAGCATCTACACCATCGCCATGCTGCGCGACGGCCCGCAGCGCTTCTCGCAGCTCAAGCGCGCCATCGCCGGCATCTCGCAGCGCATGCTCACGCTCACCCTGCGCAGCCTCGAGCGCGACGGGCTGGTGACACGCACCGTCCATCCGACGGTGCCGCCGAGCGTCGAGTACGCGCTCACGCCGCTCGGCCGCACGCTGCTCGAGCCGGTGACGGCGCTCGTCGCCTGGGCCGACCGCAATCAGCGGCGCATCCGGCAGGCACGGGAACGTTTCGACCGCCGCTGATTTCGGGTTGCCCCGCACCGGCCGCGGGTGTATTCCGCAGCCACACGGAGGTGGACCATGGCGAAGGCGGTTCCCGAGGGGATGCACACGCTCACTCCGCAGTTGGCGATCGACGGCTGTGACAAGGCGATCGAATGGTTCAAAAAGGCGTTCGGCGCCGAGCTCATCAGCCGCGCGCCGGATCCGAGCGGCAAGAAGGTGTGGCACGCGTCGATGCGCATCGGCGGCTCGATGTTCTTCGTCAACGACGTGTTCCCCGAGATGGGCGGCGGCGCGCAGACGGCGAGCCTGTGGCTCTACACCGACAAGGTCGACGAGTGGTTCAAGCGCGCCACCGACGCGGGCGCGACGGTGAAGATGCCGATGGCCGACATGTTCTGGGGCGATCGCATGGGCACGGTGAAGGATCCGTTCGGCAACACCTGGAACCTCTCCCAGCACATGAAGGACATGACGCCCGACGAGATGAAGAAGGCGCAGGACGCGTTCGTCGCCCAAATGAGGAAGTAGGCGGCGCAGCAGAAGAGGTAGCGCTCCGCGCTCGTCGCTACGGCAGCATCCGCTGCAAGAAGATCAGGTCCAACCACAAGCCGAACTTGAAGCCGACCTCGCGCAGCCGCGCGACTTCGACGAAGCCATGCGCGCGATGCAGCGCCAGGCTCGCCGGCTGATCCGACGACACGCCCGCGATGATCGAGCGATGGCCGAGCGCGCGCGCCCGCTCGATCAGATCGGCGAGCAGCGCGCGGCCGATGCCGCGCCGCTGCCGCTCGGGGTGCACGTAGACCGTGTTCTCGACGGTGAAGCGATAGCCTTCGCGCGGCCGGTACGGACCGAGCGACCCGAAGCCCACGACCTCGCCGTCGAGCATCGCCACCGTGACCGGATGCTCGGGCCCGCGCGTCGCCAGCCACACGCGCCGCTCCGCCGCCGGAGTCGGCTCGTACTGCCAGGTGCAGGTCGCGCTCGTGACGTAGTGATTGTAGATGGCGTTGATCGCCGGCAGATCGCCCTCGCCGGCGGCGCGAATCGACAGCTCGCCCATGAGGCGATGTTACGCCGAGCGCGTTTCGGCGGCGTTTCCGAGGCCCACGAGCCCCGCGGTCACGTCCCACAGCTTGTGCTGCGTCGCCTCGTCGAGCGCGCGCGGCGACGGGCGCTTCTCCTTGCACTTGGCGAAGTACTTGCCGGTCACGCCGGCGAGGTCGGGCGACGAGGCGAGCCAGATCTGCGTGCGCGCGCCCTTCTCGGGCGTGAGCATGAACGGGCCGGCCAGCGCGAACAGAAAGCCGAACACGCCGCGGTTCGAGCGGCCGAAGTTCGACGCCACCGGTCCGGGGTGCGCGGCGTTGACGGTGATGCCGCGCGCCTCGACGCGCCGCGCGAGCTCGAAGGTGAACAGGAGGTTCATCAGCTTCGACAGGCAGTAGGCGCCGAACGCGGTGTAGCGCCGCTCGAGCTGCAGGTCGTCGAAGTCGACCTTCGCCGGCCTGTGCGCTTCGGACGAGACGTTGACGATGCGCCCGCCGCTCGGAATGCGATCGAGGATCAGGTTCGAGAGCAGGAAGTACGACAGGTGATTGAGCGCGAAGGTGCGCTCGAACCCCTCGGCGGTGAGCGCGCGCGTGCCGAAGATGGCGCCGGCGTTGTTGACCAGCACGTCGATGCGATCGAGCTTCCCGCGCACCTCCTCGGCGAGCGCGCGCACCGAGGACATCAGCGACAGATCGGCCATGAGCACCTGCGCCGGCGGCGCGCCCGCTTCGCGCAGCGCCGCGAGCGTCGACTCCGCCTTTTCGCGATCGCGCGCGACCAGCACCACCTCGGCGCCGGCGCGCCCGAGCTCGATGGCGGTGACGCGACCGATGCCGGTGGTCGCGCCGGTGACGAGGACCCGCTTGCCCTGCATCAACGGCTGAACGCCAGCTTGGCGTCGAGCTTGAGCTCGTCGTCGACCTTGACGAACATCAGGCTCGGCCGCTCGACCTTGTAGGCGTCGAGGCTGATGGCGAACGTGGTGTTGGCGTGCACCTTGTTCGCCGCATCCCAGGTGACGTCGACGGGCAGGTCGAACACCTGCTGGACGCCGTGGAAGCTGAGCTGCGCCTTGAAGGTCTTCTTCTGCGTCGTCGGAAACTGCGCCGGCGGCGTCAGCCCGTCGCCGAGCGCCTTGAGCTCGACGTAGGGATACTTCGCCGCCTCGACCGCTTCCTTCATGTGCGCGTCGCGGTTCACGTTGCCCGAGTCGAACGACTGCGACGGCACGCGGATCATCACCTGCGCCTTGCCGTCGGGCATGAGGCGCGCCTTGCCCTCGACCTTGTGCGAGGTGCCGTCGACGCGATGCATCTTGTGGACGAGGTGGTACGTGATCGACGACTCGGCGGGCACGACGTTGAATTCGGTGGCCGGAGCCTGGGCGCGCGCGATCGCGGCCGCGAGGAGGACGCTGACGAAGGCGAGGCTACGCATGCCGGAACGCTAGCACACGGGCCAATCAGCGGGGCGCGCGATCTCGACGAACCCGAGCTGGCGCGTAAGGCGTGCAATCAGTGCATCGGCTTCGTCCTCGAGACCGTCGCCGATCAGCCACTCGATCTCGCCGCGGTTGGGATCGGGCGCGCGCACGATGGCGAGGCCGTCGTAGCCCTCGACGATCGCGCGCACGAAGCCGATCTCGCCGAGCGGGATGCGAAAGTAGCGGCTCGAGCCGCTCGGCACGGAGGTGCTCACCGACGGGCAGGATAGCGGTTTTTTGCGCCGACCGAAATGCGTCGGTACACTTTCACGCTGGGAACATGTCCAAGCTGGGCCGCATTGTCGCGTCGGGCACCCTGATCGCGCCGCTTCTCGTCCTCGGATGCGCCGACACCACGTCGGCGACGAAGGTGGCGGAGCTGCAGAAGCGGCTCGACTCCGAGATGCGCCGCACCGCCGCCGCCGAGCACAAGCTCGACGAGCTCGAGAACCGCGTCTTCCTGTTGACCGATCAGGTCGAGAGCCAGAAGATCGCGGCCATCCACCGGACGCGGCAGACGCAGACGCTGCCGGTGGTGACGCTCAAGCCCGAGGCGCCGGCGTCGAGCGCAGCGCCGGCCTCCGACGAGATCACCTACGACTCGAACGGCGACGAGATCGTGTTCGAGGGCGAGGCGAAGTCGCCCGATCCGTCGCACACCGTCTTGCGCATCGACGGCACCAAGCTCGCGTCGCGCCGCTCCGGTCGAGCGGAGCCAACGGCCGAGCTGCGGGCCGAGCGCGCGCCGCTGCCGGCGCCGTCGAACGAGGACAACCTCGGCGTGGCGCCGGTGCCGCCGATTCGCGGCAGCGCGCCTGTCGTGGAGCACGCGCCGCCGGCCGCCGAGCCGCTCGCCCTCTACAAGAGCGCGTACGACGATCTGCGCGCCGGCAAGCACGAAGCCGCCGAGCGCGGATTTCGTGAATTCGTGAAAAAGTACCCACACCACGACTACGCCGACAACGCGCAGTACTGGCTCGGCGAGTGCTTCTACGATCAGCGCGCCTTCGACAAGGCGGCTCCCGAATTCCGCGCCGTCGTCACGCGCTGGCCCACCGGCAACAAGGCGCCCGACGCCATGCTCAAGCTCGGCTTCAGCCTGCTGGCGCTCGGCGACGTCGACCGCGGGCGCACCACCCTGCGCGCCGTCGACACCACCTATCCGCGCACCGAGGCCGCGCGCCTGGCGTCCGAGCGGTTGGCGCAGCTCGGCGCATCCACGACGGAGGGATCGAAGTGAAACGGCTGATCGTGCTCGCCGGCCTCGTGGTCTGCGTCGACGCGCACGCCCAAATGACGGACCTTCCGATGACGCCGACGACGAGCGGCAACCAGGGGCTGCCGACGACGCAGACCCAGGCCGAGCCGCCGCCGCCGCAAGCGGGCAGCGTGCAGGGCTACTACCCCGGCATGCCGGTGCCGCAACCGCCGCCCGCCCCCGGCGAGGAAGCCGCAGCGCCGAAGAAGGGCGACAAGGAAGCGCCGACCGGCCTCACGCTCTACGACAACGAATACAGCGGCGGCGACGAAGGCGACTTCTCGGTCGCGCCGGGCGGCCCGCCGGTCGAAGTGCCCGACACGCACGTGGTGCAAAAGGGCGACACGCTGTGGGACCTCTCGTCGCGCTACTACCGCAACCCGTGGGGCTGGCCCAAGATGTGGTCCTACAACCCGCAGATCACCAATCCGCACTGGATCTATCCCGGCGATACGATCCGCCTCTTGCCGCCGGGCGGTGGTGGCGCCCCGACGGCGGCGCCGAAGGAGGCGTCGGTCCTGCCGACCTCGCGCATCATCGGTCGCGTGCGGCGTCCGACGGGCGTGATGCTGCGGCAGAACGGCTTCGTCGAGCCGGGCGAGCTGGCGCAGGCGGGCAAGATCGTCGGCAGCAAGGAAGAGAAGCTGATGCTCGGTACGCTCGACGAGGCGTACGTGAAGACCACCGCCGACCACCCGTTCCAGGTGGGTGAGCGCTACACCGTCTACAAGCCGACGCGCCCGGTGAAGCACCCGATCACCGGCAAGCTCCTCGGGCACATGGTCGAGATCTACGGCGACGCCGAGGTTCGCGCCGTCACCGACGGCAAGATCGCGCGCGTCGCGCTCGTCGACGCGATCAATCCGATCGAGCGCGGCTACCTCGTCGGTCCGCTCAAGCGGCAGTTCAAGGTCGTGCAGCCGGTCCCCGACAAGATGGATCTGTCGGGCATGGTGGTGGCGACGCTGCGGCCGCACGAGCTCGTCGGTGAAGAGGACCTCGTGTTCATCGATCGCGGAAAAGCCGACGGCGTCGAGCTCGGCAACCGCTTCCTCGTCACGCGCCGCGGAGACGGCTATCAGCCGCTCTTGTCGAAGGGGCCGATGGACGACAAGCGCTTCCCGCGCGAGATCATCGGCGAGATCGTCGTCGTCGATCTGCGCGACCACCTGGCCACGGGCATCGTCACCAACTCCACGATCGAGTCGCGCGTCGGCGACCGCGTCGAGGCCCACCGCGGCTACTGAGCCCGGCCGCACGCCGCGCGTCGCGTCGCCCAGACCCACTAGCTTTTCCTCGTGACTTCGTGGTAATATGGCTTACGGAGGCGGAATTCATGCGCCGTAGCTACCGTCTATTGGTGACTCTCGCGCTCGTGTGCGGCGGGACGCGCGCGTTCGCGCAGCAGCCGATGCAGCCGTACGAAGCGGCGCCGCCGGAGGGCGTGATCCAGCCGTACGCCGGGCCACCGGCCGTGGCCGCGCCGCCGGCCGTCGCCGTGCCCGCGCTGCCGCCGGTACCGCCGCCCCTCGTGGTGCCGCCGCCGGGCGGGTACTACGCGCCGCAAGCGCAGCCGCCCATCTACTATCAGCCCTACGCGCAGCAGCCGCGGCTGTTCCACGAGGAGATGCAGCCGAATTACGGGCTCGTGGTCGCGGGCGCCGTCATGCTCGGCGCGTCGTGGTCGATCAACGCCATGACGGCGTACATCGCCGACGAGTGGAAGCTCGCCGTGCCCGTCGCCGGTCCGTTCATGGAGATCGCCAACGTGCACACCGGCGATTCGGACGGCGATCGCATGCTCGGTGCGCTGCTCATCTTCGACGGGCTCATCGAGACGGCCGGCGCCGTGATGCTCGTCGCGGGCGCCGTCACCCATCACAAAGTGAGGGTCTACGACAAGCCCGGACTTTCAGTGTCAGTCGTTCCCAGCGCGAGCCCCGCGGGTGGCGGGCTCGCTGCCTTCGGTACCTTCTGACACCGCTCGTTCCGTCGCCGGGCTAGTCGATTTCCAACAAGCTCCAGCGCGAAACCGGCCGCGCAAACACCACGCGCTTCGCCGTCGTCAGGACGAAATAGACCCGCGACTTACCGCAGGTCGGGCAGCGCATGGGTGGCTGCGCGCCGTCGGGGGTGAACCCGCAGCCCGTACAGCACCAGTGACTCCGTCTGCCCATGCCTGAAGTGTGTGCAAGCTCTCGGCCATGTGCAAAGTCGCGGACTTCGGCAAATCGCCTTGACGGGTCCGGAGACTGTGACTATCCGTTATGTCCCTGCGGGCTGGTTTCCGCATCATTAATATGGACGAGAGGGCGGTACATAAGGGCGAGATGGGCTATCCGGCGCGGCTTCTGGCGCTGGCCGAGCCGCCGTCGCCGCTGTGGATCCGGGGTGGCTGGACCCCGGCCCGGAGGGCCGTCGCCCTCGTCGGTGCCCGGGCTGCGACCGAGCGCGGCATGGACGTGGCGCGCGAGCTCGCCGCTGCGCTCGCCCGCGCCGGCGTCGACGTGGTGTCGGGCGGCGCGCTCGGCATCGATGCGGCCTCGCATCGCGGCGCGCTCAACGAAGCCGATCACTCGAGCGCAGGACGCACGGTGGCGGTGCTCGGCACCGGCATCGACGTCGCGTATCCCGAGCGCAACGCCGGCATGTTCGAGGAGATCGTCGCGTCGGGCGGCGCGCTCGTCACGCAGTTCGCGCCCGGCGAGCAGCCGCGGCGGCAATCGTTTCCCATCCGCAACACGGTGATCGCGGGCCTGGCGGATCTCGTCGTCGTCGTCGAGGCGCAGCCGGCCTCGGGCACCACGCACACGGTGCGCGCGATGCACTGGCTCGGACGCCCGGTGGCGGCGGTGCCCGGCTCGCACGGCACCGACGCGCTCATTGTCGCCGGTGGAGCCGTTGCCGTCGCCGACGCTGACGACGTGCTCGCGGTCCTCGACGGCCGGCAGCCCGCGCCGCCGGCGCCGCCGGAGGATCCGCTGGCGGCCAAGATCTATGCGGTGCTCGACGACGTCCCGCGCGACGTCGGAGAGCTCGCGTTTCGCGCCGGCCTGTCGGTGGGAACGTGCGCGGCCATGGTGGTCGATCTGGAGCTCGGTGGTTTGGCAGCGCGCGCCGCGGGCGGGCGTTATCTTCGGTTGAGGTAAATGGGAGCCGTCAAAGCGACAAAGAAGAAAGCGCCGGCCAAAGAGGCGCCGGCCAAAGAGGCGCCGGCCAAAGAGGCCAAGTCGGCCAAGTCGACCGCGACCAAGGGCGGGACGGAGAAAGCGCTCGTCGTCGTCGAGTCGCCGGCCAAGGCCAAGACCATCAAGAAGTACCTCGGCAACGGGTTCACCGTGAAGGCGTCGGTGGGCCACGTGATGGATCTGCCGAAGTCCAAGATGGGCGTCGACATCGAGCACGGCTTCACGCCCGAGTACGTGATCATCCGCGGCAAGGGCAAGATCATCTCGGAGATCAAGAAGTCGGCCAAGGCCGTCGACGTCGTCTACCTCGCGCCCGACCCCGATCGCGAGGGCGAGGCGATCGCGTGGCACCTGGCGCAAGAGATCAAGAGCTCGAACGGGAACATCAAGCGCATCCTCTTCAACGAGATCACCAAGCGCGGCATCACCGAAGCGCTGCAGCACCCGGGCGAGATCGACACCAACAAGTTCGAGTCGCAGCAGGCGCGGCGCATCCTCGATCGCCTCGTGGGCTACGAGATCTCGCCGATCCTGTGGAAGAAGGTGAAGCGCGGGCTCTCGGCCGGGCGCGTGCAGTCGGTGGCAGTGCGCATCGTCGTCGAGCGCGAGCGGGAGATCGCGGCGTTCAAGCCGGTCGAGTACTGGACCATCGAGGCCGACGTCGAGGGGCACGAGCCGCCGCCGTTCCGCGTGCGCCTGGTCAAGATCGACGGGCAGAAGGCCGAGCTCGGCAACGGCGAAGATTCGCGGCGCGTGGTCGCGGAGCTCAAGACGGTCAAGTTCGTCGTCGAGAAGGTCGACCGCAAAGAGCGCAAGAAGAATCCGCTGGCGCCGTTCATCACCTCGCGCTTGCAGCAGGAGGCGGCGCGCAAGCTGCGCTTCACTGCCAAGAAGACGATGGCGCTGGCGCAGCGTCTCTATGAAGGTCTCGAGCTCGGCAGCGAAGGCGCGGTCGGTCTCATCACGTACATGCGTACCGACTCGACGCGTCTGTCGGACGACGCCGTCGTCGAGGCGCGCGCGTACATCGGCGAGCGCTTCGGCAAGGAGTACCTGCCCGACGAGGCGGTGGTCTACAAGACCAAGAAGTCGGCGCAGGACGCGCACGAGGCGATCCGTCCCACGTCGACGCAGTACGATCCGGAGACGGTCAAGCGCCTCTTGACCGAGGCGGCCGCGGGCAATCAGGAGAAGCTGCGCGACGTCGAGGATCACGTGCGGCTGTATCAGCTCATCTGGAACCGGTTCATCGCCTGCCAGATGAAGCCGGCCATCTACGATCAGACGGCGATCGACATCGCCGCCGGGCGCTATGGGCTGCGCGCCAACGGCCAGGTCCTGAAGTTCCCCGGCTACACGCAGGTGTACACGGAGAGCGCCGAAGAGACGGGCGAAGCCGAGGAAGGCGATCGCACGCTGCCGCCGATCGAAGAGGGCGAGACGCTCAAGCTGCACAAGATCGATCCCGAGCAGCACTTCACGCAGCCGCCGCCGCGCTTCTCGGAGGCGTCGCTGGTCAAGGAGCTCGAAGAGAAGGGCATCGGGCGCCCGTCGACGTACGCGAACATCCTGTCGACGATTCAGGACCGCGGCTACGTGGAGAAGCGCGAAGGGCGCTTCCATCCGACGACGCTCGGGACCAAGGTCAACGACCTGTTGGTGGAGTCGTTCCCCGACATCCTCGACGTGACCTTCACGGCGTCGATGGAAGAGGGGCTCGACGGCGTCGAAGAAGGGCAGCGCGACTGGGTCAAGCTGCTCGGCGATTTCTACACGCCGTTCAAGGTCGACCTCGAGAAGGCGGTCGTGCACATGCGCGACCTGAAGCGCGAGGAGATCCCGACCGACTTCAAGTGCGAGAAGTGCAACTCGCCGATGGTCATCAAGTGGGGACGCAACGGCGAGTTCCTCGCGTGCAGCGGCTATCCCGAGTGCAAGAACACCAAGGAGTTCTTGCGCAAGGAAGACGGCACCATCGAGATCGCGCCCGAGCCGACCACCGACGAGAAGTGCGAGACCTGCGGCGCGCCGATGCTGGTCAAGCGCGGGCGCTTCGGCGAGTTCCTGGCCTGCTCGCGCTATCCCGACTGCAAGACGACACGGCCGATCTCGCTCGGCGTCAACTGCCCGCGGCCGACCTGCGGCGGCTTTCTGACGGAGAAGCGGTCGCGGCGCGGCAAGGTGTTCTTCGGCTGCAGCAACTACGCGAAGACCGGATGCGACTTCGTGTCGTGGGATCGGCCGATTCCGCAGCAGTGTCCGCAGTGCGGCGCGGCCTTTTTGGTCAAGCGCGAGAACCGTCGCGGCGGTGGGCGCATGCGCTGCGTCGCCGAGGGCTGCGGCTACTCGGAGAACCCGCCGGAGAGCGCCGAGGGCGGCACCGAAGGCGGCGGCGGCGAGTCGACGGGCGACGCCGCGTAACGACGGGCGCGTTCTAGAAAAGCCTACACGGAGATCAAAGAGCTCGGAGAGATCAGAGAACAGAAAACAAATAGTTGGTCCGATGGAACGGGCGGGCCAACTTCCTTGGGCTCTCTGATCTCTCAGATCTCCCTGTGAGGCTTTTTTAGCGGGAGTAACCCTTGAGCAAATTCCTCGACGAGTTGTTGGCTGCGCGCTCGTCGGGGCCGCATTCGCCCAAGGAGATCGATCGCACCGTGATCGAGCAGGGCGGCGAGCTCTTGCGGTTGCGGGCGATCGTCGGCGCCTTGTGCCAGATCATGATCGACAAGGGTGTGATCGAGCGCGGCGAGCTCATGGCCGCGTTGCGCGAGGCGCTGCACGAGATCGATCCGCTGATGCTGCCTTCACTGCGGCGGGTGCCGATGCCGGCGACGGGGCCGCTGATGCCGCCGGGCGCCAATCCGTATCGCGATGTGCAGCCGATGGTGCCTGACGGCGAGCGCCAGGTGATCTGCATCCGCTGCTCGCGCTCGGTGGCGCGCAAGCACACCAACCTGACCGACGAAGGGCCGATCTGCGACACCTGCTGGGAGCCGCGCATCTGATGTTCGCGCCCGACGCGATCGTCATCGGTGGAGGCCTCGCCGGCTGCGAGGCGGCGTGGCAGCTCGCGCGGCGCGGCGTGCGCGTGTCGCTCGTCGAGCAGAAGCCGGCGCGGCTGTCGCCGGCGCACACGACGCCGCTCCTGGCCGAGCTGGTCTGCTCGAACTCGCTGCGCTCGGACGCCATCGAGGCGCCGGCGGGGCTGCTGAAGGCGGAGCTGCGGCGCGCCGGCTCGCTCATCATCGAGTGCGCCGATGCGACCAAGGTGCCGGCGGGCGATGCGCTCGCGGTCGATCGCCACGCGTTCTCGCGCCTGGTGACCACGCGGCTGGCGCTCGATCCCAACGTGCGCCTCGAGCGGCGGCCGGCCGAGGATCTGCCGGAGGCGGGCGTGCCGGTCATCGTCGCCGGCGGGCCGCTCGTCGGCGGCGGGCTGGCCGCGCGCATCCGCAAGCTGTGCGGCGATCGCTTCTATTTCTACGACGCGATCGCGCCCATCATCGAAGCCGACTCGATCGATTGGTCGCGCGCCTTTCGCGGCTCGCGCTGGGGCCGCGGCTCCGACGACGGCGGCGATTACGTCAACTGCCCGCTCACCACCGACGAGTACCGCGCGTTCGTGGCCGCGGTGCGCGCCGGCCAGAAGGTGACGCCGCACGCGTTCGAGGAGCCGCGCTACTTCGAGGGCTGCCTGCCGATCGAGGTCATGGCCGAGCGCGGCGACGAGGTCCTCGCCTTCGGCCCGATGAAGCCGGTCGGCCTCGACACCGACGCCCACGCGGTCGTGCAGCTGCGCGCCGAGAACCGCTGGGCGACGTCGTACAACCTCGTCGGCTTCCAGACGCGCCTCACCTACGGCGAGCAGAAGCGCGTCTTCGCCATGATCCCGGCGCTGGCGTCGGCCGAGTACGTGCGCATGGGATCGATCCACCGCAACTCGTACATCGAGTCCTGGCGCCTCCTCGGCAGCGAGCTCGAGCTGCGCGCGCTGCCGCACGTGCGGCTCGCCGGGCAGATCACCGGCGTCGAGGGCTACATCGAGTCGACGGCGATGGGCCTTCTCGCCGCGCTCTTCACGCACGGCCGGCTCGCCGCCAAGCCGGTGCCGGCGCCGCCGCCGACGACTGCGTTCGGCGCGCTCTATCACCACCTCATGCGCCCGCGCGCGCCGGGCGAGCCGTTCTCGCCGACCAACATCAACTTCGGTCTGCTCCCGCCGCTCGAAGCGCGGGCTAGGAAGCGCGAGCGCCGCGCGCTCCACGCGGAGCGGGCGAAGGCGGCCCTCGGTCCGTGGCTGTCCGCCGTGGCGTGAGCAGCGACACCGCCGCCGTCACGCCGAGGATGCACAGGGTGATGGCGAGCGCGATGAGCGCCGGGATGTGCACCACGCGGTCGAGGCACATCTTGGCTCCGACGAGGATCAAGATGACGCCGATGCCGTAGTGCAGGTACTGCATGCGCGCCACCAGCCGCTCGACGACGCTGTAGAGCGCGCGCAGGCCGAGCACCGCGAGCACGTTCGAGCTGAACACGATCTGCATGTCGTTGGTCACGCCGAGCACCGCCGGGATCGAGTCGACGGCGAACATGAGGTCAGACAGCTCGATGACGATGAGCGCGAACAGCAGCATCGTGCCGCAGCGCTTGCCGCCTTCGCCGCTGACGAAGAAGTGGTTGCCCTCGAAGCGCGGCGCGATCGGCAGGACGCGCCTGAGCGCGCGCACCCAACGCTTGTTCGGCAGATCCTCGCTCGCTTCCTTGCCGCCGACGAGCGCGCGCACGCCCGAGTAGGCGAGGAACGCGCCGAACAGGTACACCACCGGGTGCCAGAGCGAGAGCAGCCGCACGCCGCCCACGATCATCCCGCCGCGCAGGATGAGCGCGCCGAGGATGCCCCAGGTCAACACGCGGTGACGCTGGTTGTCGGGCACCTTGAAGCGCGTGAAGACGATCAGGAACACGAGCAGGTTGTCGAAGCTCAGCGACTTCTCGAGCAGCCACGCCGTGTAGAACTCGGTGGCCGCGCCGCTGCCGCGCCGCCACCAGACCAGGCCGCCGTAAACCAGCGACAGCGCGATCCACAGGAGCGACCAGCCGATGGCGGCGCGCAGCGTCAGCGGCCGGCGCTGGTGACGATGGACGCCGAGGTCGAGCGCGACCGCGCCGATCACCAGCACGAACAGCCCCGCCCACAGCCCCAGATGCGCCATCTCCGTCGGTAATGCGAGATGCGCGCCGGACCCTGCGCACGACCGTCGGCAGCGGGGTGGGCCGCCCCAGATGCGAGCGGCGACGAGCCGGTGTATCCTGCGCTTGGATGCGTTGGTTGTTCCTCGTCGGCCTCGCGACGCTCGCCGGCAGCTGCGGCGGGGGCGACTGCGTGCACGGCTCGAACATCCAGGTGACGGTCGCGCCCGACGGCGACGTCGTCGTCAGCGACATCGTGCGGCTGCACGTGATGCTGTCGATCAACGACACGATGCTCGGCGCCACCGACATTCTGGTCGGTCCGGACAAGCCGCTCGACCACAGCGGCTCGACGTTCCTCTTGCAGCCCGATCCGGCGCCGGCCGCCTCGTACAACGTCGCGCTCACGGTGCAGGCGTATGCCACCGGCGACGCGCTCGTGGCCATCGGCTCCAACTCGGTGATTGCAGTCACCGACGGCTGCAACCGCTTGACGGTGAACCTCACCGCGCTGCCGCTCATGACGCCGGGCCCCGATATGGCCGCGCCGCCAGGCTCGGACCTCGCCGGCACGACCGTGGAGTCGGACATGGCCGGTTGCATCGGCGGCACGCCCGACGAAGACGCCGACGGGCGCGCCAACTTCTGCGACCTGTGCCCCGCCGATCCGGATACCACGCCGGTCGACAGCGACAGCGACGGGCTGCCCGACGCCTGCGATCCCGACATCGCGATGCCGACCAACACGCTCGTCTACTTCGATCCGTTCGACACCGCTTCGGGCCACTGGTCCGGCTCGCACCAGGTGACGCAGAGCTACATGAAGATCGACACCGGCGCCGTCGGCACCGACTCGTCGAGCAACGGGGTCGACCTGCTGCCGCTCAACGTGCGCGTGCAGACGGACATTCTGCCGACCCACGAGTACGGGAATCAGGGCGGCGATACCGGCGTCTTCGTCGGCACCAGCGCCAACCCCAACCAGGGCAACGGCGTGTTCTGCGCGCTGACGTGGAACAACGGCGCGCCCGATACGGTGAACATCTACCACGTCAACAGCGGCAGCTACGGCGTGCCGAGCACGCTCTCGCTCGGGAACGAGCTTCAGATGCTCGACTACCGCCTGCGTTTGACGCACCGTGCCGGGACGTGGACCTGCGAGGTCGTCCCCAACGGAGGCGCGCCCATCACGGTGACCACCAGCCAGACGGTCACTGCGCCGCTGTTCATCACGCTGATCAACGACAACATGGGATCAAACTTTCACCATGTCGTCGTAGAAACGAAGCTTTAGTAGTATAATGGGCCGAAGTGGCCGCACAGGCTTCACCGACGGCCGTCGGCGCGCTGCTGAACGGCACCTACCGACTCGAGCGCGTCATCGCCGAGGGCGGAATGGGAGTGGTCTACGAGGCGCAACACGTGCGCCTGCCGCGCCGCTTTGCGGTCAAGATTCTCGCCAAACCGGTCGACTCTGATACGACGATCACCACGCTCGCGCGGTTCCGTCGCGAAGCAGAAATCGCGTCGACGCTAGCGCATCCGCACATCGTCGAGGTGTTCGACTACCAGGTCGCCGAGTCGGGCGCGCCCTACCTGGTGATGGAGCTGCTCGAGGGCGAGGACCTCGCCGATCGCCTCAAGCGCGGGCGCGTCGGCATCGTCGGCGCGTTGCGCATCATCGCCGAGATGGCCGAGGCGCTCGACGTCGCGCACACGGCCGGCGTGGTGCATCGCGACTTGAAGCCGGCGAACATTTTTCTGTCGAGGCGCGGCGGGCGCGAGGACTTCGTCAAGGTCCTCGACTTCGGCGTCTCGAAGCTGATCGACTCGGCGACGCTGACGCAAGAGAAGGCGATGGTCGGCACGCCGCTCTACATGTCGCCCGAGCAGGCCGTGGGCACGCAGGAGCTCACGCCCGAGAGCGACATCTTCTCGCTCGGCGCCATCTCGTGGGAGATGCTGACCGGGCGGCGCGCCTTCGCGGCGTCGTCGATTCCATCCATCCTGTATCAGATTGTCCACGGCGCGACGCCCAAGCTCGCCGGCAAGGCGCCGGGGTTGTCGGCGCAGGCGGACGAGGTCTTCGCGCGCGTCCTGTGCAAGAAGAAAGAGGACCGCTACAAGCGCGCCACGCAGTTCGCCGAGGACCTGCGCGTCGCGCTCGGGCGCGAGGAGCCGGGCGACCTGGCGGCGCGCACCATGGCCTTCGACGGTGACGGCCTCGAGGCGCTGGCGCTGGCGCCGGAGTCGCCGTCGGACATCATCCGCGCCACCGCGATGGTCGACGGCGCCGACGAGACCGAGCTCGATTCGTCGACGAAGGCGGAGGAGGCGCTGGCCTCGCCGCTGACGCCGCGGCCGGCCTCGGGGCAGGGGCTCCTGCCGCCGACCAGGGTCGAGAAGGGGCCGCGCACGCCATCGCCGGGGTCGTCATCGCCATCGTCGGTGTTGGTGGCGATCGATCCGCTGGCCGACGCCGAGTTCGCGCGCTCGTACACCGATCAGCTCAAGCCGAGGTCGAGCTGGGCCTGGCGCGTGTTCGGCGTGATCGTGCTCGCCGGCATCATCGGCGGCGTGACCGCGGTGATCGCCGCCGGGCGGCCGGAGAAGGTCGACGTGGTCGCGCCGCCGGCGCCGCCGCCGACGCCGCGCGTGACGCCGCTCGAGCCCGACAAGGCGCCGATCGAAGCGCAGAAGGCGCCGGCCGACGACGAGTCCAAAGACAGCATCACCGCCAACGGTGGCGACAAAGAGGTCCGCAAGCCCGAGCCGCCGACGACGTTCGATCCCGAGCCGGTGTCGCGCCACGCGCCGGTGCAGTTCGTCTTCCACGTGTGGCCGCGCGGCGCCGAGGTGCTCGTCGACGACAAGAAGGTCGACGGCAACAAGCTGACGATGCCGTATGCGACGCGGGCGCACCACGTGCTCGTGCGCGCGGTCGGGTATCACACCATCACGACGAGCGCCCCGTCGACGGCGAACCGCACCTTCGAGCTGCGCATGGATCGCATCGTGGTGCGCCCCAAGCCGAAGCATGACGCGCCGGCGCAGCCGCAGAAGCCCGCGCACGACGCCGCACCCGTTCAGGATCTGTGAGCGAGCGTGAGCGAGCGAACGTGAGGGTCCGGCCCGTAGGGCCAGCGGATCGACAATTGTCCTCGGTGCACCGGCCAGGTGCACCAAGGAGCGTGCTGCGGTGGCTCGCGGTCGCAGTCGTGGTGTGGGCCGCGGCGGGCGCGCGTGCCGACGAGGATTCGCCGGAGAAGCAGCAGGCGCGCGTCTTGTTGGCGCAGGGCAACCAGCTCTTCGAGAAGGGCGACCTGCGCGCGGCGCTCGCCGATTTTCGCGCCGCCTATGCGCTCTATCCCAGCCCGAAGCTGCTGGTGAACGCAGCGGCGGCGGAGCGCGAGCTCGGCGATCTGCCGGGCGCGGCCACCGACCTGCGCCACTTCCTCGACGACGCCACCGAGGACGACTCGTCGCTCGTCGACAAGGCGCGCAGCGATCTGCGCGCGATCGAGAAGAAGTGCGGACGGGTCGGGCTGAGCGGCTGGCCGCACGGCACGACGCTCGAGATCGATGGGCGCGCGGCGCGCGATCCGACGTACGTGCGGCCGGGCGTGCACGCGGTGAAGGTGCACGCGCCCAACGGCGTGGAGCTGGAGAAGGAGGGCGACGTGTCGGCCGGCGAGAACGCCGACATCGCCATGCCCAAGGGCGCCGCCGTCGCCGTCGAGACCGCGCCGCCGCCGCATCGCGAGGTCAAGAAGAAGCGCGCGGGCTGGATCATCCCCGTCGCCGTGCTGGGCGCGCTCGCGGTGGCGGGCGGCGTCACCGTCGGCGTTCTCTACGGCACGCGCTCGTCGGGCGGCAGCCCGCTGACGGGCTCGCTCGGGACCGTCAAGTTCAACGGCAACGGCTTCGAGTAGCGGCGGCTCAGCCCTCGCGGCCGACGCCGAGCGCGTCGGCGACGCGGCTGACGTAGTTGAAGAAGCCGGCGATCAGCGTGATCTGCAGGACGCCGCGATCGTCGAGCCCGGTGGCCGCGCGCAGCCGCTCAACGTCCTCGCGCATCATGCGCGCCGGCGTCAGCGTCAGCTTCTCGGCGTATTCGAGGATGGCGCGATCGACGGCGTCGAGCGGCGCCTGCCGCCAGTCGCGCTTGAGCGTGGCGGCGAACGATTCATCGAGGGTCACTTGACGCAGAAACTCTGCGTGAGACTCCGTTCAATAAAAGCAGCGGTTGAGCGCGGCCACGGTGGTCGCGATCATCTCCTGCTGGCGGCGCGTGAGCGGCAGGTCGGGCGCGAGCATGGCCGCGTAGCCGCGGAACATGTGCTCCATGGCGTCGGGGATGAGCGAGTGCGACAACATGATGCTGTCGTCGTTGACGATGGTCGGCGTCTGGCGCAGGTGGCGCTTGGCCTGGTCGTATTCGGCGGGGTAGGCCTTGCTGATCGAGTCGAGGCGCTGTGCGATCTCGGGGCTCTCGGGCGGGAGCGTGCGCTTGATCCACGTCATGCATCCACCGTAGCCGAATTTCCGAATTTCGCGAGGAATCGGCCAAGGGCGTAGGATCTGACGGACGTGAGCGAGCGAAGCGAGCGGTGCAGATCGGGATTGTCGCGCGGCCCGCGGGGCCGCGTCAGGACAGGGGCGTAGCCATGGACGACCTCGTCGAGCGCTTCCGTCGCCATCTCGAGACCGAGAAGCGCGCGTCGCCGCACACGGTGCGGAACTATTTGCTCAACGTCGAGCAGCTGGTCGCGTTCATGCGCGAAAAAGCGCGCAAGCCCAATGCAAAGATCGGCCCGCGCGACGTTGACATCCCGCTCCTGCGTTCTTACCTTGCGTCGTTATTCGGGGTCAACGAGCCGGCGACGATCGCGCGCAAGCTTTCGGCGGTGCGCGCCTTCCTGCGCTTTCTGCGACGCGAACGTGTGATCGAGGAGAACCTGGCGATGCTGCTGCGGCCGCCGAAGGCCAAGAAGTCGCTGCCGTCGTTCCTGACGGTGGAGCAGGCCGGTGCGCTCGTCGAGCAGCCGACGGCGACGGCGCAGCTGCGCGAGGCGGCGCTGTTCGAGGTGATGTACGGCTGCGGGCTGCGCGTCTCCGAGTGCGTGGGGCTCGATCTCGGTGACATCGAGGCCGAGGTCGTCGTGGTGCGCGCCGGCAAGGGTAGAAAGGATCGGATCGTGCCGCTCGGTGAGAAGGCGGCGCGGGCGATCGAGCGCTGGCTGCCGTCGCGCCTGGCCCTGAAGCCGACCGACGAGGCGCTCTTCATCAACGCGCGCGGGCGGCGGCTCACGGCGCGATCGGTGCGTCGCTTCCTCGACGCGCAGGCGCAGGCCGCCTCCTTGCCGAAGACCCATCCGCACGCGCTGCGCCACTCGTACGCGACGCATCTTCTGTCGTCGGGGGCGGACTTGCGCGCGATCCAGGAGCTGCTCGGCCATGCCTCGCTGAAGACGACGGCGCGTTACGCGCACGTCGACTTCGAGTATCTTGCGCGCGCGTACCAGAACCATCCGTTCGCGGGCGACGTGTTCAAAACGGACAAGAAATGAAAATTCGATCGACCACGATCCTATCGGTGCGGCGCGACGGCAAGGTCGTCGTCGCCGGGGACGGGCAGGTTTCGCTCGGCAACACGGTCATGAAGGCCAACGCCAAGAAGGTGCGCCGCATGCACGACGGCAAGGTCGTGGCCGGCTTCGCCGGCTCGGCGGCCGACGGCATCGCGCTGTTCGAGCGGCTCGAGGGCAAGCTCAAGGAGTCGAACGGCAACCTCACGCGCGCCGCGGTCGAGCTGGCCAAGGAGTGGCGCACCGATCGCGTGCTCAGGCGGCTGGAGGCGCTGCTCGTCGTCGCCGACGGCGAAAAGACCTTCCTCCTCACCGGCGCCGGCGACGTGATCGAGCCCGAGGGCGGCGTCGTCGCCATCGGCTCGGGCGGGCCGTACGCGCTCGCCGCCGCGCGCGCGATGGTCGAGACCACGCAGCTCGGCGCGCGCGAGATCGCCGAGCGCGCGCTCAAGATCGCCGGCGACATCTGCATCTACACCAACACCAACGTCACGATCGAGGAGCTCTAATGGGCGCTCGCGATCCACGAGCGCTCACGCCGCGCGCCATCGTCGAGGAGCTCGATCGCTACATCGTCGGGCAGAAGGCGGCCAAGCGCGCGGTGGCGATCGCGCTGCGCAATCGCTGGCGCCGGCAGCAGGTCGCGCCCGAGCTGCGCGACGAGATCGCGCCCAAGAACATCATCATGATCGGGCCGACCGGCGTCGGTAAGACGGAGATCGCGCGCCGCCTGGCCAAGCTGACGGCGGCGCCGTTCCTCAAGGTCGAGGCGTCGAAGTTCACCGAGGTCGGCTACGTCGGGCGCGACGTCGATTCGATCGTGCGCGATCTGGTCGAGATCTCGGTCAAGCTGGTCAAGGACGAGGAGCAGGCCAAGGTGCGCGCGCGGGCGCGCGAGGCGGCCGAGGAGAAGCTGCTCGACCTCTTGTTGCCGCGGCCGCCGGTGGTGCCGCCCGGCGGCGGGCGGCCGATCCAGCTGCCGTCCTCGATGGACGCGACGTCGACGGCGCCGCCGCCGCCGTCGGAGGGCGCGACGCGCGACAAGCTGCGCGAGATGCTGCGCGCCGGCAAGCTCGACGATCGCGAGGTCGAGGTCGACGTCGCCGAGCCGCAGCACGGCGTGTTCGAGGTCTTCTCGGCGCCGGGGATGGATCAGATCGGCTTCGACATGGGCAAGCTGCAGTCGCTGTTCGGCGGCCGCGGCGGCGCGCACAAGCGGCGCAAGGTGAAGATCCCGCAGGCGCTCGAGCTTCTGACCGGAGAGGAAGCCGGCAAGCTCATCGACATGGACAAGGTCACGACCGAGGCGGTGTGGCGCGCCGAGCAGCACGGCATCGTGTTCCTCGACGAGATCGACAAGATCGCCGGGTCGCGCGCGGGCGCGGGCGGGCATGGGCCCGACGTGTCGCGCGAGGGCGTGCAGCGCGATCTGTTGCCCATCGTCGAGGGCTCGTCGGTGACCACCAAGTACGGCGTGGTGAAGACCGACCACGTGCTGTTCATCGCTGCGGGCGCGTTTCACGTCGCCAAGCCGTCCGACCTGATTCCTGAGCTGCAGGGGCGCTTTCCCATCCGCGTCGAGCTCGAGGCGCTCGGCAACCAGGACTTCGTCCGCATCCTGACCGAGCCGGAGAACTCGCTGACGCGGCAGTATCAGGCGCTCCTGGCCACCGAGGGCGTCCGCGTCGAGTGGAAGGCCGAAGCGATCGAGGAGATCGCGCGCATGGCCACGATGGCCAACGAGCGCATGGAGAACATCGGCGCGCGGCGGCTGCACACGATCATGGAGCGGCTGCTCGACGAGCTGTCGTTCGAGGCGCCGGGCCTGGGCGGGACCGAGGTGCCGATCACCGCGCAGTACGTGCGCGAGCGGCTGTCGAAGGTGCTCGAGGACGAGGACCTGTCGAAGTACATCCTCTAGGGCTGTCCCTCATTCCACGCCTACTGCGAGCGCCGATCCGCTCGCTGCGAGCGACGGCCTCGTCGCTGCGCTGCTCGCAATACGGAGAGTATTGCTGCGCTGCTCGCTCCTCGGGCGCCGCTCTCGCTTCGGTTTCGGCGCTCTCGCGACGGCGCGGAATGAGGGACGGCCTTCGCGCGCTACTTCAGCTTCACGACGGCGTCGGCGATGGGCGCGGTGACGTCGCGGTCGACGTCGTCGAAGCGCGGTTTGCGCCACGCCTTGAACGGGCGCCAGAAGCCGTTCGGCTCTTTGGGGCCGAACATGCCGACGTCGAGCGTGCCGTTGTCGTTGCGATCCTCGTAGGCGCTCACCGCCCAGCGGCCGGGCGCGACCTCGAAGCGGAAGCGCAGGTCGCCGCCGGGCGGGATGGTGAGCTCGCGCGTCGGCGTGTCGAGAAAGTTGGCGGCGGTCCACAGGGCGACGTGGACGACGTGCTTGCCCGAGGCGCCTTCGACGCGCCCGGCGATGGCCACCGTCGGCGCTTCGGCGCGCACCGGCCAGGCGATACAGGCGAGGAAGATTCCGACGAGCACGCGCGCGCGCATGCGTCGATTGTAGGCACGCGGCGCGCCGGACTTCGGACACTTTTGTCGCGAAATCCGACGGTACCGACGGCCTGATTCGCCGAAACACGAGTCATTTCGCAGGCACGCGGCTTGAAATGCGCCCCCGGCCGTGAAGCTGTCGTGCGCCATTGCACTTGCCGTCGCCGCCGCCTTCGCGGCCGCTGGTTGCGCCGCGCCGCCGCCGCCTCCGCCGACGACGACCACGCCGATCACGTCGACGCCGGCGACGCTGTCGATCCTCGGCTACAGCGATGGGCAAGAGGTCGCGCTCGTCGAAGGCGCGCAAGGCGGCTTCCACGTCTGGATGCAGTGGGCGGTCGCCAACCTCGCGCCGGCCACGGTCACGCTCGAGCGCACCGCGCACCGCGTCTCCGACGGCGCCGTGGTGCTCGTCTATCGTGGCGACGTCGACGTGGGCGCGCCGGGCGACGACGGCAGCTGGAGCGCGCCGTCGCCCATCCCGATGTTCATGTGCCCTTCGCCGATCGGCATCGGCGTCATCGACGTGCCCATCGACTACACGCTGCGCCTCCTCGGCGACGGCGACGTCGAGCTCGCGCGCGCCGACATCACGCTGATTCCCGAGTGTCCCGACGACCAGCGCGACTTCTGCACGCGCATCTGCACCGGATGACCGGCGAGCCGAGCATCGCGAGGCGAGGCACCTCCTCCGAGGCTGTGCCGAGCAGGATGCCCGCCAACCATAGGAGGATTCCATGTTGCGTCGATTGATTGTCGCCGTCGCCGTCGCCGTCGTCGCTGCGCACGCCTCCGACGCGCGCGCGTGCGGCTGCTTCGCCCAGCCCTCGACCGCCACGCCGGTGGTGCAGGCCGGCGAGCGCATCCTGTTCGCGCACGAGGCCGACGAGGTGGTCGCGTACATCCAGATCAAGTACCAGGGCAAGGCCGACGAGTTCGGCTGGCTCGTGCCGTTGCCGTCGGTGCCCACGCTCTCGCTCGGCACCGACGAGCTCTTCACCATGCTCGACTCGGCCACGCAGCCGCAGTACCAGCAGACCTTCACGCAGAATTTCTGCGGCGGCTACGGCGGCGGCGGCACCGGCTGCGCCTTCACGCTCGGCGGCGGCGCCAACGCCTCCGCCGGCGGCAACTACTACGCCGGCGACATGGGCGTGGCCGCGTACACCGACATGGCCGCGGGCGGCGTCGTCGTGCAGCAGGCCAGCCTCGGCCCCTACGACTACGCCGTGCTCCACGCCGACGACGAGACGGCGATGCTGCAGTGGCTCGACGACAACCACTACTTCGTCCCCGCCGGCACCATGGACGCGGTCCAGCCGTACATCCATCCCGGCGCCTACTTCCTCGCGCTCAAGCTGCGTGGCGGCGAGAGCGCCGGTGACATCACGCCCGTCGTGCTGCGCTACGCGAGCGACCTGCCGATGATCCCGATTACGCTCACCCAGGTCGGCGCCATCGACAACATGGGCGTGCTCGTCTGGGTCGCCGGCGAGGCGCGCGCCGTGCCACACAACTACTATCACGTGGTCGTCGACGACCTGCCGGTGTGGTTCACGTTGTCGTCGCCGTCGGGTTACAACAACGCGCTCATCGACGCCGTGCACGAGGCGCCGGGCAAGCACGGCTTCATCACGCAGTACGCGGGCTCGAGCAGGCTGGTGCGCAACCGGCTCGTCTATCCCGGCCGCTTCGGCAACCTCGACACGCTGCGCGCGCAGTCGACGCCGTCGGACTATCTGCGCTACCTGCGCGGCAACGGCTTCACCTTCGACGGCACGCTGATCTCGATCCTGTCGCGCTACATCCCCGAGCCGGCGGAGCTGGTCGCGCAGGGCGTGCCGCTCAACGTCTTCTATCAGAGCTACGACAGCTACGCCGGCTACACCGACGGCAACGACGACGGCGGCGTGCCCATCGACATGCCCTTCGATCCGAGCGCGCTCACCGACGAGATCGACCTGCGCGTGGTGCAGCCGACGCTCGCCGCCGACGCCATCTTCAGCGCCCATCCCTATCTGACGCGCATGTACACGGCGTTGTCGCCGAAGGACATGACGATCGATCCGGTGTTCTCGACCAACGCCGATCTCGGCGACGTGCCGCTCCTCCACACCGCGACGGTGACCACGCCGTGCGTCGGGCAGCCGTGGATGGCCACCGGCGACGGCTTCGAGGTGCAGTACGACAACGGCCTGCCGCCCAACTTGAACCTGCCGGCGTCGCTGCGCGTGGAGCTCGTGCGCGACGCGGGACAGCCCGAGACCGTCACCGACAACACGCAGGCGATCAAGGCCGCGCTCGGGCCCGTCGACCACGGCCACGCCGCCAACAACAGCGACGACTCGAGCGGCTGCGGCTGCACCATCGGGCGGCGGCGCGTGCAGTCGAACGTCGCCATGCTGTTCTCCGCGTGCGCCATGCTGCTCGTCGCTCGCACGCTCCGCCGCCGTCGCCGCCGCGGATAGCACGCTTCTTGCTCTTGAGTACGGTATGCGTAGGACGTGGCGATCCGCAGCCGTGGGAGCGCTCGCTTGCTGCCTCGTCGGGGGCGCCGGCGCGACCGCATTCGCGCAAGCCGATCTGCCGAACGCCAACCTGCCCGGCAACTCGCCGACGCTGCCGAACAGCAACCTGCCCGGCCCGGTCACGACCGACCAGCCGATCATGTTGCCCAACACCGACAGCTCGGGCTCGAACGTGACCGAGGCGCGGCTGCGCGAGCAGGCGAACGCCGAGGCGCAGGCGCGAGAGCAGCGTGACCTCGAGATCCGCGACGAGACCATGCGCCTCGCGGCCAAGGCGGCGGAGGAGTCGGCGCGCGCGCGGGCCGAGGCGGCCGAAGCGCGGCAGGCGCTGACCAACGCGGTCGAGCAGCGCCAGCCGTAGCAAGCGAGGCGTGGCCGCGCCGGCCCGTGCTAGAGTCCGGCCGTGAACGAGACACGGCTCGCGCCCGTCGAGAAAGCGACGGTCCTCGTCGAGGCGCTGCCCTACATCCAGAAGTTTCGCGGCAAGTCGATCGTGGTCAAGTACGGCGGCCACGCGATGGACGATCCGCGCCTGCGCGAGAGCTTCTGCCGCGACGTGGTGCTGCTCAAGCTCGTCGGGCTGCACCCCATCGTCGTGCACGGCGGCGGGCCGCAGATCGCCGAGATGCTCGACAAGCTCGGCGTGCAGTCGCGCTTCGTCGACGGCATGCGCGTCACCGACGAGCAGACCATGCGCGTCGTCGAGATGGTGCTCGCCGGCGGCGTCAACCAGGAACTGGTCTCGCTCATCAACATCGTCGGACGCGACGGCGGGCGCGCGGTGGGCCTGTCGGGCCACGACGGCGCCATGGTGCAGGCGCGGCGGATCGAGGAGCTCGGCCGCGTCGGCGAGGTGGTCACCGTCGATCCGCGCATCATCGAGAAGGTGTCGGCCGACGGCTTCATCCCGGTGGTCGCGCCGATCGCCGTCGATCTCACCGACGGGCGCTCGCTCAACGTCAACGCCGATCCCTTCGCCGCCAAGCTCGCCGCGGCGATGCGCGCCGAGAAGCTGGTCCTCTTGACCGACGTGCCCGGCGTCAAAGGCGCCGACGGAACGCTGTACTCCACGCTGACCGCGGCGCAGGCCAAGGCGCTCATCAAAGACGGCGTGGTCAAAGGGGGAATGATCCCCAAGGTACAATTCGGCCTCGACGCGCTCGCCGACGGCGTTAGAAAGGTCCATATCGTCGACGGGCGGCAGGACCATGCGGTCCTCCTCGAAATCTTCACCGATACTGGTATCGGTACGGAGCTGGTTCATGAGTAATCCGGATCCCAAGCACGAGCAGTGGCAGCTGATCGAAGAGGCGCAGAAGGTGTTCACCACCAACTACCGGCAGCAGCCGATCGTGCTGCGGCGCGGCGCCGGCTGCCGCGTCTGGGACGTGGCGGGTCGTCGCTACCTCGATCTCACGGGCGGCATCGCCGCCACGCCGCTCGGCCACTCGCACCTCGGCCTGAGCGCCACCATCGCCGAGCAGGCGATGAAGCTCCTGCACGTGTCGAACCTTTATTGGAACGAGGAGCAGATCAAGTGCGCGCGCGCCATCGCCAGGCGGGCGCACGCGATGGGCGCGGTGCGCGTCTTCTTTTGCAACTCGGGCGCCGAGGCCAACGAGGCCGCGGTCAAGCTCGCCAAGCGCTACCAGACGACCATCAAGGGGCAGCCGGAGCGCATCGAGGTGCTCTCGTTCGAGGGCAGCTTCCACGGGCGCACCGTCGCCACCGTGGCGCTCACCGGGCAGGAGAAGTATCGCACCGGCTTCGGGCCGCTCATCGAATGGGCGCGCCACGTTCCCTATCCGACCGACGAGAACGACTTTCGCGCGCTCGACGCCATCACCACCAAGACGTGCGCGGTGATCATCGAGCCGATCCAGGCCGAAGGCGGCATCCGCCTGCCGCCTCCGGATTTCCTGAAAGCGCTGCGGCAGAAGTGCACCGACACGGGGACGGTCCTCATCTTCGACGAGGTCCAGACCGGCGTCGGGCGCACCGGCACCTTCTTCGGCTACGAGCAGGAAGGCGTCGTGCCCGACGTGATGTCGCTCGCCAAGGGGCTCGCCGGCGGCGTCCCCATCGGCTGCATGGTGGCATCGGAGGAGCTGGCCAAGGGCTTCGCGCCCGGCTCGCACGCCTCCACGTTCGGCGGCAATCCGCTCGCCTGCGCCGCGGCGACGACGGTGATCGAGACCATCGAGAAGGACAAGCTCCTCGATCGCGTCATCGCCGCCGGCGGCCGGCTGCACAAGGGCCTCGCGAAGCTCATCGAGAAGCACCCCGGCAAGGCCAAGGAGGTGCGCGGCCGCGGCCTGCTCCTCGGGCTCGCCGTCGACGGTGACGCCGCGCCGTACGTGGCGCGCGCGCGCGAGCAGGGCGTGCTGTTGTCGGTGGCGGGGGGAACCGTCGTGCGCTTCGTGCCCGCGTTCGTCGTCACCGACGAGGAGATCGACGAAGGTGTGGCCGCGCTCGATCAGGCGCTCGCCGGCTAGCGCGGTCATGAAGAAGCGCGATCTGTTGTCGTTGTGGGATCTCGGCGCCGACGAGATCCGCTCGCTCATGCGCCGCGCCGGCGAGCTCAAGCGCATGCGGCAGACCGGCCACCTGCATCAGCCGCTCGTCGGACAGACGCTCGGCATGATCTTCGAGAAGGCCTCGACGCGCACGCGCGTGAGCTTCGAGGTTGGCATGTACGAGCTCGGCGGCCACGCCGTCTATCTCGCCACGCAAGGCTCGCAGATCGGCCGCGGCGAGCCGCTGCGCGACACCGCGCGCGTGCTCGCCGGCTATTGCCACGCCATCGTCATCCGCACCTTCGGGCACGACGTCGCCGAGGAGCTGGCGCGCTTCGCGCCGATCCCGGTGATCAACGGGCTCACCGATCTGTCGCACCCCTGCCAGGTGCTCGCCGATCTGTTCACCGTCTGGGAGCGGCTCGGCCCCGGCGCGCTCGAGCCGGGCGGCGCGCGCTTCGCCTGGATCGGCGACGGCAACAACATGGCGCACTCCTGGATCGAAGCGACCGCGATCCTCGGGCTCGATCTGTCGCTCGCCTGTCCCGAGGGCTACGACCCCGACGCCGCGGTGCTGGCGCGCGCGCGCAAGGACGGCGACTGGCGCTCGCACGTCGACGTGGTGCGGCTGCCGTCGGAGGCGGCGCGCGGGCGCACCGTCTTGTCGACGGACGTGTGGGCCTCGATGGGCGAGGAGGGCGAGCAGAGCGCGCGCGAAAAAGCGTTCGCCGGCTTCACCGTCGACGACGCGCTGTTGCAGCTGGCGGCGCCCGAGGTCATGGTGCTGCACTGCCTGCCCGCGCACCGCGGCGAGGAGATCACCGACGGTGTGCTCGAAGGGCCGCACTCGGCGGTCTTCCAGCAGGCCGAGAATCGCCTCCACGTGCAGAAGGCGATCCTGGAACGGCTCCTCTCCGCACGATAAGATCCGCGCCGGTGCCGCGAACCTTTCCAGGGCTGGGGCCCGACACGCTGGTGCCGGTGCCCAAGCCGTCCGCGCTCGCCGGGCTCAAGCTCGGCGCCGAGGAGGGGTTCGTGCTCTCGCGCGTCGACGGCAGGCTCACCGTCGGGCAGATCTGCCTGCTCGTGCCGTTCGACGCCGAGGTGACAGCGACCATCCTCGGGCAGCTCGCGCGCGTCGGTGCCGTCGACATCCCGGGCGCCGTGCTGGCGCCGGCGGTCGCGCCGCCGCCTGCGGTGATCGTGCCACCGGCGCCAACCGTCACCGCTCCGGCCGCGGCGCCACAGATGAAGGAAGCGCCGCCAAAGGCGAGCCCCGAGATGGCGGCAGGGGTCGACCTCACCGCCGACCAGGCGCGCCGCATCGACGAGTTCTTCTCCAGCCTGCAGACGCGCGACGCCTTCGAGCTCCTCGAGATCACCCGCCACGCCGACAAAAAAGAGATCAAGCGCGCCTACTTCAAGCTCTCCAAGGAGCTCCATCCCGATCGCTTCTTCGGCAAAAGCATCGGCCCCTACAAGGAGCGCCTCTCGAAGATCTTTCAGTCCATCAAGGCCGCCTACGAGCTCCTGAGTGACGACGCCCGCCGCGCCGCCTATCTCGACAGCGTGAAGTAGTCTGATTTTTTGATGTTCTGTGCTATGCTCTTCCAGCTGCACGTATTGGGGGGCTCGGCGGAGACATGGCAGAGAGAGTCATCGGCATCGATCTCGGGACCACGAACTCGTGCGTTGCCATCGTCGAAAATGGCACGCCGGTGGTCATCCCCAACCGTGGCGGCTACAAGACCACCCCGTCGATGGTCGCGATCGCGGAGAACGGTAAGCGCCTCGTCGGTCACATCGCCAAGCGTCAGGCGATCACGAACGCCGAGCACACCGTCTACGCGGCCAAGCGGCTCATCGGGCGCAAGTGGAACTCCCCGCCCGTCCGGCAGGCGATGGAGTCGGTCGGCTACGAGATCGCGGAAGGTCCGCACGACGACGTGCGCATCGTCCTGCGCGGGCAGACCTACTCGATCCCCGAGATCTCGGCGTACGTGCTGCAGGAGATGAAGCTCGTCGCCGAGGAGCACCTCGGCGGCGCGGTCGACAAGGCGGTCGTGACGGTCCCGGCCTACTTCAACGACGGGCAGCGCCAGGCGACCAAGGACGCCGGGCGCATCGCCGGCCTCGACGTCATCCGCATCATCAACGAGCCGACGGCGGCCGCGCTGGCCTACGGATTCGGCAAGAACATCGAGCGCAAGGTCGCGGTGTTCGACCTGGGCGGCGGCACCTTCGACATCTCGATCCTCGAGATCGGCAACGGCGTCTTCGAGGTCATCTCGACGGCGGGCGACACCTTCCTCGGCGGCGAGGACTTCGACAAGCGCATCATCGACTGGCTCGTGTTCGGCTTCGCCAAGGAGCATAAGATCGATCTGCGGCGCGACAAGATGGCGCTGCAGCGCTTGAAGGACGTGGCCGAGAAGGCCAAGTGCGAGCTGTCGTCGGCGAAGGAAGCCGAGATCAATCTGCCGTTCATCATCTCGCAGGGCGGCGAGGCGCTGCACCTGCAGCGCACGCTCACGCGCGACAAGCTCGAGGAGCTGACGGCGGACCTGATCGAGCGCTGCATCAACATCTGCCGCAAGACGCTCGCCGAGGCCGACATCGAGAAGTCGGCGATCGAGGACGTCATCCTCGTCGGCGGCATGACGCGCATGCCGAAGATCCAGCAGATGGTGGCGCAGTTCTTCGGCATGGAACCGTGCAAGGGTGTGCACCCCGACGAGGTGGTCGCGCTCGGTGCGTCGATCCAGGGCTCGGCGCTCACCGAGACCGACTCGGAGATGCTGCTGCTCGACGTGACGCCGCACTCGCTCGGCATCATGATCGTCGGCGGCTACTTCCACCGGCTGATCCAGCAGAACACGACGGTGCCGACGCAGGCGTCGCACATCTTTACCACCGTCAAGGACAACCAGACGTCGGTGAAGATCCTCGTGCTGCAGGGCGAGAGCGATCGCGCCGAGGAGAACGAGCTGCTCGGCGAGTTCATCCTGACCGGCCTGCGGCGCGCGCCCAAGGGCGAGGTCGAGATCGAGGTGACGTTCGAGATCTCGGCCGACGGCATCGTGTCGGTGAGCGCCAAGGATCAAGAGACCGGCCTCAAGCAGGCGATCACCGTCACCGCGACGTCGGGCCTGACCGAAGAAGAGATCCGCAAGATGGTCGAGGAGTCGAAGGACTACCTCCTCGATCAGAAGGCGTCCGAAGAGTTCGAGAAGCACAAGCAGTCGGCCGAGAAGCTCATCGACGAGATCGAGGGGCTGTTCCCGCGCGTCGAGCAGGCGATCGCGGGCAGCGACTTCGGTCAGGACGCGGTGAAGAAGGCGCGCTCCGTCATCGATCGCGCGCGCCAGGGCATCGAGAGCCGCGACCAGCAGGCGGTGAGCGATTCGACCGAGGCGCTCACGCGCACGCTCAACATGTTCAAGGGCGTCGTCGCCAAGACGCGCGTCGGATGATCAAGTGGGGATGGTGCCGGGCAAAGGGGATCTGAAGGCCGCCGCGGCACACCTGGCGACCGGCATGGAGCGCTACCGCGACGGCGACATCGCCGGCGCGCTCATCGAGTTCGAAAAGGCGCTCGAGCTGTACGGTCCGATGCGCGGCCGTCCCTTCGCCGATTGGGTCAAGTGGGTGCAGAGCTCGGCCGACAAGGCGCGCGGGCCGCTCGACGACGAGGCGCTGCGCGCGGTGTCGGAAGCGCTCGAGGAGCCGAAGTCGGGCAAACGGCCGCGTCCGCCGCAGGTGCTGCACGAGCCGGAGCCGACGCGGCCCGAGCGCGCGCGCAAGGCGACGCCGCCGCCCCAGCCGGGCTCGGGCGAGCAGCCGCGCCGGCCGGCGACGCCGATGGAGACGGCGGCGACGATGACCTTGCCGCAGCCGCCGGTGGCGACGCCGAAGGTGACGCGCGATCCCGAGGGCGGCGACTCACCGTGGGATCCGGTGCCGCTGACGCCGCGCGGGACCGAGGCGCCGCCGGAGCTGCAGGAGATGCGGCGCCGTGACGACGCGATGGCCGAGCTGCAGTCGCAGGCGACCAAAGCGGCGCCGGCGCCGTCGACGCTGAAGTCGGTCGTGTCGCCGGGCGCGCCGCCGCCGGTGCCGCCGTCGCCGCCGGGTGCGCCGACGATCCTGGGGATGCCGGCGCTCGAGCCCAAGCTGCTCACGCCGCAGAACAAGAAGCGCAACAAGGTGGCCGAGGATCGTCCGGAGTCGGTGACGCGCGAGTTCCGCTCGGCGACGCCGACCGGGCCCAACCTGCGGCCGCTCGACGTGCCCGAGCTGACCGACGAGCAGATCCAGAGCCTGTTGTCGCTCGACTCGCCGCTGATCCCCGAGGGGCGCACGACGCCTGAAATCGAGCTCGATCGCCTCGATCAAATGGGGGGCATCGACGACACGCACGAGGCCGCCGAGCAGCTGATCGAGATGGAGGCGAATCCGACGCCGCTGCCGCACAAGCCGCCCACGCCGCTCAAGAAGAACGACACCAACCCGATGGGCCTCGAGGCGTTCAGCGGCGAGTTCGATCCCAATCAGCTGACGCCGACCGGGATCAAGCCGACGGGGCTGAAGCCGGTGCGCGACTCGTCGCCGGAGGACGATCCGTACGCGGATCTGAACCTGTTGCCGCTCGAGGTCGCGCCCGATCTGAGCGGGCCCGACGAAGTGGAGGAGGGCGGGACCAACCCGACCAATCCGTTCATTCGCGGGTCGCACGCGTCGAAGATGGCGCAGATCGCGTCGTCGGGGGCGTCGCAGGAGGTCAAGCTCGAGGACATGCCGCCGTTGCCGACGCTGCCGGGGACGCGGTCGCCGGTGCACGGCCATCCGCTGGGGGCGGCCGAGGCGGCGCTGCAGGCGGGCGATCGGGTCGCCGCCGTCGACGCCTGTGAGATGGCGCTCGAGGCGTCGGGCGGGCTCGGGGGGCAGCTGGCGCGCGATCATCTTCCGCTCGTCGAGCAGATCTATGGCGCGATCCTGGGCGGAGCCGATCGCGTGCCGATGCACGGCAAGGCGATGGGCGATCTGGAGCCGCGATCGGCGTTCCTGTTGTCGCGCATCGACGGCGCCATGACCGTCGAGGACGTGCTCGACGTGTCGGGCATGCCGCGGCTGGAGGCGCTGCGCGTGATGGCGCTGCTCGTGCGCCGCGGCGCGGTCCTCATCAAGTAGATGCGGCGCGTGCTCCTCGGCGGCGCGATCTTCGCGGCGGTCGGCGCCTGCGCGGCGCCGTTCAACGTGGTCAAGCCGTCGTCGGCGGTGTCGGGCGTGTCGATCGTCTACTGCGGCTCGGCGGCCACGTCGACGCAGTCGGTGATCAACTCGATGGAGCCGCCCGTCGGCCAGGGCGGCGGCGGCGACGAGACGATGGCCGACGTCAAAGAGCTCAACGTCTGCTTGCGCCTCGAGAACCACGGCGCGGAGACGGCGCGCCTCGATCGCACCATGGTCCTCTTGAAGTGCCCGCGCGAGACCGACGACCCGCAGGCCGATCGCGACGACCAGGAGGTCATCGCGCACCCCGGCGAGTCGAAGGAGCTGCACCTCATCTTCAAGTACACCAAGCTGCCGAGCGGCGAGGACGTGACGCTCAAGTTCGACCGCGCGCTCAAGGTTGGTGACAAGCCGGTGAAGCTGCCGCCGATGGGGCTGCGCAAGAGCTGATCAGGAAACACGCGCGAAACCGAGATCGAGTAGTATCCGCGCATGCCGAAGAAAATCGTCCTCGCCTACTCGGGCGGACTCGACACGTCCGTCATCATGCGCTGGCTCAAGGAGACCTACAGCTGCGAGGTGATCGCGTTCTGTGCCGACGTCGGTCAGGGCGAGGATCTCGAAGCGGTCAAGAAGAAGGCGCTGTCGACGGGCGCGTCGAAGTGCCACGTCTACGACCTGCGCGAGGAGTTCGTGCGCGACTTCGTGTTCCCGATGCTGCGCGCCGACGCCGCCTACGAGCAGGACTACCTCATGGGCACGTCGATCGCGCGCCCGGTGATCGCCAAGGCGCAGATGGACGTCGTGAAGAAAGAGGGCGCCGACGCGGTCTCGCACGGGTCGACCGGCAAGGGCAACGACCAGGTGCGCTTCGAGCTCGGCTATTACCACTTCGATCCACACATCCAGATCATCGCGCCGTGGCGGATCTGGGATCTGAAATCGCGCTCCGATTTGATCCGGTATACCAAGGAGCATTCAATCCCCGTCGAGGCGACGGCGGAAAAGCCTTATTCGATCGACCGAAACCTGTTTCATACGTCGTATGAAGGCGGGATTCTCGAGGACCCGTGGAAGGAGCCGGACGCGGCCATCTTCCAGGTCACCAAGAGCCCCGAGGACGCGCCGAACACGCCGCGCTACGTGGAGATCGAGATCGAGGGCGGCACGCCGGTGGCCATCGACGGCGAGAAGCTGTCGCCGGCGGCGCTCTTGACCAAGGCCAACGCCATCGCCGCCGAGCACGGCGTCGGGCGCGTCGATCTCGTCGAGGATCGCTACGTCGGCATGAAGGCGCGCGGCGTGTACGAGACGCCGGGCGGCACCATCCTGCGTCGCGCGCGGCGCGCGGTCGAGACGGTCACGCTCGATCGCGAGGTCATCCAGCTGCGCGACTCGCTCATGCCGCGCTACGCGCAGCTGGTCTACAACGGCTTCTGGTTCGCGCCCGAGCGCGTGCTCCTGCAGAAGCTCGTCGACGAGGCGTCACAGCCGGTCACCGGCACGGCGCGCCTCAAGCTCTACAAGGGCAACTGCATCGTCGCCGGGCGCAAGGCGCCGCGCTCGCTCTACCGTCCCGACTTCGCGACCTTCGAGGCCGAGCAGGTCTACGACCAGAAGGACGCGGGCGGCTTCATCAAGCTCAACGCTTTGCGGCTGCGGATTTCGCAGATGCGGGCTTCTCAGAAGTAGCGTCGTTCGCCGGCGGCGTCTCCGACGTTTGCGTCTGCGATGCCGTCGGCTCGACGGGCACCATCTTCGTTTCCGGATAGGCGCACGCAGCAAGACCGACCGCCGCCGCAGCGACGAGCAACAACTTTCGCATGGTGTTCTCCTCCTGCCTGTCATGACGAGAACACCGCGTCGGTTTCAGAAGTTCCTGAAAAAAGATCACGCGGCCGCGGAGTCGGCGCGGTCCTGCGCGGGGCCCCAGCGCAGGGCATAGGCGCCCCAGGCGTAGCTGACGCCGGCGCTCGCCATCACCACGAGCGCGCCGGGCCGCACGCGGCCGGCGGCGAGGCCGAGCTCGATCGACAAGATCGGATCGAACTGGCCGATGTGGCCGTACTGCTCGAGGTAGTACGACTGCTGCGCTGTGAGCGCGAGCTCGTCGAGCACCGCGGCGTGCGCCGAGCGCTTCATGTGCAAGAGCGCGAGATAGTCGATGTCGCGCGCGTCGCGGCCGCCCTGGCGCGCCGCCTCGC
The DNA here is from genome assembly GCA_035607415.1 of Polyangia bacterium. Classification (GTDB taxonomy): domain Bacteria; phylum Myxococcota_A; class Polyangia; order Palsa-1104; family Palsa-1104; genus JAQBQH01. The sequence goes on from DATNAQ010000126.1 coordinate 79,333, forward strand.
GGATGACGCGCATGAAGTTGGCGTGGCTGCGCTCGGCGAGCCGTGCCTTCATGCCGTCGACGTCGTGCACGTCGAGCATCGCGGCGGCGGTGCCGGCGGTGTCGGGCGTGAGCGGCGCGATCGTGCCGCCGCCCGCGCAGCTGACGTCGTCGGCGAAGTCGCCGTCGGAGACGAGGGCGCCGCCGAGGAGCTCGTTGGCGTCGTGATCGCGGCGGAGCAGCAGCGCGCCGCCGCCGGCGGCGAGTGAGTACATGAACGACACGCGCGGGTTGGCGTAGTCGATGAGGTCGCCGTTGCGATAGCCGCCGGCGAGCAGCACGGTGCGCACGCGCGCGTCGGTCTCCATGAGCGCGCGCGCCAGCGTCAGGCCGGCGATGGTGGTGCAGCAGCGCTGGGCGATGTCGACCGACCAGGCGTTGCGGGCGCCGACGAGCTGCTGGATCTTGATCCCCGAGACCATCAGCGGGCGCTCTTTGTACTCCTCGCTGATGGAGATGACGACGTCGATCTCCAGTGGATCAATCGGGGCGCGCGCGATGGCGATCTCGGCGGCGCGGGCACCCATCAGGCACGGATGATCTTCCGGGCCGGGCATCGGCTTCTCGAGGATGCCGAACTTGTCCTCGATGACCGCGCGCGGGATGCCGGTCTTGCGCGCCAGCTCCTCGCTGGTCATGCGCGGCTTGGGGAGATAGGTGCCGAGCGAAAGCACGCCAACCTTGGTCTGATTCATGATGCAAGTGCACAATAAACATCTAGACTGCCGTCGGCAAGGATTATTGTGCAGATGCATCATATTATTGATGCGACTGCATCATTTACGGCCTCGCCGACGCGCCGACGCGCCGACGCGCCGACGCGCTCAGCGGCTGTGGCTGGGCTTGCGCCTGGTGTCGCCGGGCGTGCGGGCGACGACGCGGTGATCGCCGAGGGGCAGATCGCGCGGCACCTCGATCGTGGCGTGCCAGGCGCCGCTGGCGTCGGCGACGGCGTCGCCTACTTTGAGCGCGCCGCCCGGGCCGTCGAGGTAGATCTCGACGGGCAGACCGCTCGGCCGGTTGTCAGCGGCAGCGACGGTGCCGCTGACGTCGATGCGCTCGCCGCGGAAGGTGTCGCGGGCGGCGACGCGCACGGTGACCGAGGTAGGCACGCTGGCGTTGCTGACCCTGGCGCCGGGGGTGCCCGGCGGCGCCTCGCGATCGAGGGCGTCGAGGTTCACGACGCGGCTCTCGCGATCGCCCCTTGCAGGTCCGCCGGCGCCGCCAGCGCCGCCCGCGCCTCCATTGCCACGATGGTTTCCGCCGGCGCCGCCTTCCGAGCCAGCGGCGGCCGCACCGCCACCGGCGTGGCTGGCGAGGTTCTGCGCGTGGTTTCGCGCGGCGTCCTCGAGCGCCTTCGGCGCCGGCGGCGTCGCGTCGTTGCCCTTGGCGAACGCGTCCGGCCGGGGGAACGGATCGCCGCCCTTCGGTTGATACGGGATCTTGCCGTCGGCGCCCGAGACCTCCTCGTCGACGAGCGCGCCGCCGAGGTTGATGCGCCGCCAGCCGACGCGCGGCACGAAGACCTCGACGAAGACGTGCAGCTCGTTCTCGACGTAGCGCGCGGGAATGCCGAGCGCCAGCGCCGTGATCAGGAACGCGTACGAGCGATGGCGGCAGCTGCCCTTCTGCGCGAGCGCGAGATCCTCGTACAACGAGTCGGTGGCGCGCGGCGGCTCGCCCGGCTCGAAGGCGCGGAACCAGCCCACCAGCTCGTCGAGATCGCGCGCCAGCGGCACCGTCGGCCGCGGATCGACGCCGATGCGCGCCAGCACCTTGGCCGCGCGGCGGCGGATTCCCGCCGGCACCGCCTGCGGGATGCGCGGCTCGTCGAGGAGGCGCAGATCGGGCGGCACCTCACCGGCGAAGTAGCGCGCCGGCGCGTCGGTCAGCCACACCAGCCGGTGGCGCCCGCCCGACGGCGACATCACGTACTGGTTGTCGGCGCCGTCGCGCGCGAAGCTGACCTCGACCGGTGGCACCACCGACGCGGCGAGGATGCGCGCATCCGCCGCCACCGACGGCAGCGGGATCCACTGGCCCGGCTCGAGATCGACGATGATCGAGCCCCAGAAGGCGTCGCGCCCGTCGGCGCGCTTGTCGGCGCCGAGCACGCGCAGCCGCGAGCGCGGGATCGATCGCTCGGCCAGCACCAGCGACTCGTCGGGCTCGACCGCGTCGAGCGCGGTCATGCGCTTGAAGGGGAACACCGCCGGGTTGAACGGCTCGTGATAGAGCCGCTTGCCCGGCGGCTCCGGCCCGGTGGCGCGATCCATCTGCACGCGGCCGCGCCGCTCCGGCGAGCCGCCCGGCACCGCCGGATCGGTCGTGGCGCTGTGGTCGGCCGGCGCGCGCTCCGGCGCCGGCGTGTAGACCGGCTCGTCGGGCGCCGGCTGAGCGCTCGACGACGGAGCGGGCACGACCTCGCCGTCGACGACGATGCCGGCGGCGCCGTCGGCGGGCCGCCCTTCCTTCCAGCACACGCCGTTGGCGCAGCGGACGCCGCCGACGATGACGCGCTCGTGGAGCACCTGCGCGCGCGCCCCGCCCTCGGCGGCGACGCCGATTACCGTCGCTGCCGCCACGAGCAGCGACAGGCGCGTAGACCGCCGCGCAACCGCCATCAAGCCGCCCGCTCGTCGAGCCACCATGCTCATTCTACGCTTTTGCGCTATCATTTATGGTCCATGGTGGCCGACCCGTCGAAGGCGCACCCCACGCTCAAAGAAGACGCGTCCAAGGCGCACCTCGAGCTCCTCGAGGCGCTCGGACAGTCCGTTCCGCGCTCTCTCGACATCCCGCGCGCGCGTCGCATCTTCGTCAATCGCAACCTGCGCATGGACGAGATCGAGCTGATCGGGTTCGACATGGACTACACGCTGGCGCTCTATCACCAGCGCAACCTCGAAGCGCTCTCGATCCAGTGCACGCTCGACAAGCTGATCGCCAAGCGCGGCTATCCCGAGGAGATCCGCGCGCTCGACTTCGATCCGGCGTTCGCCGTGCGCGGGCTCGTCGTCGACCGCCGCTTCGGCAACATCTTCAAGGCCGATCGCTACGGTCACGTCGGGCGCGTCTACCACGGCCGCACCACCATGTCGCGCGAGGAGCGCCATCAGCTCTATCGCCTCGAGCGCATCCGCCTGTCGTCGCCGCGCTACGCGTGGATCGACACGCTGTTCGCGCTGCCCGAGGCGGTCATGTACTCGGCGATGATCGACTTCTTCGAGCGCAAGGGCGGCACCGTCCGCTTCGGCAAGATCTGGCAGGACATCCGCGAGTGCATCGACGAAGCGCACCGCGACGAGTCGATGAAGCGGATCATCAAAGCCAACCTCGGCGACTACATCGTCAAGGATCCCGAGCTGGCGCCGACGCTGCACAAGTTCCGCTCGTCGGGAAAGCGGCTGTTCCTCCTGACCAACTCGGCGTGGGACTACACCGAGGCGGTCATGACACATCTGCTGAACGACGCGCTGCCGGCGTACGCGAACTGGCGCAGCTACTTCGACGTGGTCATCGTCGCCGGATCGAAGCCGGCGTTTTTCACCGACAAGCATCCGTTCGTCGAGATCGACGCCAGCGGCAACGTCAAGGCGCCGCACCACACCGGCCCCTTCGTGCGCAACCGCATCTACCAGGGCGGCAACATCCACGACTTCACCGAAGCCGTCGGCGTGCGCGGCGATCACGTGCTCTACATCGGCGACCACATCTACGGCGACATGCTGCGCGCCAAGAAGTCGTCGGTGTGGCGCACGGCGATGATCCTGCAGGAGCTCGAGGCCGAGCTCACCGCCGTCGAGAACAACAAGGAGCGCCTCGAGCGCGTCGAGCAGCTCGAGCGGCAGTGCGTGCGCCTCGACTCCGAAATCTCGTATCAGCAGGTGCTGCTCAAGTCGCTGCAGAAGATCGCCGAGGGCGGCGCCGCCGGAGCGCCGGCCAGCAATGATGCCGCGCACGAGCCGCTGGCGCATGCGCAGCCCACCGTCGACGCCGCCAAGCACGAAGCCAAGCGCCGCCTCGACGAGCTGCGCGCGGCGCTCAAGGCCGCGGCCGAGGAGATCTCGGAAAACGACAACGTCATCGATCGCGCGTTCAACCCCTACTGGGGCGCGATCTTCCGCGAGGCGGCGGAGAACTCGCGCTTCGGCCAGCAGGTCGAAGACTACGCCTGCGTCTACACCTCGCGCGTGTCGAACTTCCTCGCCTACTCGCCGCTTCGCTACTTCCGCTCGCCGCGCGATCACATGCCGCACGAGCTGGTGTGATGCCGGAGCGGCGAGGGCGCGGCCGCGGCGTGATCGTGCTCGTGATGCTGGCGGCGGTCTATTGGGCCGTCGCGGTGCGCGCGCCGTCGGGGCCGCGCTCGATACGCGTGTTCGATCCCGATCGGCTGGCCGCGCTCGAGGTCGGAATGTGGCAGGCCTACTACGACAAGCAGCGCTTGCCGCTGTTCCGGCTGCTGGTGACGATGCTGCGCGAGCAGTATCACTACTCGTGGCAGAAGGCGGCGATCGCGGGCTACCACCTGGCGAAGGCGGCGGCGACGTTCGGCGACGCCACCGACCATTATGATCGCGTGCTGCCCGATCTCGAGGCCGGCTACCAGATCGCGCGCGACTGGACGGGCGCGTCGTTCGATCCGGCGGCGGTGGCGCGCGCGGAGCTGTCTTGGTGGACGGCGCGGCGCGATCCGGCATCGGGCTCGGGTGCGGCCAAGAACCGCGTGGTCGCCGAGCGCATGACCGAGCTGTACGCGCTCCTGTACGAGGCGCCGGGCGCGCGCGTGGCCGAGGCGGCGCAGCTGCGCGTCGAGGCCGCCGATCTGCGCGATCGCGGGGCCGGTGCGCGCGGCTCCGATCGCGATGCGCAGGGTGTCGACTGGAAGGGCGTGAGCTACCTCCTGCGGCAGTCGTATCGCTCGCTCCACGAGGCTGTCGCGCAATAGCACTGGGGCCCGGCGCTCCAGTCTCCTGGGGCCCGCTCCACGCAGCCTGTGGCGCGACCGACACGCATCGAGGGAAATCAGCGATTTCGCCGTCGGCGCGACTCTTGCGTAGGGCCGGTTCGTGGACGACTGGGATCCGACCGACCGCGTGCTGGTGATCGTGCATTCGGCCGAGCCCGAGCCCGAGCTGGACGATTCGCCGACCTCGCCCATCGTCGTCGTCGACGATCACACCACCCGTCACGTCTGTGAGTTCGAGGAGGACACCGTCGAGGAATATTTCGTATAACTAGGCGTGCCCGAATCCTCGACGACGCGCAGGCTCGGCCTGGCCGCGGCGCTGCTCATCTTCACGGTCTTTCTTTCCCGCGTGCTCGGCTTTCTGCGCGACGCCGTCATCGCCGCGCTCTTCGGCGCCACCGGGCAGACCGACGCGTTCTTCGCCGCCTTCACCATCCCCGACTGGCTGATGTACATCGTCGCCGGCGGGACGCTGTCGATCACCTTCATCCCGATCTACACGCGCTACTTGAAAGCCGACGACGAGCGCGGCGGCAACCGCGTCCTGTCGATCATCGCCACGACGATGACCATCGTCATCATCGCCGGCATCGTCGTCGTCGAGTACTTCACCCCGCAGCTCACGACGCGCTACCTGCACAAGCTCCATCCCCAGCACATCCAGCTCGCCATCCACCTGACGCGGATCCTCCTGCCCGCGCAGCTCTTCTTCTATCTGGGCGGCATCGCCTCGGCGACGCTGTTCACGCGCAAGCGCTTCGTCGCCGTCTCGATGGCGCCGCTGGTCTACAACCTCGGCATCATCGTCGGCGCCGCCGCCTTCGGCCGCCGCTTCGGCATCACCTCGCTCGCCTGGGGCGCGCTCGCCGGCGCCGCGGTAGGACAGTTCGGCATCCTCGTCGTCGCGGCCTGGCGGGCCGGCATGCGCTATCGGCCGTCGCTGGCGGTGCGCGATCGCGGCTTCCGCGAGTGGATCCTGGCGAGCATTCCACTCATGGCCGCGGTGACGCTGGTGTCGGCCGACGACTGGATCATGCGCTACTTTGCCGCGGCCGACGTCGGCGCCATCAGCTGCCTCAGCTACGCGCGCAAGCTGGTGCAGGTGCCCATCGCCGTCGCCGCGCAGGCGGTCGCGCAGGCGTCGATGCCGTTCTTCGCACAGTACTGGGCCGAGGGCCGCAAGAAGGATCTCGGCGATCTGGTGACGTCGTCGGCGCGCTCGTCGGCCGCGATCGCGGCCCTGGCCGCGTGCGCCTTGATCGCGCTCGGCCAGCCGGCCGTCGATCTGCTCTTCCGCCGAGGCCACTTCGCCGCGGACCATGTGGCGCCGACGGCGCACTACGTGATGATCTTCGCCGCCGCGATCCCGCTGTGGGCGATGCAGGCGATCGTGTCGCGCGCCTTCTACGCGGCGGGTGACACGCTCACGCCGGCGGTCGCCGGCACGCTCGTGACCGTGACGTCGCTGCCGATCTATTGGATCGCGTCGCGCAGCTTGGGCACCGACGGGCTGGTGCTCGCCTCCGACGTCGGCATCTTCATGCACACGGCGGCGCTGATGGTGCTCTTGCCGCGCCGGGTCGACACCGTGAACCGGCGCAACATCGTCGTCGGCACGTTGCGCGGGTACCTCGTCGGTGGAATCGCGGCCTTGCCGGCGTGGGCGGCGGCCACCTGGTTGCCCCACGGGCGGCTGCACGGTCACCTGTTGGTGCTCGTCCAGCTCGCGGTGGGCGGCCTCATCTTCGTGTCGCTCGCGGCCCTCCTGGCGCGGCCGCTCGGCGCCAACGACATCGCCGGCTTCATCGAGCAGCGGATCTTGCGACGCCGGCGGTCGGCGCTACCTTCGCGACCATGACCGCCAAAGAGCGTGAGCAGCTGCGGAAGGAGCTCATCGATCGCTTGACGGTGACGTACCAGGTGGCGCGCGAGAACTTGAGCGCGACGACGGTGGCCGAAGCGGTCGACGCGCACGATCCCGAGGACGAAGGCGACGAGAGCGCCATCGACGAGCTGCGCGCGCTCGACGCCAGCCTCGACGATCGCGAGCTGCACCTGGCGCACGCGATCATCGACGCGCTCCGGCGCATGCGCAACGACGCCTACGGCATCTGCATCGATTGCGGCCGCGAGATTCCGTTCGAGCGGCTGCGCGCGATCCCGTGGACGCTGCGCTGCGCCCCCGACGCGGAACGCGTCGAGCGCGTGCACGAGCATCCGACGCTGTAGCGAGCGTGCCTCAGAACGCGCCGCGCAGGGCGACGCCGGCGCCGAGCGGGACGAGCTCGAGGCGCGGTGCGCCGGGGTTGTTCTTGCGCGTCGCCGGGCCGGCGATCAGCATCGCCACGCCGCCGAGCTGGGCGAGCGCGTCGCTGACGAGCAGCCAGTCGAAGAGGCCGACCAGCGGGTCGCCCGCGCTGCCGAAGCGGGCGGCCTCGAGCAGCGGTCCGACGAGCGGGATGTCGAGGTAGACCTCGAACGTGGGGATGCCGGCCATCAGCGTCGCGGTCCAGGCGCCGCTGAAGGTGACGATGCCGGCGGTGAACAGATCCCATCGCCGCGGATGCTCCAGCGGCGCCGCGGTGAGCTGGTAGCGCCATCCCGGGGGCGCGGGCGGCAGCGCGGTCTGCGACGGGGGCGGCACGATCACGGGCGGCGGCGGCGCGGGCTGCGGCGGCGCGGGCTGCGGCGGCGCGGGCTGGGCGACGGGCGCGGGCGGGACTTCGGCGTCGTCGGCCTGCTCGACGCCGCCGGCGACGAGCAGCAAGCAGAAGAGGGCGTGCATGCGGCGGCGACAAAGCAGACGCCGTGCCTTCGCCGGCGCGACGCATTTGCCGGCAGTTACGCGACGGCGGCGCGCCCGGGTTCGGACGCGGATGTCACGGTCGGCTCAGGGTTGCAGCTGCGGCGGCCACGCGCCGCCCTGGAGCATCGCCTCGCAGTCGGCCTGGAACTCCGGATCGCGGAAGCGGTCGCGCGCGCGCTCGATCGCGGCGCGCGCGGTCTCGTCGCCGGGCTGGAGCGCGCCGAGCAGCCACGCCATGCCGCGCGCGGCGATGAAGTCGGTGGTGCCGGGCAGCTCGGCGCAGATCGTGTCGACGAGGAACTCGCGATCGGCGTCGCCGAGGAGCGCCCCGGCGTGCGCCCCGTGCTGCAGCGAGCGGAACGCCGCCTCGGCCACGTCGCCGACGAAGGCGCGCAGCGCCGTGACGCCGACGTTGGGCGCCTCGCGCCGCAGCGTCGCGATCCAGGCGGCGAACAGCGCCGGCGCGCCGTCGGGCACGCGCGATTCGTGGAGGTACGGCTGCGGGCTGGCGTGCGCGAGCGTGGCGTCGTCGGCGACGTCGGCGGCGAGCCTCTCGACCCGATCTCCCACGAGCGCCGCGGCGGCTGTTGCAATGGCGCCCGGCGAGCCACCAAGCCGCACCGCGAGCGCTTCGAGATCCTCGGACGCATCCCTCGCGTGCAGGCGCACGAGCCCGAAGATCGCCTGCAGCGTACCGACGCCGGGATCTCCGCGGCGCACGATGCGGCGCAGGCGCGCCACCGCCGCCTCGCGATCGCCGCAGCGCAGGATCGCCTCGAGCGATGCCAGGCTGCGCGGCGGCCCTTCGGCGTCGAGCTCGGCGCGTAGCTCGGCGACGGGCACCGTGTGCGCGCGCCCGCGCACCATCACCGTGACCGGCTCCAGCGTCATCAACGTCCGCCGAGCGAGCGCGCGCGGCGCCGGAGCGAATCGGGCGGCTTGCGCGCCAGCTCGTCGAGCACCTTTTGATCGGCGTCCTTCTTGCCGACGCGCAGGCAGCCGACGAGGTCGAGCCGATCGGCGAGCGAGAGGCTCTCGTCGAGCGCCAGCGCGCGCAGCCGCTCGCGCGCCGGCGGCGGCAGCCTGGCGGCGCGCAGCTCGGCAGCGCCCGGCTTCGACGGCGTGACCACCGGTACGTCGCGGCACAACGCCGCCGCCGCCGCCGCCGCCACCGTCGGCACCGAGTCCTTCACGAGCGCCTCCGCGAGCGGCTTGTCGCCGATCGGCGAGCCGGCGAGCGCCTCGGCCGCCGCGCGCCGCACGCTCGCGTCGCCGTCGCCGAGCAGCGCCGCGAGCGCCTTCTCGTCGAGCCGCGCCACGCCGCGCAGCGCCGCCGCCGCCTCGATCGTACTGACGCGCAGCGCCGGCTTGAGCGTCGTCTTGCCCGCCATCGCCATCAGCTCGCGCGCCGCGCGCGTCGGCACGTCGGCCGGCATCTCGTCGAGCGCCTTGCGCTCGGGCGTCATGCTCTCGGCGATGCGCAAGGCGGTGTCGGCCGCGTGCGCCGCCACTTCGTCGTCGGGATCGCCGACGAGCTTCGCCAGATCGGGCAGCACCGACCACGCGTCCTCGACGAGCGGCAGCGCGCGCAACGCCGCCAGCCGCTCGGGCGGCTTGCCGTGCTCGGCCCACGCCTCGAGCCGCACGGCGCCGAGACGCGCCGCGACGCGCTCGATCTCGACGTCGTCGCCGCCGCGCACGGCGGTGACGAGATCCGCCGGCGCCGGCAACTTCACCAGCGCGCCGGGCGGCGTGAGCAAAAGGACGACGAAGAGCGCGTTCACTTCAGCGTGATCGCCGACCGCGCGTACACTTCTTCGTGACCGCCGATGAGCCGCGTCACCATCACGTTGTACTTGTGACCGGCCTTGAAGCCCTGGTCGGCATTGAAGCTCACCGACGAGACCAGGATCTTCGCGCTCGGCTGCGTCTCGATGGGGAACGCGTTGGTCGGCTCGTGCTTCTTCTCCGCAGTGTCATAGAAGACGATCTGCACCTCCTTGCTGCCCGCCGCCTTCTTGAGGAACGCGAGGAAGTAGAGCGTCCACCCGTCGCCACTCTTGGCCAGCGACGAGATCTGCTTTGCCTTGGCGTCCTTTTCGAAGTTGGCGTCGTTCGCGTCGACCTGATCAGAGGTCAACACCATGCTGCCCGGTGCACCAGCCCGCGCTAGCCCACCGAACCCGAGGATCATCACGACCAATGCTGTGCGCATGACTGAATCATATGTAACTGGCGAAAAACTTGACGACCATTCAGACGTTCAGTAGCCTATCATTTGTTCAGGTACACATAGAGGTGCCCATGCAGATCCGCGGGGAAGACGACAAAGAGCCGTTGACCGATCGCCAGAAGGCGGTGCTGGAGTTCATCAGCCAGTCGATCGAGAGCCGCGGCTATCCGCCGACGCTGCGCGAGATCGGCGAGCACATGGGCATCCGCTCGACCAACGGCGTGAACGATCATCTGAAGGCGCTCGAGAAGAAGGGCTACCTCGAGCGCGAAGATCTGAAGTCGCGCGCGCTGCGCCCGATCTCGCTGGAAGGCGCCGGCCCGACGGGAAATCTCGTCGAGGTGCCGCTCCTCGGACGCGTGGCGGCGGGCGAGCCGATCCTGGCGATCGAGCAGGCCGAGGACACGGTCAAGGTCGATCGCTTCTTCCTCGGCCCGTCCAAGGAAGTGTTCGCGCTCAAGGTGCACGGCGATTCGATGATCGAGGCCGGCATCTATCACGGCGACTTCATCTTCGTGAAGAAGCAGCTCACCGCGAACCGCGGCGACATCGTGGTCGCGATGATCAACGACGAAGCGACCGTGAAGTACTTCCATCCCGAGAGCGACCAAATCGTGTTCAAGCCGGCCAACGCGCGGCTGCAACCGATTGTCGTCAAACGCCGAGATTTCAAATCCGTTAACTTGATCGGGTTGGTGGTTGGGGTGTACCGGCGCCTATAGGGTGCTAGATTAGATCGGTGCGCGACGGAAGGTTCCATTGGCGGCGACTGGCCAAGGCCGCTGCCTTTTCCGCGTGCATGAGCGCCGTCTACTGGGCGTTCTTTCTCGATCACTTCGCCGGGCTCTCGGACATTCCGCCCGCGCCGATCGAGGTGGCGTGGATCCCCGACGCGGACGACAAGCCGCAGAAGGACGAGACGCCGGCGCCGGAGCAGACGCCCGAGCAGACCAAGGCGAAGCTGAAGAAGGAAAAGCAGCGCCAGGCGCAAGCGCCGGCGCCCGAGCCCGCGAAGATCGAAGAGAAGAAGAAGGAAGCGGAGCTCGAGATCAAGCCGCCTCCGCCGCCGCAGCCGCCTCCGCCGCCGCAGCCGGTCATCGACCACCGCATGCAGATGGTCGATCAGGACAAGTTCCCCGACGAGCAGGACAACAAGGACGCGCACTTTCTCGCGCAGAAGAACCACAAGGCCGAGAAGGAGACGAGCGCCAAGAACACGAACCTCATCCGCGAGGTTCAGTCGGCAGAGACGCAGGAGTCGGAGAAGTCGGACAACAAGCAGCCCGATCCGGGGCTCAAGGATCAGAAGCTCGCGGAGCTGCAGAACCGTCAGGGCGAGAAGAACGAGCTCCCGCGCAACGCGCTCATGCAGGGCGACAACGGCAACAAGGCGCACGAGCCGACGCCGCCCGGGCCGCTGGCGATGCGCGATCTGACGCCGAAGGCGGCGATCGACGAAGTGAAGGAGCAGAAGCAGCGCGAGGGGCTCGACAAGCAGGAAGTGGGCAAGGGCGATCTGCCGATGGCGCGCGTCGGGCACGACGGGCAGCGCGCGGTGGCGCCGTCGATGGGTGGGAAGGTCAATCTGAACCTGAACCACCACATGTACGATCAGATCGAGGGCTTCCAGGCGGCCGAGGCGGAGCGGCGACAGGCGGCGCTGGCGCAGCGGTCACACGTCGAGGGGCGGTACGATCGCTACCTGAAGAAGGCGGCGGCGCTGCGCTCGTCGATCGAGAACTTCACGCCCGAGGTGCGGCCGGGAAATCAGGCGGAGCTGGGGACGCGCGCGTCGCCGTTCGCCGCGTACATCACCGCGATGCACCGGCAGATCCACAAGCTGTTCACGCTCGGGTTCCTCTCGGACATCGACGCGCGCCAGGACTCGGCCTACGCGAACGAGGAGCTGTGGACGCAGCTCGAGATCGTGGTCAAGGGCGACGGCAGCGTCGAGCGCGTGGGGATCGTGCGCGGGTCGGGCCTCCTGGCGTTCGACACGGCGGCGATCGACAGCGTGATGTCGGCGGCGCCGTTTCCGCCGCCGCCGTCGGTGATCAAGAGCGCGAACGGCAAGGTGTACCTGGATTGGCAGTTCCACCGCGACGAGCGCGCGTGCGGCACGTTCGGCGTCGACCCGCATATCTTGACGACGCCGGGCGACAACAGCGAGCACGACACGTCGGAGACGGGCGCGCAGGCGAAGGCGATGCAGAAGGCCGCGGCCGCGGCGGGCAGCGCCGGCGCGAACAAGAATCCGCTGAACCTCGGGCAGCCGACGGTGGGCGAAGGGCCGCGGCGGTTGCAGCGCGAGAAGGAAGTGACCGAGCGGCCGCGCGAAGACGGCGACATCCCGTCGGCCAAGCCGTCGGCGCCGACGGTGGTGGTGCCCGAGGTGACGACCGAGGTGAGGGCGGCGGCGGAGGGCTGGTTCGCGGCGTACGACCGCGGCGACGCGGCATGGCTCGCCGGCTGGAGCGCGACGCCGTTCACGGCGGCGGGCGAAGTGGTGGCGCACGACGCGGCGGCGCTGAAGGCGATGTACAAGCAGCTGCTCGGCGAGGCGTCGGGGAAGTCGGGGAATCGGAAGGTGGTGGGGCTCGACGTGCTGACGCCGGTGGGGATCCGAGGGAAGCTCGGCGGGCTGCCGCCGGGGGGCGAGTCGTCGGACATGTTGTTTGCGGTCGGGAAGGCGGGGGGGCAGGAGTTCATTTTGTTGCTGAAGAAGTCGACGCAGGGGTGGCGGGTTTCGGGCATCGATAGGTGAGGGTGAAGGGGGGATGGCGCGGTTTGCGTAACCCTGAACAGTGCCGAGCGCCGATCGTCGGCGGCGGATCGAGACGCTTCCATAGCCACGAGGGGGCGGGCCTGCGTTCTTGACGCGGAGGGTGTGCTGAAAAAGAAAACGCCCGGCGCGGGGCCGGGCGTCTTCGGTCTTCGTATGTGTGGGGCGGTTACAGCTTCGTGACGTTGGTGGCCTGCAGGCCCTTGGGACCCTCCGTGATCTCGAACTGCACGGCCTGGCCCTCCGAGAGCGAGCGGAACCCGTCTCCCGCGATCGCACTGTAGTGAACGAAGACGTCCGGACCGTCTTCGCGCGCGATGAAGCCGTAGCCCTTGGCGTCGTTGAACCACTTCACGTGACCCTGCGCTTGTGCCATACGAACCCTCCTTACCCCCACCCGGAGCATCCCGAGTGTCTTTTTCGGGACCATATCGCGCGACGCGTCAATGTCAATACAGTTTGCGTACGTGGGAGGCTGGATAATATTGCCGCAGGATGTCGGTGTAGCTTTTCCCCGACGAGGCCATGCCGACGGCGCCGACCTGACACATGCCGACGCCGTGGCCGTGGCCGCCGCCGATCGCGGTGAGCGACGCGAGGTGGCCGGACGCGTCGCGCGTGGCGTCGAGGACGAACATGGCGCTCTTGAGGTTGCCGAGCGCGCGACGGATCTCGAGCTCGCCGTGGAGCTCCTTCTCGCCGCGATCGCCGACGAGGCGCAGCCTGGTCGCGCGGCCGGAGACGCCGCGCTCGAGGACGGTGAGCTCGCGCAGGCGGCCTACGGCGACGCGTGATTCGAGCGCAGCGAGATCGATCGGCTTCTGCCAGCGGAAGTTGATCTGCGCTTCTTTGGGTCGCGCGCACCACGGGCCGTCGGCCGACGGACCGATCGCCAGCCACGCGCGCAGCTCGGCGTCACCGATGGTGGCGAACTTGGGCAGCCGCGCGGCCAAGAGCGGATCGGCGTCGAGTCGGCCGCGCAGCGACAAATCGGGCGTGCCGCCCCAGACGTTCTCGTTGTTCTCGCCGTGGCCGCCGCACGACGCGGAGTAGACGGCGTCGACCAGGCCGCCGTCGTGATCGCGCACGAGGAGCTCGCCGCGCGTGGCCTGCACCGCGGCGGTCGCGCGCGCGTCCTCGCGGCCGGCGCCGGCGTAGACCTGGCAGTGCACCGTCGAGCAGAGGCGGTAGGGATCGGTCAGGTGGCGCGTGCCGATCTTGGCGAGCAGCTCGTTGCGCGCGGCGACGGCTTGCGCCTTGAGCGCTTCGGGCGGCGACGACGCCGACATCTCGGCGGGCACCAGGCCGGCGAGCAGCTTGTCCTCGGGCACCGCGTTGACGACGGCGAGCTGGCCGGCGTTGTCGACGGTGACGTAGATCTTGCCGAAGTACCTGCGTGTCTCTTTGCCGCCGCGCTCGTTGTCGACGTCGGCGAGCGCGATCGTCCCCGCCGGGCCGGGCTCGAACCACAGGATCGAGTCGTTGCGCACGACGACGCCGCGCTCGTCGACGGCCTCGACCGTGCCGCGCGGGCGATCGACGAGCTCGGGGAAGGGCGTGCCGCCCGTCGTTCCCGCGGCGGCGACGAGGATCTTGCGCGAGTCGAGCACCTGCCCTTTGACCGCGAAGAGCGCGCCGGTCTCGAAGGTGTGCGTCGCGATCTTTTTGGCGCGCCATTTGGCCAGCTCGGCCTGCAGCGCCTCGGTGTCCGACGGCGCGAACGAGGCGACCACGTTGTGCGTGACCACGCGCCCCGGCTTGCCGTCGACGATGCGCACCGTCCAGGTCGCGCCGCCCTTGACCTCGGGGCCGCCTTCGCCGTCGGGCACGACGCGCATGCCCTCGGCGCTCAGCGTCACCGACGGGCGATGCTCCATGACGCGCACGGTGACGATGGGCAATCCGTCGCGCGTCCACGAAAACTGGTTCGAGTAGACGACGCGCAGCTTGTCGGCACCGCTGAGCTCATCCGCCGACACGCCGCTCGCTGCCACCAACAACGCGGCGAGCGCGATGCGCTTCACGCGCGCAGCTCGTGCTTTGCGATGTAGTTGAGGTTGAGGAGGTTGATCGTGAAGTGCGCGACGATCGGCGCTCCCAGGTTTCCGAGCTTCATGTACATGAGGCCCATGGCGAGCCCCATGATGAACGACATGATCGTCCACGGCAAAAATCGCCACTGCGCGCGCACGTGCATGAGCGCGAACAGGATGCTCGACGGCAGAAGCCCGAGCGCCGGCAGCATGGCGCCGCGGAAGAACAGCTCCTCGCCCACCGCCGAGGAGATCGCGAGCAGGAAGATCTCGCGCGACGACAGCTCGTGCACCACCGCGTGAAACTCGCGATGCAGCACGCGCGCCCACTCCATCGAGTGCACCGCGAGCCGCGACAAGAAGACCATCGCCAGGCCGAAGGCGAGCCCGACGAACGGGCTGACCGCGAGCAGCACGAGGTTGCGCTCGCCGTACTCGTAGATGTTGCGATCACCGCGCCACCAGCCCCAGCCGATCGCCGCCAGACCGAGCGCGCTGTAGAGCGCGACGATCACGGTGGCGCGGTTCATACGGGGAGCACGAGGCGTCGGAGCGAGGGACATCCGAGTCTCCAATATAGCGGGCGTTCGTCCAGTTCGCACGCGCAGATCGGCCGATAGGACGTGATAGCATCCCGCCTGATCCTCGCGGTGCGGATGGGTATCATCCTCGTGACGCCGGTGTTCCTCTTCCACAACGGCTGCTGCACCGGGCCGAACATGTGCAGCAACCCCTGCCCCTAAGGCAGGGGGACGTGGCGCTTGCGCACGAGCGGATCGCCGGCGCGCGCCGCCCACTCGAAGTGCGCGCCCTTCTGTGACGTCAGCGTGCGGTGCTGGCGGAAGCGCCCGACGAAGGGCGAGCGGCGCCACACGGTCACACGCGCGTCGGCGCACTCGGTGTTGTGGCAGTAGGCGGGCTCGCCGTCGGGGTCGACGTACTCGGCCATCACCATGTCCTCGGGGCGGCAGGTCAGCTCGGCTTCGATCTTCCACTGCGCGTCGGCGGCGTGCAGGTGGTAGCGGCCGGTGCCGTAGTCGCTGCGTGACAGCGGCAGCTTCCAGAAGTCGCGGAAGTGCAGCGCCGGCGGATCGTTGCCGTCGAGGTAGAGCGAGATCAGCGTGAGCTTGGGCAGCACCACCGGGCCGCGACGCAGGCGCACCGACAGCGTCTCGAGCGCGGCGCCGCGGTCGCCGTCGAAGGCGTTGCAGTGCGACCAGGCCCACGAGTACGCGTGCTTCTTGCCCCACAAGTGGGTCTGGCCGAGCGGATCGCCCTCGAGCGCGTAGGTGTGGCCGTCGACGGTGATCGTCCCGCGCGCGGCGACGTTGAGGTTCGGCGTCTGCACCAGCGTGTCGGCGAACGCGGCCTTGTAGACCGACGACGGCAGATGCTGATGCAGCGTCTCCGCCGGCGTCCAGCGCAGATCCCACGACACGTCGTGACCGTCGCCGGCGAGGTGCCCCTTGGCCGACGCCGAGGTCAGCTCGCTGTCACCGATGCGCACGCGGAAGGGCGCCGGCTCCTGGCGCAGCTCGGCGATGGGGAACTTCTTGTTGAAGCCGAAGGTCTGCGCGGCGTCGTTGCCGTCGAAGCGCGCGAACCACAGCTGCGCGTAGGGCTCGCCGTGTCCCTCCTCGGGCGCTTCGAGCGTGTAGCGGATCCAAAATCCCGTGCGCGACGCGAGGTGGCTGAGCGTGGCGTACCAGACCTCGTAGTGGCCGCGTTGGAACGCCCAACGCATGCGGTTCGCTTCTGCGGAGTCCATGTCGGCACAGCATGCTACATTACTCGGTCCATGGCGCACATCCTTCTGGTCGAGGACGACGCCGAAGTCGTCGGCTACGCGCGCAACCTGCTCGAGAACAAGGGCCACACGCTCGACGTCGCCGGCGACGGCGAGCAGGCGATGATCGCGTACATGACGCGGCGGCCGGAGCTGATCCTGCTCGACGTGTTCGTGCCGCGCATGGACGGGCTGCGCTTCGCGCGCACGCTCGGCGAGCAGTTTCCGCTCGATCGGGTGCCGATCGTGGTGTGGACCGGCGCCTACGAGCCGGAGTCCATCGGGGATCTGCTCGACACGCCGCACGTGCTGCACAAGCCGGCCGCGTCGGACGAGCTCATCGAGGTGGTCGGCCGCGCGCTCGGTCAGGAAACCAAGGAGCGCGCCTTGCGCGTGCTGGTCGTGTCGGAGAAGGTGGCCTCGCTGCGCGGGCTCGTCGACGAGCTGCGCGCCGAGTTCGACGTGTCGACGGCGTCGCGCTGGGACGAGGCGCTCGCGCTCGTCGACGTGCGGCCCTACGAGGCGGTGGTGGTCGACATGGCGCCCGACGGCATGGGCAGCGCCGCCGAGCGCAACGGCGCCGGCATTTTGCGCGCGGTGCACGCGCGCCATCGCGACACCGCGCGCGTCGCGCTGATCGCGCCCGAGCAGGAGCGCATCGGCGAGGAGCTGACCACGTCGGGCGCGGCCGAGGTGGTGTTGCAGCGCCCGTGGGACAAGGGCGCGCTGGCGAGCGAGCTCCACGCGATCGTGGGCTGACAATCCTGGGCTGACAGATGGCAGACGAGACCAAACCGGAAGAGACGAAAGTGGAAGAGCGCGACCTGACCGCGGTGCTGGTGCCCGCGGGGCAGCTCACCGTCGAGCGCGTGCACGCGATCGTGCGCGAGAGCGGGCGTCATGCGGCGCTGGTGCGCGTGACGCCGCTGCCGAAGGTGAACCTCACGCAGATCGAGGTGCACGATCTGCGCGGCATGCCGATGGAGGATCCGGCGCTGGTCGGGCGCTTCTCGATCGGCGGGCGCTCGACGTTCGTGCACGTGAACCATTCGGCGAAGCAGGCGATGGTGCACGGCTTCATCGAGGGCCAGGGCAACGAAGGCTTCGCCGGCGCGCCGGGCGACGACTTCGCGGCGCGGCTGCGCGCCGAGGCGGGCGCCGATCTGCCCGCGATCCTCGACGCCGACGACGGCACGCGGCTCGGCATCGGCGTGGCGTCGTCGAACACGCACGCGCTCCTGAAGGGACGCGTGCTCGCCGTGCCGCAGGGGACGCCGACGGGGCTCGACTCGTTCCGCTTTCACGATCGCGGCGACGCGCTCGAGGATCGGCAGGAGCGCGTGGCGCTGTTCGCGTTCGATCGCAAGGAGACCTTCGGAACCGAGGCGCGCGCGTGGTCGGAGCGGCTGTCGGGCGCGCCCGCCGGCTGGTTCGGGCCGCTCGAGTCGACGCGCGAGGCGGTGTTCGCCGAGCTGTCGACGACCGAGGTGGGCAAGAGCGTGGCCGACGCCAAGCTGTCGACGCGCGCGCTCGAGCTCGTCGCGTTCGGCGCGGCGCTGGCGTGGGCCGGCGGCGACGAGCTTGCGTATTGGGACGAGCGAGTGCTGCCGCTGTTCTCCATCTGCGGCGTGGACAAGCCGGCGGCGCCGGTGCTCGATGCGCGCGAGGCCGAGGATCTCGACGACGAGACCGAGTCGCTGCTCGAGGCGATGTGCGAGACGCTGCCGTTCGCCGCGCCGCCCGACGGCGAAGGGCCGGTGCTGACGCAGCTCTCGCCGGCGGAGCTGGGGCCGCTGGCGCCGTGGGCCAAGGCGGGCGAGGAGCACGCGGGATCGATCTTCATGCTGCGGCCCGAGCGCCTCTTGTCGCTGGCGCGCGCACTCGACGGACGGCGGCTCGGCATGGCGGCGGAGACGTTCGCGCGCGCGTGGTATCGCGCGCTCCGGCCCGGGCAGCCCGAGGGCGACGCCTACAAGGTGTGGCGGCAGGCGAAGGAAGAGGAAGGGCAGAAGGAGCTCGACCGCTTCATCGCCGATTGGGCCGAGCTGCGCGCGTGCCTGGAGCTCGCCGCGGCCAACCGGCTCGATGTCGCGCTGCTCATCTACGCATGAGCGTCGACGCATGAGCGGGCGCGCCTTCGACGGCTACGAGATCGTCTCGGACGAGCGCATCGGCGAAGGCGGCTTTCTGACGCTGCGGCGCGTGCGGCTGTGCGTGCGGCGCGGCGACGGCACGTTGTCGCGGCAGGGGCTGTACGACTTCGTGGAGCGGCCGATGGGGCGCGACGCGGTGGTGCTGATGTTGTGGCACCGTCCGACGGGCGGCGCGGTGCAGGTGCTGTTGCGCCACGCGCCGCGCGTGCCGTTGTGGTTTCGCGATCGCGCGCTCGGCGCGGCGCACACCGAGGTGGTGGCCGGGATCCTCGAGCGCGGCGAGGACGATTGGCCGGCCATCCAGCGACGGGCGGCGGCCGAGGCGCACGAGGAGGCGGGCATCACCGTGGCCCCCGAGGCGGTCGAGCGGCTGGGCGCGCCCAGCTTTCCGACGGCGGGCATGTTCGGCGAGCTGTTCCACTTCGTCGCCGCCGAGGTGCGCGATCCGGCGGCCGCGGTGGTGCCGCCGACGGACGGCTCGCCGTTCGAGGAGGGCGCGTCGCTCGAGTGGGTCGGCCTCGACGAGGCCATCGGGCGCGCCGACGACGGGCGCATCGTCGATCTGAAGACGGAGTTGGCTCTGCGGCGGTTGCGGTCCAAAATCGGGTAGCCCGTGGACCCCTATCGCTCACAGCCGACGCAGGCGCAGTTCGTGTGTGTGGTCTGCTTCCACTCGCTGTCGGTGCACGCCGGCGAGTGTCCGCGTTGCGGCGTCGAGCGGCTGTCGCTGTCCGATCCCGAGGTGCGTGCCGAGGTGCGCGCCGAGGCGGAGAAGCGCATGCAGAAGCGGCTCTACGGCGAGTGGTTCTGGCTCTACCTGGTCGGCTTCATCGCGGCGACGCCGGTGAGCTACCTCGTGCTCGATCGGCTGCAGGCGATGGCGCTGTGGGTGATCTCGGCGCTCGTCATCGGCAGCGCCAACGTCAAGATCTACGAGAAGCTCAACGGGCGCTCGGTGCTGCGGCTGTACGCCGATCGGCGGCGGCGTCTGGCGCTGGCCGAGGCGAGCGGCGGCGCGGCGGCGCAGAAGCTCCTACCGGCGCGCGCGGACGATCCCGAGGATGCGGAGCTGTCGCACGTGCTCGAGCTCCTCGGCGCGCGGCTCGAAGACAAAGGCTGAGCTCGCTCAGTGGAGGATCTTCCGCCAGGCCTGAGCGACGACTTGCCTGGCGTCGCGCGTGATGATGTCGCCGTGCGAGAGGATCACACGCTCGAAGTCCCAGGCGAGGATGCGCGCCATGCCGTCGCGCACTTGCGCCTTGTCGCCCCAGGCGAACCGGTACTCGGGCGCCGGGCTGGGTCGGTTCCACATGCCGATGGCGCGAAAAAGGAACCGCAGGAACCCGTTGGTTCCGGCCGTGGCCGACGTGAAGTTCTCGACGAGGTCGACGAGGACGAGGGTGCGGCTGGCGTGGTGAAAGAAGGCGACCTCGCGCATGACGCGGGTCCCCTGCAGCGCGACCTGCGATAGCTCTTCAGCCCACAGCGGCGGCGCCTCGTCGCCGAGCTCGAAGTCGAAGGGGAGACCCTTGGCCCGCTTCTCGACGCCGGGGCAAACATAGGTCACGGCGTCGGGGAACGCTTGCTGGCACGAGCGGACGTGCAGCCAATGGAAGTTCCCCGGGGCGATGATCGCCGCAACCCGACCCAGCGAGGCGACCTCCGCCGCGAGCGAAGCGTCGAAGGCGCACGGGGAGTGGACGAGGAGCTCGCCGCTCCGCAGCTTGATCACCGTCATGCGCGCGTTGAATCGGGCGCCGCCGAGTCGCACGAAGTACTCCCGGAGCCACAGCGCATCGGGAACGACGACTTCGAGGGACGGAGCCATTCGCGGGATCTCCAGTGATGCTCACTTGGCGAGCAGGTAGGCGACCATCGCTTCGGCGATGGCGTCTTGCGCACGGCGCGCCTTGAGCGTCGACGGATCGGGGATGTCGTTCATGAAGATGGCGAACGCCAGCGGCGCGTGCCCGGGCGCGCCCGCGTACCCGGCCAGGCACGACACGCCGGCGAGCGTGCCCGTCTTGGCGCGCACGTAGCGC
>DATNAQ010000156.1:0-32380 GCA_035607415.1 Polyangia bacterium
CGGAGCCGGTGGCGTTCAAGCTGGGCGATTTTCTGCGCGCGCTGTTCGGCGACGTGCGCGAGACGGCGGCGCCGCGGCCCGACCCGCACGCGATCGAGACGAGGGTGCCGGTAGGCCGGCGCGTGTGGCCGCGGCGCGCGCAGCTCTGGCTACTCGTCGGCGCGCTGGCGGCGTTCGTCGCCGTGTTGGCGGCGCGCCGCGGGCCGCCGGCGCCGGCGCGGCCGCCCTCGCCAAGGTCGTCGCCATCCGCGCCGTCGCCATCCTCGCCGTCGCCATCCGTGCCGTCGCCATCCGCGCCGTTGTCATCGTCGTCGTCGTCGTCGCTGCGCCCGCTCGTCGACGAGCGCGTTCGACCGCCCGCGCCGGCGGTCGCGCCGCCAGCGGTGGTTTGCCCGCGAACGGCAGAGGCACCCATGCCGGCGCGTGCCACGCACCACCACACGCGCCATCGTCCGCCGCGCGCGGGGCACCGATCGCTGAGCGACAACCTCGACGCGCTCATGGAGTGACGCATGCTGAGCCGCATCTTCCTCGTGCTGACGCTCCTGACCGCGCCCGCGGCGGCGGATTCTTCGTCGCGGGCGGCGCGACACTTCGCCAGCGGGCAGCTGCTCTTCGCGCAAGGGCGCCTGCGCGACGCCGCCGCCGAGTTCAAGCGCGCCTTCGAGCTCGATCCGCGCCCGCGCTACCTCTACGACGCCGCGCAGTCGACGCGCATGGCCGGCGATTGCGCCACCGCCGTCCCCTTGTACCAGGCGTTCGCGCGCATCGCCCCCGACGAGGACGCGCGCAACGCCGCCGCGCAGAACCTGCAACGCTGCCAGCCGGCGCCGCCGGTCGAAACGGCCGCGCCGCCCGAGCCGGCGACGGCGGTGGAGGAGCCGCCCGTCGCCGCGCCGGCTCCGACCGCGGAGCCGAGTCCGTCCGCGCCGCCACCGGCGACGACGACGCCGCCGTCGCTGGTCGCCGCGGCGCCGCCGCCGGCGCCGGCGAAGCCATCGTCGGCGCGGCTGCGCTGGATGGGCGGCGTCGGCGGCGCGACCGCCGGCGCGCTGCTCCTATCGGCGACGATCCTCGAAGGGCAGGGCGCCGCCCGCTTCGACGAGCTCACCCGCACCTGCGCGCCGAGCTGCTCGAGCGCGCGCGTCTCGTCGCTCGAGCGCGAGCTCGACGCCGCCACCGGCCTCTTCGTCGCAGCCGGCCTGGTGACCGCCGCCGCGGTCGTGGCCATCCTGATCACGCACGCGCGCGCGCGTCGCTGATCGCCGCCGTCGTCGTCGTCGGCTGGGAAGCGGCCCCTCGGGACAGCTGTCCCCACTGCGTCTGCGCAGGCGCGTCCGAAACGGCCCGTTACGGCCGTTTAGCGCATGGCCGATCGCTTGCACAGGGCGTCCGGTCGTGCGTGCACGAAGCCTTGGGACCCGCGTTCGTTCCCTCGCGATTCTCCTCTTGCCCGCCGCGCTCGCGACGCCCGCCTGCTCGAGCGCGGGCGGCGACGATCGCTCGTCGACCGTGGCGCAGGGCCTGAGCAGCGCCCCCGCCGCGCTCCGCGTCGTCGGCCTCCCCGAGGCCGTCGGGCCGCAGCACCTCGGCATCTCCGGCCCGTCGCCGTGCCCCTCGGCAGGCCCGTCGAATCCGGGCACGAACGAGAGCCGCTTCTGGGTGCCCGACGGACCGCCGCACGCCTACGTCGATCCCACCGGCGCCACGCGCCTCATCGTCCCGCACCTGCGCACGTTCCCCTTCGTCGGCAACGGGCTCGACTCGGTCGCGCTCGATTGCGCCGACCTCGTGAGCGACTCGGGCCAGAACGGCGATCCGACCGCGTTCGACGACGACAGCTGGCCGCAAGCCCCCTATCGCCTCGCCGACGGGCGCACGTTCGCGATCAACCACCACGAGTACCACGCGCCGGCGCACGGCATGCCGTCGGTGGGCACGTGGTACGCCGCGCTCACGCTCAGCGCCGCGCCCGACGGGATCCACTTCGCGCGCGTGCCCGGCGACCCGGCCATCGCCAGGCCCGCGGCGCCCTTCGCCGACGACGGCAGCGCGCACGGCTACTCCGATCCGACGAACATCATGCACAACCCCGTCGACGGCTACTTCTACCTCGTCTCGCTGCGCGACGACCCGCACACGCGCAACTGCGTGCTGCGCACCGCCGACCTCTCCGCCGTCACGAGCTGGCGCACCTGGAACGGCTCGTCGTACGGCGGCACGCCCGGCAACGGCGGCGACTGCGTCGACTTCACGACCCCCTTCGGCGCGTTCTCGCCGGGCAGCCTGACCTGGAGCGACGACGTGGGGACGGCCGTCTACGTCGCCTTCGGCGTGGACACACCGGGGCGGCAGGGCATCTTCGCCTTCTTCGACCTCTCGCCGGCGCACGACCTGTCGCAGTGGTCGACGCCCATCCTGATCCTCGAGGTGCCGGTGCCGTGGGGCGAGAACCCGTCGACCGTCGGGCGCGTGAGCTGGGCCTATCCGTCGCTCGTCGATCCCGCCGCCTATCCCAACTACGATCACATCGGCCAGCGTCCGTATCTCTACTTCGTCGACGGTGCGCAGGAGCGCGACCTTGGGCGCGTGCCGGTGCAGCTCGTCAAAGGGAGCGCCGAGATTCGCAACCGCGGGCAGGGCTTCTATCGCGTGGGCGGCGGCGCGTACTACTCGAACGGGTTCAACCAATATTGCGCCATCACCAGCATGAATCAGCTCGTCGCCATGGGCTTCACGCAGCCGTTCGATCATCTGATGCCCTACGACGATCACGGCGCGCTCGCCGATGCCGGCGTCTGTGGCGGCGCCCCCGGGCCGCCGGCCGGGACGCTGCCCGCTGGCTTCTTCACCGTCGGCGGCGCCGGCTACTACGCGAATGCCGCGGGCCACTACTGCGCGATCGATTCGATCGCGCAGTGGGCCGCGATGGGCGCGCCGGGCTTCAACGCCGCGCCGAGCTACGCGGCGATCCCGGCGGCGGAGACGCGCGATCCCGATTGCCACCTGCCGGCGGGGTTCTTCCTGCAAGGGGCCGCGGCCGGCCTCGCCAACGACAGCGGCCATTACTGCGTGTTCGCCTCGCCCGACGACTATCGCGCCGACGGCGGCCCCGCCGATTCGAGCAGCCTGCCGAATTATCCGGTCATCCCGTCGTCGGAGACGAACGACGGGTCGTGCCGCGGCGCCGCGCCGCCACCGCCACCTCCGCCGCCATCGTCTCCGCCACCCCTGGCGTCCGGCTTCTACCTCGTGAGCGGCGCCGGCTATTACGCCAACGCGATCGGGCACGCCTGCTTCGTCTCGTCGTGGCCGCAGTGGGTGGCCATGGGCGGCCCCGCGTCGCCGGCGAGCGCGACGTCGATCGCGGCGATGCCGTCGAGCGAAGCGATCGATCCGCCGTGCCACCTGCCGGCTGCGTTGTTCTACGACGGCGGCGCGGGCTACTGGGCCAACGGCGCCGGCCACTACTGCGTGTTCTCGTCGTGGGCCTCGTACAAGGAACACGGCGGCCCCGACGACATCACCGCGCTGCCCGACTTCTCGCCCCGCCCGAGCTCCGAAGTCTTCGACGGCGCCTGCAGCCCGTAGCCGCGCCCCGGCTGTGTTTTCGAACACACGCTTTTGGATCCTTCGCCCCGCGCGAGCGCTCGCAAGCGCGCAATTTCTCGTGACGCGCGGCTGGCCGTCCGCTTGCTACGTCTCCGCCCGCACTGACGGAGGTGACGGATGCATGCACGTTCGACTTCGCTCTACCTGGCGCTCGGCTTGAGCGCGCTCGCCGCCGGCTGCGGCGGCAAGGGGACGTCCTACGGCCGCGACAATCTGCCGAGCACGCCCGCGGCCGCGACCGGACAGTTTCACGTCGTGAACGGCCAGATCATCGACCCGGCCGGGAGCGTCTTCATCGGGCGCGGCATCAACGTCGGCGATCCTTCGATCGCCGCGCAGGTGCTGCAGCTCTTCCCCGGAACCAACTTCATCCGCTTCGCCGACGGGGACCATCAACCGGCGTCGTTCTATCAGCCGTTCGTCGACTACATGACCGCGCGCAACGTCGTGGTCGAGATCGAGGATCACCCCTGGCCGCTGGCCAACGCCTACTCCGGCGGCCAGCTCGCCGACGAGACCAACTGGTATGCGTCGCTCGCCGCCGCCTACCAGAACAACCCGTACGTCTGGTTCGGCTCGATGAACGAGCCGCAGGGCGGCGACATCACCGGGCAGCAGATCGCGACCTATCAGGCGATCCGCAACCAGGGCGTCAGCAACATGATCCTGTTCGAGGCGGGCGTCGGCGCCGGCAACCCCGGTCAGACCGGCCCGGCGGTGCTCGATGCGTCGTCGTACGGCGGGCTGCACGGCGTCGGGTGGGATCTGCACTTCTACGGCTGGGTGAACGGCAAGAACCCCGATCAGAATTCGGTCGATTCGAAGTTGATCGGCGCGGCCGGCAGCGCAACCGGCATCCGCGCGGTCCAGCAGATCACGAGCGGCGATGGAACGATGCCGGTGATGAACGCCGAGTTCGGCAACTCCACCGACGGCAGCACCGTCGACGCGAACGGCGACCAGGTCATCGAGGCCGTCACGCAGTGGGCGCTGCAGAATGGGTACACGAGCGGATTCGCCGCGTGGCACTGGCACGCGGCCGACACCATCGGCGACCTGTTGCAGGTGAACGGCGTTCGCACGCACTACGGCGATCAGATCGCGGCGGCGATCGCCGCGGTCGCGCCGCCGCCTCCTCCGCCGTCGGGCGGCGGGTCGTGCCAGGTCGTGCTGACGACGACGAGCGGCGGCTCGATCACCGACGCGTCGGGGAACGTCTGGACGCTGAGCGGCGCGGGCGCGGTCATGGAGAACGGCAGCGCCGTCGCCGGCGGCGGCGGGACGGCGCAGCTGACCTACGCGGCGTCGACGATCTGGGGCCAGGACGCGAGCAGCGGCAATTGGTATTCGTGGAACGGCGGCGGTTGGAGCGGTCCGTCGCCGACGAGCCCGATTCAATCGTGCCAGGTCGTGCTGACCCCGACGAGCGGCGGCTCCATCACCGACGCCTCGGGAAACGTCTGGACACTGAGCGCGTCGGGCGCGGTGATGGAGAACGGCAGCGCCGTCGCCGGCGGCGGTGGAACGGCGCAGCTGACCTACGCCGGGTCGACCATCTGGGGCCAGGACGCGAGCAGCGGCAATTGGTATGCGTGGAACGGCGGCGGTTGGAGCGGCCCTTCGCCGACGAGCCCGATCTAGGGGCGATCAGGCCTGAACGCTCGGCTCCTCGGCCTTGAGCTGCAGCGTGCTCCGCGGCGCGCCCTCCTGCATCATCCGGTTCGCCTCCGCTTCCATGAGCTGCGCGAGCGCCTCGAGCGCCTCGGCGGTCATGAGCTTGCGCACCTTCGGGAAGAATTCCTCCTCCTCTTCTTCGACGTGGTGCTCGATGGCGCCCTTGAGCGCGGCGACCTTGCCGTCGAAGCCCGGCGCATCGGGACGGCTCATGGCGTCGAGGATGATCTTCTTGGCGTCGAGATGCTCGTCGTACGCCTCTTCCAGGTTCTGCTCGGTCTGGCGCGCGCGCACCGCCGGGTAGAAGAAGCGCTCTTCGATCGCCGTGTGGATCGTGAGGTTGTCGGCGATCTCGTCGAAGAGCGCGTGCTTCTCGGCGTCGTCTTCGCTCGCGTCGAACTGCTCGAACAGCTTCTCGACCAACCGATGTTGATCCTTCAGGAGCTTGATGGCGTCCATGTGTCTGCTGTCTCCTCCAGTGAATGCACCTGAAAAACAGACAGAGCATCGAGTGTGCCACCGCCGTTCAGGTACGACCGATGCTTGCTCTCGGCTGCGAGGAGGGATCCATGTCGACCAGCAAGCAGAGAGCGGCCGCGCGGCGCAACATCAAGAAGGCGGCATCGGCCGCGCGCCGCAAGCGGACGATCGCGCATCTGCCCAAGCGAACGCGGACGGAGCTGGGCAAGCAGGCGAACAAGGTAAAGCGGCAGCGCGCGCGCAAGCGCAGAGCCGCGTAGCCGCCGGCATGAGCGATCTGCATGGCAACGCGCCCGATCGATCGCGCGTGGTGCTGCTCCTCATCGACGTCGTCAACGATCTGGAGTGGCCGGGCGGTGACGCGATGTTCCCGCACGCGATGGAGATGGCGGGGCGCATCGCCGAGCTCAAGCGGCGCGCCCGCGCGCATCGCGTGCCGGCCATCTACGTCAACGACAATTTCGGGCGCTGGAAGTCCGACTTTCGCGCGCAGGTGGCGCGCTGTCTCGACGGAGACGTGCGCGGACGGCCGCTCGTCGAGCGGCTGCGCCCGACGGAGGACGACTACTTCGTCTTGAAGCCGATGCACTCCGGCTTCTTCGGCACCACGCTCGAGCTCTTGTTGCGTCATCTGGGCGCGCGCACGCTCGTGCTCACCGGCATCGCCGCCAACAACTGCGTCCTCTTCACGGCCAACGACGCCTACATGCACGGCTACGAGCTCATCATCCCCTCGGATGCCGTGGCTGCGAACAGCCGCGCCGAGGCGGAGGCGGCGCTCGCTCACCTGCGCAGCGTCGTCAAGGCCGCCACCCCGTGCGCCGCCGACGTCGACTTCGCCGCGCTCGTCTAGGTGGCTCCGGGGCGCTCGCGCGCGCGGCGAGCGGGGGGCGCTCCGTCGGGCGGCGCGGCGAAAGATGGGAAAAAACGGAACGGCCAGTGCACCTGCATGAGCAGGAGGTGACACGATGGGAGAGAACGAAGAACGCAATCCGTCCGAGGAGCGCGAACGCAAAGAGCAGCCGATGCGGCCCAAGGACCTCGAGCCGCAAGCCGAGCAGAAAGGCCCGCAGCAGGTCCCCTCGTCGCAGCGCGAAGGCAAGGAGCGCCGGTAGGCTGACGATTTGGAGCTGGAACGTCGAGAACCTGCCTCGCTTTGTCGGGCAATCATCGCTGCTGACCGAGGCGAGGACCTCGGGCATGACTCCCGACGTCCTCTGTTGTCAGGAGATCCGCGTTCGGCCGCAGGACGATGACGCCATCGCAGCGATGACCGCGGCGGTTCCCGGCTACGACTGCCATTTCTCGTTGGCCAACGACGCGCGCAACGCCAGGTATCGCGGCGGCCGTGCCTACGGCGTGGCCACGTGGATCCGATCCGAGCTCGGCGCGCACCAGGAGCCGATCGAGTGGGATCGTGAAGGCCGGCTCGTCGCCAGCATCGTTCCGACGCTGCGCCTGGTCGTGGTGAGCTTGTACGGCGTCAACGGCACGTCGCGGCCGTACTTCGATCCGGTCGACGGTCGGCCCGACGGCACGCGGCACGATTGGAAGCAGCGCTTCAACCGACAGCTCGCGGCGACGGCGGCGGCGTGGCGCGCGCGCGGCCTGCGGCTCGTCCTCATCGGCGATTGGAACATCTCGCGCGAGCGCATCGACGCCGTTCCGCGGCTGCGGACCTGGGGGCCGCACGCGCAGGCGCGCGCGCAGCTCAACGATCGGATCATGCCGGCGCTCGACCTCGTCGACGTGTTTCGCGCGCGCCATCCGACGACGCGCGCCTATACGTGGTTCAACCGATGGGCGACCTCGCTCGATGCGGCGCGAGTCGACTATGCGCTCGTGTCGCGCGAGCTCGCCGACGCGGTGACGCGAGCCGAGATCGGGCCGCGGCCGGCGCGCGATGCCATCAGCGATCATGCCCCCGTGTGGATCACGCTCGAGGCACGGCCCTTGCGTAGAGGTAGACCGTGACCGGAGAAACGTTCCATCACCTCGCGCGAACCACGTCGACCGCCGTCGGGCGGCCCAAGATCTTTTTCCTCGCCGTGGCGGTGATCGCGGTCTGGGCGGTGAGCGGCCCGTTGTTTCACTTCTCCGACACGTGGCAGCTCATCATCAACACTGGCACCACCATCGTGACGTTCCTGATGGTGTTCCTGATCCAGAACACGCAAAACCGCGACTCCAAGGCCTTCCACCTCAAGCTCGACGAGCTTCTGCGCGCCAGTCATGCCGCGCGCAACACGCTCGTCGATCTCGAGCACATGAGCGAGGACGAGCTCGCCGAGCTCGAAGACGAGTTCGCGCGTCTGCGCCGGATGGCGTGCGCGGAGGCGTCGGCGGCGAAGACGAAGCGGCTCGGCTGAGAGGGCCGCGGAGTGGAACGGGCTTTCGGAGAAGTGGAAGCGGAGCTCCATTCAGCGGTGCCAACGGCCGCATTTCGCGCTGGCCTGGCGACTGCAACGTGACCCACGCGACGGCCAAAGGAGATGTGCGAGCTCCGAAGAGCACGACGCGCCCGAGGATTCACGATCGTAGGCTCTCGAAGTACCGCTTCCGACCTGGGTGGTCAGGGTAACCAGTCCCGGCGAGGTTCGAATCCTCGGGAGGCGGCCAGCGTCAGCGTTGCGTGCTCAGCGTGGCTTGCGGATCGCGGGCCGACGCCTTGCCCGCGTGATGGATCGCGAAGCGCATCGCCAGCGAGCCGAGCGCGCCGAGGATCGCGGCGTTGCGGCTCCGCTGCCGCGAGCGGCCCGCGGTGAGCGACGCGAGGACGCTGGCGGCGGTGAGCGCCGTCGCCGCCGTGAGGAGCCCGCCCGAGCCGCCGCGTCGCAGCGGCTGCGCCACGCGCGCAGATGCGCGCCCGGTCTGACGGTGGAGCGCGACCGTCGCGGCGAGCTCGCCGATCTTGCCGGCGAGGGCGAAGCGATCGGCCACGCGGCGCTCGCGCTCGCTCGTCGCGGTCAATGACAGCAGCGAGCCGGCCGTCGCCACGCTCGAGGCCATGAAGACCAGCGGCAGCGCGCGCCGGCCCTGGTTCCACACCGGCACCGCGGTATTGGCGAGCAGGACCGCGGTGTAGCCGCTCAGCGGCATTCCCAGCAGCCCACCGACGGTAGCGGCGAGCCCGCCGACGGCGCCGAGAAAGCCGCGCCGCGGAGCGAGCAGGGCGGCGCCGCAGTTGGCCGCGCCCGAGGCCGCGAGCACCCACGAGCCGACGCTCATCGGCGAGCGCGGATTGAAGACGCGCAGCATGTTGTAGAAGCGCGTCGGCCGGCCGAGATCGTAGGTGAGGAGCGCCGCGCCGATGGTGTCGCCGGCGGCGGCGAGAAGCCGCGCGCGCCGCGCCAATGGCCCGAGCGCCTCGCCACCGACGAGGCTCGCCACCGACGAGAGCGTGGCGGCGGCGCCGGCCGCGCCGCCGATCCAGAAGTAGAGCGGCACCGCGCCCGCCCACACCGGCTCTTTGAGCAGCGGCAGGCCGTAGTAGCCGCGCTCGGCCTCGACGTCGATGGTGCGCGTCGGAACCGGATACTCGCGCCGGTAGCCGCGCTGCGGCTCGTGCCGGAGCTCCATCTGCGCTGCTTCGCCACCTGGCTCCATCATCGTCTCCCGCGCGCCGTCAGGACGACGCCGAATGCCAGGACCGCCATCGCCGCCGCGCCGACGGCGACCGAGCGCCACGCGTCCGCCTGCGTCTTCTGCGGCACCACCGGCGCCGGCGGCAGGTTGTAGACCTCGGGCTCGTCGACGAGCAGGAAGAGCGCGTTGGTGCCGCCGACGCCGTCGAGCTCGGGGCCGTAGAGCCGCGCCTCGGAGAGGCCCTCGGCGTGCAGCTCGGCGAGCCGCGCGCGCGCCTTGGCGTGCAGCTCGTCGAGGTCGCCGAAGATGATCGAGTCGGTGGGACAGGCCTTGGCGCAGGCCGGCTCGAGATCGGCCTTCAACCGGTCGTAGCAGAGCGTGCACTTCCACGCGCGCCCGTCGTCCTCGCGGCGATCGATGACGCCGAACGGACAGCCGGCGACGCAGTAGCCGCAGCCGTTGCACACGTCGGGCTGCACGTAGATGGTGTCGAACTCGGTGCGGATGATCGCGCCCGTCGGGCAGTTTTCGAGGCAGCCCGGG
This sequence comes from Polyangia bacterium, assembly GCA_035607415.1. Lineage (GTDB taxonomy): Bacteria > Myxococcota_A > Polyangia > Palsa-1104 > Palsa-1104 > JAQBQH01. The sequence goes on from DATNAQ010000156.1 coordinate 9,895, forward strand.
CGCTGGCAGTGCTTGCACACGTCCGAGTGGAAGATCCACGAGAACGCGCCGAGCGTCGTCGTCTGCGTCTCGAGCGGCTTCTGACGCTCGACGAACGAGACGTGACGCCACGTCGAGGCGCCGAGGTGCGCGGTGTTGTCGTACGACATGCCGGTGAACACGAAGCCGTCGTCGGGTAGCTGGTTCCACTGCTTGCAGGCGACCTCGCACGCCTTGCAGCCGATGCACACGGTGGTATCGGTGAAGAAGCCGACGCGGCGTCTCGGTTCCATGGTCATCCCGTCGGCTCCTTTTGCGTCGGTTGCGCCAGCGGCGGCCCCTCGCCGCGCAAGCCCTCCTCCTCGACGGCGCGCGCCTCCTCGATCCGGAGCAGCATCTCCTCGTCCATCGCCCTGCGCGCGGCGTGCGCCGCCTCGCCACGCGGACGGCGGCCGGCGACCAGATCGCAGGTGAGCGCCTTGGTCTCCATGATCGAGACGTTGGGATCCTCGACGAAGGCGATGAGCTCGTTGGCCGCGTCGCCGCGCACGCGTCCGACCACGCCCCAGTGATAGGGCACGCCCACCTGCTCGATGCGCTGGCCGTCGATGACGAGCGCGCGCAGCCGCCCCGTCACCATGGCGCGGCACTCGATCTGTCCGCGCGCCGTGGTGATCGTGACCCAGCCGCCGTGCGTGACGCCGCGCGCGTCGGCCAGCGTCGGCGAGATCTCGCAGAACATCTCGGGCGAGAGCTCGGCGAGCCACGGCAGCGGCCGCGTCATGCCGCCGGCGGTGTGGTGCTCGGTGAGGCGGAACGTCGTCAGCACGAACGGGAAGCGCCGATCGTCGAACGCGCGGTGATAGCGATTGTCGCGCCGCCGGTACTCGTGGCGCGCCGGATTGCACTGCTGCTTGTACAGGAGGTTGCGCACCACCGACTCTTGGGGCTCGTAATGCGTCGGCAGCGGCCCGTCGATCATCCCCGACGGCGCGAACAGCCACGCCTTGCCGTCGGCCTGCATGATGAACGGATCGTCGCCGCCGATGGCGTCGAGCCCCTTGGCCTTCTTCTTCGGGCGATAGTCGGGCGGCCGGTCGGCGATGAAGTCGGGCACGTCGGCGCCGGTCCACTTCTTCTGCGCCGGATCCCACCAGACGTAGCGCTTGCGCTCGCTCCACGGCTTGCCGTCGCGGTCGGCGGAGGCGCGGTTGTACATGATGCGGCGGTTCATCGGCCACGACCAACCCCACTCGGGCGCGACCCAGGTCTGCTCGCGCGCCGGCTTGCGGCGGGCCGCGTGGTTGATCCCGTTGGCGTAGACGCCCGAGTAGATCCAGCAGCCGCACGCCGTCGAGCCGTCGGCGGCGAGCTCCTGGTAGCCGCTCACCGGCGCGCCGTCGGCGACGGTGTAGCCGTTGATCTCGGTGAGCACCGCCTCGGCGCTCGGCTCCTCGTGGGGGCCGGACGTCGGGTAGTGCCAGGTGAGGAGCTTGAGCGGCAGATCGCGTGTCTCGTCGGACTTGGCGTAGAGCGCTTGCAGCCGCCGGCCGAGGTGATAGACGAAGCTCAGCTCGGAGCGGCAGTCGCCCTGCGGCTCGACCGCCTTGTGGTGCCACTGCAAGAGGCGCTGCGTGTTGGTGAACGAGCCGGACTTCTCGGTGTGCGCCGCGGCCGGGAAGAAGAACACTTCGGTGCCGATCTGCTCGGCGCGTACCTCGCCGCGCTCGTGCTCGGGCGAGGTGCGCCAGAACTCGGCGGTCTCGGTGGGCGCAAAATCGCGCACGACGAGCCACCTGGCCTTGCGCAGCCCCTTGCGTTGCAGCGCGCCGTTGGGCGAGCCGACGACGGGGTTTTCGCCCATCACGAAGTAGCCCGGCACCTTGCCGTCGGCCATGTCGGCGACGGTGACCATGTGCGAATGGTGGCCGGTGAGCTTGGGCAGATAGTTGAAGCACCAGCCGTTCTCTTCGGTCGCCGCCGTGCCCCACCAGGCCTTGAGCAGCGAGATGGCGTACTTGGGCAGCTCGCTCATCCAGTTGGTCGCCGACTCGTTCGCGTTCAGATAGGTCTCGAGATCCTCGGCGTGCTCGGTGTGCGGCATGGGCAGGTAGCCCGGCAAGAGGTTGTAGAGCGTGGGGATGTCGGTCGAGCCCTGGATCGAGGCGTGACCGCGCAGCGCCATGATGCCGCCGCCCGGGCGGCCGATGTTGCCGAGAAGGAGCTGGATGATCGCGGCGGTGCGAATGTATTGCACGCCGACCGAGTGCTGCGTCCAGCCGACGGCGTAGCAGAAGGCGGTGGTGCGCTCGCGCCCCGAGTTGTCACAGATGGTGCGCGCGATGCGCTCGAAGTCGGCGCGCGGCACGCCACACACGCGCTCGACCATCTCGGGCGTGTAGCGCGAGAAGTGGCGGCGCACGACCTGGAAGACGCAGCGCGGATCTTGCAGCGTCTCGTCGCGCTTCTCGTCGAGCAGGTCCTCGCCGCGCGGGCGATCGCGGCGCTTGCCGGCGCCCTTCTCGGCGAAGATCTCTTTGTGCCCCGCGGCCGGGACGGCGTCGGTGGTGCCCTCGTACTGCCAGCTGTCGATGTCGTAGCGGCCCTTTTCGGGGTTCCAGCCGCTGAACAGGCCGTCGAGATCCTCGGTGTCGCGGAACTCTTCTTTGACGAGCGTGGCCGCGTTGGTGAAGGCGACGACGTAGTCGTGGAACCAGCGCTCGTGCTCGAAGATGTAGTGGACGATGCCGCCGAGGAACGCGATGTCGCTGCCGGCGCGAAGCGGCACGTGCACGTTGGCCATCGCGCTGGTGCGGGTGAAGCGCGGGTCGACGTGCACGACCGTCGCGCCGCGACGGCGCGCCTCCATGACCCAGCGGAAACCGACCGGATGGCACTCGGCGAAGTTCGAGCCCTGGATGACGATGCAGTCCGCGTTCTGCAGATCCTGCTGGAACGTGGTGGCGCCGCCGCGACCGAACGAGATCCCCAGACCGGGGACCGTGGACGAGTGTCATATTCGCGCTTGGTTCTCGACCTGGACGATCCCGAGCGCGGTGTAGAGCTTCTTGAGGAGGTAGTTCTCCTCGTTGTCGAGCGTGGCGCCGCCGAGGTGCGCGATGCCGAGCGTGCGGCGGACGACGGCGCCCTTTTCGTGCTGCTGCCAGGTGGCGTCGCGCGTGTCGCGCACGCGCTCGGCCACCATATCCATCGCGCGCTCGAGCGGCAGCGTCTCCCAGTGCGTCGAGAAGGGGCGGCGATACAGCACCGAATGTACGCGGTGGGCACCGGTGACGAGCTGATAGGTCGCCGAGCCTTTGGGACAGAGGCAGCCCTCGGAGATGGGCGAGTCGGGATCGCCCTCGATGTTGGTGATGCGCTCGTTCTCGACGGAGACGAGCTGGCCGCAGCCGACGCCGCAATAGGGGCAGATGGAGCGCACGGTTCGATCCGCGTGCGCGGTGCGCGGCAACAGAGTCAGGCTCCGACGCGTCACGCTCATCTCCCGATCCTAAGAACGGAGCGCGCCGGCGCAATGGCGACGGGCGGGCACGCGCGAGACAGGCGTCAGTTGCGGTCGTCGTCCTCGTCGGCGCTGCCCGGCTCCTCCGGCTCGGTCGCATCGATATCGGCGGGCGCGTTCTCCGGCTCGGGCAGGGTCGGCGCGGCCTCGGGCGCCGCCGGTAGGAGGCCGAGCTCGCGTTCGGCCGCTTCGTACGAGGCGTCGTCGATGAGCCCGGCGCGGTGCATGCCGCGCACGATGCGCGCCGCCTTGCGCGTCAGCGCGCGCGAATGCACGCTCGGATTGCGCTTGAACGGGTTGGGCAGCGCCGCGGCGAGACGCGCGGCTTGCACCGGCCGCAGCGCCTCCGCCGAGCAGCCGAACCAGCGGCGCGCCGCGGCCTCGGCGCCGAAGATGCCATCGCCCCATTCGGCGATGTTGAGGTAGAGCTCGAGCACGCGTGGCTTGCCGAGCTCGCGGTCGAGCCGCCGGGCGATGAAGATCTCGCGCAGCTTGCGGATCGGATTGCGCGACGGCGACAGGAACAGGTTCTTGGCCACCTGCTGCGCGATCGTGCTCGCGCCGCGCTCGACGGTGCGCTCGCGCCAGTCGTGCTCGGCGGCCAGCTTCATCGCCTCCCAGTCGACGCCGTCGTGCTTCCAGAACTTGTCGTCCTCGGAGAAGACGACGGCGTGCTGCAGATAGGGCGAGATGCGCGTCAGCGGCCGCCATTCCCAGCGCAGCGTGAACGGCTTGCCGCGCGCGGCGGCCTCGTGCTTGCGCAGCTCGATCATGGTCGTCGTCGTCGGGCGCTGGGTCGCGAGCGCGCGCACGTTGGGCAACGACAGATAGAGCGCGACGGCGCCCACGACGAGCAGCGCGATCGCGGCCGCGGCGATCTTGCCGGCGCGCGACAGCGACTTCGATCGTCGGGCGCGCGTCCGTCCGCTCACGGCGCGCCCCGCTTCTTGCGCCAGCGCGCGGGCGACTCTGCCGTCAAGCGGCGGAACAGGCGCGAGAAGTGCTGCTCCGAGGCGCATCCGACCTGGAAGGCGACCTCGCCGACCGAGAGCGTCGTGGTGGCGAGCAGCTCCTGCGCTCGCGCGACGCGCGCCGCGGCGAGCTCGCGACGAAAAGAGCTGCCCCTCTCGCCGAGGCGGCGTTGCAGGCTGCGCGACGAAAGGCCGAGCGTCTTGGCGCACGCGACCAACGTCAGCGTGCTCGTCGGCTCGGGATCCTGCAGGGCGCGCGCGACGAGCGCGCGGAGCTCGCGATGGAACGAGGCTTCGTCCACGCGGGCGCGGATGCGGTCGACCTCGGCGAGGACGGCTTCCCCGTCGGGGATTTCGAGCCAGCGGAACGCCTCGTCCGACTCGGTGAATGAACGCACCAGGTACGCCGGATCGGCCATGCTGAAGAAGCCGGCGGCGACCGAGGACATGAGGCCGGGCCGATGAAGGATGGCGACGCGGCTCAACAGGCTCGCGATGGTGTCCTGATGCTGCATCACGTAGCGGGCGGCGACCTGGAACGCCTCGGGCTCGACCTCTTCGACGCGGCGGGCGTCGATGAGCCCGGCCCGCGGGCTCTTGCCGAAGCGATGGATGTCGGGCGGGATGACCATCGCCGCGTCGACCTCGGACGCGACGACGTCGCCCCACACCGAGATCCCGGAGAGATGCGGCGTCGCGTAGAAGCACAACCATCCCTTGCCGTGGACATAACGGCCGAGCGGCGCGCGCACGAAGCTCTCGATGTCCGGTGCGGGCTCCACCGGCCGACTATACCGCGCCGGCTGGAGCCACCAAGCGGATGGCTCAGTGGTTGAGCGCGAGGATGAGACCCAAGAGCGCCAACATCACCAGGGCAATCATCAGGCCGCCGCGGTCATGGTTCTTCTTTTCCGGATTCATGCATGCACCTCTCTGGTTCCGCCTTGCGGCGGTGACGTGAACGAACGCGATGGACGGGACCGGCCGTTTAGCGCGGAGGTGCGCGGGCTCGCCGGTGCGGGCAGCCGCGACGCCTACAAGGGGGCGCCGTGTCCGCGAGCAATCCGCCGGCCCGCGGCGGGGGAGCGAGGGCGATTCTATCGGAGAGAAGGCAGGACGCCGCGTCGACGTCCGCATGGTGCCGCGGACGCGCGCTCGCGTTCATCAGCGCCACGTCGTGCGAGGCCGATCCACCGAGGTACTCGCCGCCGGCCGCGTTGGGCATCGCCGCCGCCGCGCGCAGGCTCGGGCCGGCGACGAGCATCAGGCTGGCGAACGCGACGCGCACGACGACCAGGCGACGCGTGCTCGTTCGCAGGTGCCGCGCAGACAAGCTCGGTAGACGCAACCAATCCTCCGACGGGGGCCAAGGCGCCCGCGTTCAGGCTCGACAGCAAACGTCGCCCGCGCAGGGGCGACGAATTCCTCGACGGATCAGGTTACGTCTGTGGAGGGCCGCGGATGCGCGCGCGCTCGGCGCCGACGTCCGCCGCCGCGACGAAGACGGTGCGCGCGAGGGAGACGCCGCGGTCCGCCGGTTGCGCGAGCGCGAACGCCGCGACGCCGGCGGCGCAGAGGTGGCGAAGCGAGAGGGAACGCCTGGCGTGAGGGTTGGCCTGCAGCACGCCGCACGCGGCGTCGTGATGGCAAAGCGCGGACGCGTGCGCTTCGGAGCGAAGATCGCCGGCCACGACGGTGGTCGCGCCGAGCGAGAGCGCGATGGCCGTCAAAACGGCTGCGATCTTCCCCTTCACGCTCTTCAATATAGGCGACCGCTGACGCTCGCGCCACGCCCGTGCGCAGGTCGTGATTCGCTATTCCGTGCCCGGCTCGAACTTCCACGCCGTCTTTATCTGCGAATGCTCGGCGAAGCGCACGTCGACGTAGTCCTCGAAGGCGAGCTTCTTGTCGAGGAGACCGCTCTCGATCATGAGGTCGCGCACCAGATCGAAGTCGCGCTTGCGCGGCGACAGCGGCGCGTACATCACGCGGTCGAGCGGCCGGGTGAGCGCCCACTTCAAAAGCGCGGGCGGCTGATTGAAGTAATAGCGGCCGACGAACTCCGCGGCGTACTCGCGGTATGGCTTGCCCTTCTCGAGCCACAAGCCCGAGCGCGCGATTCCGTCGACGAGCGTCTGCACGGCCTCGGGGCGCCCGTCGATCACGTCCTGCCGCACCACGAGCACGCAGCTCATGTAGTCCGGCCAGTACTCGCGCGCCTGGAAGAGCACGCGGCCGAAGCCGCTCATCTCCGCTTGCGACGGGAACGGCTCGCCCATCGAGAAGGCGTCGATCGCCTTGGCGGCGAGCGCGCCGGCGACGTCGGCCGGCGACATCTCGACCATCTTGACCTCCGACGGCGCGATGCCGTTCTTCTGGAGCGCGCGCAGCATGATCAGCCGCTCGTCGGAGAATCGGCTCGGAATCGCGATCGTCCGTCCGCGCAGGTCGGCGACCGAATGCACGGGTCCGTCCTTCTGGACCACCACGGCGGAGCCGTAGCGGTGGCCCAGGTAGACGACCTTGATGGGGACGCCCTGCGACCGCAGGGCAATTGCCATCGGTGCGACGAGAAAGCCGGCCTGCACTCGATTCGAAATCAGCGCTTCCTTGATTTCGGGGAACCCTTGAAACATTTTCGGGATGAACAGGTTCCCGTCGAGCGCGTGCCGGGCGATGTAGTCAGTCACCGGGCACGCGAGGTGTCATGTCACCGGGATGTAGGCGACGTTGAGCTTGCGCTGCTCGGGCGGCAGCCGGTCGTTGAGCACTTCCGCCCAGCTCACGTTGAGCCAGGCATGCAGCCCCGAGATCGCCGCGGTCCACAGGAGGAGCCAGAACGAGATGCGCTTCATGCGCACGAAACTAGCACGCCAAAGCGCTCTAGTCGGCGCGGAAGCCCCAGCGAAGCGCGCGCAGCCGCTCGCAGCGGCGCGCGGCGAAATCGAGCACGAGACCGGTCGCCCCGATGAGCAGCATGCCGGCGACGACGAGGTCGTAGCGCTTGCCGGCGTTGCGCGCGTCGATGATGAGGTAGCCGAGCCCCGAGTCGACGGCGATCATCTCGGCGGCGACGACGACGAGCCAGGCGATTCCGAGCGCGATCCGCAGGCCCGAGAGGATCTGCGGCAGCGCCGCCGGCAAGAGCACGCGCCGCACCATCTGCCCCGACGACAGCCCGAAGTTGCGCGCCGCGCGCAGGTACATCGGCGGCACCGCGCCGACGCCGTTCTGCGTGGTCACCACGATGGGGAAGAGCGCGCCGAGGAAGACGAGGAAGATGGGCGCCAGGTTGCCGATGCCGAACAGGACGATGGCGACGGGGATCCAGGCGATCGGCGAGATCGGCCGCAGCAGCTGGATCACCGGGTTCACCGCCGTCGCCAGGTTGCGCGACCAGCCGAGCCACAGCCCGAGCGGCACGCCGAGCGCGACCGCCGCGCCGTACCCGACCGCCACGCGCACGAGCGAATCGCCGAGGTAGGGCAGCAGCAGTCCGCGCCGCCAGAGCTCGCCCAGGCCGCGCACGACCTGCAGCGGCGACGGGAACACCTTGGTCCCGGTCCAGCGCACCGACGCCGACCACAGCGCGACGACGAGGACGCCGACGAGGAGCGGCAGGACGATCGATTCGATCCGCGCGCGCATATCAGATTTTGTGAGCCAGCCCGATCTCCTCGAGGATCGAGTCGCGCAGCTCGAGATAGCGGCGCGACGAGAGATCGCGCGGATGCGCCAGATCGATCTCGACGATCCGCCGCACCGTCGCCGGTCGCGTCGACATCACCACGACGCGGTCGGCGAGCTGCACCGACTCGTCGATGTCGTGGGTGACGAAGAGGATCGTCTTCTTCTCGGCCTGGAGGATGCGGAGGAGCTCGCTGCGCATCTGCAGACGGGTGATCGAGTCGAGCGCGCCGAACGGCTCGTCGAGGTAGAGCACGTCGGGCTTGACCGCGAGCGCGCGCGCGACCTCCACGCGCTGCTTCATGCCGCCCGAGAGCTCGTCGGGGAAGGCGCGCTCGAACCCCTCGAGGCCCACGAGCTCGACGTAGTGGGCGACGATCTGCGCGCGCTCGGCGGCAGCGAGCTTCGACAGGCCGAAGGCGATGTTGCCCTCGACGGTGAGCCAGGGAAACACGCCGCGCTCCTGGAACACGAAGATGCGGCGCGGATCGGGGCCGCGCACCGGCTCGCCGTCGATGCGCACCTCGCCGCCCGAGGGCTCGAGGAAGCCGCCGACGATGTTGAGCAGCGTCGACTTGCCGCAGCCCGACGGGCCGAGCAGGCAGACCAGCTCGCCCTCGCGCACGTCGAGGCTCACGTCGCGCAGCACCTCGACGGCGCCGTAGCGCATCTGCACGCCGCGGAGGCCGATCTTGACCGGCGCAGCCGTCGGCGCGGCGGCTGCCACCATCAGGCGCGCTCCAAGCGGCGCATGCCGGCGTCGAGGCACAAGCCGATGACGCCGATCAGCACCATGCCGGCGACCACCAGGTCGTAGCGATTGCCGGCGTTGCGCGCGTCGACGATGAGGAAGCCGAGGCCGGAGCTCACCGCGATCATCTCGGCGGCGACCACGACCAGCCAGGCGACCCCGAGCGCGAGCCGCATGCCGACGATGAGCTGCGGCAGCACCGACGGGAAGATCACGCGCACCAACACCTCGCGCGAGCTGAGGCCGAAGTTTCGCGCCGCGCGCAGATGCACCGACGGGACCGCGGCCACCGCGTTGGTCGCGGAGACGATGATGGGCAGGACCGCGCCGAGAAAGATGATGAACACCGCCGCGCGATCGCCGACGCCGAACCACAGGATCGAGATCGGGATCCAGGCCAGCGGCGAGATCGGCCGCAGGATCTGCAGGAACGGGTCGACCGCGCGATGCGCGCGCCGCCACCAGCCGAGGCAGAGCCCGACCGGGATGCCGACCACGACCGCGAGCACGTAGCCCCAGGTCACCCGGAACAAGGAGGCGACCACGTGACGCACGAGCAGCCCGCGGCGCGCCAGGTCGACGACGCCGGCGAGCACCTTGAACGGCCCGGGAAGGATCGTCGTGCGGTGCAGCGCGACGGCCAGCGACCACAGCGCCACCAGGGCCGCCACGCCGCTCAGCGAGAGGAGGAGCTTCCGCGTCCGCACGCGGGCGAATCTAGCATGTCGCGTCGCGTGGGTTCGAGCCGAGCTGGCTGGCCACCAGCCGCGCGTAGGCCCCACCGCGCAGGAGCAGCTCGGAGTGGGTGCCCTGCTCGACGAGCGCGCCGTCGTCGAGAACGAGGATCAGATCGGCGTTTACGATGGTGCTCAGTCGGTGCGCGATCACGATGCGCGTGCAGCGGAGCCCGTCGAGCGCCGCCTGGACGTCACGCTCGGTGAGCGCGTCGAGCGCGCTCGTCGCTTCGTCGAGCAGGACGAGCGCCGGACGCGCCACCAAGGCGCGCGCCAGCGCGATGCGCTGCCGTTGCCCGCCCGAGAGCGAGGCGCCGGCGTCGGAGATCAAGGTGTCGTAGCCCATCGGCCAGCTTTCGATTTGGTGATCGATGCCGGCCAGCCGCGCCGCGGCGCGCACGTCGTCGAGCTCGAGATCGTCGCGTCCGAGCAGGATGTTGTCGCGCACCGACGCGCCGAACAAGAAGGCCTGCTGGGTCACGACGCCCACCTGCGAGCGCAGCGGCCGCAGCGCCAGCTCTTCGAGCTTCACGCCGTCGAAGCGCACCGAGCCCACCTGCGGCCGGTACAGCCCGATGAGCAGCCCGGCCAGCGTGGACTTCCCCGCGCCCGAGCGCCCGACGATGGCGACGTGTTGTCCCGGCTCGATGCGCACCGACACGCCGCGCACCACCTCGGGGCTGCCGGGACCGTACGCGAAGCGCACATTGTCGAGCTCGACGGCGCCGCGCAGCGCATGCGGGCGCCGCGCGGCCGTGTCGTCCTCTTCGGCCTCGGCGCGCAGGACGTCCTCGATGCGCTGGGCGTAGCTCTCGAGCAGCTGCAGCTGGGTCGCGTTGCCGACCAGCGTCGACAGCGGCGTGAGCAGGCCGACCGCGGTGGCATTGAGCGCCAGCATCTCGCCGAGCGAGATGCGTCCCGCCAACACCTGCCAGGCGCCGAAGACCAGCACCAAGACGGGACCGATCATGCGCATCGCGCCGAAGAGCGAGTTCAACCAGGCGTCGAGACGTCCACTGGCCAACGAGGCATTGAGCTCGTCGACGAACAGGCTGGACCAGCGATCGACCGCGCGCTGCTCGCTGCCCAGGGCTTTGAGCGTCTCCATGCCGTTGACGATCTGGATCTGCTCGTTTCTCGAGCGCGCCTGCGCCTCCAGGCTGCGCAGCGACAGCTCCCGTCGCAGCCGTCGCGTGCCCAAGAAGAGCGCGATCTCGACGACGGCCAGCGCCAACACCACCCCCGCCAGCGGCGGGCTCAGCCAGAGCAGCAGGATGAGGTAGAAGCAGACCATCGATCCATCGAGCAGACCCGACAAGATGGTGCTGGTGAGAATCTCGCGGACGGACGAGTTGCTGTTGAGCCGCATCAGCAGATCGCCCGTCGAGCGCAGCTGAAAGTACTGATAGGGCAGCCGCACCAGATGCTCGAAGAATCCCAGCGTGAGCCGCGAATCGAGCGCCGTCCGCAGGTGGAGTAGGAGGTGGCCGCGCACCAGCGACGCCAGCAGCTGAAACACCATCACCGAGAGCGACGCGACCAGCAGCACCGTCAAGAGATGCGAATCGCTGCGCGGGATCACTCCGTCGACGATGGCGCCCGTCAAGAGGGGAACGGCCAGCCCGAAGAGCTGCACGAACGCGGTCATCCAGAGGATGCGGGGCAGAAGGCGCGTCTGGCGCAACACCGCCTGCGTGTAGCTCCACAGAATGCCCTTCTCCTTGGGCGTGGCGACGAAATCGGGCGCCGGCTCGAGCACCAGCGCGATGCCGGTGAACGAGCGGCGCACCTCGTCGAAGGAGACGAAGCGGCGCCCGCTGGCCGGGTCGACCACGTCGATGCCGTGCTTGCGCACGCGCTCGAGCACGACGAAGTGCTCGAGGTTCCAGTGCAGGATGGCGGCGGTGCCGTCGAGGCAGTCGAGCGCGTCGACCTCGACCCGCAGCCCACGTCCCTGCAGGCCGTGACGGCGGCCGGCGTCGAGGATGGCGCGCGCGTTGGTGCCGTCGCGTCGCGCGCCGGTGGCCTCGCGCAGCTCGTCGATGCGGACCGATCTGCCGAAGTGGGCGAGGACCATGGCCAGACAGGCCGCGCCGCAATCGGTGGAGGTCATCTGCGGCACGAACGGAATCTCGTCGCGCAGGACCAGACGCGCGAACGCGGGATAGCGCTCGGCAAAGCTGGAAGAGTCGAGATCGGCGGAGTCAGTCGCCATGGGTCACCCGGTCGCGCAAAAAGGGCGCAAAGGTCGCCAACAAGCTCCGCCGGCGCAGCCGTGCCGACGCGGTGGCGATCATTCCTTCGTAGAGCTCGAAGAGCTGACCGTCGGCTTCGAACCGGTCGGCGGGCAGCCGCGCCGTCACCAGGGTCTGCGGCCCGTCGAGATGCACGGCGTCGACGATCTCGCCGAGGTACCGCCGTGCCTCCGCCGGAGCGATCACGGCGTTGCTCACCGATTGAATCGTCACGTCTTGAAACGCTGCTCGATAGCCGCGCATCTCGATGCGCAGCGCGCCGCCCACGCGCAGCTGCGGCCGCGACGATCCGGGCAGCAACGCCACCACCTCGTAGCGGCTCGCCGGCGTGATGAGCGAGGCGATGCGATCGCCGGGCGCCACCGACTGTCCCGGGTGGACGCGCAGATCGTTGACCACGCCGTCGCCGGGGGCGACGAGCGAGCGATCGGCCATGCGGGCGTGCGCGGCGTCGCGCTCGGCGCGCAGCTGCGCCAACTGTTGCCGCGCGATCTGATCGGAGGGATCGCGCAACATCCTGAGCAGCTGTCCGTCGTACTCGTGCTGGACGCGCTCGAGCTCGACCGCTTCTTCGGCGGCATGGAAGCGCACGAGGAGGGCGCCGGCGCGAACGTGGTCGCCGGGGCGCACCAGCACTTCGTCGACGACGCCGCCCGACTGTGCGCGCACGTCGACTTGACCGGTGAGCCGGACGAAGGCCGGACCGGTCGCGTACTCGTTGACCGATGCGAACGCGGCGAAGACCAGCGCCCCGAGGACGGTGCCCATCACCACGAGGTAGGTCCTCCGCAGCCAGCGCGGACCGAGGTCGAGCGGGCCCGCCGTCCGCCCACGCTGACGCTCGTGGTGCTCGACCGCTTCGGCGCGAAAGATCGACTCGGGGCGCGCGCTCATGGTGCCCCCAGGGTCACGCGCACGACACTGCCCACCCGCAGCGCCTCGTCGCTGTCGAGCTGCGCCAGCCGTCCTTCGGCGAGCACCGTCCCCGAGGCGGTGTCGAGCTCCGGCGAGATCTTCTCGACCTCGCCGTCACGCTCGATGGCGCCCGCTCGCACGCGCAGCCGCGTGCCGACGGTGACGCCGGCCGCGGCCGCCTCGTCGATGGCGAAGCGGACCCGGCGCCGCTCGTCGTCGATGACGCGCAACACCGGCAGGCTCGCCGAGGCCAATCCGCCCGCTTCGACGTAGCTCGCGGTCACTCGTCCGTCGAAGGGCGCGCGCAACGAGCACTCCTGCTCCTGGCGCTCGAGGTCGCTCACGCGCGCACGACGCCCGCTCAAGGTCGCGCGGCCGACGTCGAGGTCGCGCTCGGCCAGGTCCGCCTGATGCGCCGCCAGCCGCAGCTCCGACGGGGAGACGGCGGCCAGACCGTGGGCGATCTCGCGCGCGCCGAGCTCGCGCTGCTCGCGTCGATAGCGCGCATAGTCGACTTCGAGGCTGTCCTTGCGCTGCTGCGCCTGCGCCTCTTGCATCGAGGCACGCGCCGACGCCAGATCCGACGACAGCGAGCGACAGTCCAACACCGCCAGCAGCTGCCCGCGCTTGACGTCGTCGCCGAGGCCCACCAGCACTCGATCGACGCGCGTGGGACTGCGCGGGGCCAGCTCGATCACTTGATGGGGCAGGATCACGCCAAGGAAGCCGTCGCCCGCCTCACCGCGCGCAGTCACCGCCGCCGGGGCCGCCGGGGCGCTCGCCGCGCGCGCTCTCTCTGCGCGAGGCTTGGCCCGGCGCGCCGCGCCGTGCGCGATCAATAGGATCGCGCCCAGCATCACGCCGGTCAAAAGCACGATCACCGTCAGCCGTCTTCGCATCGCGTGTGCCCTTAGCGAGATCCGCGCCAGTCTCGCGAGGTCGCGAGGACGCGCGATCGCGCGTGGCTGGCATATCCGTTGCTAGCTGCTCGGCGCCGGAGGAGCACATGAGCGATGCCCAATGGAGGCCCCTTTTGACCGGCGAGCTCGCCGATCGGGCGCGCCTCGTCGTCGACGCGGTCGCGCGCTCGCTGGCGGCACAAGCAGAGCCGCTCGATCCGCCGACGCGCCACGAAGGTTGGTTCGGTCGCGCGCTCTTCTTCGGCGTTCTGGCTCGCGCCGTCCCCGATGCGACCCACGCGCGTTGGGCCGCGAGCGAGCTCGAGCGCGCGGTCGATCACATCTCGGCGCATCCGATGCGGGCAGCGCTCTTCGGCGGCTTCACCGGCGTGGCGTGGGTGAGCGAGCATCTCAACCCCACCGTCAACGACGAGGACGATTGCAATCGGGAGGTCGACGAGCTGCTCCATGTGTACCTGGGACGCTCACCCTGGGACAGGGACTACGATCTCATCCGGGGTCTCACCGGCATGGGCGTCTACGCCCTCGAGCGCGTCGAGCGTCCGCTCGGGCGCGCCTGCCTGGCGCGTGTGATCGAGCGCCTCGACGAGACTTCGATGCCGCGCCACGACGGGCTCAGCTGGCGGACGCGCCCGGAATGGATGGGGCCGCCCTACGGCGAGAAGTATCCCGGGGGATACTTCAACCTGGGCGTCGCGCACGGAGTGCCCGCGGTGCTGGTCGTGCTCGCCGGCGCCGTCGCCGCCGGCGTGGAGGTCGCGCGCGCGCGCCGGCTGCTCGACGGTGCCGTGCGCTGGATGCTGTCGCGTCGCCTCGACAGTCCGCTCTCGGCGTTTCCCAGCTGGGAAAGCGACGGAGAGGCGGCAGCGCCGGCGCGGACGGCCTGGTGCTACGGCGATCCCGGCATCGCCGCCGCGCTGTTGGCCGTCGCCGATGCCGTCGACGAGCCGGCGTGGCGCACGCTCGCGATCGAGGTGGGCCGTGCCGCGGCGGCTCGCCGGCCCGACGAAGGCGGCTCGTTCGACGCCGGCATTTGTCACGGCTCGGCCGGGCTGGCGCTCTTGTTCCATCGTCTCTGGCACGCGAGCGAGGAGCCGATCTTCGCCGAGGCTGCGCAACGCTGGTATCGCCATGCGCTCGACGCGTTCCGCGCCGACGCGCCGACCGGCTATCGGTCCTGGGGCTCGACGCCGCTGAGCGGCACGGCGCAGGGAGCCTGGATCGACGACGGCTCCTTCCTCACCGGCTCGTCCGGCATTGCGCTGGTCCTCCTTTCCGGTCTCGGTGCCACGCCCACGTGGGATCGCATCCTGGCCGCTTCGGTCCGTGGAGTCACACGATGAGCGCTCGTGATCTGCCGTTCGAAACCGCGTCGTTCTCGGTGTTGCGCACGCCGCTGCTCCCGTTCCACACGCTCTCGAGCTTCGGCGCAGATCTACAGGCTGCCGCTTGCACCGGCGATACGGCCGCGCTCGCGGCGGCGCTGGCGCAGGATCGCGCGACCCTGCGCGAACGGCTCCGCTCGCTGGTGCTGCGCCCCGAGGTGCGCGAAGCGCTCTTCATCGCCTCGCCCTCGCTCGACGAGAGCATGCCGGTGTGGCTCGAGCGGCCGGACACCGAGCGCGGACGAAAAGTGGAGCGCACGCTGGTGCGTTACCTCGCGCGCATGGCCGCGCGCTCCACGCCGTTCGGCCTCTTCGCCGGCTGCACGGTGGCGCCGCACGGCGAACGCACGCGCCTGCGCCTGGGCGGCCTCGAGGGCTATCGCCGCCACGCGCGCCTCGACAACGAGCTGCTCCTGTCGCTGACCGATCATCTCGTCGCCGATGGCGCGCTTCGGCCGCTGCTCGGGTTCCGCGTCAACGACAGCTTGTATCGCACCGCCAACCGCGTGCGTTGGGTCGAGAGCCAGCGCGACAAAGGACGGCGCTCCTATCGGCTGATGGCCGTCGATCCGACCCCATACCTCGAGGCGACCCTGGCTCGCGCCCGAGCCGGCGCAACGCTGGAGACGCTGGCGGCCGCGCTCGTCGACGAAGAGATCACGCGCGCGGATGCCGACGCCTATGTCGAGGAGCTGGTCGCCAGTCAGATCCTCGTCGCCGACCTGGAGCCGCAAGTTACCGGCGCCGAGCCGTTGAGCGGGCTGCGCGCACAGCTCGAGCGCCTGGCGCCGGCCCACGAGGGCGCCGCGCACGTGGCGCGCATCCTCGCCGACGCGGAGGAGGCGCTGCGCGCGCTCGATCGCGATCCGCTGGGGGCCGAGCCGGCGCGCTATCAGTCGCTGGCCGCGCGGCTGGCCGAGCTGCCGGTGGCGACCGAGCCGTCGCGGCTGTTTCAGATCGATCTGTTCAAGTCGGCCCCCGAGGTCACCATCGGCGCCGAGGTGCGCGCCGAGCTCGAGCGCGGGCTGTCTCTTTTGTGGCGCATCAACACCAGCCGCACGTCGCCGGCGCTGTCGCGCTTTCGTGAGCGCTTCAGGGAGCGCTACGAACAGCGTGAGGTCCCGCTCGTCGAGGTTCTCGACGAAGAGACCGGCATCGGCTTCGAGCGCTCTTCGTCGCCGGCGGCGGATGCGCCGCTGCTCGCGGGGCTGATGTTCGCCGGCAATCAGGTCGCTCAAGAGCTGAGCGGTCCGTTCTTCCGCATTCTCTTCAAGAAGTACGAAGAGGCGACGCGCGCGGGGGCCGACGAGATCGTGCTCACCAACGACGACCTGCAGAGCCTGGAGCGAATCGGCGAGCATCTGCGGACCGGCACGGCTCGGCTGCCCGACAGCTTCCAGGCCACCGCGACCATCGCCGCCGCGTCGGACGAGGCGATCGCGCGCAATGACTTTCGCCTGTGGATCCACGGCGCCTCCGGCCCCTGCGGCGCGTCGATGATCGGGCGCTTCTGTCACGGCGACGCGGAGCTCGAGCGCCGCACCCGCGAGTACGTCGCCGACGAAGAGCGCCGTCGCCCCGACGCCGTCTTCGCCGAGATTGCCCATCTTCCCAACGGGCGGCTCGGCAACGTCATCCTGCGGCCCACGCTGCGCGCGTGGGAGATCGAGCTCCTCGGCCGCTCCGGCGCTCCGAGCGACCGGCGGCTCGGCGTCGACGATCTCATGGTCTCGGTGCGTGGCGATCGCATCGTCCTGCGTTCGCGCCGCCTCGACCGCGAGGTGATTCCGCGGCTGAGCTCGGCGCACAATTTCTCGTCGCCGCGGAACCTCGGCGTCTATCACTTCCTCGGCGCGCTGCAGAACCAGGAGGTGCCCGGCCTCGGCTTCGGTTGGGGCGCGCTCGAGGCGGCGAGCTTTTTGCCGCGCGTGCGCATGGGGCGCGTGGTCTTGTCGCTCGCGCGTTGGCGCCTGTCGGAGCCCGAGCTGAAGTCACTGGCGGCAGAGGATGGCGACTCCGCGTTCCTGGCGGCGCAGACCCTGCGCCGCGAGCGCCGGCTCCCGCGCTGGGTGGCCGTGGTCGACGGCGACAACGTGCTGCCCGTCGATCTCGACAACGTGCTGTCGGTGGAGACCTTCGTGCAGCTCGTCAAGGATCGTCATAGCTGCCTGTTGACCGAGCTCTTCGGCGCCGGCGAAGCGGCCTGCGCTCGAGGGCCCGAGGGCGCCTTCGTGCACGAGCTGGTCTTCCCCTGTCTGGCGCGCAACGTTCCGGAGTCGACCGCGGTGACGAGCCGCGCGTCCGAGCCTCCGTCGCCGGCGACGGCTCCCCGTCTGCAGCGCTCCTTCCTGCCCGGCTCGGAATGGCTCTACGCCAAGCTGTACACGGGTGTCGTGTCGGTCGACGTGCTGTTGCTCGAGCGCCTGGCACCGCTTCTGCGCGAGCACCAGGCGAGCGGCGCCGTCGACCGCTGGTTCTTCCTGCGCTACGGCGACCCGGATTGGCACCTGCGGCTTCGTCTGCACGGTGCGCCCGATCGACTGCGCGCCGAGGTGCTGCCCGCGCTCGAGCGCTGCGCCGCCGCCGCGCTGGCCGACGGCACCCTGCGCAAGATGCAGCTCGACACCTACGAGCGCGAGCTCGAGCGCTACGGCGGCGACGAGATCGTGCCGCTCTCCGAAGAGATCTTTTGCATCGACAGCGCCGCGGTGTCGTCGATCTTGTCCGAGGTGTCGCGGGACGACGGCGCGCGCTGGCGGCTCACGCTGCGCGGGATCGACCAGCTGCTCGTCGATCTCGGGCTGTCCCTCGAGCAGCGTCACGAGCTCATGCGCGCCTCGCGCATCGGCCTCGGGCGCGAATATTCGTCGGAGTCGGTGCTCGCCAAGCAGGTCGGCGATCGGTTTCGCAAGGAACGGCTCGCGCTGGCGAAGCTGCTCGATCCCGACCATGATTCGTCGAGCCCGTGGCGGTCGCCGCTCGAGGCGCTGGCGCAGCGCTCGTGCCGGCTGCGCCAGGTCGTGCCGCAGCTGCAACGACGCATCGATGCGCGAGCCTCCTCCGCGGGGCTCGTGGAGCTGGCCGGAAGCTACGTGCACATGCACGCCAACCGCATGCTGAGCGCCTCGGCGCGTGCGCAGGAGCGCGTGCTCTACGACTTCCTCGAGCGCATCTACGAAGGGCGCATCGCGCGCGCCAAAAAGCGCATCGCCACCGTCGGGGCCGCCTGAGCAGCGCGAGTCTCGACGGCACGTCGCCTGCAGGGAGCGCAGCCGTTCCGCATGGAGCGGAACATCTATTGGAGGACCCAATGAAGAAGAAGCTGACCCTGAACAAGCAGACCGTGCGCGTGCTCGCCGACGATTCGCTCAACGGCGTCGTGGGCGGAATCTCCGGGACGGCGTGCATCCAGTCGTACGACATCCTTTGCGGCGGCCATGGCACGGGCAGCCTGGTCTGCGGCGACAGCGCGACCTGTCCGGATACGTCGAAAGGCTGCAATCAATCGTACGGCACCTGCGGCCCCTGCACGACCAGCCCCTGAGCGATCCTGCCACTCCGATCTTCTCCGCAGAGGTCTACATCCGCCGTGCAGTGCCAAGCGCGCTGCACGGCGCTTTTCCTGTTCCGGGACCGTCCCGGGAACAGTCCCAGAGACCGCTCACGGATGCGGGATCGCTTTGTAGGCGCGGCCGGCGAGCAGGACCTGCGCGCCGCGTCCGTGCTCGCGCGGCACGCCGACGTAGTCGATGCGCACCAGATCGGCGCCGAGCAGGTGCGCCTTCCAGCGCAGATCGTCGTTGGCGTCGCGCGCGGCGGCGACGAAGTCGCTCGTGCGGGCGATCCCGCGGACGCGGCCGACGAAGCGATAGAGGGCGCGGGGCGGCGGATTGAAGACGAGCGCGGGCGTGTCGAAGACCGGTGGTGGCGGCAGGCGTGGCGGCGCTTGGTGTGCGCAGCCGGCGAGCGCGGCGAGTACACAGAGGATCGAGATTCGCATCGCGGAGAGTTGTGATGCCGCGATCGCCGGAGCACAATCGCGTGATGCCGCGCGAACGATTGTCCGCACCGCGGCCTTGTCGGCACTGCGGCCGGCTCAGGGACCGCCGTCGGCGGCGGGCACGAGCGTGAGCGTCAGCGTGCCCAGATCCATCGCCTGGCCGCCGAAGTCGATCGTCGCGGGTGCGGACGCATAGTCGACGCCGGGCACCGGCGAGAACTGCCCGCCGCCTTGCATGTAGAGGACCGCGAGGACGTATTTCATGCCGCTCAAGCCGCTCGCGTCGGCAGCGAGGTGCAACGTCGCGCCGGCGGTGATCGTCGGTGTGCCCTGGTAGAGCACGCCCGCCGGCGGTCCGGTGACCGGGAACTGGTCGAAGGCGGCGACGAGCAGCTGGCGCGGCGTGCCCGTGAAGTCGGACGGCACGACGATCGTGATCGTCGACGTCGCCTTGCCGAGATCGGCCGCGCTGTTGCCGCCGCTTCCGCCGCTCGTCGCGAGGTCGGCCGCCGGCGCGCCGCCGTCCGGCGCGCCCGTCGTGGTGGAGCTGCATCCGGCGAGGGCGACCACGATTCCGAAGATGATCATGCGCATGGGCTCTCCTTAGCGGGACTTGAGGTACTCGACGAGCGCGCGTTGGTCGTCTGCGCCGAGGCCGAGTCCGAGCTGCGTGTCGAAGTACGCGACGACGTCGTCGAGCGAGGTGAAGCGCGCGTCGTGCAGGAAGACGCCGTTTTCCCAGACGTCGACGAGCGTGGCCGGCTTGAACGAGCCGCGCTGGCGATTGGGCCGCGGGTCGAACATCAGCGTCTGTTGCACGGCGTCGCCGTCGCCGAGATCGCGGTCGCCACGGAGCAGGTTCAAGACGTCGCGGGCCGTCGGGGGAAACAGGTGCGTATAGGCCTCGCCGAGCGTCACGTGCGCCCAGTCGGTGGCGCTGCCGACGTTGGTTAGCGACGGACCGCCGGCGGCGCCGCCTCCGTACGGGTCGGCGGCGTCCGCGTTCCCGCCGCCGCCGTCCGGCCCGGCGTGACAGCCGAGGCAGTGCGCGTCGAAGAGCGTCTTGCCGCGCGCCACCAACGCCGCGTCGGTCGCCGGGCGCTGCACGATCGGGATGCCGCGCGCCAGATACGAGGACAGCGCCGCCACGTCGCTGTCGTCGAGGCCGCTGCCGCCGAGCCGCTCCTTGACGATCGACGTGGCGAAGTCGACGGCGCTGCGATGCGTGGCCGAGGCGTGCAGCCAGCCGCGCGTGCCGACGCCGCCCCACAGACCGAGGGTGCGGCGCTCGCCCTCCATCGTCGACCAGGCGCTGCCGTCGTTGCCGCCGTTGGGATGGCAGGCGGCGCACGCCGCCTCGCGGCTGCCAGTGAGCGTCGGATACTTGTCGGGGTTCGACGAGGTGAACAGGATGCGGCCGCGCCGCAGCGTCGGGTCCATCGGATCGGCGTCGACGAGCGCGACCTCGGCGGTCTCCGTCACCGGCGGCAGATCGGGCACACCGTCGACGCCGCGCACGAGCATGAGGAACGTGATGATGGCGGCGCCCTGTCCGGCGGGCGCGCCGGGATCGAGGCGGTAGGGCACGATCGCCGGCTCGGGAAGCGCGCCGTCGACGGCGTAGGCCGACAGATCGAGCACGCTCACGAACGGCGAGTTCTCGTAGCTGACGTAGCCCTTGGTTCCGTCGGGCGTGACGACGATGCCGGTCGGATTGGAGCCGGCGAGCGTGAAGTGGCGGCGCGTGGTCGGCGAGTGCGACGCGGCGTCGAGCACCACGAGCTCGTCGGCGAGATAGCTGAGCACGAGCGCACGCCGGCCGCCGCGCGTCCAGCCGACGAAGCGGGAGGCGCCCGACTCCGAGAGCATCGTGGCTTGCGAGGGAATCGTGACCCCGGCGTACTCGAGCTCGTTCT
Organism: Polyangia bacterium; assembly: GCA_035607415.1. Lineage (GTDB taxonomy): Bacteria > Myxococcota_A > Polyangia > Palsa-1104 > Palsa-1104 > JAQBQH01. Next base: position 30,931 of record DATNAQ010000156.1, read on the forward strand.
CGCTGGCGCCCGGCTCGGCGCGCACCGCCTCGACGTCGTCGAGCCCCGGGTAGCAGGCGAGGAAGCTCGCGTCGCGGTCGGTGATGTCGATGACGCTGGAGGCGCGTCGGAACGCGGCGGCGCGCGGGGCGCGGGTGTCGAGCGGGAACAGCATCATCGGCGAATTGGCGCCGAGCGTGGCGAACTGGAACCCGAGCGCGGAGACGTCGCCCTCGAGGATGGGAAAGCCCGCCACGCGCAGCGCGGGCACCCAGCCCTCGCCGCCGCCCGGCGAGAGAAAGACGCCGGCCAGCTGCGTCGGTGAGGCCTCGAACGACAGCGCCTCCGCGCTCTGGCTGGCGAACGCCTGCACCTTCGTCAGGCACGAGGCCTCCGCGACGTTCCCGTCGTCGCGCAGCTCGGCGGTGCCGATCTCCTGGGCCGCGTCGGTGTCGAGGACGCTGACCCAGCCGCCGTTGTCTTCGATGGGGCCGTGCGGCAAAAAATGCGCGACGTACAGGGTTCGACCGTCGGGTGGCAGCGACATGCCGACGGGACGGCGCCCGGTCGGGATCGTCGACGTCACCGTGAAGGCGTCGCCGCGGCGCTCGAGCACGGTCACCGTGTCGCCGACGTAGGCGCTGACGTAGGCGCGCGTGCCGTCGGGCGCGACGACGACGTTGCGCGGCTCGCGGCCGATCCCTTCGGCTTCGCCGAAGATCTGGGTGACCGCGCGCGTGGCGCGATCGACGACGACGAGCTGATTGCAGGTGGCGCAGGCGACGAGCACGAGCTTGCCGTCCGGCGTGATGGCGACGGAGGAGGGGCGCCCGGCGACGGCGAGGCTGGCGCTGCGCGCATCGCTCGCGGTGTCGACGACGGCGACGCGGTCGGCGTCGGGCACCCCCGCCCAGACTTCGCCGCCCGCGGGCGACAGCGCGAGCGGCGCGCTCGTCGCCGATACGCGGGCGGTCGTGGCGCCGGCGAGCGCGAGCGTCATGGTGATCGGCGCGCCGCTGCCGTCGCCGTCGACGGCGAGGCGGATGCGGGCGGAGACGCCCTCGGGGCCGATCCCGCCGACCGCGAGCGGGCCAGGAGCGCCGGTGGCGGCGCCGAGCGGATCGGCCATGAGGTCGTAGAAGGCGCTCGCGTGGGTCGGCACCGAAGGCTGCAGCGTCACGCCCCGCAGGCCGCTCGCGGCGTCGTTGACCACGTAGAGCTCGAGATAGAGACGGCCCGCGTCAGAGGCGAAGGTCTTGACGCCGCCGGTGAGGCGCAAGCCCTGGCCGCCGCCGCCGATGGTGAGCGGGGCCGCTTGCGGTTGCCGCCACGCCGACGAGAGCGCGGGATGCTGCGGGTCGATGGTCAGCGAGAACGTGACCGCGACCGGCGCCGCGTCGTCGGGCGGCGCTGTCCACGCCGCGCCGGTCGGATGCGCCGCCAGCGCGCGCGGACAGGCGCTCGTCGACGG
>DATNAQ010000177.1:0-7338 GCA_035607415.1 Polyangia bacterium
GCGGAAACGGCGCCAGCAACGAGGCGATCGTCTCGTACGACGGACCGCGCACGTCGAGCGCGCCGGTGGTCGACATGATCGACGTCAGCGTGAGCACGCGCTCGGGATGACGGATGGCGAGCTCCTGCGCGATCATGCCGCCCATCGAGACGCCGACGACGTGCGCGGCGCGGATGCCGAGGACGTCGAGGAGGCCGGCCGCGTCGTCGGCCATGTCGGAGAGGCGATAGGGCGGGGTGACCGGGCGCTTCTTGCGCAGCTCGTCGAAGACGGCGAGCGGATTGGGATCGCCCCACGCGTCGAAATTCGTCGAGAGCCCGACGTCGCGGTTGTCGAAGCGCACGACGTAGAAGCCGCGCGCGGCGAGCGCCCGGCAGAAGTCGTCGTCCCACGCGATCATCTGCAGGCCGAGGCCCATGACGAGCAAGAGCGGGCGCGCCTTGGGATCGCCGAAGCTGTCCCACGCGATCGTGATGCCGCCGGGCAGGCGCGCGAGCTGCGCCGGCCGCTCGGCGATGGGCGCCGGATCGACGGGCGGCGGCGGCGCCTTCGTCGCACAGCCGGCGAGCGCGAGCAGCAGCGCGGCGTGCGCCAGCGCGGCGCGGCTCATCGTGACGGAACGTCGGGCCCGGTTTGGCGTGAAGCAGACCCGCGCCACGGCCCCATGGATACCACAGCCCAGAGGATGAGCAGCGCCAGCATCATCACGCCCACGAAGTAGCCTTCGGCGAAGCCGTGCCCGAGGTGCTGATAGACGTAGAACCACATGAGCAGCACGTGCAGCCCGATGAGCGGCGCCAGCCGGCCGTTCTTCGGATCGGGTTCCACGCGCAGCGCCCACACCAGCGCCGGCAGCATCATCATGTTCCAGTAGTAGGCGTTGACGACGAGCCACACGTAGACGAGAAGCGGCCCGATCGCGAGCCCTTCGATCGCGTCGGCCCGTCGCAGACCGAGCGCCACCAGCGCGGTGAGCGCGAGCTGCAACAGCAGGAACGAGACGCGCCAGGATTTGACGTCGACCTCGGGGCGCGCCGCCTTGACCTCGCGCGGCAGCATCCAATCGTTCGCCAGCTCGCGCGGCGTGGAGAACGCGGCCTGCAGGAACACGGTGCGGAACGAATATTGGTTCGCGTAGAAGTGCTCGTGCTGGGCGACGGCGATGCGCTCTTCGTAGCCCTTCCAGACGCGCGGCCCGAACATCGCCGACGAGATCGCCACCGCGAGCGCGATCGCCGCCGCCGCGCCGGCGCCGAAGCGCAAGAGCCGCCTGTCGAATGTCCGCGTGCGCGCGAATTCCCACGCCGCCCAGAAGCCGAATCCGACGGCGAAGAAGAGCGGAAACAGCTTCGACGCGATCGCGTAGCCGACCGCGACGCCGGCGCCGGCCCATCGTCCGCGCGTCCAGAGCACGAGCGCGAGGCCGAGCGCGAACAGCCAATCCCAGCGCAACAGGCTCCCGGCGAGGTAGTCGAAGCAGAACGGCATCATCGAGAAGATGACGAGCGCGACGCAGGTCGGCCGCGTGCCGAAGGTGCGGAAGAAGAGCACGAACAAGACGAGCATGAGCAGCGGATCGACGAGGCCCATGAGGCGCTGTCCGGCGGGCCCGATGCCGCACACGCGCGCGATCGGCGCCGCGAAGATGGCCCACGCCGGCGATCCCGAGTTGCCGTGGTCGTCCATCACCTGCGCCCAGCTCGCGCTGCCGCGCGCCAGCGTCGACCAGTCGCGCTTGAACGCCTCCCAGCGCGCGTCGGAGAAGGCGCCGCGCACCTCGGCCGCGTCGCCGAGCGCGCGCTCGACCGGCTCCTCGTCGAAGGTGTGCAGGTCGCGCGTCGTCTGCACGAAGCCGATCGCGCGCGCCGACTCGCGATCGGCCAGGATCGTCGCCTTGTAGAGGTTGAAGTAGCCGACCTCGGGCAGGTACTTCGAGCCGAAGAAGAAGTGGTACTGCTCCCAGCGGTGCACCAGCTCGCCGCCGCCGCGCAGCGCGCCGTAGTTGGTCCACGAGAACAGCGCCAGCACCGCCACGATCTTGAAGGCGAGATCGAGCCGCCGCTGCCCGCGCGCGTCGTCGCGGCGCACGATGCGCGTCAAGACCAGCAGCGCCGCCGAGGCCTCGAGCAGGATGATGCGCAGGATCCCGGCGACGAAGTAGCTCACCGCCGGCAGCATATCTGATCGTTCTTTATGACGCGTTGTGTTATATGGTGCGTGCTAGGAGAACAGCATGAAGGTCTGCGACTACTTCGACGTCAAGCACGACGCGCACGGGCACGAGTACCTCGAGGTCTATCTCGACGGCATCGCGCTGCTCCGCCTGGTGCTCACCAATAAGGGAACCGCGTTCACCCCCGACGAGCGCGTCGCGCTCGGTCTCGACGGGCTGTTGCCGCCGCAGACGAACTCGATGGAGCAGCAGCTCGAGCGCGTCTACGCCGGCTTCCGCCGCGAGCCGTCGCCGCTGGCGAAGTACCAGTACGTGCGCGCGCTGCAGGAGCGCAACGAGATCCTCTTCTACGCGCTCCTCGAGCGCCACCTGACCGAGCTCTTGCCCATCGTCTACACGCCGACGGTGGGCGAGGCGGTGCAGCAGTTCAACTTCCTCTATCAGTCGGCGCGCGGGCTGTCGCTGTCGCCGCTCAACATCGATCGCGCGGCGCGCGCCATCAAGAACTTCACCTGGAACGACGTGCGCATGATCGTCGCCACCGATGCGAGCGCCATCCTCGGGATCGGCGATCAGGGCTACGGCGGCCTGGCGATTCCGATCGGCAAGCTCGCGCTGTACACCGTCGGTGGCGGCGTGTCGCCGTTCCACACGCTGCCGGTCGCGCTCGACGTCGGCACCGATCGTACGGATCTGATCTCGGATCCGTTCTACCTCGGCGTGCGTCAGCGGCGCATGCGCGGCGAGGCCTACTTCGAGTTCCTCGACAAGTTCGTCGAGGCGGTCAAGGCGCGCTATCCGCGCGCGGTCATCCAGTGGGAGGACCTGGCGAAGGACTCGGCGTTCGCGGTGCTCGACCGCTACCGCAAGGTGCTGCCGTCGTTCAACGACGACATCCAGGGCACCGGCGCGGTCGCGCTCGCCGGGCTCATCAATGCCTGCCGGCTGCGCGGCGAGCGGCTGCGCGATCAGTGCGTCGTCGTCTACGGCGCCGGCGCCGGCGGCTGCGGCGTGGCGTGGGCCATTCGCCAGGGCATGGTGCGCGACGGGCTCAGCGCCGACGAAGCGCGCGCCGCGGTGCTGGTGATCGACTCCAAGGGCCTGCTCACCGCCGATCGCTCGATGGAGCCCTACAAGAAGCCGTACGCGCAGGATCGGTCGCGCATCGCCGGGTGGAAGACGATCGGCCCGGTGCCGTCGCTGCTCGAGACCATCGAGTTCGCCAGGCCGACGACGCTGCTCGGGCTGTCGGGGCAGCCGCGCGCCTTCACGGAGCCGGTGGTGCGCGCGATGGCGGCGGCCAATGCCAAGGCGCAGCCGATCATTTTCCCGCTGTCGAATCCGACGAGCTCGTGCGAGGCGCTGCCCGAGGAGCTGATCGAGTGGACCGACGGGCGCGCCATCGTGGCGACGGGCAGCCCGTTCGCGCCGGTGCTCTATCGCGGCAAGAGCTACACGGTGGGGCAGGGCAACAACGCGTTCATCTTCCCCGGGCTCGGCTTCGGCGCGATCTTGTCCGAGGCGCGCGAGATCACCGACGGCATGGTGCTCGCCGCTGCGTACGCGCTCGCCGACTTCACGGCCGAGAAGTGTCTGCCGCGCGGCGATGTCTACCCGGCCGCCGACGAGCTCAACGAAGTGTCGGTGCGCGTGGCCACGCGCGTGATCGAGCAGGCGTTCGACGACGGCGTGGCGCAGACCAAGAAGGTCAAGCGCGAGGGCGCGGGCGACTACGTGCGCGCCAGATTCTGGAAGCCCAAGTATCTACCCACGGTCCGAGGATAAAAGTTTCACAGGGAGATCAAGGAGATCAGGGATAGAACGGACTTCAGAAAGGTCCGTTCTGTCATTCAGTTTTATTCCTGATCTCTCAGATCTCCCTGTGAATCTTTCGGGACGCGCCTATCGGGTAGCCAGGTACTCGTCGACAGCACGCGCCACCTTGCGGCCTTCGGCGATGGCCCACACGACCAGCGATTGGCCGCGGGACATGTCGCCGGCGGCGAAGATGCCGTCGACGCTGGTGCGCCCCTCGGTGGTGGCGACGTTGCCGCGCGCGTCGAGCGCCACGCCGAGCTGCTCGAGCAGGCCCTCTTTGACCGGCCCGACGAAGCCCATCGCCAAGAGCACGAGGTCGCACGGGATGTCGAATTCGCTGCCCGCGATCTCGACCAGCGACGGACGTTCGCCCGGCTTGCCCTTCAGCTCCACGCGCACCGCTTCCAGCGCCACCACGCGCCCGTTCTCGCCGACCAGCCGCCGGGTCATCACCGCGAAGTCGCGCTCGCCGCCTTCCTGGTGCGACGACGAGGTGCGATAGACGAGCGGCCACTGTGGCCACGGATTGCGCTCGGCGCGCTCGTCCGGCGGCCGCGGCATCAGCTCGAGCGACACCAGCGACGACGCGCCTTGCCGGAGCGACGTGCCCACGCAGTCGGAGCCGGTGTCACCGCCGCCCAGCACCACCACGCGCTTGCCGGTGGCCAGGATGTCGTCGCCGTCGACGGGCAGCCCGGCCACGCGCCGGTTCTGCTGCGTCAGAAAGTCCATCGCGAAGTGCACGCCGGCGAGCTCGCGCCCGGGCACGCCGAGGTCGCGCGGCTTCATCGCGCCGCCGGCGAGCACCACCGCGTCGAAGTCTTTGCGCAGCTCGTCGCCGCGCACGTCGACGCCGACGTCGACGCCGGTGCGGAACAGGACGCCCTCGTCGAGCATCTGCTGCAACCGCCGATCGAGCACGTCCTTCTCGAGCTTGAAGTCGGGGATGCCGTAGCGCAGAAGCCCGCCGATGCGATCGGCCTTCTCCAGCACCACCACGTCGTGCCCCGCGCGCGCCAGCTCCTGCGCCGCCGCCAGCCCCGCCGGCCCCGAGCCGACGACGGCCACGCGCCGCCCCGAGCGCACCGCCGGCGGCAGCGCCCGCAGCGCACCGGCGCCCATGGCGCGATCGATGATGCTGCGCTCGATGTTCTTGATGGTCACCGGCACCTTCTCGAGGTTGAGCACGCACGACGCCTCGCACGGCGCCGGGCAGACCCGTCCGGTGATCTCGGGGAAATTGTTGGTCGCGTGCAGCGCGCGCAGCGCCGCGTCCCAGCGCCCGCCGTAGACGTGATCGTTGAAGTCGGGGATCAGGTTCCCGAGCGGGCAGCCGTCGTGACAGAACGGAATTCCGCAGTCCATGCAGCGCGCGCCCTGATCGCGCAGCTTGCCCTCGGGCAGCGGCAACTCGAACTCGCGCCAGTCGCGCACGCGCTCCGCGATCGGCCGCGCCGACGGCGACAGCCGCGAGATCTCGATGAACCCGCGCAGCTTACCCATCGTTCACCGCCAGCGCCGCGCCGTCATCGCGCCACGACTGATACGGCCGCGGTGCGATGTCGCCGACGAGGCCCGCCGTCTCCGGCATCTTGGCCTGCTCGGCGATCACGCGCCGATACTCCGACGGCAGCACCTTCACCATCTTGCGCAACGTCGTCTCCCAATCGGCGATCAGCGCCGCCGCCTTCTTGCTGTCGGTGCGCGTCGCGTGCTCCTCGACGAGCGTTCGCAGCTTCGTCGCGTCGTCGCCGTCGACGGTCTCGAGCTCGACCATCTCGGGATTGCAGCGCCGCATGAAGAGCCCGTCCTCGTCGTAGACGAAGGCCACGCCGCCCGACATGCCGGCCGCGAAGTTGCGCCCCGTGGTGCCGAGCACGACCACGGTGCCGCCGGTCATGTACTCGCAGCCGTGATCGCCCACGCCCTCGACGACGGTGGTGGCGCCCGAGTTGCGCACCGCGAAGCGCTCGCCGGCGCGCCCGTGGAAGAACGCGCGCCCGCTGGTGGCGCCGTAGAGCACCGTATTGCCGACGATGACCTGCTCGTCGGGCCGGAAGGTCGACTCCTCGGGCGGCGTGATCGCCAGGATGCCGCCGGACAGCCCCTTGCCGACGTAGTCGTTGGCGTCGCCCGCGAGGTGCAGCGTCATGCCCGGCGACGCCCAGGCGCCGAAGCTCTGTCCGGCCGATCCGCGCGCGCGGATGACGATGGTGTCGTCGGGCAGCCCGGTGTGGCCGAAGCGCTTGGCGATCTCGCCCGACAGCATCGCGCCGAACGCGCGGTCGCGGTTGCGCACGTCGGTGGCGATCTCCACGCGCGCCCCCGTCTCGAGCGCCGTCTTGGCCTCGGCGATGATGCGATGGTCGACGACGCCGCGAAGGTTGTGGTCCTGCGCCTCGACGCAGCGGAGCGGCCCCGTCGCCGCTTCCTTGGGCCGATAGAGCAGCTCGGCGTAGTCGATGCGCCGCGTCTTGCGATACGCGCGCTCGGCCAGCCGATTGGCCTCGGCCGGGCGCGGCACGATGCACTCGACGTGGCCCACCATCTCGTCGATGGAGCGGAACCCGAGCGACGCCATCAGGCGCCGCGCCTCCTCGGCGACGTAGAAGAAGTAGCGGATCACGTGCTCGGGCTTGCCCGCGAACTTGGCGCGCAGCTCCGGATCCTGCGTCGCCACACCGACGGGGCAGGTGTTGAGGTGGCACTTGCGCATCATGATGCAGCCCGATGCCACCAGCGGCGCCGTCGCGAAGCCGAACTCCTCGGCACCGAGCAGCGCGCCGAACACCACGTCGCGCCCGGTCTTGAGCTGCCCGTCGACCTGCACGCGCACGCGCCCGCGCAGGCCGTTCATCACCAGCACCTGCTGCGCTTCGGCCAGGCCGAGCTCCCACGGCGTGCCCGCGTGATGGATCGACGTCAGCGGCGAGGCGCCGGTGCCGCCGTCGTGGCCGCTGATCAAGATGACGTCGGCGTGCGCCTTGGCCACGCCCGCGGCGACGGTGCCGACGCCGGCCTCCGAGACCAGCTTGACGCTGATGCGCGCCCGCGAGTTCACGTTCTTCAAGTCGAAGATGAGCTGCGCCAGATCTTCGATCGAGTAGATGTCGTGATGCGGCGGCGGCGAAATCAGCGTCACGCCCGGCGTCGAGTGGCGCACGCGCGCGATCACCGCGTCGACCTTGTGCCCGGGCAGCTGTCCGCCCTCGCCGGGCTTGGCGCCCTGGGCCATTTTGATTTGCAGCTCTTCGGCGTTCACCAGGTAGTTGGTGGTCACGCCGAAGCGCGCCGAAGCGACCTGTTTGATGGCGCTGCGGCGCCAATCGCCATTCGCGTCCCGGGCA
>DATNAQ010000169.1:0-18113 GCA_035607415.1 Polyangia bacterium
TCGCCGAGGACGCGCGCGCCCAGCGTCTCGTCGTCATCAAGCGCATCCTGCCGCACTACGCGACCAACCCCGACTTCGTGCAGTTCTTCATCCACGAAGGGCGCCTCGGCCAGCGGCTGCGCCACCCGAACCTCGTCGAGACCATCGAGGCCGGCCAGGTCGGCGACGCGTGCTACATCACGCTCGAATACCTGCGCGGCCAGCCGGCCATCGAGCTGCTGCGCCAGGCGGCGCGCGCCAAGGTCGAGCTGCCGCTCGGCGCCGCGGTGCGCATCGTCGCCGACGCCGCGCGCGGCCTGCACCACGCCCACACCGCCGTCGACAACGAGGGGCGGCCGCTCGGCGTCGTCCATCGCGACGTCACGCCGCACAACCTGTTCCTGTGCACCGACGGCAAGACCAAGGTGCTCGACTTCGGCATCGCCATGGCGGCGTCGCAGCTGCACCAGACGCGCACCGGCACCATCAAGGGCAAGTTCGCCTATCTCGCGCCCGAGCAGATCCGCGGCGAGGGCATCGACCGCCGCGTCGACGTGTTCGCCCTCGGCATCGTGCTGCACGAGCTGTTGACGCTGCGCCCGCTCTTCCGCGGCGCCAACGACGCCGAGACCCTCAATCGCGTGCTCACCTCCGAGGTGCCGGCGCCGGAGAACGTGCGTCGCGGCGTGCCGCCCGGCCTCGGCGCCGTCGCGCTGCGCGCGCTGCAGCGCGATCGCGATCGCCGCCTGCCGTCGGCGGAGGCGCTGGCCAATTCGATCGAAGCGGTGGCCATCGCCGAGGGCATCGACGCCTCGCACAAGGCCGTGGCCGATCTGCTCAACGAGCTCTGCCCGCGTGACTCGGCTGAGGACGCGGTCCTGCGCGAGCACACGCCGCCGCACGGCGAGGAGAAGCTGAACCCGCCGTCGTCGGCCTCGATGCGCGCCATCATCACCTCGACGGCGGTGACCACCACCGGCCCGGCGCTCGACATCGTCGACGCCGTCGAAGATCAACCGGACGCGGGCGCCGAGCCCGAGCCGCTGCCGGCACCGCCGGTGCCGATGGCCGTCGCTCCGGTGACCGTCGATCCGGTGACCGAGCCGGCGCCGCCCCCCGATCCGATCATCGAGCTGCGCCATCCCAAGGCCGTGCCTGCGCTGTCGCTCGCCGACGTGGTCATGCCGGCGCGCGATCGCCATCGCGCGCTCGCCGGTCGCGCCGCGCTCGTCGTCGGCGCCGCGGCCGCGCTCGCGCTCGCCGCCACGCACGCGGGCAGCTGCGCCGCGCGCTTCGGCCACACGCAGGCGCTCACGCCCGCCTCGTCGCCGGGCGAGCTGACGGCGCCGCGCGGCCCGTCGGTGCCACCGATGCTGCCCGCGTCGATCCCGTCGCCGGAGCCGCCCGCGACCGTCAAAGGCGAAGCCTCGCCGCCGCTCGGCGCGCCGCCGCCGCAAACTGCGTTAGTCCCTGCCGGCGAGGAGTCGCAAGAGGCGATCCTGCGCGTGCAGGTCGAAGGCCAGGCCACCTTCGTCGTCGACGGGCGCAGCGAGCGCAGCGGCCCCGACGGCGCCGTGCACCTCTCGCCCGGCCACCACCGCGTGGTGGTCTCGTCGCCGATGCTGGCCTATCCGCGCACGCTCGAGGTCGATCTGCGCCCGCGCGAGCTGGCCACGCGCGCCATCGCCCGCGGGCGCGGCACGCTGCGCGTCGCGGTCACGCCGTGGGCCGAGGTCACCGTCGACGGCCGCGTGCTCGGCGTGACGCCGCTTGCGCCCGTCGATCTCGCCGAAGGCGCGCACCAGGTCTCGCTCAAGAACGGCGAGCTCGGTGTCGTCGCCAAGCGGCGCATCATCGTCTCGCCGAACAAGGAGTCGCTGCTCAAGCTCGACCTGTTCGGCGAGAAGAAGTAGCCGGCGCGTCCGTCTGCGCCGACGCGTCCCTCCGCGCCCTACTCCGTCGCGCCGATCGAGATGCTGACGTCGCTCGAGCCAGTACCGAGCGTCGCCGAGACGCAACCGCGCCCGATGCGCGTCCGCCCCGGCGCGGCGCTGCGAAACGCCTCGGCGTAGAAGTCGAGCGGCTTCTTGGCGGGGATGGCCAGGTGCTTCGGTGTGCCGTCGATGGTGAAGAGCGCGTGCGCCACCAGCACCAGCCCGGCGTCGTCGAGCGGCGAGCTCCCGCTCATCACGCGCGCGCAGCTGGCGTTGCCGCCGTCGAACACCAGGATCTCGACCGCGCCGACGTCGCTCGGCGACAGCCCCGTCCCGGGCGTCAGCGCCATCGCCGCCGACGCCACCTCGCCGCTGCCCGCGTCGCCGCCGCAGCCGCCGGGCGCGACGCCCAGGAGCGCCGCGAAGAAGCCGACCGCCAGCGCGCGCCGCATCAATGCACCTGGAAGTCGAAGACCGCGTCGGCCGTCGACGGTTGCGGGCGCAGCGCGAAGTACAAGCCCACGCCGAGCCCGGCCGCGCCGACGGCACCGATCCCGGTCCACAGCCACCACAGCTTGCGCGCCCGCGACGGCGGCGGCGGCTCCGTCGCCAGCGACAGCGTCGCCCCGACCACGACCGGCAGCTCCAGCGGCTGCGTCGCCGAGCCCGCCGCCAGCGCGCCGCCCGGCGCGCGCCCCTCGGCGTAATACTCGAGCGCGCCCGAGTGCTCGACGGTGACGTCGGCGACGAGCAGCTCGCCGTCGTGCCGCAGCGGCGCCTCGCGCCATCTCTGCTGCCCGCGCCAACGCCACTGTACGACGCCGAACGCCGGCCCGCCGGTGCGCGACGCCTCGAAGCGCAGCGCCAGCGCGTCGCCGTGCCGCTCGGGCGGCAGCGGCTTCAGCCGCGGCGTGTTCTCCAGCTCCTCGCGCACCTCGCGAAACAGCGCCGCCACCTTCGGCGACGTGTACTGCGGCAGCTCGTAGTCGGGCGCATCGCGCAACACCGCGCGCAGCTCGCGCCGCGCCGCCGCCGTCGAGCCGAGCGCCACGTACCCGGCGGCGAGATAGAACGAGCACTCGACGCGCTCGGCGGGCTCGAGCCCACCGCGCGCCCGCGCGTGCTCGAGCATCGCCACCGACTCGGCGTACGACGCTTCGCGATACAGATCCATGCCGCGCCGGAGGAACAGCTTCGCCTCGTTGCCACCGTGCGCGGTCGCCGCCGTGAGGATCAGGATGAGCATGACAACGAGGCTTCGCACGCCCCCATCGTAAAGAGGCCAAAGCGCGCCGATCAATGGGCTCTCTCGTCGGTGACAGCGCTTACCGAGCGATTCGCCAATATGTGCGCACGCGGTGACAAGTACCTACTGCCGTGCATGAGGTGAACGCGAAAATTTCGGATGCTCCGTGACGAGGCCCGCGATATGATGAAAGCGAGGTCGCGTACACTCGTTTCACCTGGAGGGTCTGGATGCAGCGTCACCTTCTGGCTTCTGCTCTCGCCGCCGTCACCGTCGCGTCGGGCTGTGCCGCCACCGCCCCGCACGCACGCACGACCGCGGTGGCGCAAGCGCGCGCCGTCGACCCCGGCGGCGCCGACGCCAGCGGCACCTGGGACTGGATGTTCCGCTCCACCGACGACCAGGGCGACATGCGCGTCGAGCAGGAGGAGTGGCACCTCGCGCAGAAGGGCGCGCACATCGAGGGCTACTACGATCGCGCCGTCACCATGATGTCCGTCGACGAGCGGCTGTTCCGCTGCAACCAGCGCCTCGGCTTCACCAAGACCACGCGCGTGCGCGTCGCCGGCAACATCGAAGGCGACCGCATCGTCCTGCGCGAAGTCGCGTTCGACGCCAAGCCCGGCCCATGCGACGACGGCGCGCGCAACCTGGTGGCATACATCGGCGTCCTCCACGGCGCGACGCTGGCGCTGCGCTGGGGCCCGGAGGCGGGTCAGACGCTGGTGCGCCGTACCGACTCGGCGGGCCACACGCCGCTCGCCGGCAACGACGTCGGCGGCAACGTGCAGCCGGCCTCGATGCAATCGCAAGAGCCGTCGGCGCCCGTCGCCGGCACCTGGGTGTGGGAGCTGCGCTCGATCGACGCCGAGGGCGATGAGCGCACGGAGCGCGAAGAGTGGCACCTCACCGAGAACCCCGACGGCGTGAGCGGCTACTACGATCGCACCGTCGCGCGCGTGCGCGGCGACGGCACCAACTTCGTGTGCAACGGCCAGCCGCGCTACGAGACGACCACGCGCTACAACGTCTCGGGCCAGCGCTTCGGCGACAAGCTCTCGCTCACCGAGACCGACTACAAGGCGGCGCGCAGCCCGTGTGACAACGCGCTGCGCCGCCTCGACACCTACCAGGGCCACGTCGCCGACGCCGACAGCCTCATCCTGTCGTGGGGCCCCGGCAATCAGCTCCTCCGTCGCAAGAAGCAGTAAACTTCCCTCCCTCATCTTCGCGGCTTGACGAACGCCAAACGGCGGGCGCTATGATGCGCGCCATGCGTCAGACCTTGGCTTTCCTATGCGTTGCATCCGCCATGGGCCTCGGGATCGCCGGCTGCGGCGACGACTCCAACAACGCCGGCCCCGACATGTCGATGCCGGATCTGGCGTTACCGCCGGACATGTCGCTCAACGGCGTGGTCTGCGGCAACATGAGCTGCGCCGTCGGGCAAGACTGCTGCGTCACCGTCGCCGGCACGACGCCGACGTCGGCCTGCATCAACGCCGGCGACGCCTGCACCGGCGGCGCCGTGCTCAAGTGCGACGGCCCCGAGGACTGCACGCAGTCGCAGTTCTGCTGCGGCATGATCACCTTCACCGGCGGCCTCGATCCCGACGCCGGCGCGCCGATGTTCAACGGCGGCAACTCGTCGTGCACCGGCACCTGCGACTTCAGCACCAACTACCCGCAGACGCCGACGACCGTGACGACGCGCCTTTGCCACTTCGACGACGACTGCACGGGGCTGAGCGCGCTCGGCCAGTCGATCAACAAGTGCTGCTCGTCGACGATGGCGCCGGGCCTGCACTTCTGCGGGCTGGCGATCGGCCCCATCACGTGTCCGTGACGGAACCAACCCGCCTCGACTTACCGTACTTCCGACAATAACTTCCGCAGCGACAGCTTGGCGACGATGTAGAGCGACTGCGCCCACCCGAGCGGCAGGTTGTGGTTCGCCTTGCCGCCGGTGAAGAGCTCGGCGATGCGCCCGTCGGGCGTGGCCACGCGCTCGGCGTGCTCGAGGTGCATCTTGGCGCGCTCGACGAAGCGGTCGATCGTCGACCGCGGCGCCCCGGTGCGGGCCGCCTGCAGCGTGAGCTTCGAGTACGCGATCGACAGCCACACCAGGCCAATCGGCCACTCCGCCTCGTGCCCATGCGGCTCGGCCTGGTTGGTGTTGAAGTAGCGATCGCCCGGATAGCGGATGACGCCGTGCTCGCGCACGAGGTGCGTCTCGATGTTCTCGAGGATCTCTTCCTGCAGCGCGAACTGGTCCTTCAGGATGTTGTAGGGCCACAGCAACGACAGCTGCGCCAGATCGTAGGGGCGCGACGCCGACTCGCGCGGCAGGATCTGCGACAGCGCGCGCGCGCCGTCCTCGAGAAAGCGCTCGGAGACGGGGATCATCCCCGAGACGTCGATGTGGTTGCGGTACTTGTAGTCGTAGAAGCCGTGGTCGTGCCACATCGTCAGGCCGGCGAGCACCGCGCCCACCGACGACGAATGGACCTCGGGCCCCTCTTCCCACATCCCGAAGTCGGGCTCCGCGTCCCAGCGCGCGGTCCACAGGTAGCTGAGGATGTCCTTGACGACCTGCACGTGCTCGTTCGAGCGGATGACCTTGAAGCCCTGCTTCATGAGGTCGCCGGTCTTGAAGAGGAACAGCCCGAAGATGTCGAGCTGATGATGGCCCCACTCGTCGGTGATCTCTTCGAGCGTCGTCGGATGGACGCGCGCGTGCACGACGGCGCCCTTGGCGCGCGCGAGGTCGGGCTTCTTGCGCACGCCGCGGATGATCTTGTGGTGGAACTTCTCGAAGACCGTGAGCACGACGCCGTACGACTGCTTCACCTTGTCGTAGAGCCCGAGGTACTCGTTGGCGTAGGTCGCGTACATGATGTCGCGAAGCCAGTAGACGTCGTAACGGTCGTAGCCAGCCTCGCCCGAGTACGGCGACGCGATGTAGCCGCCGTTGAGCTGGCGCAGGTTCTCGAGATGCTCGTAGGCGAGGCCGATCTGCCGCTCGAAGGGCAGGTCGCGGAAGCTCGCCAGATAGGACGGCGCATTCTCCATTCGCTTCACTATAACGCACAAGGTGGGTGCGATCTCGCACGTTGCGCATCGTCGAAACGCGATGCTAGCGTCATCCCATGGAGACGGTAGCGGCGCCTCGATACGACGTCATCGTCGTCGGCGGTGGGCTCTCGGGCTGCGCCATGGCCACGGCGCTGGCCGACGGGCGCCGCAAGATTCTGGTGCTCGAGGCGCGCGCGGGCCGGAACCCGCGGTTCAACGGCGAGCTGATCCATCCGCACGGCGTCGACGTGCTCGACGAGCGCGGGTTTCTCGGCCCGCTGCACGAGGTCGGCGGCGCCGACGTTCGCGGCTTCGCGGTGGTGCAGTCGGAGACGCAGCCGATCACGCTTCTGCCCTACGAGGAGATCCCGGGATCGCGCAAGTTCGGGTTCGCGATCGATCACCACGATCTGGTGGACACGCTGCGCGCGCGGATGCTGCAGCGGCCCGGGGTCGAGCTGCGGCTCGGCGAGCGCGTGGTCGATCTGGTGCGCGATCAGGAGCGCGTGATCGGCGTGATGACGGCCAAGGGGCCGCTGCTCGCGCCGGTGGTGCTGGCATGCGACGGGCGCCACTCGAAGATCCGGGCGCTCATCGAGATGCCCGAGCGCGCGACGCTGTTGTCGTTCACCGCGGCGGCGCTGCTCGAAGAGTGCCCGCTGCCGCAGCCGGGCTTCGGGCACATCTTCTTGGGCGCGTGGGGGCCGATCCTGGTCTACCCGATCGGCGCGCAGGACGCGCGCACGTGCATCGACTTGCCGCAGGACATGGACAAGGGCAAGGAGGCGGTGATCGCGCGGATTCGCGGAGGGTACGCGCCGCATCTGCCCGAGGGCGTGCGGGCGACGCTGGTCAAGGCGCTCGACGGCGGCGACATCGAGGTCGCCGCGAACTACGCCATCTACACCGACGAGTGCGTGGTGCCGGGCGCGGCGCTGGTGGGCGACTCGGCCGGCTGCTCGCATCCGCTGACGGCGACGGGAATGACGATCGCGCTCAATGACACGCGGCTCCTCGCAGAGGAGCTGGGCGCGGTGGAGCTCGCGGATCGTGCGGCGGTGGATGGCGCGCTCGCGCGCTATCAAACGAGGCGCTATCGGTTCGTGCGCGCGCGGGAGATCCTGGCGGACGCGTTGTACGAGGTGTTTCGCGGGACCGAAGACGGAACGCGCGCGATTCGCGCGGGCATCTTCCAGTACTGGAACAGCTCGGTGGGGGCGCGGGCGCGGTCGATGGCGCTGTTGAGTGGGCACGAGAGCTCGCTGCCGGCGTTTCTCAGGGAGTATGTGACGGTGGCGACGATGTCGACGTCGACGGTGCTGAAGGGTGAAGTGAACGAGCCGAGCGTGGCGGGGAGGATGCGGTCGTTGGTGGGGTTGGGGAAGAAGACGTGGGAGAAGCTGGGGATGGTGGCGAAGGGGGTTCGGGAGGGATCGCTGCGCTGAGGGTTCGTGGCGCGTGGCGCGTGCTCGTAGCGTGTAGCTCGTGGGCTCTGCGGGCGTCATCGTGAACCTGCGGAGCGCCGATCGCTGGCGGTGAGGTCGGGGCGCTTCCATTGCCACGAGGTGGCGGGCCTGCTGCGCACCACCTGTGCTAGCCGCCCCCCGCGCCTTCGGGGCACGGTGCTTCACCACGCGCGCGCGGTTGTGGATCCGTATGCCTCGAAGGCGGCACTGGTGGCGCCGGCCACGTTCCTGATGCGGCGGTTGCGTTGACGGGAAGATTGGGCCGGCGATGCTCGTTTGATCTCGCTGGAGGGGCTCGATGAAGAAGCTGCTCTTGGTGGCGGTCCTCGTCGGCGTCGGCGGATACTTCGCCTACGCGAAGGTGCTCAAGCCGGCGCCGAAGCGCGCCTGCGATCGGCTCGCGGAGCTGTGCGGCGACTCGGGCAAGTCCGACGACAACTCGTGCACGGAGTTCTTCGACGAGGTCGGCACGACCGAGGAGAGCAGCAAGACCGCCGAGTGCGTGCTCGCGGCCAAGAGCTGCCCCGAGGCGATCGGATGCACCGCGGGCGGCGCCGTGAAGCTCGGCGCGGGGTTCGCGAAAGGGTTTCTCGACGGATTTCAGAAGTCGGTGAAGTAGCGCGCGGTGAAGCCAGGGTCGGCGCGCGGCGTGCGCGACTCGTTACTTGCGCGCGGGCGGGGGGACCGCCATGAGCTGCGCGTAGCGGGCCTTCTCGACGTCCTCGATGCGGACGCCGACGCCGCGGTCGGGGCGGGCGTAGACCACGCGGCCCGAGACGCGGATGGGCTCGCGCGAGCCCGGCAGCGGGAACTCCATCAGGATCGGATCCCCGGGACGCTCGAGCGGGAAGCGATCGTCGAACGAGAAGCCGCTCGCCGAGATGTTCCGCACCAGACGGTAGTACAGATCGTTGCCGCGGATCTCGACGGCAAAAAACGCCGTCTCGGTGCGCGGCTCGACACGCCGCTCGTCGCCACCCTCGCTCTCACGGTCACGCGTTACCATCAGCACTCCCAGGGTATGGACATGTCCTACCTGCGCATCCACGCGGTGTCAAGGTGATTCTAAGCCCGAGGTAGGCCCACCTACATCCCTAACATTGACGAATCAGTCGAACCGGCCGAAACTAAACACGATGTCGCCTCGGCAATGCACCGTCGCCCGCGCCCTTGTCGGGGGCGCCCTCGCGCTCGGCCTTGGGCTCGCGCTCGTCGCCTCGTCGGTGCGCGCCGAAGAGCCGGAATTTCAGATCGTCGGCACCGTCGAGCAGCAGACGCTCTCCCTGTCGATCCTCCCCCGCCCCGGCTTCCGCCTCGGCGCCGAGACGCCCGTCCTCGTCAGCCTGCAAGGCACCCACGTCGAGCTGCCGCGCAAGCTCTACCGCCGCGCCGACGCCGTCGACCCGCGCGCCGAGGCACCGCGCTTCGAGGTCCCCTTCCGCGCGCCGACGGCAAACGCGCGCATCGACGCCGAGCTGACCTTCTACATCTGCCAGGCGGCGCGCTGCCGCCCCGTCGTCACGCGCTACGGCACCAACTTGTAGCCGTGCCCATACACCGTCAGGATGTGACGCGGCTCCTTGCCGTCGTCCTCGAGCATCTTGCGTAGCTTGACGATGAAGTTGTCGACGGTGCGGTTGTGCCCGCGCCCGTCGACGCCCCAGATCTTCTCGAGGATCTCGTCGCGCGCCACCGGCTGGTCGCGCCGCTCGTAGAGCAGCTTCAACAGCTCGACCTCGTAGAACGTCAGCGGCCAGCTCTTGCGCGCGCGCACGAGCACGTGCTTCTTGGCGTCGACCACCGCGTCGCCGATCGAGAACGTCTCCTCGTCGACCGGCGCGGCGCGCCCGAGCCGCCGGAACATCGCCTTGATGCGCGCCAGCAGCTCGGCGACGGAGAATGGCTTGGTGACGTAGTCGTCGGCGCCGGCGTCGAGCCCGCGGATCTTGTCCGACTCCTGCCCGCGCGCCGTCAGGATGATGATCGGCACCACCGGATTGAAGGCGCGGATCTCCTCGCACACCGCGTAGCCGTTGATGTCGGGCAACATCAAGTCGAGGATCACGCAGTCGGCTCCGCGCTCGCGCATGATGCGCACGCCGTCCTTGCCGAATCCCTTCGACACCACGTCGAAGCCTTCGAACTCGAGCGCGTCGGTCAACCCGCGCACGATGTCCGGCTCGTCCTCGACGATGAGCACTCTCTTGTTCATGCAGCCTCTGAATGGCTCGGCTCGACGAGCGGGATGTCGACGATGAACGCGGCGCCGCGCCCCGGCTCGCTGTCGACGGTGACGGTGCCCCCGTGCGCCTCGGCGATGTGCTTGACCAGCGACAAGCCGATGCCCGATCCGCGCACGTTGGTGCCGCGCGCCTGCCGCGTCCGATAGAAGCGATCGAAGATGCGTTTGTGCTCTTCGGCCGGGATGCCCGGCCCCTGGTCGCCGACCACGAGCCGCAGCCGATTGCCCTGCCGCGTCAGGTACACCGCGATCTCGCCGCGCCCGTACTTGACGGCGTTCTCGAGCAGGTTGAGGAGCAAGAGCGTCATCGCGTTCTCGTCGAGCATCGTCTCCGGCAGATCCGAATCGATCTTCGTCGTCAGCTGGAACCCTTCACGCTCGAGGCGATGACGATACACGTCGAGCGAGCGCTCGACGACCTCGTCGAGCCGCCCGGGCAGGAACTCGTACGCCACCGGTCCGCGCTCCATGCGTGCGAAGTCGAGCACGTTGTCGATGAGCCGCGACAACCGCTCCGCCTCGCGCGTGATGATGTCGGCGTACTCCTTCCCCTTCTCGGGCGACTTGAGCTTCCCCATCGCCAACAGCTCGCCGAACATGCGAATCAGCGACAGCGGCGTCTTCAGCTCGTGCGACACGTTGGAGATGAAGTCGCTCTTGAGCTGATTGGCGCGCGACTCCTTCCACGTCGCGTAGAACAAAAAGCCGATGCCGGCGAGGATGGTCCCGAGCATCATCGTGATGAGCAGGAACTCCGAGCGCCGTCGCACGCGCTCCTCGGTCGCCAGGCGCGCCGCGTCGGGCGGCGCCATCTGCAGCTTCCACAGGTAGAGCGTCGTCGGGAAGCGCTCTTCGTAGAGGAAGCGCCCCGGCCGTCCGACGTCGCCGCCGTAGATGATGCGGTCGTGCTCGTCGCGCACGCAGAACGGCACCTTGTTGAACAGCGGATTCAGCATGTACGGGAACAAGCTGTTCTTGACGTACTCGAGCGAGACCTTGAGGACGACGTAGTAGAAGCGATCGTTGTGTGACTTCTTGATGTACGAGAGCAGATACGGCTGCCCGTCGTACTCGCGGAACCAGTGCGCGTGGTGCTCGATCTGCGCGTCCGCGAGCATCACGCGCAGGTCGGGCAGGATCTTGTTCATGAAGAGCGTGCGAAAGGCATCGACGCTCTTCTGCTTGGTGGCGTAGCCGTTGGGCAGCGGCTTCAGGTTCTCGTCGAGCAGGATGGCCGCGTCGATCGCCGGCGACACGCGCACGATGTACGTCCACTGCTTGCCGAAGTCGGCGAGGTGGTCGAGGTCGACGAGCTCGAACAGCGAGCGATCGGAGTCGACGATGTAGTTGTCGATGCGCTCGATGGTCTGATCGCCGAGCGCGCGGTTCGACTCGACGAGCGACTGCTCCGACTTTTCGGCGAGCTGCGCCGCGTAGCGGAAGCCGTAGACGCCGAGCGCGACCGCCGCTGCCAGCACGACGGGCACGATCACGTACAACGGCGAGATTCGCCGTTTTGGCGGCTTGGCGGCCACGCCTGATTTGTACGCTACAAGCGGTGGCGCTTCAAATAGTCGAGCACTTCGTCGAACTGGCCCGAGTCGTTGGCGTAGGTGGCGAAGTTCTTCGCGGTCGAGAACCACTCGAGCGTCGTCGGCTTGATCTTCTTGGACGCGGCGCGCAGGTCGGCGGTGGTGATGGTTCGCACCGCGCCGCCGCGCAGCGACTCGGCGAGCGCGGTCTCGATCGCCGACTGCACGACGTGGTCGAGATCGGCGCCCGACGACAGCTCGGTGGCGCGCGCGATCTCGGCGACGTCGACGTCGGGCGCCACCGGCTTGCCCGCGAGCTTGAGCTTCAGGATCTCGACGCGCGCGCGCAGATCGGGCGGCGGCACGAACAAGACCTCGCCGAAGCGCCCGGGGCGACGGAACGCGGGATCGACGTCCCACGGCGCGTTGGTCGCGCCGATCACCAAGACGCCCTCGGACTGACCGTTGGCACCGTCGAGCTCGGAGAGGAACTGCGTGACCAGCGTCCGGTACGACTCGTGGCGCAACCCCGAGCGGCGCCCACCGAGCGAGTCGACCTCGTCGAAAAACAGGATCGCCGGGGCTTTTGCCCGCGCGGTGCGGAACAGCTCGTGCAGCTTCTTCTCCGACTGCCCGAGCCACATGTCGAGCACCTCTTCGATGCCGACGGCGACGAAGTGAATGCCCGCCTCGCCGGCGGTGGCGCGCGCGAGGAACGTCTTGCCGCAGCCGGGCGGCCCGTAGAGGAGCAGGCCGCCGCCGACCTTCTTGCCGAACGCCTTGTACAGATCGGGCCGCTTGAGCGGATAGAGCACGCGCAGGCGCACCTTCTCTTTGAGCTCGTCGAGCCCGCCGACGTCGGCGAACGTGATGGTCGGCTTTTCGACCTCGCCCGCCTCGACCTTGGGCTCCTCGGCCGGCTTCTTCTCGCCACCGTCGGCGACGAGGCGGATGCGCGCGCGCGGATCGTCCTTGGCGCGCCGGATCTTGCCCTCGAGCGCCGCATCGGCGAGCGACACGTCGCGCGCGACGGCCGCGTCGTAGGCCTCGAGCGCCTCGGCGTGACGGCCGACCTCGTAGAGGCAGCGCGCGCGCCCCAGGTTCGCCGGCGCGTCACCGTCGGCGCGCGTCAGGATCGCGTCGTACTCGGCGAGCGCGCGATCGGCGTCGCCCGCCTTCTCGAGCGCGGCGGCGAGCTGCCGGCGCAGCGCCAGGTTCTCGGGCAGGGCCCGCACCGCCTCTTCGAGACTTTCGATCGAATCGCTCATTCGCTTCGCTTGCTCATTCGTCTTCACATTGTACGAGCCGCAGCGCGAGATTCTCGATCAATAGGTCGATCTCGAGGTCGCGCGACGGCCGCGTCAAGCTGCCGTCGAGCCAGCGGCGCCACAGCTCGTCCCACGCGCGCCGCCCGTCGACGAGCACCTCGCGCGTGTGCTTGCGCGTCGTCTCGATCCGGCGCCGCTGCGTCAGGTAGGCCACGCCCGCCGCCGCCGCGCCGAAGCCGATGGGCACGAGCGCCGCCGCCCCCATCGTCCGCAGCGCCAGCGCCACCGCCGCGCCCGACAGCGCCGCCTCGCGCGAGTACAGCCCGCGCGACGACGCCGGCGCCTCGACGAGCAGCGCCGCCATCGTCGTGCGCGCCGCGTGCCCGCGCCGGAGCTCCCGCATCAGCTCCTCGAGCGCGCCGTCCCAGTTGCGGTAGCGCGCCGTCTCGCCCGGCTGCAGCACCAGGCTCAGGTTGCGCTGCGCGCGCTCGCCGCGCGGATCGAGACGCAGCGCCTCGCGGAAGCGCGACTTGGCGAGCAGCGGCTTGCCCGCCTCGAGCTCGAGACAGCCGAGGTTGTTCCAGGCCGCCGAGTCCGAAGGGTCGAGCGCCACCGCGCGCTCGTACGCCTCGCGCGCCAGACGCTTGTCACCGGCGGCCGACGCCACGAACCCGAGCGTGACGAAGTTCGACGATCGCTCCGGCGCCACCTCGGTCGCGCGCCGCGCCAGGGTCAGCGCCTCGCCGTGACGGCCGAGCTCGCACGCCAGCTCCGCCAGCGCGCGCAGGTAGACCGGCTCGTCCGGGCTGCGCCGAAGCGCCTCGCCGAGCGGCCCCTCGGCCTCGCGCGGCCGACCCGCCTCGCGCAAAGCGAAACCATACAGATAATGCGGATGTGGCGCGTCGGGGGCGGCCGCGATGGCCCTGCCGAGCGTCTCGAGCGCGGCGGGAAGGTCGCGCCGTCGCAAGTGGCAGAGTCCTGCGATCTCCAATGATTCTGGGTCGTTGGGATGCGTAGCCAGGATCCGCCGGACCTCGGCGAGCGCCTCGTCGGCGCGGCCGAGCTCGAGCAGCATGCGCGCCCTGCGGCGCTGCGCGGCGACCACGTCCGCGTCCGGCACGCCCGAAGTCTAGCAGTCGAAACTGGCGGCGACCAGCAAGCGGCGTTATAAAAGTTGGACGCCGAAATCCTTTTTGATTGCTGCGGGTCGGCGGGTGTGCTAGGTGCAGCACATAGCATTATCCGGGTGAGCGAGGCGATATGGAGGAGTTCATCTTCGATGATGATGTCGATGAGGTAGGGGCCGAAGTCGAGGCCCACTGCCCCAAGTGCAAGGCGGATACACAGCACGTCGTCGTCTCGAAGTACGAGGACGAAATCCGCCGAGTTCAGTGCAATCCCTGTGGGGATGTGCACCCTTACCGCAAGCCGCGCGGCGAGTCCGACGAAGAGGCGGAGCCGACGCCGGCTGCGAAGAAGAAGGCGGCCAAGGCCAAACCCACCTGGGAACAGGTGATGGCCAAGCACGCCAAGAAGCAGCCGAAGGCGTATCAGCTCGGCGAATTCTTCAAGGAGATGGAGGTCTTGTCGCACCCGAAGTTCGGGCTCGGGTTCGTGACCGAGAACATCGGCGACGACAAGATCGAGGTCACCTTCAAGGACGACAAGCGCGTCCTCGTGCACAACCGCAAGGGCCTGACCCTGCCGTTCATGCGACCGGTGGCGCAGCCCAAGGGCAAAAAGGGCAAGGCCGCGGCTCCCATTGCGGTGCCGGCGCCCAGCGCCAACGGTAGCGCGAAGAAGGGTCCCGCCAAAGCGGCGACCCCGGCCAAGGCGGCGAAGCCGGTCAAGGCGGCGGCGAAACCGGCGGCCCCTGCGAAGAAGGCACCACCGCCGGCGGGCAAGCCGAAGGCAAAAGCGGCGGCCCGTACCGCGGCCAAGAAGCCGGCCAAGGCGACCGCCAAGAAGGCCAAGAAGTCGCGCTAAGAAGTCCCGCGGTTTCGCACGCTTTCGTTACGATCGGTCAACCGCTTTCGCGGCACCCTTCCCCACCAGCTCATCGACTGCCGACGCGTCCAGGCCGAGCACTTCGGCGAGGACCGCGCGCGTGTGCTCGCCGAGGCGCGGCGGCGGCGTGCGCACGGCGCCCGGCGTGTCCGAGAGGCGCACGGGGACGCCGGTGACGCGGATGTCGCCGGCCGACGGATGCTGGAGCGGCACGACCATGCCGCGGGCGCGCACCTGCGGATGGGCCAGCGCGGCGGCGACGTCGAGGATGGGCCCGCACGGGATACCGGCGCCGTCACACAGCGCGATCCAGTCGTCGACGGTGCGCGTGGCGAAGAGAGGCTCGAGGATGGCGGCGAGCGCGGCGCGGTTGCCGACGCGGGCGGCATTGGTGGCGAAGCGCGCATCTTCGGCGATGGCGGCGAGCGGAGCTCCGACCGCGCGGCAGAGCGCCCTCCACTGCCCGTCGTTGCCGACGGCGATGTTCACGAAGCCGTCCTTGGCGCGATAGGTCTCGTACGGCGAGATCGACGGGTGCTGGTTGCCGCGGCGTTCGGGCACGGCGCCGGTCGCGAAGTGGATCCCGGCGTGGTACGTGAGCAGCGAGATCTGGCCGTCGAGCATCGACACGTCGACGTGCTGGCCGCGGCCGGTCCGTTGGCGCGCGTGCAGCGCGACGAGGATGCCCGAGAGCGCATAGAGGCCGGCGATGATGTCGGCGATCGAGGTGCCGACCTTGTAGGGCGGGCCGTCGGCGGGGCCGGTCAGCGACGCGAGGCCGCCCATGCCCTGGATGGCGAGGTCGTAGCCGGGACGGCGGACCCAGTCGGGATCGCCGGCGTGGCCGAAGCCGGAGATGCTGCAGTAGATGAGGCGCGGGTTGAGCGCGCGCAGCTTCTCGTAGTCGAGGCCGAGCCGGGCGAGCGCGCCGGGGCGGAAGTTCTCGAGGAGGATGTCGGCGCGCGAGGCGAGCGCGCGCAGGAGCTCCTGGCCGCGCGCGTGCTTGAAGTCGATGGCCACCGACTCCTTGTTGCGGTTGATCGACATGAAGTAGGTCGATTCGCCGCCGACGAACGGCGGGCCGAAGCCGCGCGTGTCGTCGCCGCCGTCGGGATGCTCGAGCTTGATGACGCGGGCGCCGAAGTCGGCGAGGTACATCGAGCAGTACGGGCCGGAGAGGATGCGCGAAAGATCGAGGACGGTCAGATCGTCGAGCGGCAGCATCCCGCTCCGAATAGCACGCCGCCGCCGAGGCGCGATTGATTTCGACGCCAAAAAATTGCGCTCGCCGTCGAGCGGGCGTTAATGGAATCATGTCGTCTTTGACCGTCCGCTGTGCGGTCTGCGCTCGCGAGTTTGCGCCGCAGCTCGCGTTTCAGCTCGCGGTTCGCGACGGAGAGCGGCGCTACTTCTGCACGCTCGACTGCCGGCGCGCGGCGCTCGGCGATGCGGCGTTCGCCGGTCAGCGACGGTCGCGGCGCGTCGCCATCCTCAATCAGAAGGGCGGCACCGGCAAGACCACGACGGCGGTGAACCTGGCCGCCGGCATCGCCGATCGCGGCTGGGACACGCTGCTCATCGACGTCGACGCGCAGGGCAATGTGGGCACGTCGCTCGGCGTGCGCGGCGAGCGCACGCTCTATCATCTGCTCGTCGAGGAGGGGACGCGGCCCGAGGACGTGATCGTGCCGGTGCGCGGCCACCTCGACGTCATCACCGCCGACGCCACGCTGGCGATGGCCGAGGTGTTCCTCGCGCGCCACGACGGCGCGCGCGATCGCGTGCTCGCCGATCGGCTGGCGGCGCTGCGGGCGCGCTATCAGTACGTCGTGCTCGATTGCGGGCCATCGCTGTCGCTGCTCAATCAGAACGCGCTCGGGTTCGCCGACGAGGTGCTCATCCCGGTGAGCTGCGATTACCTCGCGCTCGTCGGCGTGAAGCAGGTCCTGAAGACGCTCAAGGACATCGACAAGCACCTCGGCCACACGGTGCGCATCTCGGGCGTGGTGCCGACGTTCTTCGACGCGCGCACGCGCCTGGCGCGCGAAGCGGTCGATACGCTGAGCGGCCACTTCAAGGAGCGGCTCTACGAGCCCATCCGCCGCTCGACGCGCCTCGCCGAGGCGCCGAGCCATCGTCAGACGATCTTCGAGTACGCGCCCGATTCGCCGGGCGCCGAAGACTATCGCCGCCTGGTCGCGCGCTACGTGGCCGGGGCGGCGCCGGTTCCCCAACCGCGCCCGGAGGCCGCATGAAGCCACAACGTCAAGTCGAGAAGCGCCTCATGGGCGACGATCCGCTCGCCGCGGACGCGATCCTCGAGCGGTTCTACAAGCCGGTGGCGGACAACGAGACCACCGGCCCCGAGCCGACGGCGACGCCGGCCCTCGCGTCGCCAAGGGCGGCGCCGGCCCTGAAGGCGGCCAAGCCGACGCACTACAAGGTCGTGTGCATCTCGCTCTACAACCAGGACATCGAGCACCTCGAAGAGATGGTCGCCGAGCTCAAGCGGCGCGGGCACACCAAGGCCAATAAGTCACAGCTCATCCGCGCCGCCCTGGCGCAGGTCGACCTCGGTAAAATCCCGAAAGCTTTCTGAACGCCGGGCTGCGCCTGATGTGGTATTGTGGGGCTCGGCGGGTCCAGAGCGGGGTCCGCACTCCCACGGATGGGGCCCATTGTCTAAAGAGAATCGAGCCGTTGCCGAGGCACGGCGCTTGCTCAACGGGACCGGCATGCGAACTTTCCTCACTGTTTCTACGATCGTCCTGATGACTGGATGCACCGGGGACCTGGTCGAGCTCAACAATAGCGGTGGCCCGGATATGTCGATCACCGCGCCCGACCTGGCCCAAGGCGCGGGCGGCGAGATGGGTCCAAGCAACATCCATTTCGACGACATTCAGGCGGACATGGATTCCAAGGGTTGCACCATTTCGGCCTGCCACGGAACGAGCGGGAACGGCTCGGTCATGTACGTCAAGGCGATGGCGACAGGAGCGGACCTGGACGCGAATTACGCTCAAGTCGTGCCGGCCGAAACGGGCTCGGGCGACCAGTCGGCTCTGCTCCGCAACCCGCTCGCCGGGTCGGGCTCGGGCCATGCGGGCACGACGCCCTTCGCGAGCACGGCCGACCCGACCTATCAGAAGTGGCTGGGGTGGGTAAACGCAGGAGCGCCTAGGTGATCACGACGCGCCGTGTTCTATCGGCGGTATTTAGTGTAGCGGTCGTTCTGACCACGGCGTCGGTGGTGTTCGCCGCGCCGATTGAAATCAAAGTGCGGACGATGTTGCGCGAGAAGCCGACGTCGTCGGCGCGCATCCTCGACAGGTTGGCGGCGGGCAAGAAGGTGCCGATGCTC
>DATNAQ010000001.1:0-23957 GCA_035607415.1 Polyangia bacterium
AACGCGACGCTGAACATCCCCGACTGAGCGACCGCATCCTTGCGGGCGCGGCTGGCTTGGGATACCAGCCCTGCCCATGGCGGAGCTCTTCGTCGAAGCCGGGAAGATCGCCCGCGCCCGCGAGCTGGCGCGGACCGCCGCACAAGGCGTGCAGGCGTTCATCGACCGGCACAGCACCGTCTCCATCGAACGGACGGTGTTGCGGCTGCTCGGCATCTCGGGCGCCGGCAGCCGGGGCGCGCCGCTGGCCAACCTGATCGTCGACCGCCTGCAGAAAGCGGGCGTCCTGCATCTCGGCGCGGCGTACTGGCTGGGGCGCGCGCTGCGGGCGGCGCCTGGAAGGGATCCGCTCCAGGCCATCGAGCGCATCGCCGCGCACCCGGAGAAGCTGCCGGCGCTGCAGCCAGCCGAGGAGGAACAGCTCCGCGAGGAGATGCGCTCGGAGGCCCGTGCGGCGGTGCGCGAGCTGCGCGCCCGGGTGGAGGAGCGCAAGCAGCGCAAGGCCAGGCTGCAAGTGGGGTCCTTTCCCGGCGCCCCCTGGAAGTACGTGATCGTCGCCACCGGCAACATCCACGACGACGTGGAGCAGGCGCGCGCCGCTGCGCAGCAAGGCGCCGACGTGATCGCGGTGATCCGGAGCACCGCCCAGTCGCTGCTCGACTACGTCCCGCACGGAGCCACCACCGAGGGTTTCGGCGGCACGTACGCGACGCAGGAGAACTTCCACATCATGCGCGAGGCGCTCGACGCAGAGTCGGAGAAGCTGCGGCGCTACGTGCACCTCACCAACTACAGCTCCGGGCTCTGCATGCCGGAGATCGCCTTCATGGCGGCGTACGAGCGCCTCGACATGCTGCTCAACGACGCCATGTACGGCATCCTGTTCCGGGACATCAACCCGCGCCGCACGCTCTGCGACCAGTACTTCTCGCGGCGGGTCATCGCGCGCGCCGGCATCATCATCAACACCGGCGAGGACAACTACCTCACCACCGCCGACGCCGTCGACAAGGCGCACACCGTCATGGCGTCGCAGTTCATCAACGAGGCCTTCGCGCGCCGCGCCGGCCTGCCCGACGAGCTCATGGGCCTCGGCCACGCCTTCGAGATCGACAAGTCGATCGAAGACTCGTTCCTCATGGAGATCGCGCAGGCGCAGCTGGTGCGCCAGATCTTCCCGCGCCATCCGATCAAGTGGATGCCGGCCACCAAGCACAAGTCGGGCGACATCTTCTGGTCGCATCGCGTCGACGGGCTCTACGATCTCGTCGGCGTCGCCACCGAGCAGTCGATCGAGCTCCTCGGCATGATGACCGAGTCGATCCACACGCCGCTCTTGCAGGATCGCTTCGCCGCGCTCAAGGGCGCCGACTACGTGTTCAACGCCGCGCGCCACCTGTCGGACGAGATCATCTGGAACCCGAACGGCCGCGTCGTCGCGCGCGCCAAGCAGGTGCTCGGCGAGGCGCGCGATCTGCTGCGCGAGGTCAAAGGCGAGGGCATGTTCAGCGCGGTGGCGCGCGGCGCCTTCGCCGACGTCAAGCGCCCGGAGACCGGCGGCCGCGGCCTCGGCGGCGTCGTCGAGAAGGACGGCAACTACGTCAACCCCATCCTCGACGCGCTGGAGGGCAAGGCATGAGCGAGCGCAGCAAGCCTACGCCAGAGATGATCCGCGCCTACGGCGATCGCAAAGACGACGGCCGCATCCAGCTCAGCTTCACGCTGCCGGTCGCGCCGTCGGGCCGCGCCAAAGAGGCCGCGCGCCGCTTCGCCGAGAAGCTCGGCCTCAAGAACGTGCTCGTCGCGACCATGGAGAAGGCGGGCTCGACCTTCAGCTTCTTCGTCGTCTACGGCAACGCCGACTTCGCGCTCGACTTCTCCGAGATCATCGTGCCCGAGGTGACGGTCCCCGAGTGGGGCTTCAAAGAGATCAACCACCTCGTGCACGACGAGCTCGGACGCAAGGTGGTGGTCGTCGGCGCCTGTACCGGCTCCGACGCGCACACCGTCGGCATCGACGCCATCTTGAACATGAAGGGCTACGCCGGCGACAAGGGGCTCGAAGCCTATCCGTGGTTCGACGCCTACAACCTCGGCGCCCAGGTCGACAACGCCGCGCTCCTGGCGCGCGCCAAGGAGCTGCGCGCCGACGCGGTGCTCGTCTCGCAGATCATGACGCAGCGCGATCTGCACATCGAGAACTCGCAGCAGCTCATCGAGCTCGCGCGCAAGGGCGGCATGCGCGATCTGATCTTCCTGCTCGGCGGGCCGCGCATCGATCACAAGCTGGCGCGCGAGCTCGGCTACGACGCCGGCTTCGGCCCGGGAACCAAACCGTCGCAGGTGGCCTCGTACATCGTGGACACGCTGCTCAAGCGCCGTCACGGCGCAGCCCAGGAGCGTTGAGATGTCGACGACGATGTTCGGCCTGTTGGTGCTGCTCAGCTTCGTCGCGCCGGTGCCGCTGATCGCCTGGCTCGATCGCCCGCGCCAGCGCACCAGGCGGAGCTCGTAATGTACGCCGGCCACCTCGCCTCGGCGCTGGCCATGAAGGCCAAGGAGCCGCGCGCGCCGACGTGGGCGCTGGTGCTCGGCGTCGGCATCCTCGACGTGCTCTTCGGCGTCTTCGTGCCGCTCGGCATCGAGCGCACGACGGTGACGCCGGGCGTGTCGCCGGGCTTCCGGCTCGACTTCATCGACTGGTCGCACTCGCTCGCGATGGCGCTCGTGTGGGCGGTGATCTTCGGCGCGATCTTGGGCGCGATTGCGCGGCGCGGCCCGGTGGTGGCGGCGTGGTGCGGCTTCGCCGTCTTCTCGCACTACCTCCTCGATCTACTGATGCACCCGCACGATCTCGCGCTGTGGCCCCACGCGGCGACGCACTGGGGCCTCGGCCTCTGGACGTTCCACCCGCCGTTCTGGTGGTTCTTCGAGCTCGCGTTCATCGCGCTGTGCCTGGCGTACTACGTCGTGCGCGCCAAGAAGCTGCAGACCTTCGGCGGCCGCGCCTGGGCGGTCGTGGCCGTCGTGGCCATCCTCCACGTCGTCAATTCGCCGTGGCTGTCCCCGACGAAGTGAAGCGGCGCTGAAGCTCGCGCGCCTCCTCGGGCGGCAGCGCGCGCATCACCGTGTCACGCTCGACGGGCCGCCCGAGCAGGTGGAACCAGATGGCGAGCGCGCGGTTGGCGCGCACGCTCGTCGGTGATTCGGCGAGCATGCGGCGCAGCTCGTTGCCCGCGCCGTTGATGCGCGCGCGATCGCCCGAGCGCACCGCGTTCGCCGCCGCCAGCTCCGGCGCCGCCGGATCGATGACCGCGTACGCGAAGCCGGCGAGCTCGGGATGCGCCGCCCGCTTCACGTAGACCGACGCTGCGTCGCTCCAATAGACCTCGGCCCATGCGGGATCGCGGAACAGATCGCGGTGGGTCCAGCGCGCCTCGTTGTTCGAGCCGATCGCCCAGGTCGCATCGCCGACGGGCAGCCGCGCGCGCAGGGCCGGATTGCGCTCGGCGCGGATGCAGTCGGCCACGAACGCCGGCGGATAGACCTGGTCGAGCCGCCCGTCGACGAGCACGCGCACGCCGCGATAGAGGAGGTAGCCACCGAACTCGTACGAGTGCACGAGCGGCCCGTCGAGCCCATGCGCGCGCGCAAACCCGACCGCGCCCACCGGCTGCAGCGACGCATCCTCGCCGAGCGCAAACGGCGCGCCGTGCCGCCCGACGAAGGCCAGCGTCAACGCCGTCACCGCCGCCAGCGCCGTCGCCGCGCGCAGCCGCACCCCGTCGAGCAGGAGCACGAGGGCGAGCGCGCACGACAGATCGAGGTAGGGCAGCCAGCGCACGCTCCGCGTCGCCAGGAACGCGAAGAGCCCGACGAGGCCGAGGTGCCACGCGGTCACGCGGGCGCGCCGCCCGCTGCGCACCGCAACCACGAGCCGCGCCACGATCGCGATCGCGGTGGCCAGCGCCAGGAGCCCGTTGCGGTTGAGCAGCGCCGCCAGGCCGAGCCGCTTCCACTCGGCGATGTACATGCGCAGCACCTCGCTGCCCGCGACGTCGACGGCGCTGGAGAACGCCGCGCGTCCCGCCGGATTCACGAGGCCCACCAGCGGCGCCGCGCACGCCGCCACGCATGCGATCGCGACCAGCCGCCCCGGCGGCGGCTCGCCCATCACGATCGACAGCCGCGGCCGCCGCGCGCACAGCCGCGCGATCGCCAGATCCAAGGCGCGCGCCGCAATCAGCACGTAGCCGAGCAGCGCCGCCCGATGCAGCACGATCCACAGCCACGACACCAGCACCAGCCAGCCGAACCGCCGCCGCTCGAGCAGCGCCAGCACCGTCGGGAACAGCGCCAGCGACAAGAGGTTCGGCCGATCCGCCCACGGCACCAGCAACACCGCCAGGCCGGTCGCCACCACCAGCGGCAGCGCCTCGTTCGAGACCAGCCGCCAGCCGAGCGCCATCGCCGCCGCGCAGCCGAGGCGCAGCGCCAGCAGCGCCCAGAATCCGCCGTGCGCGAACAGCCCCCACAACATCACGTCGGCGACGAGGTCCTTGTAGCGCCACGGCGCCCCCGCGAAGCTGAACGAGAAGATGTCGACCGGCAGCGTCGTTCGCCCCGCCCACGCCGCGCGCCCCGTCGCCAGGTGCCACCACAAATCCGGGTCGTGCGCCGGCGCGAACGTCAGGAGCGCGCACGCCGCCAGCGCGACTCCGACAGCGACGGCCACAGCGGCGCGCGAGCGCATCTTCGCCAGCGATATTACATTGGATGAGTGGCCCGTCTCGCCGCCCGCCTCGACGAAAACGCGCCCGGCGCCTTCTTCGTCGACGACAGCTGCATCGACTGCGACGCCTGTCGCCAGATCGCGCCGGCCACCTTCGCGCGCTCGCGCCGCCTCGCCCAGTCCTACGTCGCCGCCCAGCCCGCCGGCGACGACATCGGGCGCGCGCTCATGGCCGTCGTCGCCTGTCCGACGGCGAGCATCGGCACCTCACCCAAGCGCCCGCTCGGCCGCGCGCCGGCCTGCTTTCCCGAGCGCCTCGACGACGACGTCTACTACTGCGGCTGGCACAGCGAAGCCTCGTACGGCGCCGCGTCGTACCTCATCGTCCGCCCGCGCGGCAACGTGCTCGTCGACTCGCCGCGCGCCGCCCGCCCGTTGTTCGAGCGCCTCGACGCCCTCGGCGGCGTGCGCACGCTCGTCCTGTCACACCGCGACGACGTCGCCGATCACGCCGCCTTCGCGCGCCGCTTCGGCTGCGAGCGCGTCATGCACGCCGCCGACGCGGGCGCGCTGCCCGTCGAGCGCCGTCTGACCGGCGGCGATCCGGTCGCCCTCGACGACGAGCTCACCATCATCCCCGTCCCCGGCCACACCCGCGGCTCCGTTGCGCTGCTCTACCGCGACAGGTTTCTCTTCACCGGCGATCACCTGTGGTGGGACGAAGACGACGCGCGCCTCGACATGGGCCGCGGCGTCTGCTGGTACTCGTGGCCCGATCAGCTGCGCTCGCTCGTGCGCTTGCGCGACTACCGCTTCGAGTGGGTGCTCCCCGGCCACGGCCGCCGCTTCCACGCCGCATCCGCCGGGGCGATGCGCGTTGCCGTCGAGGAAACGATCGCGCGCCTGGCGCACTTCGCGCGCTGAATACGATCGTCGGCTGAATACGCGGCGACCCTCAGTCGTCCCAGCCGAGGACCTTGACGCCGCCCATCGCCGCCACCAGACGCTCGACCGCCTGCGCCGCATCGGTGCCGGCGCCCTCGAGCGTCAGAAGCCAGATCCGCCCCACGCCGTTCGACCCATGGGCGCCCAGCTTGAGCAGCACCGTCTGGCCCGAGACCGTCGCCGCTGCGGAGTATCCCCAGTCGTCGGGCTCCACCGATGCCACCTCCACGCCGCCCGCGCGCAGCGCATCGGCGATGGCGTCGAAGAGCGGCCGCCCCGCGCGCGCATCGTCGGCGTCGTCGGGCGGCCCACCCGCCAGCTTCAACGCCGGGGTCGGCGCCGGCTGCGTCGACCGGACGCGCAGGAGCTGCACGACCAACATGGCGACGAACGCTACGACGAAGAGCCACCACATACAGGCAACGTACCATGTACGCGCGCCGGTCAAAGTTTGACAGTGGGGCCAGTCGCGAAAACACTTAGGCGGATGCCTCGCGCCCTGGCTTTGGGACTCACGCTCGCCCTCCTCGGCGGGCCGGCGCGCGCGCAGGCTCCATCGCTGCCGACGCCGGCGCCGTCACCGTCGGGCGTCGCGAGCAAACCGTCGGGCGTCGCGACCAAACCGTCGGGCATCGCGAGCAAACCGTCGGGCGTCGCCGCCAAGCCCAAGGTCGCCACCAGGCGCCGCAAGCCCAAGCAGCCGCCGCCTCCGCCTCCGCCCGCCGCCGAGCTCTTCGCGCTCAATACGCGCGAGACCTTCCACATCCGCCCCGACAAGCGCGGCCGCATCAACACGCAGACGCTGCGCGGCTGGAACCGCTTCCTCCGCTGCCACCACACCGGCCGCGTCCACTCCATGTCGACGCGCCTCGCCCAGCT
The DNA here is from genome assembly GCA_035607415.1 of Polyangia bacterium. GTDB lineage: Bacteria > Myxococcota_A > Polyangia > Palsa-1104 > Palsa-1104 > JAQBQH01. The sequence goes on from DATNAQ010000001.1 coordinate 6,557, forward strand.
CATCTACGAGGTCGACAAGCACTTTGGCTTCAAGCGCGTCCTCGTCGTCGCCGGCTACCGCGCGCCGCGCATCGCGCGCGAGAAGGGCAACCCGAAATCGCCGCACAAAAAGGGCGTGGCCTGCGACTTCCGCATCGAGGGCGTGCCCAACACCGAGCTGCGCGACTTCGAGCGCACGCTCAACCACGTCGGCGTCGGCTACTACCCGAACTCCGAGTTCGTCCACCTCGACGTCGATCCGCTGCGCCTCAAGCACAACGCCTTCTGGATCGACTACTCGCGGCCCGGCGAGCGCGCGCGCTACTCGAAGAATCCCGAGAGCGACCTCGAGGCCGAGAAGCAGCAGCAGCCCGCGCCCGAGGATCTCGACGAGGACAACGAGCTCGCGCCCCTTCCATCACAGATGGCCGGCGGGGGCACCGAACCACAGAAATCCGGAAGTCAGGGGGCACTCGCCCCCAATCCGGCGCCAGCCCTACAGCCAACTCCCCAGAATCCGTAAGTTTCGCATCCGGCACGGCCTGTGCTGTATGGCACCGACCGTGGAGGGTCGAACGATGCGTAAGCAGCTCAACCTGATGGCGGCCGCCGGATTGGCGATCGCCGTGGGCGGCGCCGGCTGCGACAACGGCCAGGCGAACGTCCTCGGCGGCGTCTCGGCGATTGCGTACATCCAGCGCACGCCGGCGGACACGGGCAACGTGTTCGACTACACCGGCGGCGGCACCGACGGCAACGTCTGGACGCTCTCGCCGCCGACGGCGTCGGGCGTGAAGCGCAACCTGACGAACTGGACCGGCGGCGACGTCAACGCCATGGACCTGTCGTTCGACGCGCGCGAGATCGTCTTCTCGGGCAAGGCGCCCGGCGACGACCGCTATCACATCTTCCGCGTCAACGTCGACGGCACCAACCCGTGCGACGCGGCGATGGGCAAGGTCTCGCAGGGTCCCTGCCAGATCACGATGGGCGCCAACGACGAGGTCTATCCCATCTACCTCCCCGCCGGCCGCATCTTCTACGTGACCAACCGGAACGTCGAAGGCGGCGCGATGCCGCAGTTCCGCGACGAGTACGAGCGCGCCACGACGGCGCAGGTCGCGACCATGAACATCGACGGCTCGGACCAGCTCCTCGGCCCGCGCAACGTCTCGCACCGCGTCGCCCCGACGCTGCTCTCCGACGGCCGCGTGCTCATGACCGAGTGGCGCCACCTCGGCGAGACCAACGAGGGCGACCTCACCATCATGCAGCAGGACCTGACCGGCGTCCGCGAAGGCTTCGGCCGCGAGGGCAAGGGGCTGACCAACAGCTACCTGCGCGCGAAGGAAGTCTCGCCGGGCAACCTGGTGGTCATCGGCACCTCGCGTGACCGTACCTACCAGGCCGGCAAGATCCTCAAGGTCAACCTCGGCGGCGCCGACATCACGCAGCAGTCGGAGGCCAACTCGTCGGCGGAAGATCTGACGCCGCTCGTGCCCGCCGATCGCACGCCGTCGTTCAAGGACGTCGGCCGCTACTACGACGTCGTTCCCGTGCCGGGCATCGCCGACCGCTACCTGACCACCTGGTCGGACGGCGCGGTCGAGACCGAGGTGCTCTCGATGGCGCACGCGCAGCCCGACTTCGGCATCTACGTCTACGACGCCAAGTCGCAGACGCGCTACCCGATCGTCAACGACCCGAACACGTGGGAGCAGTCGCCGCTGGCGATCATGCCGCGCAGCGAGCCGCCGACGCTGTCGCCGCTGTTCACCGCGCAGGGCACCACCGCCACGCTCATCGGCGCCATCAACGTCTACGACTCGACGATGTTCCCCAACATGACCGTGGGTGACGCGATCAAGGTGCGCGTGTCGGAAGGCTTCTCGTCGGAAGAGGGCTTCCCGAACATGTTCGGCCTCTCGGAGTTCGACGGTCAGGCGCGCCTCGGCGAAGTTCCGATCAACAAGGACGGCTCGTTCAAGGCGCTCATCCCGGCCAACACGCCGGTGCGCCTGCAGCTCATCGACAAGTTCGGCATGGCGCTCGGCACCAGCGGCCCCGGTGGCGACACCGCGTCGGAGCCGCTGTGGATCCAGGGCCGCTCGGGCGAGGCGCGCATCTGCGGCGGCTGCCACGAGGACCGCACCAAGGCCATCGCGCTCGCTCCCGGCAGCTCGGTGCTCCAGGCCGCCGGCGCGTTCGACGCGATGTCGGCCGTGGCGCGCACCGACCGCCTGTCGACGACGTACACCTACGACAAGGTCGTGGGCACGCCGTGGGACAAGGCGATCCAGCCCATCTTCGACGCGCACTGCATCGACTGCCACGACGGCACGGCGGGCGCCGCCAACCCGAGCTACACGATCACCGACATGACCGACATGACGACGTTCATGTTCACGTTCGACCTGCGCTCGACGCCGACGACGATCAACGCCGGCGACATGGTCTACACGTACAACGCGTCGTACATCGCGATGCTCGGCCCCGAGATGGCGTTCATGGAGAAGAACATCATGGTCACCGGCGACGCGTCGGGCTACATCACGCCGGGCGCCGCGCACGACTCCAAGGCGATCCAGATGCTCAATCCGCCGCAGCTGTTCCCGTCGGTGGACATGAACACCCGCGCGCTCGGCGGCATGCCGGTGCATCCGGCCGAGGTCGGCACCTACAACGGCCACGACGGCGCCGATCCGAAGTACGCGCTCTCGAGCGACGAGTACTACCTCTTGATCCTGAACGCAGATTCGGGCGGTCAGTTCTACTACCGCGAGAACAACCCCGGGGAGGCGTACTAAGATGCGCACGGCAATCATCTTCGCGTCGGTAGTTGCGCTCTCGTCGCCGGCCTTCGCTGGCTTCGGAAGCTCGGCGGTCGCCCTGAAGGCGGCGGTGCAATCGGGATCGGTCGACGCCATCGTCTCCGAGCTCGAGAAGGCGGAAGAGCTGCCTTCGCAGGGCGCCATCAGCGTCGTCCTGCCGCTCGTCGACCACGACTCCTATCGTGTGCGCGACGCGGCCGGTTGGTGGCTCACGCGCCGCGGCGTGCGCACGCAGGTGCTCGCCAACATGACGGCGCGCCTGTCGGGCTCGGATCCGGTGGCCGCGCGCAACGCCGGCGACGTGCTCGCCGCCATGCGTGACGTCTCGGTGCTCCCGGCGCTGTCGAGCTATCTGGCGAAGCCGCTCGACGAGGACTCCGGCATCGCGGTGGCGCGCGCCATCGGCGCCATCGGCAACGCCAAGGGCGTGACCGCGCTCAACACCGCGTTCAGCTCGTCGCTGGCGGGCGTGCGTGCCCAGGCGGTGGCGTCGGTGCGCGACCTGCGCGCGCCGCGCGGCACCAAGGTCGCCGGCTCGGTGGCGGCGGTGGTGCCGTTGCTCTCGGACGCGGACGCCAACGTGCGCCGTCAGGCGGCCATCACCATCGGCTTCCTCGGCGGCAACGACACCGCCCAGGCCGGCGCCGCGGTGCAGGCGCTCTCGTCGATGGTCACGGGTGATCCGGCGGCCGTCGTCCGCAAGGCGGCGGCGTGGGCGCTCGGCGAGCTCAAGGACGGCACCGGCCGCGCGGCGCTCATGCAGGCGCAGGCCAACGACTCCGATGCCTTCGTCCGCTCGATTGCGAGCGCGGCGTTGGCCAATCTGCGGTAAGATCGCCGTGCGATGATCCGTCGAGTCCTCCCCATTGTCGTCCCCTGGATCGCGCTGTGCGCGGTCGGCTGCGACGACCAGCCGCCCGCGGGCCCGCAATACTACGAGCGCGTCATCCAGCCGATCCTGACGCAGAACTGCGTCTTCCAGCAGGGCGCCTGCCACAAGGATGACGGCAACGGCAACGCGCTCGGCAACCTCGATCTGACGAGCTACGCCAACACCACGCGACGGCGCGACGTGCTCCGCACCTACGGCTCGTTCCCCGTGCCGCTGTTGTTGCTCAAGGCGTCGGGCGCGATGGTGCCGCCGATTCCGTACAAGGGCTCCACCGACGGCACGACCAAGTTCTTCCCCTCCGAGATCCAGCACGCGGGCGGCGCCACGCTCTCGGTGACGTCGTCGGCGTTCCTCGAGCTGCAGAAGTGGCTGGCCAACGGCGCCGCCGAGGACGGCTCGGTGGTGCAGAAGGCGCAGCAGACCGGCACCGGCCCGTGCAACCCCGACTTCATGACGGTGCGCCCCGACGTCGCCGCGCAGCTCTCGTCGGTGGACACGACCTCGCAAGCCTTCAAGGACTTCACGTCGAACGTCGAGCCGTTCATCACCAAGAGCTGCGCGTTCTCCACCTGTCACTCGGGCGAGCAGTCGGACTTCTTCCTCACCTGCCAGGGCGACGGCTCCAACGACGCCTCGAAGTTCAACTTCCTCGAGGCCCAGGCCTTCGTCGGCAATCCGCCAGAGACGTCGATGATCGTGCTCAAGCCGCTGGCGCCGTCGGGCGGCGGCACCGTGCACACGGGCGGCGTCTTCTTCACCGACAAAACCGATCCGCAGTGGAAGCAGCTCCTCGCCTGGGCGACGGAAGCGGGCGCGGCGAGCGCGACCACGCTCTCGGCGGGCGAGCAGTTCTTCGACGACTTCGTGATGCCGATCTTCCTGAAGCGCGGCTGCGCCCTCGAGGCGTGCCACTCGCCGGGCGCGGCCAACGACTTCAAGCTGCGCGCCGGCTCGCAAGGGTTCATCTCGCGCTTCTCGCTGCACTCGAACTACGACGCCGCGCGCCGCGAGTTCCTCGTGCCCGACGTCCCCGACGTGCGCCAGAGCCGCCTCGTGAAGAAGCCGGTGGTGTCGATGGCCGAGGGCGGCTTCGGCCTCACGCATCGCGGCGGTCCGCCGCTGCAGTCGCCGGGTGAGGTGCTCGACCCCGCGATGTGCGCGCAGCCGTTCCCCACCGACGGCTCGGCCTCGCCGTTCTGCACCGTCGTCGAATGGCACAAGCGCGAGCGCGCCGCGCTCATCACCGCCGGCACCGCCGACGCGATGGCCTCGGGCTCGACGCTGCCCATCGTCGCGGTGTCGCGTCCGCCCAATCCGGACCGCGCCATCGACTTCGACACCTTCGAGGGCGGCGCCGATCTGGTGATCGGCAACGTCGCGCTCGGCGCCCTCGGCGACATCGTGCCCGGCTCGGCGGCGGTGAGCGGCAGCCTCCTCGGCAACTGCGCCGGCGTCGCCGCCGATCGCAGCAACGTCGACGTGCGCCACCCCGCGGTCGCCTACGACGCGTCCAAGGTCGCCTTCGCCATGCGCCTCGGCGCCGGCGACACGCTCGACATCTACGAGGTCACGCTCGACGCCGCGCACACCTGCACCAAGGTCACCGACGGCAACGGCATGTCGAAGAACGGGATCCGCCTCGACAACCTCGATCCCATGTACGCGCCCGACGGCACGCTGGTCTTCGCCTCGACGCGCGGCCGCCCGGCGGTCGGCCCGACGCTGACGCTGAAGTATCTGACGCCGCAGACCGACCTGTGGCGCATGTCGCCGATGGCCGGCGGCGGCTACGCGGCGCCGCAACAGATGACGTCGCTGCTCGGCGACGAGCTGTCGCCGGCGATGATGGCCAACGGCCAGGTCACGATGACGTCGGAGAAGGCGAGCGCGGACTTCTATCAGCTCTCCGGACGACGCATCAACTGGGACCTCACCGACTATCACCCGCTGCTCGCGCAGCGCTCGCAGTCGCAGGGCTTCGATCCGTACACGCAGACGATGTCGATGCACCCGTCGGTGAACTACGAGCAGGCGACGGAGATCCGCGAAGCCGTCGATCGCAACTTCCTGTTCGTCGCCTCCGACGTCGGCGCCAAGGGCGGCGGCGGCACCATCGCCACCTTCAACCGCTCGATCGGCCCCTTCGAGTCCGATCGCAGCGACGTGCAGTTCCTCCACGCCATGACCATCCTCGACCCGGCCGCAACGGGACGCGCGGGCGCTACGCAGGGGGCGTATCGCTCGCCGTTCCCGCTGCCGGACGGGCGCGTTCTCTGCAGCTACGACGGCGCCGTCACCGATCTGTCGGCGCAGACCCCGCGCTACGATCTCGTCGTCCTCGATCCGGCGACGGGCATGCACACGCCGCTGTCGGGCTTCGGCGGCGGCGGCAAGTCGTGGGTCGGAGGCGTGCTCGTCTACAAGCGTGAGCCGAAGTCGCTCTTCAAGAACCTCACGCAGCTGGTCTTCGGCGGCCACGTCGATCCCACCGACCCGACGCACGGCGAGGTCCACTATCCCGATCTTCCGATGCTGGGCACGCTGCTCATCGCCAACCTGCGCACCGGCCGCTTCGTCGACATGCTGCGCGCGACCGGCGCGCAGCTCGTGATCTACGAGGACCAGGGCCCGACCGACGTCGCCAGCGGCATGGCGGGCCAGACCGGCACGCAGATGGTCTACCAGAGCCGCAAGGAGCTAGGGCGCGCGCCGCTCGCCTCCGACGGCTCGGTGCACGTACGATTGCCGTCGCTGACGCCGATGATCATCGAGCTCCAGGACGGCAGCGGCAACAAGATCATGACGATGTCCGAGGAGGATCAGCTCGGCCCCGGCGAGCGCATCTCGCGCGGCGTGCCGCAGAAGTTCTTCAACTCGGTGTGCGGCGGTTGTCACGGCTCGGTGTCGGGCAAGGAGCTCGACATCGCCATCGACCCCGACGCGCTGACCGGCGCCTCGGTCTCACTCTCGCGCGATTCCACGCAATCGATCGGCCCCTAGGGCACGCAATCGATCGGCGCCTGGCTCACGCAATCGATTGTCCCGTGATATAACGCGGGCATGAAACCCCTGCACGCTTTCGCGATCGTCGTCCTGTTGGGCGCAGGCCCAGCCTTGGCCAAGGGCAAGGCGAAGAGTAGCGGCGGCTCCAAGGCACACGCGGCCGACGCGCGCGCCGTCGGCGAGCTGGCCGGCAAGTTCAAGTGGGGCATGTCGCCCGAAGAGGCGCAGAAGGTCATCGCCGACGGCATCCACGCCAAGTACGTGGACATGATCAAGAAAGAGCCCGACGTCTACAAGCAGGACCAGCTGCGCAAGGACGAGACGGACGAGATTCAGAAGGTCAAAGACTCGTACGTGAAGTTCGACGGCATCTCGCCGGGCACCAAGGAGTGGGGGACCTCGATCGTCCAGAGCGAGTTCGCGCCGCGCAACGACGAGTCGATGATGACGCTGTGGGAAAAGGATCAGCGTCGCTTCCTCTTCTTCTGGCACGACAAGCTCTACAAGCAGTACATCGCGTTCAACGCGGAGCACCCGGTGTTCGCGGGCAAGTCGTTCGACGACTTCGCCAAGCTCATCCAGAACCGCTATGGCCCGGCGGAGATGAAGTTCTCGCAGATGAAGACCAAGCAGGACATGAAGCTCGACCACCTCGAGTGGCCGGCCTCGGGCGACTACCAGCTCTACGCGATCGATCAGTCGGAGTTCTACGGCAACTTCTGCCTCGTGCTCTTCAACCCGTCGGTCGCCAAGCAGGTCGACGCCGCGCGCAGCGAGCACAACACCAAGCCGGCGCACGGCAACGCGCTCATCGACGCGGTCACGCAGCAGCCCAAGGTCTCGGGCGACTCGAACGAGAACATCGTCGATCAGATCACCGGCAAGACTCCCCAGAAACATTAGAAATGAGGTAGGGTAGCCGCACTGCAATGAATTGTGTGCGGCTCGGCGTTGGGGTGACGCTCGCGGTCGCGCTGGCGACAGCGTCGTGGGCGCAGGAGCGCCCGGCGATGGAGTTCTCGCCGGAGGAGGTCGGGCACGCCGACGCCGGCGCGCCAGCGACGGCGGATGCGCCGCCACCGCAGCAGGAAGAGGATCGCGAAGCGGCGCCGCTCGGCCGCGATGCCGACAAGCCCGACAGCAAGCCGAAGAGCCCGCCGCCGCCCGTCGTGGCGCAGCCCGCGCCGCCGCCCCGGCCCGCGCCGGCTCCGCAGCAGAAGCCCGAGAAGGCGAAGAAGGCGCATGCGGAGAAGGCGGCGCCCGCGGCCCCGCTGGCCGTGACGGCCGCAGATCCGCCACCGCCCGCCGTACCACCGCACGTGACCCTGCACGTCTGGGAGCCGGAGAAGGCGACACGCTTCGACGCCGAGGAGACGATCGAGTCGGCGATGGGCGAGGTGCTCGGCGCCGACCCGCGGCTGCGCTACACCGCGCTCGGCACCCTCTTGTCGCCGCCCGACGCCGCCGACCGCGCGCTCGTCGACGCCGACCACGCGCTCGCCGACGCGCGCCAGGCGTACGACGCCATGGAGCTCGACAAGGCCAAGGCGCTGCTCGAGACGGCGCTCAAGGCCTATCAGCAGCACCTGCCCGAGCTGGCGACGCGCTCGGAGTCGATCGCGCCGATGCGTGACGGCTTCATCCTGCTCGCCAACGTGCGCTTCTTCGAGGGCAACGCCGACGGCGCCAAGGACGCGCTCCGCTACGTCTTCGCGCTCGACGGCACGGTCCGCTACAAGCAGGGGCTGTTCCCGCCGCAGATGAAGAAGCTCGTCGTCGAGGCGCGCCTCCTCTACGAGACGCTCGGCAACGGGCGGCTCACCATCGACTCCGATCCGCAGGGCGCCAGCGTCTGGCTCAACGGCGCCAAGCTGCCCGATCGCACGCCGTCGCAGCCGATCGACGCGCCCAACGGTCCCAACTTCATCAGCTTCGCGCGGCGCGGCTGGGCGCCGATGACGCAGGCCTTCGTCGTCTCGGGCGGGGGCGAGGAGTCGCACGCGCTGGCGACGCTGTCGCGGCCACCGCACAACCCGCTGGCCCCGATCGATCGCGCGCGCGCCGTCGTCGACGACACGCCGACGCCGCCGTCATTGAAAGAGGCGTGCGCCGGGCTCGGCGTCGACATGCTGGTGCTGGTCAAGACCGCACGCGCCGGCGGCAGCGACGACGGCGAGCCGCAGATCTTGACGGCGTACCTGTACGACGCGCGCGCGGGACGCATCATCAATCGGCTCGAGATGAAGGTCGAAGGCGATCTGCCGGCGACGGCGCGCGTGCTCGCGCGCGAGCTCACCCACGGCGTGCGGCTCGACGGTGTGTGGGCGCCGCCGCGCGTGGCGCAAAAGCCGAAGTGGAACCAGCGGCTCTGGTCGGACGTGAAGGACGACTGGGGCCGGTTCCATCACTGGAAGGGCTTCTGGTACGTGGTGGGCGGCGTCGGCGTGGCCGTGGTGGTCGGCACCGTCGTCGGCGTGACCGTGTCGCATCAGCACCAGGTCGCGGCCGACACGTTATTGCTTGGTGGAAACTAAGAGGGGATGTCGATGAAGCAGACGAACTGGATCGTATGCGCGATGCTCGCCGCCGTCGGTGGCTGCTCGCAAGGCGTGAGCGTCGACAACGGCAATCCGTCCGGCACCGTCGCCGGCGTGGTGCTCGACGCCACCAGCGAGGCGCCGCTCATGGGCGCGGCCGTGACGGTCATCGCGGGCTCGAAGACGCTCACGGCGATGACCGACATGAACGGGCAGTTCGCCGTCGGCAAGGTGCCGGCGGGGACGTTCATCATGTCGGTGTCGCAGATGGGCTTCGTGACCGCGCAGCTCACCGACGTGCTCGGCGGCGCGGTGGGCAACTTCCCGGTCAACAATCCGCAGCGGACGATCGGTCCGGTCGGCCTGTTCCCGGCGACCGGCACGTTCACCGTGCACGTCGTCGACGAGACGGGCGCGCCGGTGCCGTCGCTCAAGCTGTCGGCGCGCACCGGCGTGCGCCAGGTCGTGTGGCAGAACGGCGCGCCCCTGGGCGAAGGCGCGTACGAGGTCTCGGCGACGACGGGCATGGACGGCTCGGCGATGTTCAACGGGCTGCCAGTGTACGCCGGGCTCGTCGGCCTCGTCGACGACAGCTTCACCGTGTCGGTGCCGCCGACCAAGATCATGGGCACCGAGATCTACGACTTCCTCGGCGCGTCGTTCGGCTTCCACCTGAACGGCCTGGTGTCGTCGGCGCAGGTGATCCACCTGGCGGGGCCGCACACGGCGCTCACGATCGTCGACTCGAGCATCGAGTATCTGCGCGGCTACGCGGGCACGACGACGCAGGCGTTCACGGCGCCGGTCGGCTCGCTCATCCCGATCAACGGGCCGATCAACATCGCCTTCAACCAGGCGATCGATCCCTCGAGCCTGCGCACCGAGTTCCTCGACGGCGACGGCAAGCTGATGGCGACGATGGCGATGGCCACGGTGAACCTCAATCAGGTGAGCGTCACGCCGTCGGTGCCGCTCGCCGCCGGCAAGCGCTTCAACTTGATCCTGCACGCGGTCGCGGCGACGACGGCGGGCACGCTCGGCTCGGGCGCGCAGCTCGACGTGACGGCGCCGTTCTTCTCGCAGCCACCCGCGGGCGCGCCCATCACCGTAGTCGCCAACTCGGTGACGACCATCCAGCCGCCCGGCGGCACCGGCAACGTCACCGTGCAGTTCGAGCTGTCGGAGCCGATCGGCATCGGCGGCGGCAGCAACGCCGCGCTCGACTGCGTCGCCTTCTACGAGATCGGCAGCATGGGCCTGCCCGGCTTCAACAACGACGGCACCACCGTCTTCCAGGGCGACTGGAAGACGATCAGCGCCTCCAACGCGCCGCCGACGAACCTCGTCTGCCGCCAGACGGTCGCCGCCGGCGTCGCCGGCGAGCCCGAGATCAACGTGACCGCGCTCAGCTCCCTCGAGACCAACACCGCCTCGACGAACCCGACGGTGGTGACCGGGTTCTCGTCGAAGTTCTCGATCACCATCGCGGTGGCGCCGACGACGGGGACGGGCGCGCACTCGGGCCCCTGCAAGCAGCCGCTCATCTCTCCGACGTGCGCGCTGCCCGGCAGCGGCACCAAGGTGCATTTGATCTTCTCGCGGCAGGACTCGTCGACGACGGTCAAGCGCGTCGACGGGACGACCGTCCCGGACAACATCATCGTCCAGCTCTAGCGCCTGCCCCGTTCCTTCGTTCCTCCATCCCGTTCCCGTTCCCGTTCCCGCTCCCGTTCCCGCGCGGCCGTTCCCGTTCCCCGGCGTCTCCGTCGGGCAGCAGAAGACGGCCCCGCGGGAAGGGGAACTAGAACGCGAACGATTACGATTGGAGGAGAGGAACGAGTTGGGTTGCTTAGAACGCGAACAGCTTCGGCCGCTCCGACGACTTCTTGAGATCCGACAGGACGTCCTTCTGCTGATTCATCAGCATCGCCGCCTGCGTCTTGATCTCCGCCATGCGCCGCGCGTAATCCTTCACGGCCAGGAAGTCCGGATTGCCCGCCGCCACCGCCTTGAACAGCGGCGTCTGCTGCAGCGGCATCACGATCGCCTCGGGCTTGCCCTTGACCGGTCGCGTGCCCCAGCCGCTGCCCGAGTCCATGCGGTACTGGAAGCCCTTGAGCTCGTTCGCGTTGCAGTCGGTCTTGCCTTCCTGCTGGCAAACCGGCTGCCCGACCTCGACGAACTGCGCGATCATCAGGCCGCCCTGCGGCTGCACGATGACGCCGTAGTTCTTGTCCGACTTCGCGCCCGCCTGCGCCATGCGCGTGAGCGCGTCCTTGTCGTTGTCGGTCTTCTTCGCGTGCACCTGGATCTCGTCGTACAGCTTGATCGTGCCGTCGTAGTACTGCATCAGGCGCTCGACGATCACCGGCTCGAGGCTGTTGTAGTTCGTGTGGAAGATGCGGACCGTGTCCGGCTTCTTCAGATCCATCGCGCCGAGCTTCGCCGACAAGTCGATGTCGACATCGCCTTTGCGACCCGCGGGCGTCGAGTTGAGCGCGTCGACGATGCTCGAGAGCGTCTTCGACATCTTCTCGACTTCTTCGCGGATCTGCCCGGCCTGATCGGTCGTCGTGTTGTACTCGATGCGATCACGCTGAATGCGGCCGCACGCGTTGCCGACGCCGAAGATCACCGCGAGCGAGATCAAGAAGATCACGAGCCGTCCGCTCAGCTTCGGCTTCGAGATCGAGTCGCCCGATACCGAGTCGGCCGAGCCCGGTAGTGCCTGCCCGAGCCCGTAGAACGCCGCCAGGTTCGCCGCAGCCTGCTGCTGCTGCGCCGACGCGAACGGATCCCGACGCGGGTCGGCCGGCGCCGCCGGTTGCGGCGGAGGCGGCTCCTCGCGTCGCCCGAACGGCGGCGGCGGTCCCGACGGCTGCTGCGGAGCAGGAGCGCCGTACCCCGACGGGGGCGGCACCGGCTGCTGCTGCGTGGCCGGCTGTCCGTGGGCGGGGGTAGGCGCAGGGGCTGCCGCCGGCATGGCGGCCGTCTTCTTCAGGCCGAGGCGAGCTTTGAGGTCGCTGATGTCGCGCGGGCCCGGCTTCTTGTTTTCATCCAAGGGGATCATGCCTCCGGATCATCGCGCGGAATCTACCAACCGACCATATAGCTGTCAAGGAGATGCGCGGGCTTACGTCGTGGTCCGAGGTTCACGACAACGGTTGTGAACGAAAGTTCCCGCCCGATCGGAAACCCCGCGTAGTGCAAGCCTTTCCCGAATGGCACGGCAGCTGCTCTAGGCGCCGCCATGATGCGCTCGCTCCGACTCCTCGCTCTGGCCGTGGTGGCCGCGCCATCGATCGCTTTTGCGCAGGTGATGATCGAGCCGGCTGCCGCGCCCGCGCCCTATCCGACGGTGACGGTGCAGGTGCCCGCGCCGCCGTTGCCGCCGCCCGTCGTGGTGCCGGCTCCGCGGGTCGTCGTTCCTCCGGCGCCGTACTACACGCCGCGCCCGCGCGTCTATGCGCCGCCGCCTCCGCCGGTGGTGATCTACCCGGCGCCGGGCGCGATGCCGCCGCACGTCTACATTCGCGAGCGCATCCGCTGGCACCTGCGCCACCTGCCGCGCGTCTTCGTCGTGCCGCCTCCGCCGCCGGTCGTCTACGCGCAGCCCGCGCCGCCGCCCGTCGAGTACGCGCCGCCGCCGGTGCCGGCGTACCCGCCGGTTCCGCCGCCCGTCGTGGTGCCGCCGCCGTGCTGCTACGGCGCGCCGCCGTCGCCGGAGCCGATGGTGCTCGTCGCGCCGCGCCCGCAGGTTCCGATGTGGACCTCGCGCATCGGCCTCGGCGTGCGCGGCACCGGCCAGGTCATCAACGACGGCTGGAACAACCTCGGCATCGGCGGCGAGTTCCTGTTCCGCGCCTCGCCGCACCTCGTGACCGAGCTCGCCGCCGAGTATCAGCGCTCGGCCGGCTCGCAGTCGCAGCTCGATCGCGTCGACGTGCCGGTCACGTTCGGCCTGCGCGTGCACATCGGCCGTCCCAACTGGGTCGTGTCGCCGTACTTCGTGTTTGCCGGCGGCGTCGGCTACGCCTCGCAGGATCTGCGCTTCACCACCGACGACGCCATCTACCTCGAAGGCCAGCTCGGCGGCGGGCTCGAGCTGCGCCTGGGCCAGCACGTCGCCATCACCGCCGACGCGCGCCTCGACGCGAAGAAGCGCGCCAACGGCGTCGCCGACAACGTGCTCGCCACCACGAGCGTCGACGGCAAGCCGGTGCACCCGCTCGGCGACGAGGTCGGCGGTCAGTTCCGCCTCGGCGTCGCGGCCTACTTCTAAGCTTGGCTTAACCTTAAAGCGTTACTTGAAGTCGCCCGCCAGGGCCGCATGCTACGATGCGGCCGTGACGGGCGATTTCGTTTGTCGCGCGCGCTTTGCTCGAGGCGCCAACGGCGGGGCGGGAGGGCGCAGCCTTCCCGTGGGATCGACTGTAGCGGGTTCGAAGAAGCCGCTACAGCGCGGCGGCTTCTTCGGCGAGATCGCCGCACAGGAACTTGTCGAGCAGCGCCTGATCGTCGTCGCTCATGCGCGTGAAGCGGACGCCGTGCGCGCGTGCCCACTTGTGCTCGGCCAGCCGCACGCCGTCGATGCGCAGGATCCGCGTCGAGCCGGGCAGCTGGAACTCGAGCGACACGTCGGAGTGGTCGACGTCGGGCTCGAAGATCTTGTAGAGCAGCATGCCGCCGCGCGATATGTTGACCGCGCGACACGTGTGCGGCTCGCCCTCGATGTACTTGTTGAGCAGGATGTCGACCGGCATGCGCCGTTCGCCGCGGGAATCCTTATTGAACATCGGCGCCTCCATCGGTGTGGTTAGATGTAGGCTAAAGTAGGTAAACGGGGAGCGCAAGTTTTCGCATGTCGGAATCGGTCAGGCCGCTGGAAGGACCCGAAAGGCTCATCGGCAGCCGCGTGCTCGACTTCGAGCTCAAGGCGGTGCTCGGCGCCGGCGGCATGAGCGTCGTCTATCGCGGCGAGCACCGCGTGACCGGGCAGTCGGTGGCGATCAAGATCCTGCCGCCCGAGCTCGCGGTGCACGAAGAGCTCAAGGCGCGCTTCGTCGAGGAGGCGCGGGTGCTCGCCAAGCTCGAGCACCCGAACATCGTTCACCTCAACAACTTCACCGAGTCGGGCGGACGGCTCTGCCTGGTCATGCAGTACGTCGAGGGCGTGACCTTCGAGTCGATGATCGTCAAGAGCGGCAAGGTCGCGCCCGACGAGGTGCTCAAGATAGGCATCGAGGTGTGCAAGGCGCTCGAGTACGCGCACGCGCACGGCGTCGTGCATCGCGACATCAAGCCGTCGAACATCCTGGTGCGCGGCGACGGCGCGGTGAAGGTGACCGACTTCGGCATCGCCAAGATGATCGGCAACTCGCGTTTGACCTCGACGGGCCAGACGATGGGCACGGTGCGCTACATGTCGCCCGAGCAGGTGCGCGGCAAGGCGGCCGACGCGCGCAGCGACATCTATTCGCTCGGCATCACCATGTACGAGGCGCTCTCGGGGCACACGCCGTTCGACGGCGAGAACCACTTCGACATCATGCAGCAGCACCTGCGCAACCGGCCGCCGGCGCTCGCCAAGATGGGCGCGACGGTGCCGCCCGCCGTCGAGAAGGCGCTGGTCGTCGCGCTCGAGAAGAACGCGGCCGATCGCTACGCCGACGCGCAGAAGCTCCGCCAGGCGCTCGAGGCGGTGCTGCCGCAGCTGCCGCGCGGCGGCGACGCGACGACGGCCGCGCCCGCGACGGGCAAACGCAGCGGCGTGGCGCTGTGGCTCGGCCTGACGGTGCTCGTCGTCGCCGGCGCGGGCGCCACGTTCCTGGTCGCGCGCCAGCTCGGCAGACCAGCGAGGACCGTCGCGACGAAGGCGAAGACGCCACCGACGGGCGCGAACGCGACGGGCGTGGCGGCGACGGGCGCGGCCCTCAAGCCGCCGGGCAGGCCGAGCTGGCCGCTGCCGGCCGCGATCGCCGGCGAGATCGTCGCCACCGACGAGAAATTCGAAGCGGACGGGCTGCGCGTGCAGTCGACCGAGAAGCGCGACGCCGCCAAGATTCGCGACGACGTGCACGCCATCCTCGACGAGCTGCGCGTCTGGCTGGCGACGAGCGACGTGCCGGCGGCGCGCGCGCTGGCGACCGACTTTCATCCGCCGCCGCTCAACCTCGTCATCGTGCCGCAGAAGATGATCGACGACGGCTCGCTCTTCCCCGATCTGCCCACGAACGAGGGCTCGACCTATCCGTACCGCTACATCGAAAAGAAGCGGACGCTGTTCGTGAACGACACGAAGGGATTCGAGCGGCGCGACCTACCGGATGGCGTGGCGCTCCACGTGCTCACCTGGGTGCCCGCGCTGAGCAACGCGGAGGTACTTCGGCTGCCCGAAAAGTTTGAGCAGCATTACATGTCGAAGACGAAGTGATCACTTGTCCACAGCGGCTCTCCGACGGGAGTGCGAAATTTCGTTCACCGTCGCTGTGGAGCGAGCAGCATGTTTCCGGCAGGTATCCATTTCCACAGTCGGTATCGAAACTTAAGTTGGATCGCGCATACCTGTAGGATAATGCGAGAAAAGCGCCCACCCACCCTGGGGATAACTTGTGAAGAAGTCCGTTTTGGTTGAGTGTTTGACACCTTTCGGGGAGGGTGAGATAGTCGCGCGCGGAAACGTATCGGTCGCGTCGCTCGGGAGGGGTCCCTGATGTACCGTGCTCGTATTCCGCTCGCTGCGGCGGCGGTTGTGCTGCTGACCACGGTTGCAGCCCTGTTTTCGGTCCGGTCGACCTTGTCGAGCGCGGCGCGCGCCGAGGTGCAGAAGCGGGTCGAGCGCGCCCAGGCCACCTGGCCTTCGCTCGACCTCCTGCGCGGGATCGATCTCACCAATGAAACGGCGAAGCTGGCGCGCGACGAGGAGTTCGGCGCCGTCTTCGACAAGAAGTCGTCGGACGAGCAGCGCCAGGCAGCGTTCGTGGCGGTGTCGGCGCGCAACGGGCGGCTCGAGGCGACCGGGCGCAAGGCGGATCTCATCGCCGTCGTCGGCGCCAACGGCCACGTGGTGGCGCGCGATCTCAACATCAACGCCATGTTCGACGACGACCTCAAGGGTCGTTACCCGTCGGTGGGCAAGGCGCTCGATGGCGTCGCCAACAAGGACGTGTGGAACTTCGACGGGCACCTCTATCGCGTCGGCGCGGCGCCGATCCGCTCGCGCACGGGCGCCGTGGTGGGTGCGCTGGTCATCGGCTACAACGCGTCGGCGACGGACGCGGCGGAAGATCGCGAGAAGCTCGGCACCGAGGTCGCCTACTTCCTCGACGGCAAGATCCACGCGTCGAGCTTCAAGAAGGAAGGCGGCGAGAGCGCCGAGGAGAAGGAGCTGGCGTCGTCGCTGTTCGACGGCGCCCGGCTGGCCGAGGGGGCGGCGGCCGGGAACCTGACGCCGCCGACGCCGGTGCGCATCGGCAGCGAGGACTACCTCGCGGCGTCGGGGCCGCTGCCGGGTAACCTCACGAAGTCGCGCTCGGGCTACGTGGTGCTGGCGTCGCTGACGGCGGCGCGCGTGAACCTCGGCGGCGTGGAGTTCCTCATCATCGTGCTCGGCATCATCGGCACCGTCGTGGCGATGGGCGCAGCGGTGATGACGGCGATGCGCTTTTTGAGCCCGCTCGATCGCATCGAGACGGGGGTGGCCGAGGTCATCAACGGCAACCGTGAGTACTCGTTCGATACGCCGTCGAAGGACTTCGAGGGCCTCGCCAACGCGCTCAACGTGATGCTGGCGCGGCTGCTCGGGCGGCCCGATCCGTCGGACGACGAGCTCGGCGCGAGCGACGACGGCAACGGGCAGCAGCGCTGGGGCGGCGAGCTGTCGGTGGAGTCGTCGACGACGGGGCCGCAGACGTCGCCGGAGCTGCAGGCGCTCATCGACGAGCCGGAAGAGGCGTACTTGAAGCGCACGTTCGACGAGTACATCGCGGCGCGCAAGCAGACCAATGAGGGCGTCGAGGGCATGACGCTCGACGGGTTCACGCAGAAGCTGCGCGAGCACGAGGCGGCGCTGAAGAAGAAGCACGGGGCGCGCCTGGTGCGCTTCAAGGTGCTCATCAAGGGCGGGCAGACGACGCTCAAGCCGTTCCCGATTCAGTGAC
>DATNAQ010000011.1:0-46002 GCA_035607415.1 Polyangia bacterium
GGCACAACGTGTGCTCATGGCGCACCACATGAAAACGAAACTTAATGCACTTGGGGCGCTCTCGTTGCTGCTGATGGTCGGTTGTGGCGCGGGGCAGGTGGACAACGGAGACATCACCGCGGACCAGGACGCCGACAGCGCCAAGGAAGATTCGGCGCGCCGCGCGTCGCATCCCGAATTCTACAAGTGCGACACCGACAGCGACTGCGTCGCGGTGGAGAAGGCGAGCTGCTGCCCGAACGGCTATCTCGCCGCGGTGAACAGCAACGAAGTGAAGGCGTACGACGCGAAGTTCGCGTGCGTCGAGCCGCCGCGCGTGTGTCCGCACTTCGTGGTGCACGACACGCGCGTCGCGCAGTGCGACATCGAGAAGCACCAGTGCCAGATGATCGATCCGACGCAGATCCGTTGCGAGGGCTTCATCGCGCCGGCGCTGCAGCACCACTGCCCGACCGGCTTCAGCTGCAAGTTCTCGACGGTGCCGGATGTGCCGGGCACGTGCGTCGCCGACGACGATTCCAACCAGTAACTCTCTCTTACGAAAGATACGGAGGACATGATCATGTACCGGAAGCTGGGAATGCTGTTGGCGGTGAGCGCGCTCGCAACGGCGTGCCGTCCGATGGTGAAGGCGCCGGTCCACGACACCTTCACGAAGGTGGGAGGCGCGGAGCAGATTGCCGCGCTGTCGTTCGGGGCGACGTCGAAGGTCGTGAAGACGCGCGGGGACTACGGCTGGTTCAAGGTCGACGGGCATGCCGGCGATCAGATCGTCGTCGACGTGAAGTCGCCGAACGGAGACGCGGTGGTGTTCCTGCTCGACTCGTTCGACGACGTGGTCGGCGTCAACGATGACGCCGATGCGCTGACGTCGGATGCGCGCCTGACGATGGCACTGCCCGCGACGGGCACGTTCTACATCGCCTTCCGCGAATATTCGTTCGCGCCGGCGAGCTTCACCGTCAGCCTCGATGGCACGCCGGCGCCGCTTCCGGCCGGCGACGTCAACGCCCGCTAGCTTCAGCCCTCGCTGATCTTCTGTTTCGCCCAATCCTCGAACAAGCGCACCACGCCCGAGAGATCGCCGTCGCCGTAGCCGGCGGCGATCGCTTGCGCGAGCACGTCGCGGATCGCCGCCAGCGTCGGCATCTCGTAGCCGAGCGATGCGGCGGTGGCGAGCACCAGCTCCTGATCTTTGTGCATGAGCTTGAGCGTGAAGTCGGGCTCGAAGTCGCGCGCGATCATGCGCGGGCCCTTGGCCGTGTAGAGCGGCGACGAGAAGGCGCCGCCGCCGATGACGTCGAGCATGGCGCGCAGGTCGAGGCCGAGCTTGGCGGCGAGCACGAGCATCGCCGAGAAGCCGGTCATCATGTGGGCGCCGAGGCCGTTGAGCACGAGCTTGGTCGCCATGCCCTGACCGACGGCGCCGACGGGGACCACGCGGCCCATGGTCTCGAGCAGCGGGCGCGCGCGGGCGACGTCGGCGGGATCGCCGGCGGCCATGATCACGAGCTTGCCCTCGACGGCGGGCTTGCGCGTGCCCGACACGGGCGCGTCGACGAAGCGGCCGCCGCGCGCGCGCACCTTGGCGTCGGTGACGCGCGCGGTGTCGACGTCGACGGTCGACATGTCGATGACGAGCGCGTTGGGCGCGAGGCCCTCGAGGAGGCCGTAGGGGCCATCGACGACGGCGTGCACGGCGATCGGATCGGCGAGCATGAGGATGACGGCGTCGGCGCCGCGAGCGGCGTCGGCGGGGGTGGCGGCGACGCGCGCACCGGCCTCCACGAGCGGCTGTGCGCGCGCGGGCGAGCGGTTCCACACCGCGAGCGTGTGACCGTGGCGGGCGACGTTCGCGGCCATCGGCGCGCCCATGGTGCCGAGACCGAGGAAGGCGACGTTCATGGCTCGCACCGTACCACGCGGCGGGATTATCGCTTGCCGACGGTGCCGACGGCGCGCCAGCCGTAGCCGGGCAGGATGGCCACGTCGCCGAGCCCGGCGCGCGCGAGCCAACCGGCGACCTCGTCCTTGCGATAGCGGTTCTCGATCGGCGCCGAGAAGCGATCGAACTGATCGTTCACGATCACGCGCACCGGATAGTCGGCGTACGCGCGCAACGGAAACTTCGCGGCGAGCGCGCGCGTCGGGCCAAAGCGCGACAGCACCTTGTAGGGCGTGACGATGCCGGCGTAGAGCACCCAGCCGAGCGCGGTGGTCGCCGGCAGAAGCGCGCGATGCGGCATGCGCACGGTGACGCGACGAACGGCATCGACCGCGCGCAGGATCGCCTGCTTGAGCGGCTCGCCCTCGAGCGCGTGATAGAGGTACACGAGCACGCGCCCGCCGGGTCGGACGAGCGCCACGAGCCGGGCAAAGCCCGCCTCCGGCTCCGGCAGGTGGTGCAGGACGCCGAAGCTGAAGGCGAGATCGAACGTGGCGGGCGGAAACGGCAGCGCCATCAGATCGGCCTGCACGAACAGACGCTCGCCGGGGAGGTCGCGGCAGTTGCGCTCGGCGACGTCGATGGCGCGCGAGAAGTCGACGACGACCATCCGCGCGCCGGCCTTGAGCGCGTGATAGGTGTGGCGCCCCTTGCCGCAGCCGCCCTCGAGCACCAGCTTGCCGCCGAGCGCACCGTCCCCGAGCGGCTCGAAATAGAAGCGCGAGTTCCGCTCCCACTCCGGCAACATCTCCGAGTAATGGGTCCACTCGAAGCCGAACGACTCGCGCGTCGCCAGCTTGGCCCGCGTCTCCTGGCTGGCCGCGCCGTTGCCGCCGCCGTCGAGGCCGTGGCGCGCCAGAAAGTCGGGGAAGTCGACGCGGTAGATGGAGCGCAGCTCGCCGACGAAGATGCGCGGGATGCCGCGCACCACGGGGAACCACAAGCCGCACGACGAGCGCAACAGCCCGTCGTCGCCGTCGAGCGTCTCGAGCTCGAGCGGCGACTGACAGGCGGGACAGCGGAGAAGGGAGAAGAGCGGGTTCGCCACGATCTGCTCGCGGCGAGAGGTTAGTTCGCGGGGGTCGACGAGCCGAACGACTTGCGCGCCGGCTTCTTGCCGGCCGGCTTGGTCGTGCCGCCGTTGCCGTTCGCGTGGCCGTTGCCGTTCGCCGACGAGCGCACCGGCTGAATCGAGCGCGCCTCCGAGGCCAGGGCCGCCGCCTTGTTCGGCTGCTCCCAGGTGAACTCCTTCTCGCTGCGGCCGAAGTGACCGTACGCCGCCGTCTGCTTGTAGATCGGGCGGAGCAGGTCGAGCTCGCGGATGAGCGCGCCCGGACGGCAATCGAAGTGCTCGCGGATGAGGCGCTCGATCGCGCTCTCCGAGATCGTCCCCGTGCCGAAGGTCTGCACGTTGATCGAGACCGGCTGCGCCACGCCGATGGCGTAGGCGAGCTGCACTTCGCAACGGCGCGCCAGCTTGGCCGCGACGATGTTCTTGGCGATGTAGCGCGCGTAGTAGCAGGCCGAGCGATCGACCTTCGACGGATCCTTGCCCGAGAAGGCGCCGCCGCCGTGACGGCCCCAGCCGCCGTAGGTGTCGACGATGATCTTGCGGCCGGTGAGGCCCGAGTCGCCCATCGGCCCGCCGACGACGAAGCGCCCGGTCGGGTTGATGAAGTACTTGGCCTTGGCGAGCAGCTCCTTGGGGAGCTCCTTCTTGATGACTTCCTCGATGATGGCTTCGCGCAGCGTCTTGTACTTCACGTCCTCGCTGTGCTGCGTCGACACGACGACGGCGTCGATGCCGACGGGACGATCGTCCTCGTAGCGCACCGAGACCTGTGTCTTGCCGTCGGGGCGGGCCCACGGCAGCGCGCCCTTCTTGCGCGCGGCCGCCAGGCGCTTGGCCAGGCGGTGCGCGTAGGCGATCGGCGCCGGCATCAGCTCCTTGGTGTCGTCGCAGGCGTAGCCGAACATCATGCCCTGGTCGCCAGCGCCCTGCTCGTCCTTGGTGTAGACGCCCTTGCCGTCGACGCCCTGGGCGATGTCGGGCGACTGCTGCTCGATGGCCGAGAGCACGCCGCAGGTCTTGTAGTCGAAGCCCATGTCGGAGTGCGAGTAGCCGATGTCCTTGATCGTCTCGCGCACGATGGAGGGCATGTCGACCCACGCCGACGTCGTGATCTCGCCGGCGATCATCACGTAGCCGGTCTTGGTCAGCGTCTCACAGGCGACGCGCGCGCCCGGATCCTTGGCGAGGATGGCGTCAAGGATGGCGTCCGAGACCTGATCACAAATCTTGTCGGGGTGGCCCTCGGTGACCGATTCCGAGGTGAACAGAAAATCGCCCATGTGCACGTCGCTCCTTCGAAAATTTCCGGGTAAATTGAAACAGGGACTATACCGTTAGATGCCCGGAAGTCAACGGGCGTTCAGTGCTTCGGCGCACTGTGTTAGAACGTCGGAATGTTGCGGATCATCGGGCCTTCGGACCCCGGGCGGGGCGAGGCCGAGAAGGCGCTCCTCGACCGGATGTCGCTCGTGCCGGCGGAGGTCGAGCGTGACGTGCGCGCGATCGTCGAGGCGGTGCGCGCGCGCGGCGACGCGGCGGTGCGCGAGTACAGCGAGCGGTTCGAGAAGCGCACGCTCGCGGCGTTCGAGCTGTCGCGCGAGGAGTGGGACCGGCAGGCGTCGAGCGTCACCGCCGAGGTCCGGCGGGCGATCGAGCGCGCCGCCGATCGCATCGCGCGCTTTCATGCGCCGCAGCGCGTGGAGGGCTATCGCTTCGAGGAGGGCGGCGCGCGGCTCGAGCTGCGCGTGCAGCCGCTCGAGCGCGTCGGGCTCTACGTGCCGGGCGGAAGCGCGCGCTATCCGTCGTCGGTGTTGATGACGGCGGTACCGGCGCGCATCGCCGGCGTGCACGAGATCGTGATGGTGACGCCCGGCCCGTCGGCGGAGACGCTCTACGCGGCGAAGGTGGCGGGCGTGCATCGCGTGTTCGTGATCGGCGGCGCGCAGGCGGTGGCGGCGCTGGCCTTCGGTACGGAATCCGTACCGCGCGTCGACAAGATCGTCGGGCCGGGCAACGCGTGGGTGGCGGAGGCCAAGCGGCAATTGTTCGGACAGGTCGACATCGACGCGGTGGCGGGCCCGTCGGAGATCCTGGTGATCGCCGACGACGCGGCCGATCCGGCGCTGGTGGCGGCGGATCTTTTGTCGCAGGCCGAGCACGACGTGGAGGCCTACGCCGTGCTCCTGGCGACGTCGGGCAAGCTGGCCGAGGCGACGGCGCGCGCGGTCGACGAGCAGCTGGCGACGCTGCCGCGCAAGGAGATCGCGGCCGAATCGATCCGGCGTCACGGCGTGGCGCTGGTGATGCGGACGCTCGACGACGCGTTGAAGTTCGCCGAGCGTTACGCGCCCGAGCACCTCGAGCTCATGGTGCGCGACGCCGACGACGTCGCGCATCGCGTGATGAACGCGGGGGCGATCTTCGTCGGCACGCACACGCCGGAGGCGGCGGGCGACTACCTGGCGGGGCCGAACCACGTGCTGCCGACGGGCGGGACGGCGCGCTACGCGTCGCCGCTCGGGGTCTACGACTTCGTCAAGCGCACGTCGGTGCTGCGCTGGGACGACGCGGCGCTCGAAGCGCACGCGGACGACATCGTGGCGCTCGCCGAGGTCGAGGGCTTGCACGCCCACGGGCGCGCCGTATCCAAGAGGCGCAAATGAGCGAACGCTGGAAGGAGCTGGTGCGGCAGCCGCTGCGTGGGGCGCCGCCATACGTGGTGCCCGCGCATCCCAACGCGATCAAGCTCGACGCCAACGAGTCGCCGTATCCATTGTCGCGCGCGGCGATGGAGGCGATGGCGAAGGAGCTGATGTCCGTCGAGCTCAACCGCTATCCCGACGCGTCGGCGATCGAGCTGCGGCGGGCGCTGGCGGCGCGGGCCGGCGTCGCCGTCGAGGAGCTCATGCTCGGCAACGGCTCGGACGAGCTGATCGCGCTTCTGTGCGCGACCTTCGCCGAGCCGCGCGCGGGGCAGGCGCGCGCCAAGATCGCGTACGCGGTGCCGGGGTTCGTGGTGTTTCGCACCGCCGCGCTCGCGCACGGGCTCGAGCCGCTCGAGGTGCCGTTCGGGCCGCGCTTCGAGCCCGACGAGGCGGCGCTGTTCGCGGCCGTCGCGGAGCACAAGCCGAACCTGATCTTCCTGGCGACGCCGAACAATCCGACCGGCACGCAGTGGCCGCGCTCGACGGTGGAGAAGCTGATCGCGGAGCACCCCGACGTCATCACCGTCGTCGACGAGGCCTATCTGTCGTATTGCGACGCCAAGAGCTGCACCGACCTGGCGCTGGCGCACGACAACTGCGTGGTGCTGCAGACGCTGTCGAAGATCGGGCTGGCGGCGCTGCGCGTGGGCCTCTTGATCGGGCGGCGCGAGCTGCTCGCCGCCGTCGAGAAGGTGCGGCCGCCCTACAACCTGTCGACGCTGGCGCAGCGCGCGGCCCTCAAGCTCGTGGTCGACTTCAAGAAGGAGCTCGAGTCGCACTTCGAGGAGGTCAAGCGGCAGCGCCGCGCGCTCTACGACGCGCTCGGCCAGATCGCGGGCATCGAGGTCTTCCCGTCGGGCGGCAACTTCCTGCTCGTGCGCGCCAAGGAGGCGCGCGCGCTGCACGATGCGCTCGTCGAGCGCGGCGTGCTGGTGCGCCTCTTCGACGCCGGCCTGCTCGCCGGCTGCATGCGCATCACCGTCGGCACGCCGGAAGAAAACTCGTGGCTCTTGGACGCCATCAAGGCCGCCCTCGTGTAAGAGCTCACAGGGAGATCAAGAGATCAGGAGATCAGGAGATCAGGAGAGTTGATCCTCGGGTCCGAGTGTCAGAATTCCTGATCTCCTGATCTCTTGATCTCCCTGTGAGCTTTTTTCGGCGCTAGACCTTCAGCTTCTTCGCAACACTCGACACGGCGTCGCTGTTCTGCACGTGCACGAGCTGGCTGAGCAGGAAGTCCTTCACGCTCGCATCGAGCGTATCGAGCGCGGTCTGGTCGATTCCGAGCGCCTTGGCGAACTCGCCCACCGCCTTCTTCTCCGCCGGCGACACGCTGCCATCCGCCCACGTCAGCAGGATCGCCGTCTTGATGAACAGCTGGCGCTCGACGTCGCTGTGCAGCGCCGCCGCCATGTCGGCCGGCTTGATCGCCTCGGCGCGCTCGAGGTCGCTGAGCGGCCCGCCGCCGCCGGCGTCGATCCAGAAGCTCGCGATCAATCCCGCCTCGCGCTCGTGCACGCCGTCGACACGCGCAATCGCAAACAGCCCGCGCGCGATCGCTTCCGCCGCGCCGTGGCTCAGATGCACCTCGGGAAAGAATTCCATGTCCCCTCTCCTTTTACCGTCGAGACCCGCACTGCGCCTTCAACAGCTGCAAGCGCGCCTGCAGCTCGTCGAGTGACACGTCCGCATACTTCTTCGGCAGCATACGCCGATTCGAAGCTTCGAACACCGCCAGCAGCTCCATGTATTCCAACATCTGCACGTCGCGCGACGGCAGATAGTCCTTCATCGCGCGCGCCAGATCGTCGTGCCGCACCGGATTGTCGCCGCTGTAATCGTTGGCCATCATCACGATGGCTTCGATGTCGGCGTTCGAATATCCAACAATCGATTCGGCCAGTTTCGTTTCCGAATCGAAATCGATTTCAGCTTTTACTTTGTTTTTCTTGAATTGCGCGCGCAGTACGTTGATCACCTCGTCGCCCGTTTGCGGATACAGAAACGGGATCTTGCGATCGAGACGCCCGGCACGTTTGATGTCGATATCCAATTTGTCCGGCCGATTGGTCATGAGAATGAACAACACGCGCCCGCGATTCTCGGTGTCGCTCATGAACTCTTTGATGCGCCCGATGACGCGCGAGCTGGTGCCGCCGTCGCCATCCCCGTCGCCGCCGCCGAACGCGCGATCACCTTCGTCGATGATCACGATGATCTGCCCGATGGCCTGAATCACCGACAAGATGCGCTCGAGGTTGCCCTCGGTCGCGCCCACCCACTTGCTGCGGAAGTTCTTGAGCTTGATGGTGGTGAGCCCGCACTCCTTGGCGAACGCCTCGGCCACGAAGGTCTTGCCGGTGCCCATCGGCCCGGTGAACAGGATGCCCATCGGCACGCGATTCCGCTTTCCTTCGCGGATATTCTTCGCGACCAGCAATAAATCCTTTTTCACCTCGTCCATGCCGCCGACGACGTCGAAGCCGTGCTGCGGATTGACGAACTCGATGAGCCCGAAGCACTCGCGCTCGATGATCTCGCGCTTGCGCGCCGCCACCAGCTTGTCGATCTCGGCGAGCGTGTCCGGCGACGGCGGCGGCGCCTTGCCGTCGGGCGCGATGAGCTTGCGGATCGCCTCGCGCGTCATGCCCTGCGTCATCTGCGCCAGCTTGTCGGCGCGCTCCTGCACGTCTTTCGTCGCCGGCTTTCCGCCCGCGAGCAGCTCGACCAGATATTGCTTCCGATCGGCGACGTCGTCGGTGTTCGCGTCCTCCGGCGACAAGATCCCCTTGATGTGGATCGACTTCAGACCGGCCGTGACCTCGGCCAGCCGATCGGTCTCCTCATCGCCGAGCGCGGGATCGAGGAAGCGCACCAGCGCCGCGCGCTCCTCCTTCGACGGCATGGGCACGCGCACCGTCGCCACGCGCGGGTTCGATACGATCTTCGGATGCAGCTCCGACAGGTTCTCGAGCGTCAAGATCACGATCGAGTCCGCCTGCTCGAGCGCGCGCAACAACGACCAGCGATGCAGCGTCACCGACGCCGCGCGGTCGTCGATCGTCGAGAACGACGTATCCCCCGCCGGCGCGATGGTGTCCGAGTACTCGAGGATCACCGCCAGCTTGTCCTCGGTGGTGAGCGCACGCTCGAGGAGCGGCAGCACCTTGGCCGGCTCCTTCGACAACATCAGCTCCTCGAGCCCGTCGAGCTTGAGCTTGCGCTTGGCGAAGCGCACGCCCGTCGACACGTTGTAGAGCGCGATGGTGTCCTTGCTGCGCTCGAGCAGCACCTGCGACAGGAACTCCGACAGCGTGTAGAGCTTGCCGTCGTACAAAAAAACGTCGTGCACGTTGCCGTGCAGCACGAACTGCGACGACTCGCCGCGCAGGTAGCGCCGCCGCAGCTCGTCGGCCCACGCCGGCAACGGCGCCCCAGCCTCGGTCGACGCGAGAGTGGCCATCGGCCGAGCTTAGCAGGTAAGGTGCGCGCCATGTCTTATGAAGTACTGCTGCTGCTCGAGCGCGCCGATCCCTCCGCCGATGCGCTCGGCGAGGTCGTGCCGCCGCCGTCGAAGAAGGAGCTCGCGACCGCGCTCGGCCAGACGCGCGACTGGCCCGACGCCGCCGCCGCGATCGCGCGCGCCCGCGCCGCGGTCCGCCTGCGCGAAGAGCTGCCGTCGGAAGAGCGGCTCGCCGACTTCGTCGCGCGCGTCGCCACCGCCGCCGGCAAGCTGCCGTGCGTCGCCGTCTGGTGGATCCCGGCCGAGCGCCTCCTGCCGCCGGCCGCCGTCGCCGAGGCCGCGCGCGACGAGGATCCGGTGCGCGTCGCCGTCAACGTGCGGCTGTTTCACGTCGAGGAGGGTCGCGCCGACGAGCGCGTGATGGACACCGTCGGCCTCGCCGCGCTCGAGCTGCCCGACGTGCAGTGCCACTTCTTCGCGCTCGACGTCGCCGCCGTGGCCGCGCTCCTCGACGAGACCGCGCGCTACCTGTGGGCCGAGGGCGACGTCATCGGCGAGGGCGACACCGTGCCCGGCGTCGACGGAGAGCCGTGGGCCTGCCACCGCGAGGACGCGCTCGTCGATCCGCCGCGCGACGTCGTCGACGTCACGCCGCCGGCGCCGCACGCCGCGCGACGATCCTGAAGGGGAAGCGTTAGCGGCAGGCGTTCTGCGAAGCGATCTTGTCGCCGCAGGCCGGGATGCCCGCGTCGTCGAACGTCATCGGCAGCGACTGGCAGTAGCCCTGCGGGCAGCCGAACATGATCTGGAAGTGCAGGTGCGGCCCCGTCGAGCAGCCGGTGGTGCCCGAGTAGCCGAGGAGATCGCCCGCGGCCACCTTCTGCCCGACCGACACCACGAGCTCGTCGAGGTGCGAGTACGACGAGATCACGCCGTCGGCGTGCTGCACGTTCACCTTGTTGGCGCTGTAGAGGCACTTCGAGCAGCAGGCCTGCTGCTCGAGGTCGGCGCCGCCCTGCCCCGGGCAGCCCTGGTAGCACTCGGAGCCCGGAGGCGACGGCGTATCGGCGAGCGTCACAACGCCGGCGCGCGCCGCCACCACGCGCGTGCGCATCGGCAGGCCGAAGTCCCAGGCGAACTCCTCCACGCCGAGGTGATTGCCGAGCCGCCCGCAGAGGTCCCCGTTGTTGCCCTGGTTGACGTAGTACGACTGGCCGCAGCTCCACGGCAGCCGGTACGCCGTCGGCGGGGCCGGCGGCAGCGAGGGCGGTAGGCTCTGCCCCTCGTCACCGGCCGAGGCGGCCGTCGAGGACTGGGACTGGTGATCGGGGTCTCCGGCGCCCACGCAGCCGACGAGTCCGAAGAGCATCACTGGGGTCAGCACATAGCGGGTGTAGATGGGCACGGCCAGAAAACAGTATCATGGCCCATACCAAAAATTCAATGTGTAATCAAACACTTACGTGTATTACGATGGTCGCTAATCGCAGGCGTTATCCGACTTTTCCACATTCCCGCACGCCGGTTTCTCGTTTCCGGCAAACGCGATTGCCACGGATTGGCAGTAACCGGTCGGACAATTTCCCATGACCTGAAAGTGCAAATGCGGTCCGGAGGAGCAGCCGCTGGTGCCCGAGTAACCGATGACGTCGCCCGCGTTGATGGTCGCGCCCTCGGTGGCGGTGGCGACGTCGAGGTGCCAGTACGTGGCGACGGTCCCGTCGGCGTGCTCGACGTTGACGTGGTTCGACGTGTTGATGCAGGCGTTGCAGCACTGCTCGAACGCCGTCGAGCCGAAGGGCTGCGTGCAGCCGTCGTAGCAGTCGTGGCCCGCGCTCGTCACGTTGGCGACGAGAGTGACGGTGCCGCCGCGCGCGGCGCGCACGACGGTGTGGCGCGGCAGCCCGAAGTCCCACGCGTACTGTTGCACGCCGGTGTGGTCGCCGGTGCCGCCGCCGCAGATGTCGCCGCCGTTGCCTTGCGTGCACTCGTAGGAGGCGCCGCAGCTCCAGGGGTAGTGATAGAGGCCGCCGTCGTCGCAGTAGTCGGGCGTGCCGGGCGGCGCCACTTGGCAGCCCATGGCGCAGTGCTCGCTCGAGGCGGTCTGGCCGCCGGCGCAGTGGTAGAGCGTCGACGGGTCGCCGCCGCCGAGCTCGCTGCCGCAATAGGAGCCGTCGCCGAGCGAGGCGCCGGCGCAGGGATCGGGGGCCGGCGTGGTGCCGCCGCCATCGGTGACGCCGGCATCGCTGCCGCCGGTGCCGCTGCCGTCGTCACCAGCGTCGGGCGCATCGACGGCGCCGTTGCCGCCGGTGCCGCTGCCGCCCGACCCGCCGCCGCCGTTGCCGCCGCCCGTGCCGCCCACGCCGAAGCGGCAGCCGGCGGCCACGATCAATAATAGGAGGGCGCCTTCACGCATGCGGACGACCGTCGCAATCCGACGGCCAGCCGCAATCGACCGGAATCATTGGCGCCGGCTGGGACGCCGCCCCCCGTTTCGCCAACCAGCGTGTGCAGCGGCAAAAGGCTGGCATTCATGGAAAAACTGAGTATATTGCGCCCTCCAAACCGAAGGAACAGGCAATGGCGGACGTCAAGATTGAAAA
This sequence comes from Polyangia bacterium, assembly GCA_035607415.1. Taxonomy (GTDB): domain Bacteria; phylum Myxococcota_A; class Polyangia; order Palsa-1104; family Palsa-1104; genus JAQBQH01. The sequence goes on from DATNAQ010000011.1 coordinate 11,789, forward strand.
AGTTCGAAACATCGGCATCTCGGCTCATATCGACTCGGGCAAGACCACGCTGACCGAGCGCATCCTCTATTACACCGGTCGTATCCACGCGATTCACGAAGTCCGCGGCAAGGACGGCGTCGGCGCGAAGATGGACTCGATGGATCTGGAGCGTGAGAAGGGCATCACGATCCAGTCGGCCGCCACGTACTGCGAGTGGGGCGAGAACAACATCAACATCATCGACACCCCCGGCCACGTCGACTTCACGATCGAGGTCGAGCGCGCGCTGCGCGTCCTCGACGGCGCGATCCTCGTGCTCGACTCGGTCGCCGGCGTCCAGTCGCAGTCGATCACCGTCGACCGCCAGATGCGCCGCTACAAGGTTCCGCGCCTCGCGTTCATCAACAAGATGGACCGCTCGGGCGGCAACAACTGGCGCGTGTCGCAGATGCTGAAGGACAAGCTCGCGCACAACCCGCTCAACGTGCAGATGCCGATCGGCGCCGAGGACAAGTTCGAGGGCATCATCGACCTCGTGCGCATGCGCGCCTACTTCTTCGACGGCGACAACGGCGAGAACCTGCGCGAAGAGGACATTCCGGCCAACCTCCTCGACGAGGCCAAGCAGCACCGCCACGATCTCGTGGAGCGCCTCGCCGACTTCGACGACCACGTCGCCGAGCTCTTCCTCGACGGCAAGGACATGGACGTCACCGCCGAGATGATGAAGCCGATCATCCGCAAGGTCACGATCGAGCTCAAGGCGACGCCGGTGTTCATCGGCTCGGCGCTCAAGAACAAGGGCGTGCAGCTGCTCCTCGACGGCGTCATCGACTACCTGCCGAACCCGACGCAGGTTACGAACGAAGGCCGCGATCAGGACAAGAACGAAGAGATCGTCAAGCTCGAGAGCACGCCCAATAAGCCCTTCGTCGGCCTGGCGTTCAAGCTCGAGGACGGCCGCTTCGGTCAGCTGACGTACATGCGCATCTACCAGGGCAAGATCGCCAAGGGTGACTTCATCGTCAACTGCTCGGCGAACCAGAAGAAGGTCAAGGTCCCGCGCCTGGTCCGCATGCACTCGAACGAGATGAACGACATCACCGAGTCGCAGGCGGGCGACATCGTCGCGCTGTTCGGCGTCGACTGCTCGTCGGGCGACACGTTCACCGACGGCAAGATCAACGTCACCATGACGTCGATGCACGTCCCCGACGCGGTCATCTCGCTCGCGGTGGCGCCGAAGGAGAAGGACGGTCAGGTCAACTTCTCGAAGGCGCTCAATCGCTTCACCAAGGAAGACCCGACGCTGCGCGTGCACCGCGACGAGGAGTCGGCGCAGACGATCATGTCGGGCATGGGCGAGCTGCACCTCGACATCTACATCGAGCGCATGAAGCGCGAGTACAAGTGCGAGGTCGTCACCGGCAAGCCGCAGGTCGCGTATCGCGAGACGATCACGCGCAAGGCGGAGTTCGCCTACACGCACAAGAAGCAGACGGGCGGCAAGGGTCAGTTCGCCCGCGTCATCGGCTACATCGAGCCGCTGCCGGCCGACGCGGTCGAGCAATACGAGTTCGTCGACGACACCAGCGGCGGTACGATTCCGCGCGAGTTCATCCCGGCCTGCGACAAGGGCTTCAAGGAGGCCGTGTCGAAGGGCTCGCTGATCGGCTTCCCCGTCGTCGGCGTGCGCGTGGTCGTGAACGACGGTCAGTTCCACGCCGTCGACTCGTCGGAGCAGGCGTTCAAGACCGCCTCGATCATGGCGTTCCGCGAGGGCTATGCCCAGGCGAAGGCGACCATCCTCGAGCCGATCATGAAGGTCGAGGTCCAGGCGCCCGAGGAGTTCCAGGGCGCGGTCATGGGCCAGATCAACCAGCGCCGCGGCGTCATCATCGGCTCGGAGAACACCGAGGGCTACGTGATCGCGACCGCCGAGGTTCCGCTGAACGAGATGTTCGGCTACTCGACGGACCTTCGCTCGGGCACGCAGGGCAAGGGCGAGTTCACGATGGAGTTCCTGAAGTACGCGCCGGTGCCGAAGCAGGAGCAGGAAGTGCTGATGAAGGAGTACCGCGAGAAGGAAGCGAAGGATAAGCGCTAAGCTCCTTCGATGCCGATCGCTGGCGTCGTTCAGATCTTCGGCACCAAGAAGTGCTCCGAGACGCGTAAAGCCGAGCGCTGGTTCAAAGAGCGCAATCTCAAGATCCAACTGGTAGACCTGAAGGAGAAGGGGCTCTCCGCTGGAGAGCTCCGCTCCGTCGCCGCGCGCGTCGGGCTCGACAAGCTCGTCGATCGCGAGTCGCAGCGTTTTCGCGACAAGGGGCTGCGGGTCGCGTCGTTCTCGGGGCCGCTGCTCGAGAAGACGCTGCTCGAGGATCCGTTGCTCTTGAAGACGCCGATCGTGCGCAACGGCAAGGAAGCGACCGTCGGCTACGCGCCCGAAGTCTGGGCTGCGTGGATCGCCTAAGTTTCATCCGCGAGAACGCGTAAGCGGGCTCGCACCATGGCGCGCTCTCAAAGAACTTTGTCCTGATTTCGACGGAAATCGGTCGAACCGCTGACTGCAAACAGCTGTATGCTGCGCGCCATGAAGCTGGACGCGAAGGGGGCCGCGTTCGCGGCGGTTGCTTTGGGTTTGTCGGCGATCGGCTGTGCGTCGGCGGACAAGCCGTCACACTGCGGAGGTGGCGCGTGTGATCTCGGCACGGGCACCGGCACCGGCGGAAACGCCGACGACGCCGACATGGCGACGGCGCCGCAGTCGACGCCGGATCTCGGGCCGATGCTCGGCTTCGGCGACGGCTGCACCGACAACTCGCAGTGCAAGACCGGCATCTGCCTGCAGACCAATACGGGCGGCGTGTGCACCGACTACTGCTCGGGCAACAACTGCCCGCCCGGCTATGGCTGCATCGGCGTCACCGGCACGGTCGATCCCGGCGTGACCTATTTGTGCGTGCCCAACTCGACGGAGCTGTGCACGCCGTGTCAGCAAAACGGCGAGTGCTCGACGGGCGGACACGACTGGTGCTTGCCCTCGCCCGTCGGTGGGCACTTCTGCGGGCGCGACTGCAGCAAGATCGGCTGCCCGAACGGCTTCAGCTGTCAGAGCGTCACCGACGGCACGGGCGCGAGCAGCATGCAGTGCGTGCCGACCTCGGGCTCGTGCGACTGCGACGCGTCGAAGACGGGCATGACGGTGGCGTGCGACATCCAGACGCCGACCGGCGTCTGCAAGGGAACGCGCACCTGCCAGGGCGCGGGCGGCTGGACGACGACGTGCGCGCCGCCGTCGACGACCGACACGCCCGACGACAACTACAGCGACGACAACTGCGACGGCATCGACGGCGACGTGGCGCGCGGCGTGTTCGTGGCGCAAGCGTCGGCGGCCGCCGTCGACGACGCAACGTGCGGGACGATGGCCAAGCCGTGCAAGACGATCAACTGGGGCATCTCGCAGGCGGCCAACGGCGCCCAGCGCTACGTCTACGTGCAGGCCGGCACGTACAACGAGGAGGTCATCCTCTTCAACGGCATCGACGTCGTCGGCGGATACGACAGCAATTGGCAGCGCGCGTCGCGCGGCACCGGCGGACACGACGTCATCATCAACGGCAAGTTCGATTCGACCGAGGGGCAGTTCATCGCCGTGCTGGCTCACTCGTTGGCGGCGCAGACGACGCTGTGGGATCTCGACATCTACGGACCCAACGCCAACGACGGGGCGCATCCCGGCTACAGCTCGTACGCGGTGCACGCGCTCAACGCAAAAGTGCGGCTGCATCGCGTCGGCATCTTCGGCGGCAACGGCGGCGACGGACGCGGCGGCAACACCGGCACCAGCGCCGGCTCGACGACGGCGTCGGGCTCGATGAATGGCAGCCAGGGCGGGCCGGCGAACGAGTACTCGTCGTCGTGCGATACGACCTCGCGCGGCGGCGCGGGCGGCGCGGGCAGCAACAGCTGTCCGGATGATCTGAATCCCAACGGCGGCGTTGGCGGCGCCGGCGGCACGATGGACACGTCGTGCACGTGCGTGTTCGGCGCGTGCGTGTGCAACAACTGCAGCGCGACGGCGGGCTTCGCGGGCAGCGCGGCAGCGAGCGCGCCGGCGGGCTTCGGTTATGGCGGCGGCGGCGGCCCCGGCGGCGACGGAACATCCAGCAGCGGCGGCTCGGGCGGCGCGGGCCGCGTGGTCAACGGCGGCGCCGGCTCGAGCGACACGCGGCGCGCGGGATCGATCATCAACAACTATTGGTATGCGTTCGCCGGCGGCACCGGCGGGCTCGGCAGCAACGGCAGCGGCGCGGGCGGCGGCGGCGGCTCGGGCGGCGACGACGCGGGCATCGACTCGTACGGCGCAGGCGGCGGCGGCGGCGGCGCGGGCGGCTGTCGCGCGCGCGCGGGCGGCACCGGCGGCGGCGGCGGCGGCGGCAGCTTCGGTGTGCTCGCCGTGTCGTCGACGATCACGACGGAGATGTGCTCGTTCCAGATGGGCAACGGCGGCTCGGGCGGCGGCGGCGGGCGCGGCGGCACCGGACAGAACGGCGGCGGCGGCGGCGCCGGCGGGCTCGCCAACGGAGACTCGAAGGCGGGCGGCGTCGGCGGCGGCGGCGCGCACGGCGGGCACTCGGGCGGCGGCGGCGGCGGCAACGGCGGCGTCGCCTACGGCATCTTCTCGCTGTCGTCGACGGTGAACGACACGTCGACGTTCACGGGCGGCTCGGCGGGCGCCAAGGGCTCGGGCGGAGCCGCGGCTTCGCCGGCGCCGGGCGGCGCGAACGACGGCGCTGCGGGGAACGACGGCTACCCCGGCCTCTACGGCGGCACCGGCATCTGCACGGCGGCGGGCGGCTGCTGAGCGGCCGCTCGCTCGACGACGCGAGCTACTGCAGCTTGACCCACGTCGCGCGCACGCCGCGCGCGATCATCGGCTCCTGAAACGCGACGATGTAATCGGCACGCCGGTTGGCGGCGTTGTCGGTCTCGTCGGGCGTCTTGACGCGCAAGACGTCCTCGCCGAAGCCGGCGTACTCGATCGGCAGCGGCAGGCCGCGATCGCGGAACCAGATCGCGATCGCCCTGGCGCGCTCGAGCGAGAGCTTGCGGTTGTCGGCGGGCGTGCCGACGGTGTCGGTGTAGCCGGCGATGAACAGCTTGACCGGGACGTTGGGCTCGATCTTGCGCGCCTTGCCGACTTCATCGGCGATCTTCTGGTAGACGGCGTCGAGCTTCGGCTCCTCTGTCGGGCGGATGTCCCACTTGCCGGTCTCGAAGACGATCTCTTTGTGCGGCACGTTGATGCTGTACGGCAGCAAATGGGCTTCGCCGCGGCCGCCGTCGGTGGAGGTGGCGCGCAGGATGAGCTTGGCCGCGGCGCCCGGGCGCGTCGGCGTGTAGACGATCGAGAGCGGCGTGCCCGGGCGCTCGCCCTTGTAGTCGGCGGAGGCGCTGCCGATCTCGGTGCCGTCGTCGCCGAGGACCTTGAGCTCGACGTGGCGCGCCGGACGCGAGAGCGTGAAGTCGAGGCGGTGCGCGGCGGCGTCGAACGACTCGTTGGTGTAGCCGATCTTGAGCGCCGGGCCGGCGACGACGGCGTCGAACTTGATGGTGCTCGTCGAGCGGTTGCCGTCCTTGAAGGTGACGACGATCTGGCCGTCGTAGTGGCCCTCGCCGGGGAGGCGGAGCTGCACCTTCTCGCCGGCGCGCGCCGGACCGTGCGACACCTGCACCGGCTTGCCGTCGTGATCGAGCGACGCGTCGAAGCGCACCGCCGGCACCGGCGAGGTGACGGTGAGGACGATCGGCTCGCTCGGTTTAAACTGCGGCTTGACGAAGAGCTGCGGCTCCTGGGCGGCAGCGACGGTCGACAGGAACGAGAGCGCGAGGACGGCGCAGCGTCGGAGCATGGCTCATGTTACCTTGTGCCGCGATGAATGACTTCCAACGTTTTCGTGGGACCGACCGCTACCTGACCTCGAGCGGGCTCGAGTCGGCGGTCAACTGCGCGCTGTCGCTGGAGCGGCCGCTCCTGGTGCGCGGCGAGCCCGGGACGGGCAAGACGATGCTCGCGGAGTCGATCGCGGCGGGTCTGGGGCTGAAGCTGATCCACTGGCCGGTGAAGTCGACGACGCGCGCGCAGGACGGCCTGTACGTGTACGACACGGTCGCGCGCTTGTACGACTCGCGCTTCGGCGACGGCGACGTCAAGGACATCAAGCGCTACATCCGGCTCGGGCCGCTCGGCGAGGCGTTCGCGGCGCCGTCGCGGGTGATCCTGTTGATCGACGAGATCGACAAGGCGGATTTGGAGTTCCCGAACGATCTGTTGCACGAGCTCGATCGCATGCGCTTCTTCGTGAGCGAAACGAAGGAGGAGATCGTGGCGCGTGAGCGGCCGGTCGTGGTGATCACGTCGAACGCGGAGAAGGAGCTGCCCGACGCGTTTCTGCGGCGCTGCGTGTTTCACTTCATCGAGTTCCCGGATCGCGAGCTGATGGCGAGGATCGTGCGCGTGCACCATCCGACGCTGGAGACGAAGCTCTTGGAGAAGGCGCTGTCGTCGTTCTATGCGCTGCGGGAGACGCATGGGCTGCGCAAGAAGCCGTCGACGTCGGAGCTGATCGATTGGATCGCGGCGCTGCGGCGCGCGGGGTTGTCGACGAAGGAGCTCGAGGAGGGCATGCCGTTCCTCGGCGTGCTGCTCAAGCGCGAGCAGGACCTGCTGCTGGTGGCCGAGCGGCAGGCGGGCGGGCGCGGGCTCGGTTGAGCGACGACGACGACAAACGCAGGTTGACGTCGCGGCGTTTCGTGCAAATATTCATGGCTGTTGTCCGTTTCGGGGGCGAAACGGTTTCGACGGAGGTGTACTGAGGAGAAGGTCGCGTGCCGAGGGGCTCGATAACCTCGTAAATCCTATCGGGACGTATAAACGCGAACGATAACGCGTACGCTCTCGCCGCTTAATAACCGGTAGAGAGCCGTCTCCCCCGGAAGCGACCGCGAGCCGGGAAGGGGCGCAAAACTAGCGGCCTAGCGCCCCACGAGCGTCTGTCGCGTGGGGGGCGAAAACACAGGACGGGCTGGCGTTCGGTAGGGCCTATCGGTGGGCATGGCCGAGCGCGAGAACAAGTACACCGGACACGCACGTAGGGGCCGCTCTGCAGCACTTTCGGACCCGGGTTCGACTCCCGGCGCCTCCACCTGTCTTACTCTTTGAATCCAGCAGCTTGCGATCGGCGGTAGGAAACCGCCGTCGCAAGCGCCTGATTCTCCTCAGACGCACTCTCGGCGGCGCCGCCTGCAAGCGCGCGCAGTGGCACGACGTCACTATGGTCGCTTCGCCGCTGATCCTTCAGCTTCGAAACCTCCTCGCACAGCGCTTCCCACGGAAAGGTAGTGTAGAGGTCGATCGCGCTGCCCTTCCGTGGCGCGTGCGTGCACAACTCAGAGTGCGTCGGCGATGGTCTGCGCAGTAGGGCGCCGGTCCGGATCCTCATGGAGACAACCGTGGACGAGGCGGACGATTTCGGCACGCAGGTCGGGAGTAGAGTCCTGTAGAGAGGCGGGCGAAGCGAGCGCGCGGCCCGCCATCCGTTCTAGGATCGGCGGTACAGCGTGCGGCAGACGGCCGGCAAGCAGTTCGTAGGCGAGTACGCCAAAGCTGAACACATCGCTCTTGTCACTCGCTCGCGCGCCATCGGCGAGCTCAGGGGCCATGTAGAGCGGCGTGCCCATCATTGCACCGGCGCGCGTGAGGGCGGCGGCCGTTGCCGCGTGCGCCGAGACCGAGTCGACGACGCCGATGACGCTGGCCAATCCGAAGTCGGACACTTTTGCTGTATCGCCATCGAGTAGCACGTTCGACGGCTTCAGATCGCGGTGAATGACGCCGCGCGCGTGCATGACCGCCAACGCTGACGCGACCTGCCGCAGAATTGGAAGTGCCCACGTTGGATCGCCGAACCGAGCTCGCTCCGCTGCAAGCGACGTCCCCGACACAAGCTCCATGACAACGAATAGCGAGCCAGCGCGCGTGACTCCGACGTCGAGCGCGGCGACGACGCCCGGATGATCGAGCTCAGCAGCGATCTGCGCCTCGCGAGCAAAGCGCGCCACCGCACTCTCGTCGACCACGCCAGTGAGCACCTTCAGCGCCAATCGCCGCCCGTCGGCGAGGCGTTCAACTTCGTGCACCTGTCCCATCCCGCCCCTGCCAAGCAAGCCCACAACACGATAGCGGTCGTCGATAACATCACCGGCGGCGATCCGCATCGCGCTGCGTGGTGCTGCCGCGATTCGAGCAAGCGCCTCGGCTAGCTTCCGCGAACGATCAGCGACCTGGCGGCGCAATTCCTCATTCAGCGCACGCACTTCGCGATTGGCCGCTTCCACGTCGCGGATACGCGTCGCCGCTGCCTCGACGGCCCGGCGCATGAGCGCGCGAGTGCGGCTCTGCGCGTAGATAGCGGCGGCAGCGACGACACCGATGTCTGTCACGGCCCATGCCGAGCGGAACCATTCGCCGACATAGGCAAAGAACGATGTCACGCCTGCGATGAGCACCACCGCCGCGCCGACAGTCAGTCGCGGCCGCATCAGGAACTGCGTCAACGAAGCAATGACGGCACAGATGGTCAACGTTGAGGCGGCAACAAACAGCGGCTGAGGCGCCGTTTGCAATAGTCGGAATTTGATCGCGAAGTACATAGGGATGTCAGAGAAAAGGGCGGAATAGAGCAGGTAGCTCGCTAGGAAGGGCTTCTTGCGGATCACGATCACGCGCGCGATCGCAACAACGAGCCATGAAGTCCACAACGGCAGAACCAGCTTTTCCTGCGGCACAGGACCGCGAGATAGCCACCACGCTATGACCACACAAGGGACGAGGAGGAATGCGACGATCGTAAGCAGGCGATCGGCGTTGATGCGGCGCTCCTCTCCGAGCGCACGCTCGACAGTCCACTCCGGATTGGACGCGTCGCGCGAGATTCCGTTGTCGCGAATGGCGTCACGCTTTCCCACCAGAGTCACGCCACTCGAGTCTTCCGCAGTGGCAAACCGTGACGCCAACATGCCTGCGGTCTCAGCGTCGATCCGAACCGGTTTGTCGCCGCTGCAAGCGCCCATCAACGATGCGGCACGTACGCGCATGGTGTCGAGAGCAAATCCTGGTGCGTCCAGGCGTTCGGTGGCGATTCCGATACGAGCGCTCGCGAGAGTTCGGCACACCTCGAGTGCGTACTCGGCTACACGAAACACGGCACCACCGTCCAGGGAGGAGCCGAGCGTGGTCAGCACGGCCGTGTCATCGCTGGGGTACTCGAGATTTCCGTCGAGGGACGCAAGTAACGCCCGAAGGCGCTGGACATCGGGACGCGCAGCCCGGGCCACCAACGCGCAGGCCAGTTGTTTCGGCGGCGAAACAGCGGGCGCCGCAGCCACCGCTCGCACCAGCGAATCGGGATCGTCGGTCATCCGCTCCGGACTATCGTACCAGAGAGGCGCCCCGCGACAGATTCACTTGTCAGCCGGAAGGATGGGCGTGCCAGTCCGCACCAGAATCGTGCAGTCGTTTGCTCCCCAACTAATGGTCTCTCGCTCCGCCCTCGCCGAGCCCGTCCTCGTCATCGTTCACGACCTGTCCCCGAGCAGGCCGAGTTCGGCGGCGCGACGACGGAGCTCGTCCTTCAGCAGCTGATAACGTTTGCGCAAGCGGATCGTTTCGCGCTCCAGCACGGCGGTGTCCGGCGCTTCAATACCGAGGGTCACCCGTGCGACTTCTTCCCATGACAACCCGCGGTCGACGCGCAAGATGAGAAGACTGCGATCGTCTGGATCCAGCGCATCGCGCAGCGCGCGAAAACGATCTTTCATGTCCGAACGCAGCCATGGCTGCGTTCGGGTGCGCACGAGCTCGACCAGCTCTTCCAGATGAGACTCACCGGTGCGTCGATTCCAAGGCGAGCGACGGAAGCGCGCCGCCGCATGGCGCGCAAGCACATACAGCCATGTGCGCACGCTGCAGCCGAGCTTGAACGATGGCAGTCCGTTCCACAGGTCTTCGCCCACTTGGGAGAAGACCTCCGCAGCGTCCGCCTCATTTCCGAGGTAGCTAATGAGAAAGCCGTAAAGCTCGGGCCCATACGACTCGAGCGCCCGCGTTGCTGCCCTGTCGAGCTGTTTCGCCCGCATTAGCGCGCTCAGCTCCGACTCCAGCTCGTCCCCCACTCCACTATTTTACCAGGAACGCGGGTAATCCGTTCTTCCCTTCACAAAGCAGGAAATGCGTCTCTGCGATCGTCGCGAGCAATGAGCCGGTTCACAAACCTTCGAAGACGTCTCTAGCTCCGGGAGCACGCTCAGCCTTTCGAAGAGTTTCGATTCGACCTGCCTAATCCTCTACGGGCTCGGTTCGCCGCTGTGGCGTCACGGCGAGGTGACCGGATGTCCGTCCGGCGCGCATGTCCATGCAGAAGATTGCGTCGACGTGGGCACCTTCACGCGCGAAGACCACAGCGGTGGCATCGACTCGTCAGGGAACGGCAGGGACTCCACGTCCACGACTACGGTGACGCTCTACCGCGACCGCTTCTACACCTTCGACTTCAGCACGTTCAAGACCACTTGCTACGCATACAATTGCCAAGACCTGGCGAGCTCCTCGCAAACGATTGTCGGCGACTGGAGCGAGTCGGGTGGCGCACCGCCGTATACGATATCGACGCTGCATTCTTGGACCTTCAAGAAGTCGACCAGTAGCTGCCCCTGAATTGTCTTCGGCAGCGACACGTGGTGCAGCTGGAACGCCGAAAGCGAAGTCGCGGAAACTCTCGCGCGCCGTCACGATGATGGAAAGCGTCGAGCGCCGGGTTCGTTCGGCGGGAATCACGAAGGGGTGCTCGCTGACGGCCGTATCGTCTTCGTCGCGGGCGCTCCAGCCGTCGATCGACACTCCACGCAGCCCGTCGAAGGAGTAGAAAACCAGCGTGAGCGGGTAACCACGCTCATTCGGTACGAGCGAGAGTTCGGCGCGCAACGTAAACGGCGTCTCCCGAAGCGGGAGCTTGTCGATCAGGCTCGCCGGCAATCGCACCGCGACGCTTTTGCGGCCCGCCGTCGACGTCGAGGTTCCAGTCGCGCAGTGGCCGGTCTTCCGAGGCGCAGCCGGCGATGAATACGACGATGACGGATGAGGCGCTGTCGAGTTCTTCACAGTCATCGACGGAAGCGCCGTCCGAAACCGATCGAGACCGATCGAAACCGACATCGCCCGGCTGGATTCGACTCCGGGCGCCTCCACAATGTTTTTCTCCTTCTGAACACGTACTGAGCATCAAGCTCGCGCGGCGCACCGTCGCCGCAGCCGGGCGACGGTGCCCACGGTGCCGATTGCCGGGGCGACGGTGGGCTCCAGGCCGAGCCGGGGGCGCGAAAGCCGGCCGCGCGTGATCTGCCCCGCCGTGGCTCAGACAGTGATCGCCACATCGGCACCGTGCGCGATACGGGCACCGTGCGTGGCTGCGGGAGCGTCCCACCAACGGAGCGGAGCGAAGCGAAGCGAACCGAGCGGGGCGGCGTGACGGACGGGTCATGGTACGGTGGCGGCATGGGACGAATCGCGACGGGGGCGCCGGACGATCTCGGCGCGAAGATTGTGGGCTCCGTGGGCGCGCAGCGGATCGTCGCGTCGGCGCAGGCGCAGCGCAATGGCTGACGCCGCCGGGACGGCCGACCGACGCTGCCGTCGTCGCGCGCTGCTACGCGCCGTGGTATCAGCAGACCGGTTACCGCGACCCCATGATGCACTTCTGCGATCCGCCGCCGGCGCAGCGCTCGCTCACGGTGCTGCCAGCGTGCGCGCGCATCTATTGCCGGATCTTGGCCCGACGTTGCCTGGAACGATCTGCGCACCGCGATCCTGACGCATGACATCGGCGCCGCCGCGACGCAGCTCGTGCTTTCGCCGCCCGATCGCGGCCGCTGACATGTGGCGGAGTGCGCGGGCGGCGACGCTCCTGGTGTGGCTGCTTGCGCTGTCGTGCCACCCGGGCGCCACGCCCACGACGATCCGTCAGCGAGCCGCGAAGACGCCCGTTCCACTCACCTGGGACGAGCGCGCGCTCGCCGACCTCGAGACTCCGCTCGCGCACGCCGCCGCCAGCCCGCGCGACATTTCGGCCCGCGACTACTACAGCCTTCCGGTTCGAACCATCTACAAAGACTATCCGCGCTATCACCCGGACAAAGCGCCGCGCGGATATTTGCAGTCGCTGCGACGGCGCGATCCCGTCGTCGTCTGGGACGACACGCATCGCCCGCCGCTCGACAGCGACGCCGATTGGATCCGCGCCGGCGAGCTCGTCTTCAACGCGCCCGTGCTCTTCTTCGCCGAAGAAGAAGACGACGACGAGCAAGCGCGCCAATTCATCGCCAAGACGGGCGACCTCTTCGATCGCAACGGCGTCAGCCCCTATTCGACCTACGTCGTGCGCACACGCGGCGTTGTCGAGGCAGGCGAAGGATCGTGCCGCGAATGCCACAGCCGACTGCTGCCGGATGGGCGCGTCATTCGCGGCGCACAGGGCAATCGGCCGATCGGGCGCATCGCCTTCTTCGGGCTCGTCGGCGACTTCGCCAAGGCGCCCGATCGCGATCGCTTCATGGCCGACGTGCGCGTCGGCTTGCGGCGGCAGTTCGCGGCGCCGTGGCTCGATCCCGATCCCAACGCCGGCCTCGCCGCGCTCTCCGCCGCCGAGCTCGAGGCCGTCTACTCTACGATGCCCGCGGGCGTCTTTGCGCGCCAAGGCACGAGCCCGCTGTCGCCGGCGAAGATGCCCGATCTGATCGGAATCAAGGACCAGAAGTTCCTCGATTCGACCGGGCTGCAGCGAAACCGCGGCGCCGCCGATCTGATGCGCTACGCCGCGCTCAATCAGGGCATGGATCTGTTGGCCTGCTTCGGCGACTTCACGCCCATCGACGTCGCGGCGCGCGCGCAGCTCGGAAAAGATCACGCCGCACGATCGCGCTACAGTGACGAGCAGCTCTACGCGCTCGCGATGTACTTGTACTCGCTCGTGCCTCCCGCGAACCCCAATCGGCCGAGCGCGCTGACGGCGGCGGGCGAGCGCGTGTTCGAGCGCGAGCAGTGCGCGCTCTGCCACCCGGCGCCGCTGTACACGACGAACGAGCTGACGCCCGCGCGCGGATTCGCAGTGCCGGCCGCCGACCGCGCGAGCGCCGACGTGCTGCCGATCGTCGTCGGCACCGATCCGACGCTGACGCTGCGCACGCGGCGCGGCACCGGCTACTACAAGATCCCGTCGCTGCGCGGCCTGTGGTATCGCGGGCCGTTCGAGCACAACGGCTCGGTGGCGACGCTCGAGGACTGGTTCGATCCGCGCCGCGTCGACGACGACTACGTGCCGACCGGCTGGAAGGGCTACCGCGTCGAGAAGCGCGCCGTCAAAGGGCACGAGTACGGCCTTCGCCTCTCACCGGCCGACAAGCGCGCGCTCATTGCATTTCTGCAGACGCTCTGAGCGCGACCGCCGGCCACGCTAGGCGTACTCACTGGCTTGTCGTAGACGGGCTCGACGCGGATGTCGTTTTTGTAGACGCCAAAGCCGTGCGTCGACCTCGGCGCTGACGTCGAGTCCCACGTGTCCGTCATTCACTCTATCTCGATTAGGACCTCGAGCAGCGCCCGGCGGAGCACGCTGACGTTCGGATCTGCTGTCCATCGTGCGAGAGCGAGCGCCAGTCGTTCGCAGATTGGGTCGCGCGAGCGTTCTACCTTTCTACCTGAAGGCGCATCGAGACCGACCGAGACGGATGAAGCGCTTTCGACTTCTTCATGGTCGGCGATGGGACAGCCGTCCGAAACCGATCGAAACGGATCGAGACCGATGTCGGTCGGCGGGATTCGACTCCCGGCGCCCTCACCTGTTTTCCCGGACGCCGACCTCCACGGCGCTCCGAGCTTACCCGCGTCGCGCCCGGCGAGCCTCACGACGGAACTGGCGCGTCAGCGCCGACCACCGCACGATCAAGCGCGAAAACTGCTCGGGCGTCAGCGTCTTCTGCAGCTCGCGAAGACGGTCGTCGCGCAGCGATTGCAGCCTCTGCCGATTCTTGACGAGCTCGCCCGACAGCGACCTCAGACGCCGCGCATCCGGCACGGTGAGCGCCAGTTGCGTGCGCAGCTGGCCGATGATCTCGACGTCCGCGCGCTGCAGCGGTGCCATCCTCCCGGTGTACTTGTCGACGATCGATTGGACGCGCTCGGCGTCGCGACCATCGAGGTGCAGCTGATTTTCGAGCGTAGTCACGTGGGCCTGCCGTGGCGGCGGTCGGTCCGCCCAGGCGACCGACCCGACGAGCGACATGACGGCGACGAGCGCGAGTTGAGGCATGGCCCTCCTCCTGATTGCTTTCAGAGGGACGACGTGCCGGGTGCCGGATGTGTTAACCATGAATCTTGTGCGCACGCGGACGCGGGCGCGTCGCCGCAGCGGCAGGTGCCGTTGTCGCACCACTCGCCGGCGTTGCAGCAGCCGGCGCCGCAACAGACCCGGACGGAGCAGCGCGAGCAACCGACGAGGCAGCTGCGGCCACCGTCGAGACGGCGAGATCGCCGACGGTCGCGAGGTCGCCCGCCGACAGGCACGGCCACCCGCGATTCGCGACGCGCTGGTCGTCGAGTACACTCGAACTCTGACCACCTACAGCGAGACCCTCTCGATGCCCCCCCAAGATCTCATCGGCCGCCGTGTCACCTTGCGCATCCGCAGGTTCGCCTCGGCCGGGGCATTTCTCACCGTCGGCGACCAGCCCGAGGGGGAGACCATACTGCTGCCCGATCGGGAGATTCCGAAAGGCGCTCGTGAGAACGACGAGGTCGAGGTCTTCGTTTATCTCGACTCCGAGCGGCGCCCGATCGCGACCACCTCCACCTCGAAGCTGGTGCTGGGAGAAGTCGCATTCCTCCGGGTGACCGCGACCACCGATGTTGGAGCGTTCGTCGATTGGGGACTCGGCAAGGAGCTGCTCGTCCCGTTCGCGGAGCAGTCCAAGCAGCTGTCGGTCGGCGAGTGTCATCCGATCGGCTTGTACATCGACAAGAGCGGCCGGCTGGCCGGCACGATGCATGTCAGCGACCTGCTCGCACGCAGGCCACCAGCGCTCGCCCCCGACGAGTGGGTTGTCGGCGAGGCCTGGCGCAACGATCCGGCCATCGGCCTGTTCGTCATCGTCGAGAAGTCGTTCGTCGCTCTGGTCCCGGCCAGCGAGCCTCACCAGCTCGAACGCGGCGACTCGGCACGGTTTCGCGTCGCGAGCATCTTGCCCGACGGCAAAATCGTGCTGTCCCTCCGCCAGCATGCCCATCAGGAAGTCGCGACCGATGCGGCGAATATCCTCGGCGTGCTCGCACGCAGCGGCGCGCCGCGGGTCGGAGATCGCTCGAGTCCCGACGAGCTTCGCGCAACGTTCGGGCTGAGCAAGAAAGCATTCAAGCGCGCGGTGGGACACCTACTCAAGGAACGGCTGGTCAGGATCGACGAGCACGGCCTGCTGGTGCTCGTCCCCCGCGGACCGCGCTGATCCTCGGTATTCCGTTTCCGCATGTTGTCCGAAAGCAAGGCACACGGACGCGGAACCTCGATCAGCCACAGACCATTTCCGACTTTGAATCGCAGCCCTGCCGGGGAGAGCGCGGTCAACGTCGCACGAGCGTCCTCGCTATCAAGGTGGTGGCGCATACGTTCCAGTCGCTCGCGCGCGGCGGCCTCCAGCTGCGCCGCGTGGGCCTCGTTAAGCGCCGGTTTGTTTTCTCGCCGCAAGTGCCTGCCGAAGCGCTCCTGGTTCGCGCAGAGCGCTTCTACGACTGCCGGCCGCCCGTGGCCGCCGCGAGCTTGACCAAGCGCTTCTGCTCACGCTGCAGCTCCTCCAGCTGCCGGCGGCGGTGGCGCGCTCGAACGACACGGACGGCCTACGTCCAATGCCAGGGCTCGGCGCGTCGCCCGATCTCCTCGTCGTGCCCACCGGCTCGACGCTGACGGCGCACGGGAACCAAGCGGCTACGCGAGGTGCCACGAGCCCTCATCGAGGAGATCACGCGTCGCGAAGATGACACTGAACGGATCCGCGAAATCGATGGCCGCGGGTGGCTCTGGTTGCTCCAGCACCGCGTCGTAGAAGGCGACGGTGACGGAGTTCAAGGCCTGTGCCTCGCGGCCGACGGTCTGGCCCGGCGTGTACTTCCCGTCGGCATTGCGGACGACGAAGACGTCTCCAATCTTCCACTGCTGCTTGCGGCGAGGTGCCATTCTCTATTTGCTCGTAGGACCGTCGATCTTGCCACCGGCGTCTCGCTAACGTTGCTCGCTCATCTCGTGTCGCTCGTTGACCAGTCTTCCACCCTCCTTGCGAAGCCCACCCTGCTCTCGAATCAGGGTTCGCACGCCCGATGATTCCGTAGTCGTGCTTCACCTCGAGGGCGCGGTCATGCTCCTGTCGAGCAACTCGCCGTCGGCGACGGAAACCCACGCGGCACCGCCGGCGACGGCGCGCTCCATTGGCGCCCGACGCTTGGTAACGTCGCGCGCGAGCCCACAATGCGAAGCAGGAATCTTCATGGCCGCCTCAACGTGCTAGCAGGCCCAAGGTCGTCGACAGCTCGGCGGTGCGCGACGCGGCAGACGTTGATGACGATGAAGAGGGACGTCGGCGGCGGCGAGCTGTGACGGCCGTCTTGGTCTGCCCCGTCAGGTCCCTTCTTCGAGCCAGCGGCGCAGCGTCGGCACCACGTCGCGGCTCCAGGTGGGCGCAACGCGCTCGACGAGGAATTGGCGGAAGGCGAGCTCGAGCGCCGCGTCGAGGCTCGACAGCAGCATCAAGCGCTCGTCGCCGCGGTCATCCTCTTCGTCGGTCAGGAGCGCCGGGATCTTCACGCGCTTGAGATCGAAGTGCTCCGCCGGCAGCGTGAAGAGGTAGCCGCGCTCCTCGTCGCCGCTGAAGACGAGCTGCAGCTCGGCTTCCTTGACCGACAGCCCGCCCGCCAGCGCGTAGCGCACGTCGGCGCTCACGCCCGGGGCGGCGCCCTTGAGCACGACGTCGCTGACGAGGCCGTCGCCCGCGCGCAGCGCCACGCGGCCGCCGAACTGGATGGAGAAGTCGGGGACGTCGCCTTCACCGGCGAAGGTGCCGCCTTGCGTTTCGGCGTGCCACACGAGCCAGGTAAGGAACTCGCGGGCAACGAAGGCGAAGTCTTCGCGGTCGGCGCGCTCGGCCTCGGCGATGGCGTCGGCGCTGGTCTCGCCCGACTCGCGGATCTCGTCCTGCAGCGACGACGAGCGGCGCGGGCGACGGCGAGCGGCAGGCGTCGGTGCCATCAGCGGTCCTCCTTTGGTGCGTCGGCCGCGAGCGGGCGGAGGCCGGCGAAGCCGAGCCACAGCTCGGGCGTCGGCTCGAGCGCGGCCAGCGCCGACTTGTCGACGTGGGTGCGTGTCCATCGCGCCGGTCCGTCGACCTCGAGGCGCAGCCCGAACGCGCGCACGAATTGATCGACGAACAGCTCGTTCACGGACTTCGTCTGCGACCAGAGGTAGAGGCGCGCGCTGTCGAGATTCCACACAACGTCGACGACAAGGACGCGCGGAAAGCTGCGTTGTCGCAGCTTGTGCACCACGTCCTCCTTGAGCACGCTCTTCTCCCGCCGCGACAGCTTGCGCCCCTCTTGCGCCTCTTTCTCGGCGACACGCGCCTGCAGCTGGCGGCGCACCTCGGCCGGCGGCGGCTTGAGGACGTCGATGCGCAAAGAGACACGCAGCTGCTCTCCGCCCGCAGCGACGAAGAAGAGCTTGTCGGCGCGCAACTCGGCGTCATCGGGCGCGCCCAGGCACACCCAGCCGACCGATCGCTCGGTCTCGGCCTTGGGATCGAGCGGCTGGAACGCGTGCGCGCGCAGCCCCCGCGCGAAGCGCTGGCGCGCGTCGGGCGGCAACGGGTCGAGGATGCGATAGCGGCGGACGGAGATCGAGCCAACGAGTGCGCCCATGGGGGGCCGAAAGCTAGCGGACGCGGGCCGGCGGCGCAAGGTTCGTTGGCAGACTTTCAGTGCGTCCTGCTACGCAGTAGCGCGGCGACCGCGCAAGCTGTCCCGCTTCGACCAGCGCCTGGTCGAGCGCCCACTGGCGGACGGCGTCGCGACGAGGAGGCCGATACTTGGGACCGGTAAACGTGAGGACACCGCCGCAGTCCGGGCATGTCTGTGGCGGCTTTTCTAACGCGGTCTCACGGAAGTTCGGCGGCTTCGCAAATACTTTCCGACAAGCGAAGCAGACGAAGTTGTCGGTCGCCATGAGTCGCTCGGAGCATAGCAGCACGCGCGGGTTGCCTCGACAGTTCGCCTAGACAATCGCCGCGCGTCGCGCCCGCGCCCTGATGCGACGCGGGGATCGCGACGGCACGAGCCTTGCCATGGGCTGCTCCGACGGGAGCCGAAATGGAAACGCGAATGCGAATGAACGTCGGAATCAGCGGTGCAGCGATGCTCGTCCTCGTGGCCGTCGGCTGCACGATGCAGCCCGCGGACGGGACGATCGGGTCGTCGGAGCAGGCCGCGATCTGTCTCGAGTGCGGCGGCAGCGGCGGCACCGGCGGCGGCGGCACGGGCGGCAGCGGCGGCACGGGCGGCAGCGGCGGCGGCGGCGGCACCACCACCATCCCGCCGCCACCCCCGCCACCGGCGAGCGGCGGCACCTTCACGATTCACGCGCTCGGCAAGATGTGCCTCGACTTCGGCGGGCAGGCGTACTGGGCGCCGGGCGCGCCGGTGACGCTCTACTGGTGCAACGGATCGATCGCGCAGGAATTCGACGTCCAGGAGGTCGCCGGCGCCGGGCACGACGTTACGCTGCACGTCGGCACCGGCCTCGACAACAACTACTGCATCGGCGCGCGCGGCGGCCACCCCGCCGCCGGCGCGGTGCTCGAGATGCAGGTCTGCAACGGCTCGGACGCGCAGCAGTTCGCGCTCGACGGCGACTCCATCATCGCCGGTCCGCGTCCGGGCCTCACGCGCAGCAGCTTCTTCGTCAATCCGCTCGCGGTGGCGCCGATCCAGCGGCAGCTCGTGGCCAAGCCGCTCAACGACGTGACCAACGCAAAGACGCCGATCGTGCTCGAGCCGCGTCAGCTGACCGAGAACGAGTATCTCCGCTTCGTCGCCACCGACGGCACGAGCCGGCCGCCGCACTCCGGCTTCATGACGCCGCCGACGACCGGCGCTCAGCTGCGCGCGGCGCTGCAGGCCGCGAGCTGGGGCCAGGTCATCACCATCCCCGACAGCCCGGTCATCTACACGCTCAACGGCACGCTGAACGTCTCCATCCCGGCCGGCGTCACCATGCGCGGCGATCGCAAGTTCACCGGCTACGGCCCGTTCATCGAGGAGACGTTCAACGAGAGCGGTTCGATGTTCCTGATCAACGCCGGCGACGTGCGCGTCACCGGCATCCACTTTCAAGGCGCGACGTGGGGCACGGACGAGACTGCGGCGCTCGGCGCCTTGCAGGTGCAGGACGGCGCGACGGTGACGATCGATCACAACGAGTTCACGCAATTCACCACCGCCGCCGTCGACGTGCGCGGAAAAGACGACAACCACAACGGGGTCTGCCCGGTCTATCCGCCGGACTCCCCGCCGCGCCAGACGCCGGTGCGCGTCTCGGGCAACTTCTTCCATCACAACATCGCCAACAACCAGGGCTACGGCGTCGTCGCCGACTACGGCGGCTTCCCGCTGGTCGAGCGCAACGTCGGCTACATGAATCGCCACACCATCGCCGCGTCCTACGACGTGCTCGACGGCTACGTCGCGACCGACAACTTCGTGCAGAGCCAGGGCCCGGCGTACGGCTTCGACGGCCTCGACAAGACCGCCAACTTCGACGTCCACGGCAGCCTCAGCGCGAACTGCGCCGATCGGGCCGCGGGCTACGCCGGCGACTACGTCATCATCCAGTACAACACGCTGCTCTCCGACGACCGCCCCAACGTCAAGATCCGCGGCGAGTCGTGCCGCACCGGCACCGTCGACGGCAACATCTTCGCCGAGAGCTCGACGATCGTGTCGGCCGACATCGGCGCGCCGCCCGATTACGACTGCTACGGCGTCATCAGCGGTGCCGTCGTCAACTACGACACCAACGGCTACGCCGCCATCCCGCCGCCGCACCTCGACGTCACGCGCAACAACGCCTACAGCCAGCCGGCGCCCGTCGACGAGATCGCGGTCGGCGACTTCGACGGCGACGGCATCGACGACATCTTCACCACCACCGGCACCGGCTGGTTCTACTCGTCCGGCGGCGTGAGCGAGTGGCGCTGGTTGCGGCGCGCGGCGGAAAAGGTCGACGCGTTGCGCCTCGGCGATCTCGACGGCGACGGACGCACCGACGTCATCACGGCCAAGGGCAACACGCTGCTCGTGTCGTGGGGCGGCGTCTCGGGCTGGCAGCAGCTGACGACGACGCCGGCGGCGCTGCCGATCGGAAGCTACGCCATCGGCAACTTCGACGGCGACCGACTGCACGGCGACGACATCTTCGTCACCGACGGCGCGACCTGGTGGGTGGCGAAGAACGGTCACAACTTCTTGCCGATCAACACGTCGTCGTTCCCGGCGTCGTCGCTGCGCTTCGGCGACTTCGACGGCGACGGCAAGACCGACGTCTTCGCCATCACCGGCGGCCGCTGGTCGTTCTCGTCGGCGGCGGCCACGGCGTGGCAGGCGATCCCCGGCGCGCCGGCGACGAGCAACGTCAACGGCCTCATCGCCGGCGACTTCGACGGCGACGGTCGCACCGACATCGGCCGCTACTCGTACGACGTCCCCGCGGCCTCGTGGAAGTTCGACTACTCGCCGAACGCGCGCGCCGCTTTCACCGGCGGGCGCCTCACCACCAGCGCGGCCGCCTGGGCCGGCCACTTCACGCTCGGGCCCGGCGTCATCTGGTGGGACGGCGACGAATTCGACTTCGCCGTCGGCACGTCGCCGACCGCGCGCCTGTCGCGCCAGCACATGAAGTAGCTCGAGCCCAGATGCCGTCGAGATCGACCGGCGTGCCGTCGGCAGAGCGCAGCAGCAGCTCGCATGTGAGCCTCCACTTGTGCCGTCGCAGACCGTTCGACACGATGACGGCTATGAGAGGCTGGCTGCTCGCGTTGCTATTGACCGGCTGCGCTCCGGTCGATAGGCCGGCGCCTGGAACTGCGAAGTTCTACTCCGTCTTCAGCCTCATCGCATGCCCACAGAGCGGCGGCCGACGCTGGATCGAGCTGACGTCGCCGAACTTCACCGTGCGTACGACCGAGCCGGAATCGATCGCGCGCGGAGATATCCAGGCCTTCGAAGATCTGCTGGTGGCCATGAAGGGCGCGATCGAATTCTTCCTGCCCACAGGGCCCAGCCCGTCGCGCACGTCACTGCTGATCTTCGACGACGACGTGCAGTTCCACTTCCTCGTGCCGCAAAACGCGGACGGCCTCGCTCTTTCGAGAGACGATCATGGCCGACCGCTCATCGTCGTCGAGACGGGCCGCTCTCCGCTGGTGTCCCGACACGAGCTGACCCACCGCCTCGTCTTTCAGCGTCTACCGATGGCACCGGCCTGGCTCAACGAAGGGCTCGCCGAATACTTCTCGATGATCAGCTTCAAGAATGGAACCGCCCGCCTGGGCATTCCGACGCCGCGGCTCCGCCGGCTCACGTCCTCTCGCTTCGAAAAGGCCCGAGTCCCCAGCCTGCTCCTCGTCGACGAGATGCCGACCCTCAAAGAGCTGTTGAACGCCGACGAGGCGACCATCGAGTCCGACGAGAAATACTACATCGCGGCTTGGGCGGCGGTTCATTACCTGGCCAATGGCGGCCCAGATCATGTGCAGCGCTTTCGCTCGTTCTTGAGCGCGAGCGCCAAAGGCGAGACAGCCGAAGAGGCGCTCAGGGCCAACTACGACACGCTGAGCGCCCTCGAGCCGCGCTATCGCGACTATCTGAAGAAGGTGTCCGCCATGACTCCGAAGGTTCGCGAATGGACCTTCTCCTTTCCGGTGGCGCCAATCCAGGCTAGGCCGCGCGTGCGCACGCTCGAGGACGCCGAAGTGCATCGGCTGTGGGGCTTCCTCGTGCCCAGGTACGCGTCGGAGCAGCTGCGACAGGCGAGGCTGCACGCGCCGCGATCACCGATCACGCTCCTGATGGAGGCGCAGATGGCGGCCGGGCAGCATCGATACGCCGAGGCCAGGGGGGAGCTCGTTCTCGCCGTCGAGCTGGCGCCGCAGGATCTCTTCCTGCTGTCGCTGAAGCTGTCTGTTTTGCTGGAGGGGGAAGCGCAGAAGCCGCCCGCGGAGCGGAACCTCGCGCGGCTGGCCGCGGATGTGCGCCGGCTCGCGGAGACCGCGGATGAAACGCAAACGCTGGCCATCGTCGCCCGCTACGGCGCGCTCGGGGGCGACGTGGGGCTCGCGCTGCCATACGCGGAGCGTGCGGTGGCGCTCGATCCATATTGTTTCGACTGCCTGTCTTCGTTGGCGCAGCTCTACTTCGCCAAGGGCGAATTTGCCTTGGCGGTCGACACGCAGGAGTTGGCGGTGCACCGTTGGCCAAAGCGGGGTGACGTGCCGTCGGTATCACTCGAGCAGCTTCGTTGCTACCGGCGGCGCAATTCGGGCGAAGCGGTCAGCTGCCCCTTATGATTCGACCAGGATCGCGCGCACGTTCGGCGAACGAAGCGGAAGCGTCAGAAATCAGGGGATTGTGACCGCGTCCCGTCGGGCCGCCCACGGAGTTGATTCGCTACTCGCGCAACGTGGCCGGAGCGAGGGTAATATTGACCTCACGTTGTCCGAGCCCCCCGAGAACACCGCGCTCGCAGAGATCCTGAGCGCGATCGCCGATCGCCGCATCCGTCGCAAGGTGCAGAAGCTGCTGCAGCTGGGCGAGGAGGCGGTGCGGGCCCTCGGTGAGCTCGACGCCGCGCTCTATGTCCGCGAGGGCGGTGAGGCGCAGATGCAGATCGTCTCCGACGCTGTTCTGAGCCACCTTCGCCGCCTGCTCGAGTACCTGCGCGTCGCGGCGGCCGAGACACCGGACACGCCCGAGAACGCGCCACCGGCGGAGCCCGCTGTCGAGAAGCCCTCGCGAAACCGGCCCAGCATTCGGACGATCGCCCGCGGGGCAGCGCTGGGCATCGTCGCCGCGCGCAACCAGACCGACGAGGAGAAGTGGCGGGCGCTCACCGGTGAGATGGACACGCTGCACTACGGGCTGAGCTCGGAGCTTCGCGAGTACGATCGTCGCTTCGCCGACGCGCTGTCCAACAATCGGCCGGAGCAGGCGCTCACCGATCTGAACGACGCGACCACCGCGCTGATGGACGGCGTCTTCGCGGTCATGACGACCGTGTACGAGTGCTTCCTCGGGCACGCCGAGCCGGAGCGGATGATCCCCGGGCACCGGGACACGCTCGGCAAGGCGCTGGCGGTGCGGCGGGCGGTCGCGGAGCTGCGGCGGACCGTGCGCGAGCTCAACCGACCGATCCAGAATCGTGCGACCGATCCGGCGGTGGCGCAGGCGAGCTACCGGCTCATCGTCGAATTGGTCGACGGCTTCATCGCGAGCAAAGAGTTCTTCTACCTGCGCTCCGACACCCGCAAGGAGTTCGAGCGCGTTCGCGAGGTGCTGGCCAGCGGGACGCCGGCGCGGAACCGCAACGACGTGGAGGGCTTCGAGAAGTACCTCGACTCGCTGGGGGTCATCTCCCAGCGCGGCGTGCTCATCAAGCACGATACCGACATCAAGGCGAAGGTCGCGAAGGAGCTCGAGCCTGCCCTGGTCTACGCGGACGTCATGCCGCTTTTGGTGCGTGACGTGATCCTGGAGGCATTCGCGAAGGCCGAGCGACTGCTCGGGCTCAGCGATCAGCTCGACGAGCTCGTCGAGCGCTGGCAGAAGCTCGATGAGGCGGCGCGCGCCGACGCCGCGAAAGCCCTGCCGCTGGCACGCGCGCTGTTCGACCTCGTGCGTCCCCCGCCGCAGGCAGCCCCGGACCGCGGCGACTTCTTCTGAGCCAGCGGGCACACCTAGCGCTTGTCGAGGTCGAGCGAGGTCTCGTGATCGACGGTGATGGTGAATTTGATCTTGAGCTTCTTCTTCTTGCCGGGCTGGTTCACTTCGACGACGAAGTCGCCGGGCGTCATCCGAAACGCCGCCAGCGGCGCCTGCAGCTTGATTCCCTGAAGCTCGAGCTCACGCGGCACCTTGCTGCGAATGGTGAGCGTGCCGTACGCGACCTGATGTTGCGGCGGCGGCGGCGCTCCCGCGAGTGGAACCGGCGGTGGCGGCGGCGCAGGCGCCGCAGCGGGCGCTGCCGGCGCTCCCTTGGACGGCGCGCTCGCGCTCGCGGCGGGCGACGGCTCTAGCGCATTCAGCATCACGCATTGGACCGGCTCGTTCGCCTTGTCCTTGCCTTGCGCGACGGCATCTCGCGCGACGAGCGCCGACGCGACAACCAGGGCACGCGCCGAGGCGCTCGCGACATGGAACCGACGCCGCGACGGCGGCGCGAGATGGGCTACGCGCCCGTCGCGGTCGCGCGCGTAGCGAATGCATGGGACCGCCTCGCCCGCGTTGAGGAGCCGCAATTCCGCCTCGAGCTCGCTCATGTCCGAGAGCGAATAGACGTCGCGATTGCACGATGCGCAGTGACGAACCTTGTCGCCGCCGGCCATCGACTCCCAGGGCGAGTCGCAGGTGTTCGCCAACGGGCTGCGCGTCAGCTGCCGCAAGAGCGATCGGGCATGCATGACCCGATGATACCGGAAGAAGGCGCGAGCATGCCGACGTGGCGTCTCGTCGGGGAGTGCGTTAGCGTTTGCGGACTCATCACCGAGGAGACCGCGATGGCCGAGGCGACCCAAGCAACGCTCGACGATTGGAAGGCACGCGCCGCGCGGGCGCACATTCCGACCGAGGCGATCATCGATGGCAAGGCGAGCGCGGCGGCGTCGGGGCAGACCTTCGACTGCGTCTCGCCGATCGACGGCAAGCTGCTCGGACGGGTCGCCGCCGGCGACGCCGCCGACGTAGACCGCGCGGTGCGTGCCGCGCGCGCGTCCTTCGAGGCTGGCGTCTGGTCGCGCCGCGCGCCGGCCGAGCGCAAGAAGATCCTGCTGAAGCTGGCGGCGCTGATGCTCGAGCATCGCGACGAGCTGGCGCTACTCGAGACGCTCGACATGGGCAAGCCCATCGGCGACTCGACGAAGATCGACATTCCCGGCGCCGCCAACTGCATCGCCTGGTTCGCCGAGATCGCCGACAAGGTGTACGACGAGATTGCGCCCACTGATCCGAGCGCGCTCGCCATGATCACGCGCGAGCCGGTTGGAGTCGTGGCCGCGGTCGTCCCCTGGAACTTCCCGCTCTACATGGCGTCCTGGAAGGTCGGCCCCGCGCTCGCCACCGGCAACTCGGTCGTGCTCAAGCCCGCCGAGCAGTCGCCGTTGACGGCGTTGCGTCTCGGCGAGCTGGCGCTCGAGGCTGGCGTGCCCCCGGGCGTGCTCAACGTCGTGCCCGGCTTCGGCGAGACGGCCGGCCGCGCGCTCGGGCTGCACATGGACGTCGACGCGGTGACCTTCACCGGCTCGACCGAGGTCGGCAAATATTTCCTCGAGTACGCCGGAAAATCGAACATGAAGCACGTGTCGCTCGAGTGCGGTGGCAAGTCGCCGCACATCGTGATGGCCGACTGCCCGGATCTCGACCAGGCGGCGCGCGCGGCCGCCAGCGGCATCTTCTTCAACCAGGGCGAGGTGTGCAACGCCGGCTCGCGGCTGCTCGTCGATCGGTCGATCAAGGATGCGTTCCTCGAAAAGGTGATGGCGCACGGCAAGAAGCTGCAGCCGGGCGATCCGCTCGATCCCAAGACGCGCATGGGCGCGATCGTCGACGAGCGACAGCTCGGGCGCGTGCTCGGCTATATCGAAGCCGGCAAAGAGGACGGCGCCGAGCTCAAGATGGGCGGCGCGCGCGTGCGCAGCGAGTCGGGTGGCTACTACGTGGAGCCGACGGTGTTCGACGGCGTCGACAACAAGATGCGCATCGCGCAGGAGGAGATCTTCGGCCCGGTGCTGGCGACGATCGGCTTCGCCAACTTCGACGAGGCCGTGCGCATCGGCAACGACTCGATCTATGGCCTCGCCGCCGCGGTGTGGACGCGCGATCTCACCACCGCGCACAAGATGGCGCGAGCGCTGCGCGCCGGCACCGTCTGGATCAACTGCTTCGACCACGGCGACAACACGGTGCCGTTCGGCGGCTACAAGCAGTCGGGGCTCGGGCGCGACAAGTCACGTCACGCGCTCGAAAAGTACACGCAGCTCAAGACCACCTGGATCCATCTCGGACGTTAGTACCGACGCGCGCACCATCCACTCGCTTCTCGCGGTCCTCGGCGTCAGTTGCTGGTTTGGCTGAAGAGCCAGTCGTACATCGGCGCGCCGTCGGGCAGCAGTCGATACAGGCGACCGCCGTTCTGACTCCACACGTCGTGCCCGAGCCCGGGATCCTCGGTGTAGTGATACTGCGAGGTGCCGGCGCGGCTGCCGGCCGCGTCGGTGGCGTTCGGATAGCTGCTGTTGCCGGCGATGTTGCGCCAAAGCGGGCGGTTGAAGTTTTCGGGCGGGCTCGTCGTGTCGCTCGCGCCGGAAACGCACCACATCGGCACGCTCATCATGCGCTTGATGGTCGCCGAATCGTTGGCCGGATCGGGGTTGCGCAGCGCGATCTGTCCGGCGTAGGGCAGCGCCGCGGCGGGCCGACATGAAGGACCTGTTCTACACGTTCAGCACCTTGCTCGGCCTGGGGCTGACGAATTACATGGGCTCGACCAATGTCCTCAAGATCTGAGCGGCGCCGGCGCGTGCTCGCCGCGCTGCCATTCGTGCTCGCCCTGTCGTCGTGCGTCGCGACCGCGCCGGGCGCGCCGCCTTCGTCGGCTGCGCCGGGACCGAGCGACGCCGCCGATCCCATGCCGAGCCCGTCGCCGAACGCGCCCGCACCGCCGACCGGCGATCCGATGCCGCCCGCGCCGACCCTGACGGCGGTGCGCATCGCAGCCGGCGCGACGGCGGCCTACACCGATCCGTCGGGGCAGGCGTGGTCGGCCGACTCGAGCTTCGCCGGTGGGGTCACTGACACGAGCGCGACGCCGGTGACGATCGCCGGAACCGACGCGTCGCCGCTCTATAACAGCGAGCGCTACGGCGCGGCGGCGAGCTTCAGCTACAGCATCGCGGTGCCCAACGGGGCGTGGAACGTGCGGCTCGGTTTCGCCGAGCTCTACGTTCAAGCGGCCGGACAGCGGCTCTTCAATGTGTCGATCAACGGCAGCGCCGCGCTCACCGGCTTCGACATCTTCGCCGCCGCCGGGGCCATGAACACGGCGGTGGTACGCTCCTTCCCCGTGACGGTCACCAACGGGCAGGTGATGATCGTGTTCGATCCGGGCGCGGTCCAGAACCCGAAGGTCAACACCATCGAGGTCGTCCCGGCGACGAGCGGCGATGGCGGCAGCTAGGCTCGTCGTCGCGCTCTCCCCGGCGGGACATCGAGGACGACGCGAGCGCCGACGCGGCGGGGGTCATCGCGCATCTCGTCAGCTTGGATACCGGGCCACTGGTCTCACGTGCTGACGCGGCGATCGAGAGCTAGACGCTCGCCCGCTGTAGATAAGGTTCACGAAGTCGTCTTCACGAGGCCGGCGCAAATGGAGCGGACCGACGCGGCTCGTGCGCGGCGAGCTGCCAGGGGATCTCCAGTCGGAATGTCGTCCCAGCGGCGTCGCTGTCGACGGCGACGGCCCCGCCATGCGCGTGCGCACAGCCCGCGACGAGCGACAGACCGAGGCCCCACCCGGCCGGCCTCGCGTCCGTTTGCCTGCCAGCACGAGCGCGAGCGAACGGATTGAACAGCAGCGCACGGTCGGCCGCCGAGAGCGGATTGCCGTGGTTGCGCACAGCCACGACGAAGCCGCCCTCGCCACCGGTGATGCTGACGTCGATGGGCGGTTCGGGATCCCCATACTTCAACGCGTTTACGATGAGGTTCCAGACCGCGCGACGTACCAGCTCGGCATCGAATGCGCCCTGCATCGCCCCGCGCGCCCTGATCATGACGCGAGACCGACCGGACGCATCGAGCTCATCGACCGCCTCCGCCACCACGCGGTCGACGGCGCCGGCCTCCGCACGGAGCGGCAGCGCCTCCCCCGCGGCAACGCGATGCGCGTCCAAGAGGTCCGTCACCATACGGTCGACGCGGCGCAGGCTTCGATCGAGCCGGTCCATCGCCATCGTCCGGTCCACCCTCTCGTCGCGTAGCAGCGCCGTCGCCAGCCGCGCGGTCGACACCGGGCCCCGCAGATCATGAGCGAGCACGTCCACGAACAGCTCCAGCTGACGGATCTTCTCGCGCAGCCGCGCCGACAGCTGCGCGTTGTCGAGGTGCAGCGTGATGCGGTCGCCGAGCGATTCGAGCCGTCGCACGTCGCTCGGCGTAAAGTCGCGCGCGCTTCGCGCCCCCACGTAGAGCACGCCGACGAGCGTCTGCCCCGCGGTGAGCCGCACTCCGAGCAGAGACCGAATGCCGGAACGGCGGAGGGGCTCGCCGATTTCGAGCGTCGTGTCGGCGGTGTCCACCACGAGAACCGCCTCTTGCTCGAGCGCAACATTGCCGACGAACGAAGAGCGGGCCACGGCCGCCACCTCGTCGACTGCGCCGCTATCGAATCCCGTCGACGCGGTCATGATGAGATGGTTGGTGGGCGCATCATAGAGCGAGAGCGCAGCAGCGTGCGCGCCGAGCGCTTCACAGACGAGGCCAAGGATCTCACCGAGCTTCTCGCGTACCGGTAGTGCGCCATGGCCGGAATGGAGCGAGTCGGTGACCACGTTCTGGATCAGCCGGGCATAGCGCTTCTCCAGCTGCTCGTCCTCCATCAGATGTTCCGAGTAGATCCGACTGACGACGCCGACCGCAGAGTACAGATCCCGAAACAGCCGCGCGACCTCCGGCTCCGGCGGCCGATCGGCAGCGACGAGGGCATCGAAGACCTCGCCGATGGCTCGCGTCAGGATCGAGAACTCGACGAGCACTCCATCGAGATCGAAGCCCTGGCGCAGGCGCTGCGACAGGTGGTTCTCGATGAGACGCCGCTGCGCCGCCGTCGGTGAATCGACGCTCGACGCGTGACCGAGCGACTTGACGTATTCCGAGATGAGGTTCGTCAGCTGCGGGCGGGAGAGCCCGCGCGCCGACGCGGCATGCCGTGCTCCTTCGAGCCATCGCTGCATGATCTGCGCGCGTCGAGAAGCGAGCACGTCGGCAAGAGCTGCCATGATGAAGCGTCGTAGGTCGCGCGAGCCATACGAGAAGAGGCGCGCGGCGGGTCCGTGACGCTCAAGACCGGTTTTGAAGAGCGAGCGGCCACGGTCCGGCGAGCTCGAGCGGGAACCGCCCGCCGAATCGGGCCATCGCCAGGGACGTGACCTCCTCGGCGCTGGTCAGCTCCATCGCGGCGCGCGCGAACGCCTCCGCTTCGGCGAGCGTGGTCTGACGCACGATCGATTTCACGAACGCGATCTCCGGCATCGCCATCGAGAAGGTGCGCAGGCCGAGGCCGACGAGCAGCCAGGTGCTCCACGGATCGCCGGCCATGTCGCCGCACAGCGAGACCGGGCAGTCCGCCGCGTCGGCTGCCGCGAACACCTGCGCCAGCGCGCGCACGATCGCCGGGTGCATCGGCTGGTACAGGTACGCCATGTCCTCGTTCTGCCGGTCGGCGGCGAATGCATACTGGATCAGATCGTTGGTGCCGACGCTCATGAAGTCGCAGGCGGCGGCGAGGTGGTCCGCCGTCCACGCGGCGCTCGGTGTCTCGATCATCGCGCCGAGCGGCACGCGCGCATCGTGCACCACTTGTTCGGCGAGCAGGCCCGCGCACACCTCCTCGCAGATGGCGCGCGCCTGCCGCATTTCGCTCACGCTCGAAATGAGCGGAAACAGGATGCGCACCGGTCCCACTGCCGCCGCTCGATACAGCGCCCGCAGCTGCGTGCGAAAGACGTCGCGCCGCTCGAGCGAGAAGCGGATACCGCGCATCCCCAGCGCCGGATTCGGGCCGACGGGGATGCGGATGCCCATCGGCAGCTTGTCGCCGCCGAGGTCGAGCGTGCGAAACGTGACCGGCCGTCCCGACGCCGCATGCACCATCTCGACGGCATCGCGATACTGATCTTCTTCCGTCGGCAACGACGGGCGGTCGAGGTACAGGAGCTCCGTGCGCACCAGCCCGATGTGGTCGGCGCCGGCAGCGACTGCGGCCGCGATCTCGTCGGCGGACTCGATGTTGGCGCCGATCGAAATCGCCGTGCCGTCGACCGTGACGGGGGCGGCGCTGCGCATCGCCTCGAGGAGGTGCACACGCTCGGCTTCGGCGGCGCGGCGCTCGTCGAACGAACGCATCGTGGCGTCGTCGGGACGGATGACGACTTCGCGCGCGCGCGCATCGACCCAGATGATGTCCCCCGCGCGGACCGCCTCGAGGAGCCCGTGCACACCGAGCACGAAGGTGCTGCCGAGCGTGCGTGCGACGATCGCCGTGTGCGACGTGGGACCGCCCCGCTCGGCGACGAAGCCAGACACTCCGAGACGGTGCAGCCGTAGGATGTCGACGGGCGACAAGTCGTAGCCGACGACGACGGCGTCGCGCAGCGGCTGCGTGAGGTCGATTGGCGGCAAGCCGGCGAGCCGGCGCAAGAGCGCTTCGCCGACATGCTCGACGTCGGCGAAGCGCTCACGAAAGCGCTCGTCGTCCATCTGTGCGAAGCGGACACCGAGCTGGTCGACGACGATGCGAAGCGCCCATTCGGCGCCGATGCCGCGATCGCGGATGAGGTGGTGCGCGGCGTCGATGATCTCGTCGCTTTGCAGGATGGCGCGGTGCGCCGCGACGACGTCGGCGCCAACCACCGATGGTGAAGCTCCCTGCGAGGCGACTTCGCTCATGGCGGCGTCGGCAGCGGCGACCGCGGCGTCGAATCGCCCGACCTCGCCGGGCACATGCGCGGACGCGATGTGCCGCTCCTCGATGAGCAAGCGAGGCGCTGCGAGGTGTACGGGCCCGACGGTAACACCGCCGCCCGCAGCTGTTCCGCCAAGCCGAATCATGGAATCCTCGACCTCTTGCCCACGCCAAAGGGCTGCAAGTTGCGCGCTGACCGTAGCGACAGCGATGACGGCGTCGACTCCATCGACGAGGGACGCCGTTACCGGGGAGCGATGCCGTTACCGGCCGGTGACGTTCGACGCCTCAATCCCAATATCGTGAATCCTGCCGAATGATGATGATTGGTTTTGATGTGAGCATGGGAGCACCGTGGCAGCAACTGTCGCCGCCGCTGTCAGTCCTCGATCAGTGGCTGGAGTCGGGCTCGATACGCCGGTCGCCGCAGCTTGGCGAGCGCCCGCTCCTCGATCTGGCGGATGCGCTCGCGCGTCACGCCGAAGACCTGCCCGATCTCTTCGAGCGTGTGCGCGTGGGCGTGACCGACGCCGAAGCGCAGGCTCAGGATCTTCGCCTCGCGTGGTGTCAGCTTGCCGAGGATGTCGCGCGCTTCGGCGCTGACTTCTTCCCGCGCGATGTCGTCGAGCACCGTCGAGCTCGTGGCGCTCTCGACGAAATCGCCCACCTTGGATTCACCATCGATGCCGCACGGCGCGTCGAGAGAGACCGGCTCGCGCGCGACGCTGTAGAGGCGGCGGATCTTGGCCACCGGCAGCCGCAGCTTGTCGGCGAGCTCCTCGACGGTGGGCTCGCGCTGCAGCGCGTGGGCGAGGATTCGTGACGTGCGCGCGAGGTTGGCCAGATCGGCGTGCACGTGGATGGGAATGCGAACGGTGCGCGCCTTCTCGAGGACCGCACGCGCCATGGCTTGCCGGATCCACCACGTCACGTAGGTCGACACTTTGAAGCCGCGCTTGTAGTCGAACTTCTCGATCCCCCTCATCAGGCCGATGTTGCCCTCCTGGATGAGATCGAGTAGCGACAGCCCGCGGTTGGCGTAGCGGCGGGCGAGCGCGACCACGAGCCGCAGGTTGGCCCTCACCAACTCGGCGCGCGCCCTGTCGGCCATCCGCTCGCCGGAGCGGATCGCCTCGCAAGCGTGGTGGTGTTCGGCCGCGGAGGCGAGGCCTACGGTTTCGACACGCGCGATCTCGCGTCGGGCGGCGGCGACGACCTGGTTCGCCTGCGCCAGATCTTCGATCGTGAGGCCGAGCTTGCGCCTGAGCGAGCGTGCGTGCACGGGTGCAGCGGATGCCTGCCGGTGCAGGCGCGGCAGATCCGCGACGCCCACGCCGACGCGCCGCTCGCAATCGGCGATCTGCTTCTCGGCCGCTTTGATGTTCGCGAGCCGCTCTTCGATCTGCGCCGCGATGGTGCGTATGACGGTGCGCCTCAGTCGCAGGCCGTCGACCGCGACGACGAGCTCGGTCCGCGCAGCATCGCCGCCGCGGCGTGAAGCGCGAGCGACGCGCGAGATCTGGCGGATCGCCCAGCGCGCCTGCGCTGCTTCGCTGCGCTCGGTATCGACTTCCACCGTCAAGTCGGCGACGCGAATCGCGTGGGACGAGAGCTGCCGGCCGAGCTGCACGAGCTCCGCGACGGCCGCCGCGCTGCCGAACACGGCGCTGAGGACACAGCGCTCTCCGTCCTCGATGCGCTTGGCGAGCGCGACCTCTTGTTGCCGCGTGAGCAGCGGCACGGCCGCGATCTGCCGCAGGTAGAGGCGGAGTGGATCTTCCGAAGGGGTCGCCACGTCGCCGTCACGGTCGTCACGTGAAACTGCGCGATCGCGCTCGATCACGATCCCGCCTTGGAGCGGTCCGCGCGCGGTCGTGCTTCGCTGACATGAAGGGGCGTTCCGTGGAGCAAATGCCCATGAAGCGCGTCTACGGCCTCGGCCGCCTGGGCCGACGATGCCATTTCGACGAACGCGTAGCCGTGCGACTCGCCGCTCTGACGGTCGGTCATGATCGAGACGTTCACGACGGATCGACCGTTCGCGCCGAAGAGCGCCCGCAACGCCTCTTCGGTCGTGCCAGGGGGGAGATTGTCGACGAAGAGACGTGTACTCATGCGTGGCCTTTCCCGTTTGGAATGAGGACCTCGGAAAGGTCGCACGCCCAACGCCGAAGTCAGTCTACCACGACGGCGCTCAGGAGTCGGAGCGACCGCCGCGCGTCACCAACTCGACGGTCCAGAGCTTCGTGCCGCCCCACTCGACGAGGATGGCGCCGCACTCCTCGCAGTGCACCGACGGCGCCTGACCGGCGGCGTTCGTGCTCGACATGAGGTACACGCTGTTGCAACCGGCGCACGACCTGAAGCCGTGCTTGCCGCAGACGTCGGCGCTGAACCAGCCGGTCGGCGTAACCTCCGGCCGGCTCGCATCCATCGGAGTCGTCGCGCCGCAGGTGTCGTTCGTGCATTCGCGCACCGTGCGAATCGAGACGTTGTAGCCGGCGCTGCTCAGGGTCTCGCGTAGACGGCCGATCGCCTCGGCATCCAAGCCCTCGCTGCGCACCATGGACGCGTCGATCGCCACGAGCTTGCCCTTGGCGGTGACGACGTCGGAATAGTGCGCTGCCTCGCCGCCGTCGGAATCACCGAGCGCGCGCTGCGCGACCGCAAGGACACTGCCGCGGTCGGCGAACTTCTCGTCGAAATTGCTCAACGGCAGGTGCAACCGGAGCGAGTATCCGCGCGGAGTGTGCTCGCGCGGTCCGATGGGATCGAGGTTTGCGGTCGCCGTTGGCCTTGCGTCGACGGGGCGAGCGGCTGGCGGAGCGCTGTCTCTCGTCATGCGGCCCGCGTGAGCCGCGTACCGCAATACGCCAGTTTCCAATTACCCGTCTTGACCTCGCGTTGGGCGTTCGCGAAATGAGTTGCGTCGCTACGACGCCTGGTACCGAAAAGGGTCGCGTTCATCAGCCACTGCTTTCTCGTCGAATAAATGCGGCAGAAGGTAGATCGGACTTCGATATCGAGCTCATACGATAGCACGACGCGTCTCCCCGAGAGCGCAATCGTTCGTGCTCA
>DATNAQ010000031.1:0-154312 GCA_035607415.1 Polyangia bacterium
CGAACCCGCCATCCTCTTTCTGGAACTTGCGCAGGTTCAGCGACGCCAGGTTGCACGCGCTGTCGTCGAGGTACATGTACTCGGAGCACGGGTTGGACGCGTTGATCCGCGCCGTGTTCTTCGACGTGTGCCAGTCGTTGATCGTGGTGTCGAACTGCAGGCCCGGGTCACCGCAGTGCCACGCCGCGTCGGCGATGAGCCGCCACAGGTCGCGGGCGCGGTGGGTCTCGACGATCGCGCCGGTGGTGACGGCGCGGGTGTGCCACACGCGGTCACGGACGACGGCGTCCATGAACTCGTCGGTGACGCGCACCGAGTTGTTCGAGTTCTGGAAGAAGATCGAGCCGTAGGCCTCGCCGGTGAACGACCCGTCGTAGCCGGCGTCGATGAGCGCCCACGCCTTCTTCTCTTCGTTCACCTTGCAGTTGACGAACTCGGCGATGTCCGGGTGCTCGGCGTTGAGGATGACCATCTTGGCCGCGCGGCGCGTCTTGCCGCCCGACTTGATGACGCCCGCGAAGGCGTCGAAGCCCTTCATGAACGACACCGGGCCCGACGCGGTGCCGCCGCCGTTGAGCAGCTCCTTCGACGAGCGGATCGGCGACAGGTTGGTACCCGTGCCCGAGCCGTACTTGAAGAGCATGCCCTCGGTCTTGGCCAGCCCGAGGATCGACTCCATCGAATCGTCGACGCTGTTGATGAAGCAGGCCGAGCACTGCGGCTCCGCCTCCACGCCGACGTTGAACCAGACCGGCGAGTTGAACGACATCTTCTGCTCTACCAATAGATGCGTGAGCTCGGCCGCGAACGTGGCGGCGTCGGCGTCGTGACGGAAGTAATGCTGCTTGGTGCCCCAGCCGGTGATGGTGTCGACCACGCGGCCGATGAGCTGGCGCACCGAGCGCTCGCGGGACGGCGTGCCGACCACGCCGCGGAAGTACTTCTGCACGACGACGTTGGTCGCCATCTGCGACCAGCCCGCCGGCACCTCGACGTCCTTCTGCTCGAAGTAGACCTGCCCGCCTTCGCCGGTGATCGCCGCGGTGCGCAGCTCCCACTGGACCTCGTCGAACGGGTCCACACCCACGCGCGTGAAGTAGCGCGGGACGGTCATGCCTTTGGCTGTTGCGGGCGCGTTGCGCTCCCCCTTGCGCCGCTTGGGCGTGCCGGAGAGCTTCTCTTTGTTCTTCTGGCCGTTGAGGCCGCCTTTCGAAATCATTGTTCCCCTCCGCGCCGTAGCTCGCCAAAGACGAGCCAAATTGATCGAACCGTTTCGCGACAAAAAAGCCCCCTTGCGCCCCAGCGGGCCATCGCCCGGGCGTCAGAGAGACTCAGGATGTCGCCGTGCTGTGGACCCTAATCCTTCGCGCTATCCCCGTCAAGCGAAAAATCGAGTCTAATTCGGTACTTACCTGTGGATAGATCTGTGATCTGGGTGTTGAAGACCGTGTGAAACGCGCTGGTGCCTGTGAGTCGCTTGTGTGGCTGACGTGCAAACCCCGCGAATCCATGAGGGCCCTCCAAGCGACAGAGGCAACAACCCGACTGATGCCAGTATATCGTCACCGCACTACATTGCAATAACAAAGTTGTAACTCGGCCTAAGCACTCGAAACAAAATTGATCTGAAATTTGTGAGCGCTCTGGGGGCGTGGTAGCGGTCGAGATGGGGCATCAGATGCGCAACATGATCCAGCTCGAAGCGGTGTGGAAGTCGTTCTCGGGGGCATCGGCGCTCCGCGGCGTCTCGCTGACGGTCGGCGAGGGCGACGCGGTGCTGCTCACGGGGCCGTCGGGCGCCGGCAAGACGACGCTGCTGCGGCTGGTGTTCGCGGCCGAGCGGCCCGACCGCGGCGAGCTCTCCGTCGCCGGGCGCAGCCTCGCGCGGCTGTCGGACGCGTCGATCCCCTACGTACGGCGCAACATCGGCGTCGTCTTCCAGGACTTCAAGCTGCTCGGCGAGCGGACGGCGCTGGAGAACGTCGGCATGCCGCTCGAGATCCTCGGGCTCGGGCGCAAGGACATCCGCGCGCGCGCGGCCTCGGCGCTCGACGCCGTCGGGCTCGGCGCGCGGCTCGAGGCACGGCCGGCGTCGCTGTCGGGCGGCGAGCAGCAGCGCGTGGCGGTGGCGCGCGCCATCGTCGGCGAACCGGCGATCCTTCTCGGCGACGAGCCGACCGGCAACCTCGACCCGCAGCGCACGCTCGAGCTCCTCGAGCTGTTCGAGGCGATCCATCAGCGCGGCACGACGCTGCTGCTGGCCACGCATGACCCGACCGTCGTCGACTTCGGCGTCGAGCACGGCTGGCGCTGCGCCCGGCTCGTCGACGGCGAGCTGCTCGACGTGGATCTGCCGCCATCGCGGCCGCAGCGCCACGACGAGGAGACCGAGGGCTTCGCCACGCGCGAGTCGCCCGATGATACGGAGGTCATTCGTGTCGTTCGTGCGTAGCCTACGGCGCGCCTGGGACGGCGCGCGCGGCAAGCCGCTCATCCAGCTCGTCGCCGTCGGGACGATCGCGCTGTCGCTGTTGCTCGTCGGCGTCGTCGAGCTGACGGCGCTCAACGTGCGGCGGCTCTCGGCGGGCTGGGGCGGCGACGTGCAGATGACGGTCTATCTCGAGGACGGCGTGACGCCGGCGCGCGCGAACAAGGTGGCCGCGGCGCTGGCCAAGCTGCCCGGCGTCGTCGGCGTGCGTACGGTCGACGCGCACGAGGCGTGGACGCGGCTGCGGCGCTCGCTCGGGGCGCGCGCCGATCTGCTCGACGGCGTCGAGGAGGGCTTCCTGCCGGCGTCGATCGAGGTGTCGCTGAAGCCCGGCGTGGCCGAGGTGCTGCGCGTGCATCCGGCATTCGAGCGGCTGCGCCACACCGCGGGCGTCGAGGATGTGGAGCTGAGCGGCAACTGGGCGGCGCGGCTCCGCGACATCGAGCATTTGTTGTCGGTGGCGGGTTGGGCGGTGGCGGCGCTCGTCCTGTGCGCCTGCTTGTACATCGTGGGTTCGACGATCCGGCTCGGCGTGTTCGCGCGCCGCGACGAGATCGAGATCTGGAAGCTGGTGGGCGCGACCAACGGATTCGTCAAGGCGCCGTTCCTCGTCGAGGGCGGCGTGCAGGGCGCGCTCGGCACCGGCCTGGCCGTGATGCTCCTCTACGGCCTCTATCGTCTCGCCTCGCCGCACGTGGAAGCAGTGCTCGGCGGCTGGCTGGCCTCGGGACCGCTCGGCTTCTTCTCGCCGGCGCAGCTGGCCCTCGCGGTTCTGCTCGGCGCGCTCCTGGGCGTCGCCGGCTCCGCCGTCGCCCTCGGCCGCTACGTGCGCGTATGACAAAAGCCAACAGGGAGCCCAGGGACAAAACCGAGATCACAAAGCGCCAAACTTCCTTGGTCTCTTTGATCTCCCTGGTCTCCCTGTTGATCTTTCCCACCGCCACCTGGGCTGGCCGGCCACCGGAAGCAGTCGATGCCGATCGCGAAGCCGCCCAAGCCGAAGTACACGATCTCGAGCGCCGGGCACACGCGCTCTCGGACCAGGCGAACGAGCGGCGCGCCGAGGTGAAGCGGAGGCTGCGCGCGCTCTACAAGCTATCGAACGGCGGCTATCTGCGGCTGGTCGCGGGCGCGGCCACCGTCGAGGAATTGGATCAGCGGCGCGAGGCGCTCGGGCGCGTGGTGGCGCGCGATCTCGACGAGCTCGCCGCCGTGCGCGACGAAGCGCGCGAGCTCGACGCCGAGCAGGCGCGGCGCAAGGAGGCCCTGGCGCGCGCGCTCGACTTCGGATCGCAGGTGGCGCTCGCCGACGTGGCCGACGCGACCGGGCTGCAGACGCGGCAAGGGCGGCTGGTGCGCCCCGTCGCCGGGCCGGTGGTCGGCGCGTGGGGTGTGCACAGGGATTCGGCGCTGGCGATCCAGGTGGCGCGGCGCGGGATCGAGCTGCGCAGCCGGCCGGGCGAGCTGGTGCGCGCCGTCGCCGCGGGGCGCGTGCGCTTCGTCGGCGACGTGCCGGGGCTGGGGCGCGGCGTGGCCATCGATCACGGCGACGGCTACGTCACGATCCTCGCGCATCTGGGCGTGCTGCACTGCGCGGTCGGCGACGAGGTCGGCGACGGCGACGTGCTCGCCGAGGCCGCCGGCTCGTCGGTCTACCTGGAGCTGGCGCAGGGCGGGACGCCGATCGATCCGACGCACTGGATCGGCGCCAGGTAATCCTGGAAGACAGGCGCTTCAGAACCTGAAGGCGTAGCCGGCGCTGGCGCGCCACGAGGCGCCCGCGGTGCCGTCGGTCTCGATGAGCACGCCGAAGTCGAGCGGGCGGACGCGCACCTCGCCGGGGCCGATCATCCAGGCGGCGCCGGCGTCGAAGTGCATGGCGACGGCGTCGCGGAAGCCCTTGTAGCTGTCGACGAGGATGCCGACGGCGGCGGTGCCGAAGACGGCGAGACGGCGCCACACGACGCGACGCTCCTCGACGCCGACCAGGAGGTTCTCGCTGAAGACGGTGGCGAGGCTGCCGTCGGGGTTGACCGCGGCGCGGCTGACGAGCGATTCGGCGAGGAAGACGAGGTCGAGGCCGAGGCGGTTCGACAGCGCGATCCCGAGCTCGAGCGAGCCGAGGAAGGCGGCCTGGGGCGAGCCCGAGGTGAGCGGCACGTTGAGCCCGAGCTCGAGGTCCACGAGGAACAGTCGTCCCCGCGCTTTGTGTGCCGATGTAGGCGCGGGCGGCGCGGCAGGCGCGGGCGTTGGCGAGCGCGGACAGCGCCGCAGGACCTCGAAGGCGTCGTTCGACGGCGTCTTCGTCGCTGCCAGGTACTGATCGAGGTGGGCGAGCGCCTCCGGGCAATGACCGAGCTGCGCCTCGGCGAGCGCCATCCCCAAGATCCGGTCGGCGCGATCCGGCTCGTCCGCCAATGCGGCGGCGGACGCGACGAGGATCACGACAAGCGCGATTGCTGGACGCACACCAACGGGTTAACATAAAGGGTCCGCGCCATGCGCTACGCAAATTCACGAGGTCCAGGAGGCTCAATGCGCCGGCCGCGCTCTACTACTTCGATTCTGGTCGTTTCGGTTCTCTCGACGTTCCTCGGTGTCGCCGTCGTCGGCGGCGCGGCCGGTGCGTTGCCCAAGAAATACAGCCCGTATCACAAGCTCAACATCTTCACGCGCGTGCTCTCGTACGTGGAGAACAACTACGTCGAGAACGTCGACCAGGACGAGCTCATCTACGGCGCCATCCGCGGCATGCTGGAGACGCTCGACCCGCACACCAGCTTCCTCAAGCCCGATCAGTATCGCGAGATGAAGATCGACACCTCGGGCCAGTTCGGCGGCGTCGGCATCGAGGTCGAGATGCGCCCCGCCGCCGACGGGAGCCACGACAACGTCCTCACCGTCATGTCGGCCATCGACGGCACGCCGGCGGCCAAGGCGGGCATCACCACCGGCG
Source organism: Polyangia bacterium (assembly GCA_035607415.1). Classification (GTDB taxonomy): domain Bacteria; phylum Myxococcota_A; class Polyangia; order Palsa-1104; family Palsa-1104; genus JAQBQH01. The sequence continues at coordinate 5,445 of DATNAQ010000031.1, forward strand.
ATCAGATCACCAAGATCGACGACACGCCGACCCACTCGATGCGCATGGACGACGCCGTCCAGAAGATGCGCGGCAAGAAGGGCTCGCCGGTCTCGCTGACGGTGACGCGCCCCGGATCCAAGGGGTGGAAGGAGCCGCGCGTCTATAACCTGATGCGCGAGATCATCAAGATCGACAACGTCGTCGCCAAGACGATGGAGCCCGGCTACGGCTACGTGCGCCTCAAGCAGTTCAGCGAGAACTCGGATCGCGACATGGAGTCGGCGCTCGATCGCCTCGAGCGCGAGTCGCCCGGCGGCCACCTGCGCGGGCTCGTGCTCGACCTGCGCAACAACCCGGGCGGTCTGCTCGACCAGGCGGTGCGCATCGCCGACGAGTTCATCGATCAGGGCCTCATCGTGCGCACCGAGGGCAAGGGCGGACGCATCATCGACGAGGAGAAGGCGCACTCGCGCGGCACGCGGCTCGGCTTCCCGATGATCGTGCTGGTCAACGGCGGCTCGGCGTCGGCGTCGGAGATCGTCGCCGGCGCGCTGCAGGATCACGAGCGCGCCGCCATCATGGGCACGCAGACCTTCGGCAAGGGCTCGGTGCAGACGGTGATCGAGCTCGACGACGGCTCGGCGCTCAAGCTCACCATCGCGCGCTACTACACGCCGTCGGGGCGGTCAATCCAGGAGCACGGCATCACGCCGGACATCCAGGTCGAGCAGGTGAAGATGGCGGACCTCAAGCCGCAGCACGGCGACGAGCCGCAGCAGAAGGAGCGCGACCTCCAGGGTCACCTCAAGAACCTGCAGGACGCGATGGCCAAGGCCGGCCCCCAGGGTAAAGTGGCGAAGTCGACGATGGCCAACGCCTATGCTGCGATCGGTGACGACTTCCAGCTGAAGACCGCGTACGATCAGCTCAAAGCATGGAACATCTTCGCCCGTCCTGCCGGAGCCCCCATTCCCGGCGACAAGACTGCAGGTCGCTAGAATCTCCCGTCGCTGACGTGGGCTGATTGACTAAAACTTTGCGAACAAATAAACTGTTTTACGCATTTCTGTAACCACTACCGTCGCGGACGAGCATGTACAAGCTCATCATAGAGGACGACGAAGGCAAGACGACGGTAGTCCCGCTCATCCGTGATGAGATCACGATTGGTCGGAAAGAGGGCAATACTATCCGGCTGACCGAGCGTAACGTCTCGCGCCGACACGCCAAGTTGGTCAAGTCCAACGGCAGCGTCTTCATCGAAGATCTGACCTCGTACAACGGCATCAAGGTCAACGGCGATCGCATCGCCGGCCGCGCGCCGGTCAACGAAGGCGATCGCGTCCAGATCGGCGACTACCAGCTCGCCCTCAAGCTCGACAAGGCACAGGCGGCGGCCCAGGGGACGGCCACGGCGGGGGCGACCGCGCCGGCGATGCCGTCGGCGGCTCCGTCGAACGAGATGTTGGAGCAGAAGACGACGCCGTTCCTGAAGGAGAACGGCGCGGCGCCGGCGGCGATGCTCGACATGGCGCCGACGGTGCAGACGCCGATTCAGCCGACACAGCAGGGCGCGCCGCCGATCTCGGGGCAGCAGGAGGCGCCGGCCCGGCTCGTGGTGGTGTCGTCGAACTTCGCCGGTCAGGAGTTCGTGCTCGACAAGGCGGCGGTCGTCATCGGGCGCACCGACGAGAACGACGTGGTCATCAACCACCGGTCGATCTCGCGGCACCACGCCAAGATCGTGCGCGAGGCCGGCCACTACCACATCGTCGATCTGCAGAGCGCCAACGGCGTGCGCGTCAACGGCGAGGAGTACGGCAAGGTCGAGCTGCGCAAGGGCGACCACGTCGATCTCGGGCACGTGCGTCTGCGCTTCGTCGCGCCGGGAGAAGACTTCATCTTCGATCGCGACGCGCAGGTGGTCGACGTCTCGGGCGCGAAGAAGTCGCGCACGGGGCTCGTCGCCGTGCTCATGCTCGTCTTGATCGCGCTGGCGGGCGGCGCGTTCGTGCTCGTACGCATGACGCAGAAGCCGAACGGCGGCGGCGGCGGCGGTGACACCGTCAAGACGTCGGGCGACGTCGACGGCGCGGTCGCGCGCCTTCTCCTCGAGGCCGACAAGGCGATGAAGGCGGAGGATTGGGAAACCGCCAGCGCCAAGTGCGACGAGGCGCTCAAGCTCGATCCGTCGCAGGAGCTGGCGCGCGACAAGCGGCAGCACGCCGAGGCCGAGCGCAAGAATCGCGCGGCCTACAATGCGTTCATGAAAGCGGCCGCCGAGGGCGATTGGGACTCGGCCGCGGCCAGCTACAGCGAGGTCGCCGAGGACAGCACCTATCGCCAGAAGGGCTCGGACAAGTACGCGCAGGTGAAGAAGCAGTACCTGCGGCAACACCTCGACGCGGCCAAGAAGGCCAAGGCGGCCGGCAAGTGCGAGGAGGCGCGCCAGCACATCGAGGCCGCGCTCACCGTCGACGAGGGTAACACCGAGGCGCAGGAGATCTTGAAGAGCTGTGGCGCGGTCGCCAAGCCGGTGGTGAAGCCGGTGGTGGCGGAGCATCACCAGCACGCCGAGAAGAACCCGAACGTGTCGTCGGTGCCGGCGGCGAAGGTGAAGGAGAAGCCGACGAGCGAAGAGCCGCCGTCGACGCAGCCGAACCCGGCGGCGGAGAAGATGCTGCAGGACGCGCAGGACGCGTACGTGCACGGGCAGTACGCCAACGCGATCGAGACGGCGAAGAGGGCGTCGAAGTCGGAGCCGCTCAAGGCGTGGCGCATCATCGGCGCGGCGAGCTGCTTCTTGAAGGATCGCACCGGCGCCATGCAGGCGTGGAACAAGCTCGGACCGCAGGAGCGGTCGTTCCTGAAGTACGTGTGCTCGCGCAACGCGATCACCGTTCCGTAACGCCTCTCCGCAAAAATCCGGTTCATCCCCGACTGCGCTCGAACGATCCGCTCGCGCGGTGCGCTCGTATCTAGCTTCGCAACACCCAATCCCACTCGGAGGAACTGATGCTGCGAAGAGTACTGGCTCTGGCCGGTATGGTCGCCGTGTGTCCGGCGATCGCCCGTGCCGCCGACCATGCCGACGGGCCATCGGCAACGCAATCGCTCATGGATCTGTCGGGCGACATCACCGACGTCTACGCGTTCACCGACGCGAACAACGTCAACTTGATCCTGGATGTCGGCACCAACGCGACGGCGACGACGAAGTTCTCGAACGCCGTCCAGTACGTGTTTCACGTCAACGGGATCACGGGGCTGACCGACACGGCGCCGTTCTCGTCGACCGTGATCTGCACGTTCGATGCGTCGCAGAAGATCTCGTGCTGGCTGCAGAACGGCTCGAAGACGGTGAACTACGTGACCGGCGACGCATCGGCGGCGGCGGGCGTGAGCTCGGCCGACGGCAAGATGAAGGTGTTCGCGGGGCCGCGCAACGATCCCTTCTTCTTCAACATCCAGGGATTCCGCAAGGTGACCGGCTTCGTCGCGCAGAACTTCAGCGCGCTCGCGCCGACGCTGACGCCGCAAGGATGCCCGCAGCTCGACGGCGCGGGCAGCCCGGTGAGCTCGGCGGCGGTGCGCGGCCTTCTGAAGTCGCAGTCCGACGGCTCGACGCCGGGCGTGGACGACTTCCAGAAGAACGGCACGGCGGCGGCGCCGCTCGGCATCGCCAACCTGACGGGCAACGTCCTGGCGCTCGTCGTTTCGGTTCCCAAGACGGCGCTCAACGACAACGGCGCCAAGCCGATCCTCGGCGTCTGGGCCAGCACCCACAAGTAGCGAGGAGCGCCGATGAAACCAAGGACGAGACTGACGATGATCTTTTCGCTCGCCATCGCGCTTTGCGGCGTCGGCTGCGACGACGATACGACGAGCCCCGGTGGCGGCATGATGGACATGGCGGCGTCGGAGTTTCCGGCGGCGCCGACGATCGGGGCGACGCAGCTCGATCGCATGGGGCGCGCGGGCGTGAACACGGCGCTCACCGATCCCTTCTTCACGGTCAAGGCCGACCACGACGGCAAGCAGGACGCGTACAACAAGGCGCAGCCGTCGACGTGGGCGTCGTTCGCCGATCAGTTCGCGGTGGCGCTCGGCGTCTTCGACGGGCTCGACGGCGTGTGCGGCAACCAGCCCTTGTACGACGGCGGCAACGGCGACGGCGGAGCGGCGAGCGCGTACGGGACGCTGGCCGGGATCCTGGCCAACGATCAGCTGCTCCTCGACAGCTCGCAGTCGAGCTGCGATCCGACGAAGAACTACCTGGCGGTGGAGATCGCGGTGATCACGAGCGGCACGCCGGCCAGCTGCGGCGGACGCACGCCGCTCGATCCGGCGATCGACGTGACCTACGCGGCGTTGTCGGGCGATCTCGCCGGCGGCAGCGTCACCGACGGGGTCAGCGGCGACGCCGACACGGCGAACCAGGCGCAGCTGACGACGTTCCCGTTCCTCGGAGCGCCCAACTGATGCGCGCAGCGCGGCTCTTCGGGATCGTGGGGGTGGCGTCGCTCTGCGGGATGAGCTGCGCGCAGTCGCCGCCGCCGGGATTGGTCCAACCGGCGGCGGCGGTTGCCGCGGCGCCTGCGGCGAGCGCACGGCAGATCCCGCGGTCGCAGGCGTCGCTGCCGACGACGGATGCGGCGATCACGGTCGGTAACTTCCTGTCGCTGTATGCGGTGATGCCGCCGGGGCAGCGCGTGTCGATGCTGGCGACGCACGCGCAGTTCTTCGGCGCGCTCGACGACTACGACGCGGCATTGCGGGCGGCGGACGAGCTGGTGAAGACGCGCCCGGCGGTGGCGGAGGCGTGGCTGGCGCGGGCCGGGGCGCGGCAGTCGCTGCACGAGTTTCAGGGTGCGCTCGCCGATCTGGCGCAGGCGGAGAAGCTGGGCGCGGATCGCGACGCGGTCGCTGCCGGGCGCGCCGGCGTGTGGCAGGCGCTCGGGCGCTACGACGAGGCGCTGGCGGTGCGGCGGCGCCTGGTGAAGGTGCGCGCGACGACGGCGACGCTGGCGGCGTACGCGGTCTTGCGCGGCGAGATGGGCGACGTGGCCGATGCGGAGGCGAAATTCCTCGACGCGCAGGACGCGTTCGAGGACGTGTCGCCGTTCACGCTGGCGTGGCTCTATTTTCAGAACGGGCTCGTCGAGGAGCGCGCGGGCCGGCCGGCGGCGGCGCGCGAGCTGTACGAGGCGGCGCACGCGCGGCTGCCGGAGTATGCGCCGGCGACCGGGCACCTGGCGACGGCGGTGGCGCTCGCGGGCGATGAGCAGCGGGCGATGGCGCTGCTCGAGCCGTTGGTGGCGGCGAGTGACGATCCGGAGTACCAGGCGCAGCTGGGCGTCCTGTTACGTAGGAACGGGCAGGCGGCGCGCGGCGACGAGCTGATCGCGCGCGCGGGGCGGCGCTACGAGGCGCTGGTGCGGCGCCATCCCGACGCGTTCGCCGATCATGCGGCGCGCTTCTGGCTCGGCGCCGGCGGCGATGCCGGGCGGGCGCTGGCGCTGGCGCGGCGGAACCTGGCGGCGCGGCAGACGCGCGACGCGTACGACCTGGCGATGCGCGCGGCGCTGGCGGCGCACGACGCGGCGGCGGCGTGCCGGTTCGCCGACGAGGCAGAACGCGTGCCCTACGCGAGCGCGGCGCTGCATTTGTCGATGAGCGAAGCGTTCGCGGCGTGCCGGCGCGGAGCGCGCGCGGCGCTCGAGCTGCAGGCGGCGGCGCGCTAGCGCGGCTCGGCGTATGATGCGCGCGTGAAGCCGCGGACGGCGTGGATCGCGCTCGGGCTGGCGCTCGCGGTCTGCGCGGCGGCGCGGCTGTGGCTGGCGGCGGTCGACGACGGGATCTTCTGGCCCGACGAGATCTTTCAGTCGCTCGAGCCGGCGCACAAGCGGGCGTTCGGCTACGCGCTGGTGCCGTGGGAGTACGCCGACGGCGGGCGCAGCTGGCTCTTGCCGATGTTGCTGACGCCGCTGCTACGCCTCGGCGCGGCCCTCGGCGGCGGCTCGCCGCGCGCGTATCTGATGCTGGTGCGCGTCGTGTTCGTGGCGCTGGCGGTGGCGACGGCGTGGGGCGCGTGGTGGCTGGCGCGGCGGCTGCGCGTGGCGCCCAAGCGCGCGTGGGTGGCGGCGGCGCTGTTCGCGCTGCTGCCGCCGGCGATCCTGCTGGCGCCGCGCGCGTTCAGCGAGAACGCGGTGGCGCTGCCGATGGTGCTGGCGGTGGCGCTCTTGTGCGGCGAGGCGCCGTCGCGCCGGGCGATCGTGGGCGCGGGTTTGCTGCTCGGGTTCGCGACCATCCTGCGCGTGCAGAACGTGGTCGTGTGCGCGACGGCGGTGGGCTGGCTCCTGGCGCGGCGTCAGCTGCGCGGCGCGGCGCTCTTGACGGCGGTGCTGGCGGCGTGCGCGCTCGCCGACGGCGCGCTCGATCGCGCGACCTGGGGACATTGGTTTCAGTCGGCGGAGGTCTACTGGAACGAGAACATCGTGCGCGGGCGCGCCAACATGATGGGGCGCGAGCCGGCGGGCTACTACGTCACGACGCTGGTGACCTCGTCTGGCGCGGCGGGCGTGCTGCTGCTGGTGCTGGCGGCGATCGGGTGCGTGCGGGCGCGCGGCGTGGCGGCGATGGCGATCGTCTATCTCGTGACCTACTCGATCGTCGGGCACAAAGAGCTGCGCTACGCGTCGCCGGCGTGGCCGCTTCTGTGCGCGCTCGCCGCCGTCGGCGTCGACGTGCTCGCGGAGGTGCGGCCGCGGCTCGGCGTCATGGCGGCGGCGGTGGCGATCGCGGCGGCGCTCGTCGGGGCGGCGCGCGTGCCGCGGCTGACGTTCGCCGACATGGGCGCGGCTGGCGGCCGGGCGCTCGTGATCGATCACGGTGGCGCGTACAACCGCGTGCTGCTCGAAGCGCACGCGCGCGCGGATCTGTGCGGGCTCAAGCTGCCGACGGAGCGCACGGAGGCGGGCGGGATGAGCTGGCTGCATCGGCGCGTGCACGTGTATGGCCGGCAGGACGCGCCACCGGCGTCGTCGCACCGCTACAACTACGAGATCGTGTTCGGGCGCGACGGGCGGCCGACGCTGCAGGCGCTCGGCTTCAGCGACTGCGCGTCCGACTTCACGTACCAGTGGCGCGGGAACTAGAAGCGCGACATCGACTCGACGACCTCGTCGACGCCTAGCCCGACCCACGGGCTGAAGGCGAGGCGCGCGTGGGCGGCGACGCTGGCGCGCGCAGCGGCGAGATCGACGATGCCGCGGCCCGGCGCCAGCGCGCCGACGGGACCACAGGCGTCGCCCCAGTACCACAGCGGCGCGTCCGCGCAGGCGGCGAGCGTGAGCGCCAGCGGCGCGAAGCCCATCACGTCCTGCAGGTGCGCCGCCGCCACGTCGCCCGCGGGCAACAGCGGCGCGCCGGCCAGCTCGGCGCGCAGGCGATCGAGCTCGCGCGGCGACGGCACGTCGATGTAGCGCCGTCCGTTGCGCACGAGCAGCACCGAGCCCGCGCGCTCCGACTCGCGCGCCAGCCGCTCGAGCGCGCGCACCGCGCCGTCGACAGCCTGCTCGGCGGCGGCGTCGCGCGCGGCCCGCATGCGACCGGCCAGCGACTCGTCGAGCGCGCCGCGCAGGAACTGATCGCGCGCGTGCGGCCAATCGCCGGCCACCGCCGGGACCTCGCCGAGCCGCACCACCACGAAGGGCACGCGCAGCTCGCCGGCGCGCCGCACCGTGGCCGTCGCCGCGGCGAGCGCCGCCCTCGCCTCCTCGCGATCGGCCGCGACCAGCCGCGGCGTGCGCGCCCCCGCGGGCGCCTCGATCGCCAGGATCGGCAGCTCGTCCCCGCGCCGCTCGAGCTCGGCCACGAGCCGCTCGCCGAGCGCCGGCGGAAGCGCGCCGTCGAGGATCACCGCGGACGCTTCCGCCTGCAGGCAGGTCTCGATGATCGCCGCCGGCGGACGCTCCGCTGAAGTCGCGAACACCGTCGACAACGCCGGCCGCATGATGTCCCGCATTCTGGGCTGTTTCGTTGACAAGACGAGCTTTTCCGTCGTACAAATGCGAGTTAAGTTAGCCCCTACGTGTGAGGATCCTCCATATGCTACGTGCGCCCCGCAGCGCAGTCCTCGTGATCCTGGGGTTGGTCCTCGCTTTCGGTGGTTCAGCGCGCGCCCAAGACGCGACGGCCTCGGCGTTCTCGCTGCAGAACTTCCGCCCGGCGGTCGACTCCAAAGGCTACGTCACCGTCAACGCCTCGCAGATCCTCGGCCACCTCGACTTCTCGCTCGGCCTCGTCGGTAGCTACGCCAACAACGTCCTCAACCTGCGCGGCAACGGCAACGCCGAGCTGAACGTCGAGCACTACATGACGCCGCAGCTGCAGTTCGCCATCGGCCTGTTCAAGTGGGTCGAGCTCGGCGTGTCGCTGCCGGTCGAGATCATGTTCGGCAACCGGCGTCCGACGTTCAAAGATCCGACCGGCGACCCCAACCAGAACAATCAGCTGTCGTTCTCCGGCCAATTCGTCGGCGACATCGGCTTCCACGTCAAAGGGCGCTTCCTCAACACGTCCAAGTATCCCGTCGGCCTCGGCCTGCTCTTCTCGTTGTACGTGCCGTCGGGCGACTCGAAGAAGTTCCTCGGCGAAGGCCAGGTCACGCTGCGCCCCGAGATCATCGTCGACAAGGAGTTCGGCTACTCGCGCCGCTTCAAGATGGCGCTCAACCTCGGCGCGCTCATCCGCCCGTCGACGCACTCGTACACCGACGTCGGCACCGTCATCAACGACCCGAACGTGTCGGGGACGGGCTTCTGCCAGCCGGGGACGATGCTGGGACTTGCGCCCGGCGATCCCGGCTGCGGCACGCAGCAGACGCGCTCGCTCGGCTCGCAGCTGACCTACGGGCTCGGCCTCTCGTACGCGCTCGTGCCCAACAAGTTCGACATCGTCGGTGAAGCGTTCGGCTACGCCGGGCTGACCGGCGCGCCGTCGTCGAGCCCGCTCGAAGGGCTGCTCGCGCTCAAGGTCTACCTCGCGACCAAGTCGTACTTCGAGATCGGCGGCGGCGCCGGCCTTCTGCCGCGCTCGCTCGACGGCGGCATGACCGGCTCGCCCGACTTCCGCGTCTTCATCGGCTTCATCTTCGAGCCGTCGATTGGCGACCGCGACGGCGACGGCATCAAGGACGACGTCGACAAGTGTCCGGACGATCCGGAGGACTTCGACGACTTCGAGGACGAGGACGGCTGCCCCGATCCGGACAACGATCGCGACGGCATCCCCGACGTCGTCGACAAGTGCCCGAACGAGCCGGAGACCAAGAACGGCTTCGAGGACGAGGACGGCTGCCCCGACTCGCTCGATCTCGATCGCGACGGCGACGGCATCCCCGATCGCCTCGACAAGTGCCCCGACGATCCCGAGGACAAGGACGGCTTCGAGGACGAGGACGGCTGCCCCGATCCGGATAACGACAAGGACGGCATCCTCGACGTCGACGACCTGTGCCCGAACGATCCCGAGGACAAGGACGGCTTCGAGGACGAGGACGGCTGCCCCGATCCGGACAACGACAAGGATCGCATCCTCGACAAGGACGACAAGTGCCCGAACGAGCCGGAGACCTACAACGGCTTCGAGGACGAGGACGGCTGCCCGGACAAGGGGCGCGTCATCCTGCGCAAGGGCAAGCTCGAGATCCTCGACAAGATCTACTTCGAGACCGCCAAGGCGATCATCAAGCCGATCTCGTTCCCCATCTTGGACGCGGTGGCGGCGACGCTGAAGGGCAACCCGCAGATCCTGCTCGTCGAGATCCAGGGCCACGCCGACGAGCGCGGCGCCGACGACTACAACATGCGGCTGACCGAGGATCGCGCGGCGGCGGTCAAGACGTACCTTATCGAGCACGGCGTCGAGGCCGACCGCCTGCAGTCGCACGGCTACGGCGAGACCAAGCCGGTCTGCCCGCAGCACAACGAGGCGTGCTGGTCGAAGAACCGCCGCGTCGAGTTCGTCATCCTGCGCCGCACCGACGCCGGACCGCCCGGCGAATAGCCGCGCGTGATCCCGCTCGTCATCCTCCTTCACTGCTACGGCTGCACCGCGACCGAGCTGCCGGGAGCCCTGCACGCCGACGCGCTGGCGGCGAAGTATCACTTCGCGGTGGCGGCGCCGGCGAGCGGGCACATCGACCGGCGCGGCCAGCCCTACTGGAACGCGACGGCGGCGTGTTGCGACTTCGAGGGCAAGAAGCCCGACGACGTCGGCGCGATCGTGCGGCTCATCGACGAGCGCGTGAAGAAGGGCGAGGTCGACCCGAAGCGGGTGTACCTCGTCGGGTTCTCGAACGGCGCCTTCTTGGCGTGGCGCATCGCCTGCGACCACGCCGACAAGATCGCGGCCATCGTCGCCATCGGCGGCGCCGCGCCCGCGACGTGCAACCCGTCGTCGCCGGTGGCGGTGCTGGAGGTGCACGGCCGCGATGACGAGGTGGTGCCGATCGGCGGAGGCACGCTCGGCGCCGGGCTGCCGCACGCGGCGACGTTCCCGTCGGCGAAGGAGGCGCTCGCGGTGTGGGGGCGCGTCGATCACTGCAGCGTCGGCGCGCCGGGCTGCGCGGTGCAGCAGTGGATCCTGCCCGGCGGACACTGGCCCGAGACCGGCGCCGGCTTCGGCGAGCGCATCTGGCGCTGGCTGGCCACGCGGCACAAATAGCGCGAACGACGTAGAATCGCTGCATGCGGCTGTTGGCGCTGGTAGGCGCGCTCGCGGGATGCATGAGCAGACCTTTTCGAGCATGGGCACAACCGATCTCGAGGTCGGGATCCTCGGTCCGCACTCGATCGTCGTCTCCAGCGACGTGTACGCGCCCGCGACCCTGCATCTCGACGGCGGATCGGTCGGCACCGAGTGCCCCGCGCCGCTGTACTCGTTCGACCTCTGGGTTCCGCTGACGCCCGACTGAGAAACGGAATGAACCTCGCAGATTCGGCGGTGTTCCGCTGCGTGAGCCGCTCGTGTCTGTTTCCACTTCGACGGCTTGCCCGCCTGGTCGCCCGACGGCAGCAAGATCTACGTCGAGGGCGTGCATGCGACGAGCGCGACGTGAACGACGCGACCATCGAACGCCGCATGCGCACGGTGGTGCTGGAACCGCTCCGGCTAGCCCATCGGCGTGCACAGCTCGACGAGCGTGCCGTCGCAGTCGCGCACGTAGGCGACCGTCTGGCCCCACGGCTTCTGCGTCGGCGCCATCACGTGCTGCGCGCCCGCCTTGACCGCGCGCGCCTGCGCGGCCACGACGTCATCGGTCACCAGCGCCACCTCGAACGGCGGCGGCGCCTCGTCGTTCTGCGCCGCGCGGAAGCCGCCGGGCAGCATGTCCTTGACGTAGGACTGCGCCACGAACGCCAGCGTGTGCGCGCCGGTGTCGAGCTCGCGGTACATCGGGCTGTCGTCCATCGGGCGCTGCTCGAGACCGAACGCGCGCTGCCAGAATTCCGCCGTGCGCTTCGGGTCGCGGACGTACACGATCGTATAGCCCAGCTTCATTGGACCCTCCCTTTGCGTAGGTCGTCGAAGAACTCGGCGAGCGTGCGGCCCGCTTCGTCCTCGAAGGTTTGCGACGTCAGCTCCAGCTTCTGCACGCGATCGAGGCGGAAGGCGCGGAACGCCTGACGCAGCTCGCACCACGCCGCCACCGTCCAGCTCGCCCCCCAGAAGAACAACCCGAGCGGCCTGATTGTTCGCTCCGTCGCCGACTGCATTCGATCGACGTAGGCGACGCGCGCCTTGCGCCGCTCGCGGATGGCGCGGCGCAAGGTCGACAGCTCGTGCGCCGAGTTGGCCGGCACGTGATAGCCGGGCGCGAACAAGGGCGCCTTGCCGACGCGATCTTGCAGCCGCTCGGGCAGCACCGCCTCGACCTTGTGCACCACCGCGCGCGCCGCCTGGGCGAGCGTCTCGTCGCCCCAGCTCTCGACGACGCGCGCGCCGAGCACGAGCGCCTCCAGCTCGTCCTCGGTGAACATGAGCGGCGGCAGCTCGAAGCCGCGCTCGAGCGCGTAGCCGACGCCGGCCTCGCCGCGGATGGGCACGCCCGAGACGACCAGGTCGGCCACGTCGCGGTAGACGGTGCGCTCCGAGACGGCGAGCTCGCCGGCGAGCTGCCGCGCCGTCGTCAGCCGGCGACGGCGGAGATGCTGGACGATGCGAAAGAGTCGGTCGGCGCGGCGCATCGCGTCTCCTCCTGCACCCGGTCGAGCCAGGCGCTCAAGCGTGCCCGCCGAGCGATCGACTCGGCCTGCGGCACCGTCAGCGGCGTGCGGAAGCTGTGGAGCTGCCCGAAGAGCGCGACGTCGGCGACCGACAGCGCGCGGCCACACCAGAAGCCGCTCGCCGGGGCGCGCGCGTCGAGCGAATCGAGCAGCGACTCGAAGCGCGACCAGCAGCGCTCGGCGCCGGCGCGCCAGACGTCGCGGGCGTGCAGGCCGCGGAGCACGCGGGCGCGGATGCGCGGGACGATGAGGGCGCGGACGAACGCCGGCGCCTTGCCGAAGTAGGCGTCGCGCGTGACCGGCCAGTTGCGATCGTCGGCCCAGCGCGCGGCGACGAGGAAGCCGTTGATCGACGTGTCGGCGAATTCTTCCCATAGCCAGGCCTCGCCGTCGGCGGCGAGCGCGTGGGGTCGCAGGGTTACGATGAATTTCAGGATTTCAGTCGAATCATGCAGCGCCTGGCCGTCGGCGAGCAGCACCGGCACCTGGCCGGTCGGGTTGTGCTGCTTGTGGGCGTCGGGCCGCGACGCCAGCCGGCGCGCGTAGGTCAGCCCGGAGGCCTTGAGCGCGCGGTGAATCTTCAGGCAGAACGGCGAAAACGTCTCCAGTCCCGCCAGCTTGGGGTCTTCCAGCTCGCACAGCGTCAGCGTGTGGTTGTCCATGGCGGACAAGCTACGCCAGCCGTCCTGACAGCCTACTGTCAGGTATTTTTCAGGCTTGGGATCTCAGCGTTTCTGGAAGGCGAACCAGGTGTTCTTGCCCTCGCGGCGCACCAGCAGGCGCAGCATGTCGCCGTGGGTCACCGCGCGCACCGCCTTGGCGTAGTCGTCGAGCGTGGTGACGGAGATGTCGCCGACGCGGATGATGATGTCGCCGCGCTCGAGCCCCGACTCGACGGCCGGGCTGTCCGGCTCGACCGACATGACGACGACGCCGCGCAGCTGCGGATTGCCGAGCTCGCGCGCGATGCCGGGCGAGATCTCCGACACCGTCATGCCGAGCGGCGACTTGTGGCCGGGCGGCAGCTTCGGCGGCGCCGGCGGCGTCGGCTCCTCGGGCGCCGCCTGCAGCGTGACCTCCATCTTCGAGGTCGAGCCCTTGTGGTTCACCACCATCGGCACGCGCTTGCCCGACGGCGTCGTGGCCACGAGCCACATGAGATCGTCGGCGCGCTTGATCGAGTGGCCGTCGAAGTCGACGATGACGTCGCCGGTGACGAGCCCGGCGCGCGCCGCCGGCGAATCGGCGACCACGTCGCTGACGAGCGCGCCGCGGCGCTCCTTCAAGTTGAACGCCTTCATGAGGTTGATCGTCACCGACTGCGGATAGACGCCCATCCAGCTGCGCGGCGCCTTGCCGTACTTTTGCAGCATCGGCGCGATCACCTTGGCCATGTTGATCGGAATGGCGAAGCCGATGCCTTGCGCCTGCGCGTTCATCGCGGTGTTGATGCCGATGACCTCGCCGCGCGTGTTGATGAGCGGGCCGCCCGAGTTGCCGGGGTTGATCGACGCGTCGGTCTGGATGAAGTCGTAGTAGCCCGACTGCGAGCCGCCCGGGCGCACGTCGCGGCGCCCCTTGGCGCTGATGATGCCGGCGGTGACGGTGTGGTCGAGCCCGAAGGGATTGCCGACGGCCATGACCCATTCGCCGATCTGCACGTCGTCGGAGTTGCCGAGCGGTGTGACCGGGAGATCGGCGCCAGCCTCGACCTTGAGCAGCGCGATGTCGGTGTGCTCGTCGCGGCCGATGAGGCGCGCGGTGAGCTCGCGCTCGTCGGAGAGGCGAACGCGGATGTCGTCGGCGCCCTCGATGACGTGGGCGTTGGTGAGGATGTAGCCCGACTTCTGGATGATGAAGCCGGTGCCCTGGCCGCGGCCCATGCCGTGCGGCTTCTCGCCGCCGGAGCCGGGGCGCTCGTCGCCGATGTCGCCGGTCTGGATGGCGACGATGTTGACGATGGCCGGGCCGAGCGTGCGCGCCAGACGCACGAACGCCTGCATGTTGATGGGCGCGTTCGGCGGCAGCGCGCCGCGCGAAGGACCCTCGGTCCACAGCGGCTCCTCGGCGCGCGCCGCGGGAACGAAGAGGATCAGCGCGGCGAGGGCTCCGGCTACGACGCGGGCTGCGACGCCGGGTGCGACGCCGGCTGCGACGCCGGGTGCGACGATCGAAAAGCGCATTCGCAAGATTGTGCCACTCGCCTACTTCGGCGGCAAAGGGACCTTTACGTGGCGGGCCATGTCGGGCGGGCGCAGCTCTTCTTTGACCTTCTGCGCGACCTTCTTCGCCTCCTCTTCGGTGCCGTCGGCCAGATCGCGCGCCTCCTGCGTGCCGAAGATGGCGTGCACGTGGCCCCAGAGCGTGCGCTTGCCGAGCGGTACCGTCACCGAGAACCAGATGACAGCGACGAGCATGAGGCACGAGAAGAGGAAGCGCACGAGGCCGGTCAGCAAAGCTCGAACTCCTTGCAGAAGTCGAGCACGCCCGGCGGCGACGGCAGTCTCCGGTGCGCCTCGTTGGGCCACTCGTGACGGCAACGCTCGCTCGCGGCGTCGAAATGGGCGCAGTCCTCGCAGGAGAAACGCAGCGCGAAGGTCTCGCGCTCGGCGTCGAACTCCGTGGTCCAGGGCAGGCGCACCACCCCGAGCATGGTGCGGCCGGAGCGCGCCGTCAATGTGCTAGGCTGCGCGCGACATGGAGCCCGTCGACCACCTGATGCGCGCCATCGACCGCGAACGGCACGTGCGCGTGTGCGCCGCCGTGACCACGGCGCTCGTCGCCGAAGCGGCGCGGCGCCACGAGATGTCGCCGGTCGCGGCGCGCGCCACCGGACGGGCGCTGACCGCGGGCGCGCTGTTGGCCACGCTGACCAAGGGCGAAGAGCGGGCCACGATCCAGATCACCGGCGACGGGCCGCTCGGCTCGATCACCGTCGACGCCAACGGGTCGGGCGACGTGCGCGGCTATCCGGCGCATCCGGCGGCGGGCGCCGACTTCGGTCCCGAGCGTCACGTCGCCGAGGTGTTCGGACGCAACGGCGTGGTCAACGTGCTGCGCGATCTCGGGCTCAAGGAGCTGTACCAGGGGCAGATCGCGCTCGTCACCGGCGAGATCGACGAGGACCTCGAGGCCTACCTGCGCACCTCCGAGCAGGTGCCGTCGGCGCTCGGCTGCGAGGTGCTCATCGGCGACGACGGCAAGGTCGCGGCCGCCTGCGGCATCCTGGTGCAGGTGATGCCGGGCGGCGATCCCGACGTCGTGCGCGAGGTGCAGCACGCGCTGCGTACCGGCCGCCTCGGCGAGCTGCTGCGCGAAGGCGTGCGCTCGGCGCGGACCATCGC
Source organism: Polyangia bacterium (assembly GCA_035607415.1). Classification (GTDB taxonomy): domain Bacteria; phylum Myxococcota_A; class Polyangia; order Palsa-1104; family Palsa-1104; genus JAQBQH01. Next base: position 21,061 of record DATNAQ010000031.1, read on the forward strand.
CGAGCGGGTGTGGACGCTCGGGCCGCTCGAGTTCGTCGGCGGAGAGCGCGCGGTGCGCTTCCAGTGCCGCTGCTCGCCGGAGCGCATCGGCGAGATGCTGGCGCTGCTCGGCACCGTCGATCTCGACGAGATGATCGCCGAGGACAAGCCGGCCGAGGTGGTCTGCAACTACTGCAACACGCGCTATCAGATCCATCGGCCCGAGCTCGAGCGCATTCGCGCGCGGGTGGCGCCGCGCGAGAGCAACTGATGACGGCGCCGCTCGAGGTCGCGCCCGAGGTCAAGGCCGCGCTCGACGCCGGCCGCGCGGTGGTGGCGCTGGAGTCGACGATCGTGGCGCACGGGCTGCCGTGGCCGGAGAACCTCGACATCGGCCGCGCGCTCGAAGAGGAGGTGCGCCGCTCGGGGGCCACGCCGGCGACGATCGCGGTGGTGGCCGGGCGCATCTGCGTCGGCATCGACGACGCCACGCTCGAGCGCATGGCCAAGGCGACGGGCGCCGAGCGCTGGCGCAAGGCGGGCGTGGCCGATCTGCCGATCTTGTGCGCGCGCGGCGAGAACGGCGCGACCACGGTGTCGGCGACGGCGTACGCGGCGGCGCGCGCGGGGGTCCGCGTGTTCGCCACCGGCGGCATCGGCGGCGTGCATCGCGGCGACTCGGGCGACGTGTCGAGCGATCTGACGACGCTGGCGAAAGAGCCGGTGGCGGTGGTGTCGGCGGGCTGCAAGGCGATCTTGGATCTGCCGCGCACGCTCGAGATGCTGGAGACGCTGGCGGTGCCGGTGCTCGGCGTGCGCACCAACGAGTTTCCCGCGTTCTATACGTACACGAGCGGGCTGCCGCTCGAGCATCGCGTCGACGACGCCATCGACTGCGCGACGATCCTGCGCGCGCACTGGGCGCTCGGACGCGCGGGCGTGCTGGTGGCCAATCCGATCCCGCGCGCGCACGCGCTCGACGCGGCGCTGATCGGCAAGGCCGTCGAGGATGCGCTCGCCGACGCGGCGCAAAAGAACATCCGCGGCAAGGCGCTGACGCCGCATCTGTTGGCGTATGTCGCGCGCGTGACGCAGAAGCGCAGCCTCGCGGCCAATCGCGTGCTGGCGCTCAACAACGCCACGTTCGGCGCCGAGCTGGCGGTTGCGCTGGCGGCGTTGCCGCCGCTGTAGGCGAGGCTCGGCGATGAAGAAGCGCGTCTTCCAGCGCTGGGCCGACGATCCGCCGGTGCTCGATCATCTGATCGAGGCGCGCCTCGGCGTGACGCGGTCCGAAGCGCGCGTGCTGGTGGCGCGCGGATCGGTGCAGATCGACGGTCGTCGCGCGACGAACGCCGAACGGACGGTGTCGGTCGGCGAGAAGGTGGCAGTGCACACCGGGCCGCTCGAGGTGCCGCCGCCGTTGATCTATGCGTATCGCGATCACGATCTCGCCATCGTCGACAAGCCGGCGGGGCTGCCGTCGCAGCCCGAGCCGAAGCAAGAGGCGCATTCGCTGACGGCGGCGGTGACGCGCGAGCTCGGCGTCGACGCGCGCGCGATGCATCGGCTCGACAAGGAGGCGTCGGGGCTCGTCGTGGTGGCGCTCCAGCGCGAGATGTACGAGCGGCTGCAGCGGGCGTTCGCCGAGCACGCGATCGATCGGCGCTATCTCGCCGTCGCCGGCGGCGAGCTCGTCGGCGACGAGACGGTGCGCGCGCGCATCGGGCGCCATCCGCGCGATCAGCGGCTGCGCGCGGCGCTGCCCGAAAACGGCAAGGAGGGCGATCCGGCCTGCACGCACGTGCGCTCGCTCGGGCACGGCACGCTCGACGGAGCGCCGATCACGGCCGTCGAGCTCGTGCTCGAGACGGGCCGGACGCATCAGATCCGCGTACACCTGCAGTCGATCGGCCATCCGCTCGTCGGAGACGCGGCCTACGGCGGCGCGAAGTTCGAGCGGCTGTGCCTGCACGCGTACGCGGTCGAGCTGGCGCATCCGCGCACGGGCAAGCCGCTGCGCGTGAGCACCGCGCTGCCGGAGGCGTTCGTGCGGCTCGTGCCGCGCTTGACAAGCCCGTTCCGCTAGCGTGTAACCGCACCATGCGGATCTCGGTTCTGGCGACGGTGTTGATGGCGGCGAGCGGCGCGCTGGCGGCGCCCGCGCCGGTGGCGCATTGGGACACCGGCGGCAAGGGGTTCATCGACGACGCGTACGCGCTGCGCGACGACGGCAAGGCGGTCGCCTTCATCACCACCGACGGGGCGACCGACGCGACGCTGCACCTGGCGGAGGTCGGCGGCAAGGACGTCGCCGTCGCCGGCGCGCCGACGGACGCGCTGGCGCTGGCGTGGCTGTCGCCGGCGCGGGTCCTGGTGGTGCGCGGGCGCGACGGCACCTCGACGGCGCAGGCGTTCACCGCGGCGGGGCCCGACAAGGGCAAGCCGATCGGCCCGTTCAACAAATTCGCGTTCGCCACGCTCGACGGCAAGCGCGTGCTCGTGACCTACACGCGCAACGAGAAGAAGACCGTCGAGCACGCGCTCGTGGCCTATGCCGTCGACACGCTGAAGCCGGTCAAGCGGCGCACGTGGCGCGAGGACGCCGAGGGGCAGCTCAAGGTGGCGCCGTCGACGGTGAAGCCGCTGTGGTGGGCCGACGGCTTCACGGTGCTGGCGGCGCTGCGCGCCGGCGAGTTCGACAAGTCGCGCGACATGCGCCGGCCCGATCGCTACACGCGGCTCGACACGTTCGCGGGCAAGGTGCTCGTCGAAGAGGAAGTGAAGGACGTGCTCGGCTTCACGCAGATCTCGCTGGTGCGGCGCGATCAGCCGAACATGCCGGTGATCGCGCGCTTCTCGGACGATCGCAAGCAACTGCTCCTCGTCGACGGGATCGAGGAGCACGAGGTGAAGCCGGCGCGGCCGCTGTGGAAGTACGACGTCAATTCGCTGAAGTGGCAGACGATCGACGACAAGCGCGTGGTGCTGTCGTTGACGATCGATCCGGTGAACCCCGACGCGGTGGCGCGCAAGAAGGCGGATGCGGACGACATCGAGCTCTACGACGTCGATCGGAAGACGCTCGCGGCGACGCTGCGGCTGACGCTGCCGGGGCAGGGGCGCCCGTCGAGCTGGCAGGAAGAGCGCAATCGGCTGCTCCTCTTGCGCAAGGACAAGGGGTTCGATCGCGGCGGCATCGCGCTCGAGATCTACGAGCTCGGCGACGAGTCGCGCGCGGCGAAGTAGCCGGCGCGCGGCATCGCGAGGCTACGGGCGGAAGGCGAGGTTGTCGAGGGCGACGGCGCGCCCGCCGAGCAGCAGGGCGTCGTTCCACGCCACCACGAACTGGCGCTCCGGCTCGCACAGCGCGTGGTGCGTGAAGTCGAGCACCACCGTCGCCGTGCCGTGCGGCTGCACCTCCACCACCGTCGGGAAGCGCACGCCGCCCGAGTCGCCGTCGACCATCAGCCGGATCGCCTGCTCGGCGATGCGCAGCGGCTGATCGGTCGGATTGTCGACGCGCAGCTTCACGCCGAGATCGCGCGTGATCGGATCGCCCTTCTCGGCGCGATGGTCCTCGCAGTCCTGACCGACGAGCGAGATGGCCACGCCCTCGCGCGAGGGGCGCGGGTTCTGCACCGCGCCCGCCTTCAGGTAGCAGCCGGACGCCATCGCCAGCGCGCACAACCACGGCAGCCTCATGAACGCCTCCTCCGCACCAGGAGCAAGTACATCACGGGAACGAGGAAGAGCGACAGCACCGTCGACGACGTCAGGCCGCCGACGACGGCGAGCGCGAGCGGCTGGTTGGCCTCGGTGCCCTGCTCGAGCCCGATCGCCGTGGGGATGAGGCCGATCACCGTCGCCAGCGAGGTCATGACGATGGGCACGAAGCGCGAGCGCGCCGCCTCGACGATCGACTCCACCGGCTCGGCGCCCTCGTCGAGCCGGCGGGCCGCGTCGTCGACGAGGAGGATGCCGTTCGACACCGCGATGCCGATGACCATGAGGATGCCCATGAGCGCGGTGATCGAGAAGCCCTGCCCGGCGGCGAGCAGCGCCGTCACGATGCCGACGAGCGCCACCGGGATCGTGAAGAGCATGATGAACGGCAGCCGCAGCGAGCGGAACTGCGACGCCATGATCATGAACACCACCATGACGGCGAGCGCGAGCGCCAGGCCGAGGCCGCCGAAGGTGGTGCGCATGAGCTCCACCTGTCCGACGAAGCTGACCTTGACGTGCGCGGTGCGCGGATCCTTGGCCAGCGCCTTCTCGATGGCGTCGGCGGTCGAGCCGAGATCGCGTCCCTCGACGGCGGCGAGCACGTGCGCGGCGCGCTGCAGCTGGTTGCGCTCGATGGCCACCGGGCCCGTCGAGCGGCGGATGTGGCTGTAGGCGCCGAGCGTGACCGGGCGGCCGGCGTCGGAGACGAGGACGGGCAGCTCCGCCAGCGCGTTGGGATCGGCGACGGCGTGGTGATCGTAGTAGGTGACGACGTAGTACGACTGGCCGTTGCCGGCGTCGATCCACACGCCCGGCGTGTTGATGTTGCCGAGCGTGGCCTCGAGCGTCGACTGGCCGACGGCGCGCGCGGAGACGCCGACCATGCCGGCGCTCTCGCGATCGACGTCGACGCGGACCTCGGGGTAGCGGATGTCGAGCGTCGAGCGCACGTCGCGCACGCCGGGGATGGTGCGCATCACCTCGGCGACGGCGTGCGCCTGCTCGTCGATGGCCTCGAGCTTGTCGCCGCGGATCTCGGCGACGAGCGGCACGACGTAGCCGTTGTTGAAGACGCTGGCGACGAGGCCGCCGGGCGCCTGCAGGAACTCGACGCCGGGGAAGTCGCGCTCCAGGACCGCGCGCGAGCGATCGGCGATCTCTCGCTGCGACAGCTTGCGCTCGTCGGGCGGGCGCAGCGCCAGGCGGATGAAGCCCATGTAGGGGCCCCAGTTGGGGCTGGTCATCGCCGAGCGCGCGTTGTTGGGCGAGCCGACGTTGGCGAGCACCAGCGTCACGTTCTCCTTGCCCATCGCCTTGCCGAGGTGCTTGCCGATCTCCCCGGTCATGCGCGCCGCTTCGGTGAGCGAGGTGCCCGGCGAATAGCGCACGTAGACGCGCTCCATCGACTCGTCGATCTCGGGGAAGAAGGTGCTCGGCAGCCGCGCCGCGACGGTGGCGGCGACCACCACCAGCACCACCGACGCCGCGATCACCAGGCCCTTCAAGGGCAGCGTGCGGCGCAAGACGTCGGCGTAGCTGTTGGCCAGGCGATCGATGGCGTGCTCGACGCGCTTCCAAAAGCCGCTCGGCTCGTGGTGCCCGAGGAAGTAGCGGCACGCCACCGGCGTCACGCACACCGACACGAAGTACGACGCGATCATGGCGACGGCGACGGTGAGCGCCAGCGGCGCGAACAGCTTCTTGGCCAGGCCCGCGAGCAGGATGACCGGCAACAGCACGGCCATCGTCGTGAGCGTCGAGGCGAGCACCGGCAGCGCCACCGCGTTGGTGCCATGCAGCGCCGCCTCGGCGATGGTCATGCCGCGCCGCTGATGGCGGTGGATCGATTCGAGCACGACGACGGCATCGTCGACGAGCCGTCCCATCGCGAGTGTGAGCCCGCCGAGCGTGAAGGCGTTGAGCGTCTGTCCCTCGGCGTAGAGGACGATGAGCGTGATGGCGAACGACAGCGGGATGGCGACCGACACGATCAAGGTGCCGCGCGTCGACTGCAGGAAGATGAGGATGACGATGGCGATCAGCACCAGCGCCTGCACGACCTCCTTCTTGAGCCCGCCGTAGGCGGTGCGCACGAAGGTCGACTGGTCGAAAATAGGCGTGACCTCGACGCCGGGCGGCAGATCCTTGAGATGGGCAACCGTCTGTTTGACGGCGTCGACGATCGCGATCGTGTTGCCGCCGGGGATGCGCACGACGTTGAGGTAGACCGCGTCCTGGCCGTTGACCGACACGTTCTGCGTCTCGGGCGCGCCGCCGTCCTCGACGCGCGCGACGTCGCGGATGCGCACCGGCTTGTCGCCGCGGCGCACGATCACGGCGTCGCCGATGGCGGCCACGTGCACCGGCACGGCGTTGGTGTAGACGTTGGCGTCGAACTTTTTGCCGATCATCTCGCCCGACGGCAAGAGCGCGTTCGACTGCGCCACCGCGGCGGCCACGTCTTGCGAGGTCAGGTGGCGCGCCTCGGCCTTGGAGGGATCGACGACGACGTTGATCTGGCGCTGCCGTCCGCCGTTGAGGCCGGCCGAGGCGACGCCGGGGATGCCTTCGAGCAGCGGCTCGATGTTGTTGAAGGCGTAGTCGTAGAGCTGCGGGCCGCTGAGGCCGCCGCCGGCGACCGCGACCTGCACCACCGGCGCGTTCGACGGGTCGTACTGCAGGACGAACGGCGGCAGGATGCCGAGTGACTTCGGGATCGCCGCCATGGCGAACGCCGCCTGCTGCTGCACCAGCGTCTGCGCCGAGTTGAGGTCGGTGCCCCACTTCAGCCACACGTAGATGATCGACAGGCCGTTGCGCGAGGTCGACTCGACGTGGTCGACGCCGGGCGTGGCGCTCACGTACTTCTCGAGGCGCCACGTGATGGTCTTCTCGACGTCCTTGGGGCCGAGGCCGGGCGCCTGCGTGCCGACGACGAGCACGGGCGGCGTGAGCTCGGGGAAGGTGTCGACGCTCATGCGCGGCGTGACCACGAAGGCGAAGACGGTGAGCCCGAGGCACACCATCAGCACCGCGATCGGATTGCGCAGCGCCAGCGCGGTCACGACTGTCCTCGCAGACGGCCGCTCACAGCGTGAACTCCTTGGCCGCGACCTTGTCCCCGTCGTCGAGGAGCGCGCGCCCTTCGATCACGATCGGCGTGTCGGCCTTGAGCTTGGGCTCGACGTAGAGCGTGCCGCCCGCCTCGCCGAGCACCTTGTAGACCTCGCTCTTGGCGACGTCGCCGTGCACCGCGAACAGCGTCGCCTTCTCGCCGCGCACCGTGGCCGCGCGCAGCGGCACCTCGGTCGCCGGCTGCGGCGTGCCGACGTCGATGGCGAGGCGCACGGTCGAGCCGACCGGCAGCGCGTGGTTCGCGTTGGGCACGTCGATCTCGAAGTGCACCGTGCGCGTGGCGTCGTCGGCGGCGGGCGCGCGCCGGCTCACCACCGCGTCCAGCTTGGCGCCGGTGGCCTCGACGACCATCTTGACGGCGGTGCCCGGCGCCACGACGCTGAAGTCGGACTCGGGCGCGTCGGCGACGATGCGCACCTGGGTTCGATCGATCACCGTCGCCACCGGCTGACCGGGGCGCACGTAGGCGCCCGGATCGACGAAGCGCTCCGACACCTCGCCGGCGAACGGCGCGCGCAGCACGCAATCGTCGACCTCGAGGCTGCGCGAGACGAGCGAGGCGCGCATGCTCTCCGCTTCCGCCTTCTCCGCCGCCGATTTGGCGTTGAGCTGCTCGAGCTCGTTGGCCGAGGCAAAGCCGCCTTCCTGCATCTCCTTGGTGCGGTCGGCCTCGTGCTGGACCGCGGTCTGGCGCTCCTCGATGGCGTGCGCGCGCGCGGCGATCTCGCGCGTCGCCGCCGAGGCGTTGCGGCAGTCGAGCGTGGCCAGCACCTCGCCGCGCTTGACGACCGCGCCCGGGCGCACGAGCACGGTGCCGACGTAGGCCGAGACGTACTGCGGCCCCACGCGCGCCGCGTTCCACGACTTGGTCGTGCCGACGTAGGTGCGCTCGGGCCGGAAGGTCGTCGCCTTCGCCTTCAGCGTCGACACCGGCTTCGGCGTCGACGCCAGCGCCACGTCGTTCACGCGCGACGACGCGCGCAGGTACATGCCGATCATGGCGACGAGCACCATGCCGACGCCGAACAAGATCACTGTGCGCATTTGCCCATCCCGCAGTTGCCCATGGCGCGGCCGAGCGCGGCCCGCGCGCGCGCCACGTTGAAGCGACCCACGGCCAGCTCGAGCTGGCTCGAGGTCAGGAGAGTTTCGGCGTCGGCGAGCTCGACGATGGTGCCGAGCCCGGCCTTGAAGCGAGCGTCCGCTTGCGCCTGGTTGGCGCGCGCGGCATCCACCGCAGTTTGCAAGCGCGGCAACGTCTGCAGCGCGGCGTCGAGATCGAGATAGGCCCGCTCGGCGGCGAGCCCGACGTTGGTGCGCGACAGATCGAGCTCGGCGCGCGCCGCGTCCTCGCGCGATTGGGCCGCCGACCGGCGCGCCAGCACGGTGGCGTCGAAGAGGTTCCACTGCAGCACGAGGCCGAGGTGCCAGTTGGCGACGTCGGGCAGCCAGCCGCCGCCATACGGCGTGTCGCCGCTCGACGGTGCGGCGCCGCCGGCGCGACCGGTCAGCGCGGCCGAGGCGAACACGTTGGGCAGAAGCTCGCGCGTCACCGCGCGCACCGCCGCGTGCTCGGCGTCGAGCCTGGCGATGGCCGCGAGGATCGCCGGGTTGCGCTCGGCCGCGGTGCGCATCGCCTCGGCGAACGCGGGCGCCGCCGTGAGATCCTCGGGCTGATCGGCGGCGTCGACCTCGAGCTGATCCGATCCCATCGCCGCCGCCAGCGCCGCGCGCGCGATGCGCAGGCCCGAGCCGGCCTGGATGCGCCGCACCTCGAGCGCGGCGACGTCGGCTTGCGCGCGCGTGAGATCGATCGGCGGCCGCATGCCGCTCTTCGTTCCCGCCTGCGCGTAGTCGCGATGGGTGAGCGCGCGCTTGTAGGCGTCCTCGGTCGCCGTCTGCACGGCCTTGCCGGCGAGCACCGCGTGGTACGCCTCCTCGACGGCGAGCCCGACGTCCATCGCCGCGGCGTCGGCATCGGCGCGCGCAACCGCGGCCTGCGCGTCGGCGACCGCGATCTGCGCCGAGATGCGCCCGAAGCCGTAGACCTCTTGATCGATGCCGATACCCGCGATCGTCGACGCCGACGGCGCCCAGCCCGCGGTCGCCTGCGTCTGCGACTTGGAGCCGCCGATGCGCGGGATGTCGATCTCGGGCACGCCGAGGTAGCTCGCCGTCGTGTTGTTCGATGTAGCGATGAACGCCTGCGCGGTGGCGCCGACCTGCGGCAGCCACTGCGCGCGCGGCACGCGCGCCTCGGAGCGCCGCGCGGCCAGCTCGGCGAGCGCGGCGCGGATCCGCGGCTGATGCGCGCGCGCGTAGTCGAGCGCCTGCGGCAGCGTCATCGCCGGCGCGGCGACCGCGGGTGCGACGGCGGCGGTGAGGACGAGGGCGGCGAGCATCGGTTGCCCGCCCATGAGCAGGAGGCGTGCCAGGGCAAGCGCGCGGAATCGCTGATTGCGGATCGGCGGCGGGCGGTTCATCGTCATGCACAATGCATGAGTCGCGCGGCTGGCACACCGCGTGCTTGGGCCGAGGCGCATGCGCACCGTGCTCCTGGTGATCGAGGATCGCGCGCTCTCCGACGTGCTCGCCGAGGCGCTCGTCGACGGTGGCCACGCGATCGCGCAGGTCGACGACAGCGACGCGGCGGTGCGCGCCCTCGACGAGCGGGCGTTCGATGCGGCCATCGTCGATCTCGACACCCGCGCGCGCGACGGGGTGCGCCTGATCGCACGCGTGCGCGCCGCGCATCCGGCGACGACGGTGATTGCGCTGTTGCCGTGCGGCGGAATGCCGGACGGCGCAGGGCCGCCGCCGTACCATCTGGCATTGGAGAAGCCCGCTCGCCTGGCGGCAGTCTTGTCGGCGGTGAGCGCGGCACATGCCGCAATTCGCAACTGATCGGCTGGCCGAGCGGCCCGGGGTGTTGCAAAATGCATGAGTGGGCATGAGGGCGGGTAGGACCCCACGTGGGCTGTCGGTCGCCGTCGTCACGTCGGTCGGGCTGGTGTTCGCGCTCGCCTACGTCGACTCGCGGCGCGAGGAGGCGCGCGCGCTCGACGACTTCACCGGCGAGCAGGCGGCGCTGGCGCGCACGCTGGCGACGACGATGTCGGCGCGCGTGGCGACGATCTTGCGCGACCTCGGAACGGTGGCGTCGTCGCCCGAGGCGCTCGATCGGTTGGTGGCGCCGGGCGGCGCATACGACGCGCTGGTCGTGCTCGACGCCGACGGCAAGCCGGCGCGCGTGGTGCCGGCCGACGTCGAGGGCGAACGGCGCGCGCTCTTGCCGCGGCTGTTCGCGGCGGCGAAGCCGGGCGGTGCGGCGGTCGTCTCCGAGCCGATGAGACGGTTGCGCTGGTTCCTCGAACGCAACGCGCGCGGTGCGGCCGCGCTGCTCGTCGACACCAATCATTTCTTCGAGGGCGCGGCGCCGCTGCGCCGGGTGGTGATGGACGACGCGGGCCGCTGGCGGGTGTCGGGCGGCGACGGGGAGACGACCTCGTGGCAGACCAGGCACCCGCCGGAGCTCGACGAGCTCTTGACGGCGATGGCGCGGGGCGGCGAGGGCACCGAGTTCCTGGGGCGCTCCTCGGCGGACGCGCTCGGCCTCGGGCAGCGCTCGGCGGTGGCGGGCTTCGCGCGCGTGCCCGTCGGCGATGCGACCTGGTCGCTGGCGGTGGTGGCGTCGGCCAAGCGCGTGCGCGATCGGGCGCGGCTGGCGGCGTGGCGCCTGGCCGCGGCGACGGCGCTGACGGCGCTCATCGTCGGCGTGTTCGGCGTGGTGCTGACAAGGCAAGAGCGGCGCGCGCAGGAGCTCACCGTGGCGCTGCGCCTGGCGGAGGCGACGGCGGCGCTGCGCGAGCGCAGCGAGAAGCTGGTCGAGAGCGTACCGCTCGGCGTCCTCGCCGTCGACGCCGCGGCGCGGGTCACCGCCGTCAATCCGTTCTTCGCCGATCGCGGCGCGCGCACGGCCGCGTCGCTGCCGGCGGCGCTGCCCGGCATCGCCGACGACGAGCGCGCGGCGATCGAGGCGCTCTTGACCGAGGCGCGCACGACGCGGCGCGCGCAGACGCGCCAGGGCCTGACCCTCACGCTCGACGGCAAGCCGCGCGAGGTCGACGCCTTCGTGATCCCGCTGGCGCGGCCATTGCCCGACGCCGACTGCTTCGTGGTGCTGCACGATCGCACCGATCTGAAGCGCCTCGAGCGCAGCCTCATGCGCGCCGAGAAGCTGGCGACCATCGGCACGCTCTCGGCCGGGATCGCGCACGAGGTGGGCACGCCGCTCGGGATCATCTCGGGGCGCGCCGAGCAGCTCCTGACGCGCGTGCCCGAGGGCGACGCCGGCGAGGCGATGAAGAAGGGGCTCTCGTCGATCCTCGGCCAGGTGGACAAGGTGTCGACGACGATCCGACAGCTGCTCGACTTCGCGCGCGCACGCCCGGTCACCGTCGAGTCGGTGTCGCCGGCGACGGCGGTGGGCGCCGCGGCCAGCCTGCTCGAGCATCGCTTCCGGCAGGCCAAGGTGGTGGTGACCACCGACGCGCCGCCGTCGCTGCCGCCGCTCGCCGCCGATCCGGGGCAGCTCGAGCAGGTGCTGGTGAACCTCCTCATGAACGCGTGCGACGCCTGCGGCGCGGGCGGCCACGTGACCGCGCGCGCGCGCCCGGGCGGCGACGACGGCGTGGTGCTCGAGGTGATCGATGACGGCAGCGGCATCGCGCCCGAGCATCTGCCGTCGGTGCTCGATCCGTTCTTCACGACCAAGAAGCGCGGCCAGGGCACCGGGCTCGGCCTGACCATCGCCGCCGACATCGTGAAGAACCACGGCGGCACGCTCGCCATCGACAGCGCGCCCGGGCGCGGCACCACGGTGCGCGTGACCTGGCCGGTGGCGTCGTGAGCGAGCCGACGAGCGCGCGCATCCTCGTCGTCGACGACGAGCGCGAGATGGCCGACACCGTGGCCGAGTACCTCGAAGGCAAGGGCTATCGCGCCGAGATCGCCGTCGGCGGGCGCGCCGCGCTCGCCGCGCTCAAACGCAAGGAGTTCGACGCCATCATCACCGACCTGCGCATGGACGGCGTCGACGGGCTCGACGTGCTCGAAGCCGCGCGCGCCGCCGACGCGACGCGGCCGGTGATCATCATGACCGCCTACGGCACCATCGACGGCGCCATCGAGGCGGTGCGCCGCGGCGCCGCGCAGTACCTCACCAAGCCGTTCAAGATGGAGGAGTGCGCGCTGCTCATCGAGCGCGCGCTCGGCGAGCGCGGGCTGCGCCGCGAGAACGAGCAGCTGCGCCGCGCCGTCGAGGAGCGGCTCGGGTTTCGCAACCTCGTCGGCAAGAGCGCGGTCATGCAGCAGCTCTATGACCTCCTCGAGCGGGTGAGCGCGATCTCGTCCCCGGTGCTCATCACCGGCGAGAGCGGCACCGGCAAGGAGCTGGTGGCGCGCGCGCTCCATCACGGCGGCGCGCGCGCGAAGGCGCCGTTCGTCGCGATCAATTGTGCCGCGATCACCGAGACGCTGCTCGAGTCGGAATTGTTCGGGCACCAGCGGGGCGCGTTCACCGGCGCCATCGAGGCCAAGAAGGGGCTGTTCGTCGAGGCCGACGGCGGCACGCTGTTCCTCGACGAGATCGGCGAGCTGCCGCTGCCGCTGCAGGCCAAGCTCTTGCGCGTGCTCGAAACGTCGTCGGTGCGCCCGGTCGGCGGCGGCGTCGAGCGCAAGGTCGACGTGCGCATCGTGGCCGCGACCAACAAAGATCTGGCGCGCGCCGTCGGTGAGAAGCGGTTTCGCGAGGACCTCTACTATCGGTTGCACGTGATCCCGATCCACCTGCCGCCGCTGCGCGCGCGCAAGGAGGACATTCCGCTCCTCGTCGAGCAGTTCGCGGCGCGCTTCTACGAGCAGCATCCGAACGAGCCGCCGCGCGAGATCACGCAGGAGGTGCTCAAGCGCCTCATGGATCTGCCGTGGCCGGGCAACGTGCGCGAGCTCAGGAACGCCGTCGAGCGGCTGCTGATCCTCGGGCGCGGGCGGCGCATCGATCTGCGCGATCTGGCGGCCGCGGTGCCCGAGCCGCTGCCCGACGCGATGGCGGGCTTCGCCGCCGAGATCGTGCCCTTGCGCGTGCTGACGCGGCGCTACGTCGAGTGGGTGTTGCAGCAGACCAGCGGCAACAAGCTGCGCGCCGCGCAGCTGCTCGGCATCGACGCGTCGACGATCTACCGCATGCTCTTGCGCGACGAGCCCGAGTGAGACGCGCCGTCTCATCACGAGCCGCGCCGTCTCGGGCGCGCGCGCGTGGAACTGCGCGAATCGCCGCGTCGTCCCACGCGGCATGCGGCTTGCTGTAGCGATGGGCTCCATGCGTACTCTCGCGATCGCGCTCGTCTCCGTCGTCGCTGCGTGCAGCTCCAACGGCAACCGCTCGCCCGACGGCGGCGGAGGCGCGGGCGGCGACGGCGGCGGCAGCTGCGCCTCGTCGGTGAGCGCGGCGCCCGGCCTGGTCGTGACCGATCGCGGCCCGGTGCAGGGCACGCCGTCGAACGGCACCTGGGCCTGGTTCGCGATTCCGTACGCCGCTCCGCCCGTCGGTGCGCTGCGCTGGCAAGCGCCCGAGCCGCCCGCGTGCTGGTCGCAGCCGATCGCCGCCACCACCTTCGGCTCCGCCTGCGTGCAGCTCGACAGCGACGGCAAGACCGTGATCGGCGCCGAGGACTGCCTGACGATGAACGTGTGGGCGCCGTCGAGCGCGACGCCGTCGAGCGCGCTGCCGGTGCTGTTCTTCGTGCACGGCGGCGGCAACGTGCAGGGCTCGGCCAGCGAAAATCGCAACGGCGTCTTCCTCTACGACGGCTCGCTCCTCGCCGCGCAGACGAACGCGGTGGTCGTGACCATCAACTATCGCCTCGGGCCGCTCGGCTGGCTGGCGCACTCGTCGTTCGCCGACGCCGGCAACTACGGCACGCTCGATCAGCTGGCCGCGCTCGCCTTCGTGCAGCGCAACGTCGCGGCGTTCGGCGGCGATCCGACACACGTGCTGCTCTTCGGCGAGTCGGCCGGCGCGGTCAACGTGTGCGCGCTCCTCGCCTCGCCGCTCGCCAAGGGGCTCTTCTCGGCCGCGCTCATGGAGAGCGGCGCCTGCACCGCGCAGACGAGCGCGGCGGCGTCGTCGTTCGCCGACGGCTTCGCGCAGAAGGTCGGCTGCACCAGCGGCGACGTCGCCGCCTGCCTGCGCGCGCTCGACGCGAACACCGTCGAGCTCGCCTTCCCCGAGACCGCCAACATCGCCGCCCCCACGCAGGACGACTTCCAGCCCAACGCCGACGGCATGGTGCTGACCGACAGCCCACAGCAGGTGCTCCTCGCGGGCACGCACAACCACGTGCCCTTCATCGTCGGCTCGAACGCCAACGAGACCGGGCAGGCGATCGTCGCCGCCTATCCGTCGGGCATGACGATGGCGCAGTACCAGGCCGCGGTGCTCGCCTACACCAGCGGCAATCAGACCTTCACCAACGCGATCCTCGCGCAGTATCCCGTGAGCGACTACGGCAACGATCCGCGCGCCGCCTACATCGCCCTCACCAGCGACTCGAAGTTCATCTGTACGGCGCGCTACGTCACGCGCGCGGCGGCGACGCATCAGTCGGAGCCGGTGCGGCGCTACTTCTACACCCATCACCTCGACGGCACGCCGCTCGTTGCGCTGGCGATGGCGGAGGGCGCGTTCCACGGACAGGAGCTCTTGCCGCTGTTCCGCCACATGAGCATCGCCGGCTACACGCCGAGCGCGGGCGAGACGACGCTCTCCGATGCCATGGACGGCTACTGGTCGCGCTTCGCGGCGACGGGCGATCCCAACGGCGGCGGCGCGGCGACGTGGCCGCTGTACGACGCGACCAGCGACGCCGTGCTCGAGCTCGACGACACGTCGCAAGCGGGCGCCGGCGTCCGCACCGCGCAGTGCGACTTCTGGGACACGTCGTTCGGTCGCTGAGCCCTTACTGCTGGATGCAGTAGAGGTAGCAGCTGACGGCGGTGCACGACGGCGTGTCGTGAAAGTTCCAGTTGATGTCGGTCGCCGACGAATCGCCGACGTAGGCGACGTCGCTCGCCGTGCCGCCGGTCCAACCGGCGCAGTCGCCGGCGGTGGCGTTGATGCGATCGCCGTTGGGGTTGAAGTCGGTGTAGACGCAGCCGACGGCGGCGGTGCCGTCGGCGAGCTCGTCGATGGGGCCGGCGTGCACCGAGGTGAAGAACGAAGCGTCGTCGGCGACCGCGGTGCCGTCGGGCAAGACGATGTCGCGGCCGGCGCTCAAGTCGAGGTTGCCGTGCGGGCTCACCGTCGGATACGCGATCACGGCCTTGTAGGGCGTCGCCGGCAGCCCGGCGCCGGCGGCGGTCGTGGTGCACTCGGTGTCGAGGCCGCTCTCGGCGCCGAGGTTCGGCCCGCGCGGCGGCAAGAGGAAGACGTAGCGCACCGCCTTGCCGGCGAGATCGTTCGTCGCCAGGTCGGTGCTGATGCTGCCGCCGTCGCCGGGCGCGAGATCGTCGCCGACCGCGAGATCGACGCCGCCGCCGGCGACGCCGACGAGCGTGACGGTCGCGGTCACGTGCGCGCCCGGACGGATCGACGCGGCCGCGTCGCCCTGCCCGACGGCGAGACCGCTGCGCAGCCCGAGCACCGAGATGGCGACGCTGCCCGTCGCCGCCGGCAGGTAGATCGCGGTGGCGACCGGCAGCGACACGGCGGCGCCGGGCGATCCCGGCGTGTGCCCGTCGAGCAGCGCGGCGCCGGCCACGTGAATCGCGAGCTGATCGAGCGCGCCGACGCCGTGACCTTCGACGCGCAACGCCAGGCAGGCGCCGTCGTGGCCGTCGCACGGATCGCTCGTGCCGCAGCCGGCCGCGAGCGCGGCCAGCCCGGCGAAGAGCGTGGTTGCGACGAGCGCCCTCATTGTGCCGTCAACGGCGGAAACGTCGCCGGCCCCGACGATCGCGTCAATCCCACGCCGAGCCCCACGCCCACGCCGACGGCGACCACGCCGCCGACCGCGGTCCACACCCACCAGCGACGGTAGAGCGGCTTGCGCGCCGGCGGCGGCGGCGGCGCCTGCACCGTCACGATGGCCGGCGGCGGCTCCACCACCACCGCCGGCGGAGTCGGCTTCGTCTCGACTTCCGGCGGCGGTGGATGCAGCCGCAGCTCCTCGCGCAGCGCCGCCACCCGCGTCTGCGCCACCGCGTCGTCGGGCTGCACCGCGAGGTAGCGATCGTACGCGTCCACCGCCGCCGCCGTCCGATGCAGCTCCTCCAGGCAGCGCGCGATGTTGAACAACAGTTGCGGATGCGGCACCAGCGCATACGCTCGATTCAGATGGTCCAGCGCCGACTCGAACTTCCGCGCCTCGAAGTCGGCCTGCGCCTGCGTCAGCTCCGAATGCGCGCGATCGCGCAGCTCGTCGCCGCGGGACCTCCCCGCCGTCACGAGCAGCAACACGAGCGCCATCCCCAGGGCCCTGGTCCTCACGGATCCCCCAACGCAGTATCGGCCCCGTCATTGTACATCATTAATCGCTCGAACTTTTTCCCACCCATGGTGTTCAGCGAGGAGCACCCATGAGTTCGTTCGCCTCTTTGATCCTGGACTTCAAGCACGGCCTCCGCATCCTCGCCCGCTCGCCCGGCTTCGCGGTCATGGCCATCCTCACGCTCGCCCTCGGCGTCGGCGCCGCCACCGCCATCTTCTCCGTCGTCAACGGCGTGCTCTTGAAGCCGCTGCCCTTCCGCGCGCCCGCCGAGCTGGTCCAGATCTTCGAGACCAATCAGCGCTCCAACGAGTTCGCCACCTCCGAAGCCACCTTCCTCGACATGCGCGCGCAGTCGCAGTCGCTCGCCGACGTCGCCGCCGTGCGCTACGACAGCCGCAACGTCGACTCCGCTTCCGTCGGTGCCGGCGATCCCGAGCAGATCCCCGTCGGCGCCGTCTCCGCGAGCTTCTTCTCGCTCCTCGGCGTGCAGCCCGCCCTCGGCACCGGCTTCGGCGCCGACGACGACGCCGCCGGTCATCCCTCGTCGCGCATCGTGCTCACCGACGCG
This sequence comes from Polyangia bacterium, assembly GCA_035607415.1. Lineage (GTDB taxonomy): Bacteria > Myxococcota_A > Polyangia > Palsa-1104 > Palsa-1104 > JAQBQH01. The sequence goes on from DATNAQ010000031.1 coordinate 38,017, forward strand.
CTCTGGCACGCCCGCTTCGCCGGCAACCGCGACATCATCGGCAAGACCATCCGCCTCGACGGGCAGTCCTACGTCATCGCCGGCGTGATGCCGCCGCACTTCGACTTCCCCGACAAGATGCGCGCCTACATCCCGCTCGGCGCCGATCCGTCGCACTCGCGCTCGCAGCACATCCTCTCGGCGATGGGCCGCCTCAAGCCCGGCGTCACCCTCACGCAGGCGAGCGCCGACATGAGCGCCCTCGCGCTGCGCCTCGGCCAAGAGTATCCCGAGTCGAACCGCAACTGGGGCATTCGGCTCGCCAGCATGCAGGAGATCCTCGTCGGCCCGACCGTCGCGCGCACCGTTTGGGTCCTCTGGGCCGCGGTGATGCTGCTCCTCGCCATGGCATGCGTGAACGTCGCCAACCTCATCATGGCCAGGGCGACCACGCGCCAGCACGAGATCACCGTGCGCGTCGCGCTCGGCGCCTCGCGGCGGCGCATCTTGTCGCAGCTCCTCGCCGAGAGCCTGCCGCTGTCGCTCGCCGGCGGCGCGCTCGGCGTGCTCTTCGCGTCGCTCGGCGTCGATCTGCTGCGCCGCCTCGGCACCGAGAACGTGCCGCGCCTCGACGAGATCGCCATCGACGGCCGCGTGCTCGCGTTCGCCGGCATCACCGCCGTCGCCAGCGCGCTCGTGTTCGGCCTGTTGCCGCTCCTGCAGCTCTCGTCGTCGGAGCTGCGCCCCGCCATCGGCTCCGGCGCCCGTCACACGCAAGGGCGCGCCGGCCGCCGCACCATCGACGGGCTCGTGGCCACGCAGATGGCGCTCGCGCTCGTGCTGCTCGTCGGCGCGGGCCTGATGATGCGCAGCTTCTTCGCGCTCACCCGCGTCGATCCCGGCTTCCGCAGCGACCACGTGCTCGAAGTCGGCGTCGCGCTCTCGCCGGCGGCCTACAAGCCGCCGCAGATGATCCAGCTCTATCACGCCATCGATCAGGAGCTCGGCGCGCTGCCCGGCGTCGACGCCGTCGGCGCCATGAGCATCGCCCCCGAGTCCGACGGCAACACCTATACGCGCTTTCTCGTCAGCGATCGCCCGCAGCGCGACGACGAGTTCCTCATGGCCAACTGGCGCAGCCCGACCGCCGGCGTGTTCCGCGCGCTCGGCATTCCGCTCCTGCGCGGGCGCATGCTCACCGACGCCGACTACAGCCTCGACTCGCGCGCCGCGCTGGTCAACGCCACCGCCGCCAAGCGCTTCTGGCCCGACGCCGATCCCATCGGCAAGACGATCACGCCCTACGCGCGCAAGGATCTGCACTACACCGTCGTCGGCGTGGTCGGCGACGTACGCGACGTCGCGCTCGCCACCCCGCCCGACGCCGCCGTCTACCTGAGCGGGCGCAACTGGCAGTCGATGACCTTCATGCTGCACACGGCCGGCGATCCGATGGCGCTCGCCGCCGCCGCGCGCGAGCGGGTGCACGAGGTCAACCCCAACATCCCGGTCACGCTCACCACGCTCGACGCCACGCTGTCGACGTCGATCGCGCAGCCGCGCTTCGCCGGCACCATGCTCGCCATCTTCTCGTGGGTGGCGCTGACGCTGGCGATGATGGGCATCTTCAGCGTCATCTCGTTCTCGGTCGCGCAGCAGACGCGCGAGATCGGCATCCGCATGGCGCTCGGCGCGCAGCCCGGCGACGTCTTGCGCATGGTCTTGCGCCGCGGGCTGGTGCTGACGGTGATCGGCCTCGCCGTCGGCGTCGCCGGCGCGCTGGCGTGCACGCGCCTCCTCGCCAGCCTGCTCTATGCCGTCGGCGCCACCGATCCGCTCGTGTTCGCCGGCGTCACGCTGCTCATCGCCCTGGTCGCGCTCGGCGCCAGCTGGCTCGCCGCGCGCCGCGCCACCGCCGTCGATCCGATGATCGCGCTGCGCGCCGACTAGCTGCGGCGCCGCTCAGCTGCGGAAGAGCGCGTCGAGCGCGCTCAGCTTCTCCTGCAGCTCGCTCGCCTTCAGGTAGACCGCCATCCGCGTGCGCAGCTGCGGCAGCGCGCGCCGATAGTCGTCGACGGTCGCCGCGTCGGGCGCCGCGCCCACCGACTCGAGCGCGCGCTCGACCGCACCCGGCCCGATGAACGACGCCAGCCCGGTGCGCTCGACCACCGCCTCGAACAGCGCGCGTCCGTGCGGCGCCGTCATCTGGCCTCGGCGACCACGAGGCTGGTGACGCCCGCGAGCGGCTCGTGCGCGACGAAGCGCCAGCCGTTGGCCTCGAGCCACGGCCGCGCCTCCTCGACGCTGTAGGTGTCGCCGTTGCCCGAGAGCATGAGATAGGTCGCGGCCAGCATCGCGCCGAACACGGGCTGCGTATGCGTCGCGTCCATCCACTGATCGACGATGAGCAGGCGCGCCCCCACGTCGACGACGGCACGCAGCCGCGAAAGGAGCAGCGCGATCTTGTCGGGATCGAACAGGTGGATGAAGCCCGCGGTCAGGAGCACGTCGTGCCCCGTCGGCAGCGCATCGAACAGCGCGTCTCCCTCGACGAGCTCGACGCGATCGCGCTCCGCCGCCGCGTCGATGCGTCGCCGCGCGATGGCGATCGTCGGCGGCAGATCGAACAGCGTTCCGCACAGCGACGCGTGCTGCGCCAGGATCGGCAAGAGATACGATCCCGTGCCGCCGCCGACGTCGAGCAGACGCCGGTGCGCGGCGAAGTCGTACGCCTTCGGCAGCGCACGCGCGCCCGGCCCGGTCCACGCCTCGACGCCCTCGGAGAAGAGCTTGGCGAACTCCGGGCTGGGCTTGCCGTGCCTGGCCGGCTCGCCGGTGCGCACTGCGTTTTCGAAGCCCATCCACATGGGGTAGATCAACTGGTTGTACATACGCAGCCCGGCGCGCAGGTCCACCGACGAGCGCCCGGCGAGGAACGCCTGCGCATGCTCGCCGTTGCGATAGCGCTCGCCTTCTTTGGCGAGCACCTTCATCGCCGCCAGCCCGTTGGCGACGACGCGCACGGATCGTCGCGGCAATCCCGTCGCGGCGGCGAGCGCGTCGGCGTCGAGCGCCCCGTCGGCGAGCTTCTCGAACAGCCCGAGCTCGACGGCGACGCAGAGCAGCTTGGCGTTCATGAACCCGGCGCCGAGCTCCGCGAAGAAGTCCGGCTCCAGCTGCGCGGGCGGGTCAGGCAGCGTGCTCATCGCGCCGATTGTAGTACAGTCGACGCATGAGCGACGACGACGATCGCGCGCGTTTCAAGAACATGGCCGAGAGCGACGCCAACGACTGGCTCATCATCGGCACGCACTTCATCCCCTTCGCGCGCGCGCTGCCCGATCGCGTGCTCGCCCACTTGCGCCTCCTCGAAGGCGACTACGGCGGCTTCCCCGTCGATCGCCTCACCCACTGCCTGCAGACGGCGACGCGCGCGCACGCCGACGGCCGCGACGAGGAGTACGTGGTCTGCGCGCTGCTCCACGACATCGGCGACACGCTCGGCGCGTACAATCACCCCGACATCGCCGCCGCCATCTTGAAGCCCTTCGTCTCCGACGAGAACCTGTGGATGGTCGAGAAGCACGGCATCTTCCAGGGCTACTACTTTTTCCACCACATCGGCATGAACCGCGACATGCGCGACGCCTTCCGCGATCACCCGTGCTATGCGCGCACCGAGGAGTTCTGCCGCCTCTACGACGGCCCCGCGTTCGACGCCATGGCCGAGGCCAGGCCGCTCGCCTTCTTCGAGCCGATGGTGCGCCGCCTGTTCGCGTCGCCGCGGCAATCGATCTACAAAGGCGCGCTCGGACCCAAATAATCGCGTTCGACGTTGTTTTGATGCGTGCTCGTGCTTACTAGCCAGATGTGCGCGAACGTTTCGTCGAAAGTGGCGATGGCGGCGCTCGACTCGAGCTGCGCGGAAGCGAAGGCAAGCGCGTGCATGTCTTGCAGGACCAGCCGCTGAGCCGCGGCGACGAGATCGAGATCCTCCTGTCCGACGGCCATTGGCTCCCCGGCCGCTACGACTGGAGCGGGATCGAGGCGCGCTGGCCCGGCCTGCGCATCGAGCTCGGCAGCCCCGCCCGCCCCGACGAGATGACGCGCGCGCCGGCGGCGGTGATGGCGCTCCATCCCGACGCCATCGTGCGCTGGCGATCGCGTCGCGGCTGACGCACACACACGTTGTCCCTCTTGCAACCATCGGGTGCGGCGCCTACGACCTCGTCAAGGGCAAACCGACCGTGTCTGGACCTCTCCAACTGCGAAACATCGAAGGGCGGCCGCACTACATTCTCGACGAGGAGCCGTTGCGCCACGGCGAGCCGGTCGAGCTGCTCCTCGATGACGAGACCTGGCTGCGCGGCATCTGGGAATGGAGCGGCCAGGAGATTCGCTGGCCCGGCTTGCGCTTCAGGCTCGGCGGCGAAGCGCCTCCGTACGCGCACGCGCAAGAGACGATGCGAACCGCGATCGTCGCGCTGCCGCCCAACGCGGTCTTGCGCCGCATCCGTCGCTGATCAGCAACTGTCGCAGAAGCTCGACGGGCCGCACACCATGGCGTTGCAGTCGCGGCAGCTGAGATCGTTGCGCGTGCAGCGGCCGTCGGCGTCGGCGTTGACGAGGCAGTAGGTCATGCCCATGCCGATGTCGACGCAGCTGGCGCCGGGGCCGCAGTCCGGGGACTTCTTGCACGGCTTCGAGCAGTAGCCGGCCGCCACCCACGGCATGCACATGAGGCCGGGGCCGCAAGCGCCCGAGCACTCGTCGCCGACGTGCGTGGGCAGCGGCTGTATCAGCAGATCGGGCGCCGGCGCCAGGGCGAGATCGGCGCTCGACATCGCAGCGTCGGCCGGCGCCGAGCCGTCGTTGCCGCCCGGGTTGACGACGATGCCGCCGTCGTCACTGCCGGGCCCGGGGCTCACCGGGTCGACGATGAAGTTGCAGGCGCTCGCGAACAACACGGCCGCTACGAGGTACAACCTTGCCACGGATCTACGCTGGCGCGAGAGCGCGGTAGGATTCAAGCGCCTATGTGGGTATGGCGTTAATTCAGGTACTTCTGCTGCGTGCGGCCGGCGCCGAGCATGCGTGCAGGTAGGAGCAATACCGCCTTCACGAGCTCGAGCACGCCGTCGACCGCGACGCCGAGCAGGCGAAACGGGAGCAGCAGCAGCCAGACGAGCGGGTAGAGCACGAGCGCGAGCAGCGCCAGCGGCCAGCAGAAGAAAAAGAGGAGCAGCCACAACAGCAGCTTGATCATCGATGGATCTACACGCGGCGCGCCCGCGACATTCCCTCGTGACTGGAGACACGCGCGGCCCGGCGCCGTCATGGCATTCTGAGGACATGCGCGAGCAGCTGGGGAAGTTCGACGCCGACGGCCTCGCCTTCGTCAAGGAAGCGATGGAGTCGGCCGGCATCGAATACGAAGTGCGCGACGACTCGCCCGGCTCGCGCTATTCGGTGGCGGGCGGGCGCATGGAAGATTTGCCGGCGAGGTACGACGTCCTCGTCGACGCCGAGAAGATCGCCGACGCGAAGCTCGCGATCGAGCGCTGGCAGGAGGAGGCCGCGGAGGCGGCGCTGCGCGAATCGGGCGCGCCGCCACCGACGGCTGAAGAGCTCGCGGCCGACGCCGAATGGGAAAGGCAGAAGCTCGGCGACGAGAAGAAGCGATCGTCGCCGGTCTGGCCGGGCTTGATCCTCGTCGGCGCGATCGTCGGCGTCGTCGCGTGGCTCCTCACGAGTCACTGATCGCGGCGTGAGCGCGCGCCGGGGCGCCCGGCGATCACCGTCGCTGCGGCGAAGACGATGCGCAGCGGCGCGTGGCGATAGCCGCCCGGCGCGGAGCTGCGATCGGGCGCCGGATCGGGCTCCCAGCGGCCCACGCCGACGATGGCGACCGGTTGATCCGGCTGCAGCGCGGTCTCGTCGCAGCGATCGGGGTAGGGCGTGCCGTCGAGCGACGGCCAGGCGCGGAGGCCGTGGCGCCGCAAGAAGCGACGCAGCCGCCGCGAAGGACGGCTCGGCGCGAACAGCGGCCGCAGCACCGCGCTGCGTGCGCCGCCGAGCGTGCGCGGCGCGCGGATCAAGGCCGCCGCGCCGGAGCCGTCGCGCACGAGAAAATCGCGCGCCACGCTCTCGCGCACCACGCGGCGACGGCAGCGCGGGTCGTGATACTCGATGGTCGCCGAGTACGCGGCGCACGGACGGCCGCTGACGGGCGCGCACAACGGCGCGCTCGCGAGCTCGAGCCGTCCCGCGATCGCCACCTCGTCACCGTCGGCGACGTCGGCGATCGGCGTGATGCGCAGACGGCGCGGCACGCGCGGCTCGTCGAGCTCGCGGCCGGCCAACGCCAGCCCGCCGGCGGCGGCCACGATCGCGGTGACCACGGCGACGGTGCACAAGAGCATGCGTCCCCCTCCGTCGGCGAAGGTTCAACTTCGATGCCACCGCCCCTCGCGCAGCCGCCGCGCCAGCCGATCGAACGCCAGGTAGATCGCCGGCGTCGAGAACAGCGTCAGCATCTGCGACATCAGGAGCCCGCCGATGATGGTGACGCCGAGCGGGCGGCGCAGCTCGGAGCCGGCGCCGTAGCTGATGGCCAGCGGCACCGCGCCGAGGAGCGCCGCCATCGTCGTCATCATGATGGGGCGGAAGCGCAGGAGGCACGCGCGATAGATCGACTCGCGCGACGAGAGCCCCTCGGCACGCTCGGCCTCGAGGGCGAAGTCGATCATCATGATCGCGTTCTTCTTGACGATGCCGATGAGCAGCACGATCCCGATGAGCGCGATGATGGAAAAATCGTAACGAAGCAGGAGCAGCGCCAGGAGCGCGCCCACACTCGCCGACGGCAGCGTCGACAGGATGGTGATGGGATGGGCGTAGCTCTCGTAGAGCACGCCGAGCACGATGTAGATGGCGAAGAGCGCCGCGAGCAACAGGTACGGCTCGGTCGCCAGCGACTGCTGAAACAGCTGCGCCGTGCCGGTGAAGCTCGCGCGCAGGCTCGCCGGCATGCCGAGCCCCTGCTCGACCCGCGCGATGGCGGCGATCGCCGTGCCGAGCGAGCCGCCGGGCGCCACGTTGAACGACAGCGTCACCGACGGAAACTGCCCCTGGTGGTTGACCGATAGCGAGGTGGTGCCGGCGTGGGCACGCGCGATCGCGCCGAGCGGCACCGCGGCGCCCGCCGGCGAGCCGACGTAGAGCCTGCCGAGCGCCGACGGATATTGCTGCAGCTTCGGCTTGGCCTCGAGGACGACGTGGTACTCGTTGAGCTGGGTGAACAGCGTCGCCACCTGGCGCTGGCCGAAGGCGTCGTAGAGCGTGTCGTCGACGGCTTGCGGATAGATGCCGACGCGCGAGGCGGCGTCGCGATCGATGGTGACGTCGAGCTCGAGGCCGGCGTTCTGCTGATCACTGGCGACGTCGCGCAGCTCGGGCAGCTTCTTGAGCGCGGCGAGCAGCTTCGGCGCCCATTGGTCGAGCTCGGCGAGATCGGCGTCCTGCAGCGTGTACTGGTACTGCGTGCGCGTGAAGCGGCCGCCGACGCGCACGTCCTGCACCGACTGCAGGTAGAGCGCGATCCCCGGCACGTGCGCGAGCTTCTTGCGCAGCCGGCCGATGACCTGGTCGGCGCTGGCCTGGCGCTGCGATCGCGGGACGAGCTCGATGAACACGGTGCCGGTGTTGCCCGCCGAGCCGGCGCCGCCGCCGATGAAGGAGACGGCGTGGTGCACGTCGGGATCGGAGGCGACCACGGCGTTGAGCACCTCCTGGCGCGCCTTCATCGCGGGGAACGAGATGTCTTGCGGCGCGTCGGAGAAGCCGATGATCGAGCCGGTGTCCTGCTGCGGAAAGAAGCCCTTCGGAATGATCATGAGCAGCACCACCGTCGCCGCCAGCGCAGCGAGGGTGGCGCCGAGCACGATCCACGAATGGCGCAGGACCGAGCGCAGGAGGCGCGCGTAGGTGCTGGCGAGCGCCTCGAAGAAGCGCTCGGCGAAGTGATAGAAGCGCCCGCGCTCGACGGTCTTGCGCGCGCGCAGCAGGCGCGAGCACATCATCGGCGTCAGGGTCAGCGACAGCACCGCCGAGATCAGGATGGCCACGCTCAGCGTCACCGCGAACTCGCGCAGGAGGCGCCCGACGATCCCGCCCATCAGCAGGATGGGGATGAACACCGCGATCAGCGACAGCGTGATCGACACGATGGTGAAGCCGATCTGACGCGCGCCGGCGAGCGCGGCCTCGAGCGGCGGATCGCCGCGCTCGAGGTAGCGCGTGACGTTCTCGGTGACGACGATGGCGTCGTCGACCACGAAGCCGGTCGAGATGGTGAGCGCCATCAGCGACAGGTTGTCGAGGCTGTAGCCGAGGAGGTACATGACGGCGAAGGTGCCGACGATCGACAAAGGCAGCGTCATCGACGGCACCAGCGTGGCGCGCCCGCTGCGCAGAAAGACGTAGACCACGACGATCACGAGCACGAGCGACGCCGCCAGCGTGAGCTCGACGTCGGCGATGGAGGCGCGGATGGTCTGGCTGCGATCGAGCGCGACGATGGTCTCGATGCCGCCCGGCATCGAGGTGGCGAACCCGGGCAGCGCCGCCTGGATGCGCTCGATGACGGCGATGATGTTGGCGCCGGGCTGGCGGCGGATGATGAGGAGCACGCAGCGATGGCCGTCGGCCCAGGCGGCGACGCGGTTGTTCTCCACGTCCTCGACGACGTGGGCGACGTCGCCGAGGTAGAGCGGCGCGCCGTTGCGATAGCCGAGGACGAGCTTGGGATACTCGTGCGCGGCGAGCAGCTGATCGTTGGCGCCGATGGTGTGCAGCGTGCGCGCGCCGTTGATCGCGCCTTTCGCCTGATTGGCGGTGGCGGCGCCGAGCGCGGCGCGCACGTTCTCGAGCGTGAGGCCGACGCCGGCGAGCGCCTCGGGATCGACCTGTACGCGCACCGCGGGCGTCTGGCCGCCGCCGACGTAGACCTGGCCGACGCCGGCGATCTGCGAGATCTTCTGCGCGAGGATGGCGTTGGCCGCGTCGTAGATCTTGCCGAGCGGCAGCGTGTCGGAGGTGAGCGCGAGGATCAAGATCGGCGCGTCCGACGGGTTGACCTTGCGGTAGGTCGGGCGCGAAGGCAGATTCGGCGGCAGATCGCCGGCGGCGGCGTTGATGCCGGCCTGCACGTCGCGCGCGGCCGACTCGACGCTGCGATCGAGCGCGAACTGCAGCGTCAGCTGCGTCGTGCCCAACGTCGACGTCGAGGTCATGTCGGTGAGCCCGGCGATGCGGCCGAAGCGGCGCTCGAGCGGCGTGGCCACGGCGGAGGCCATCGTCTCGGGGCTGGCGCCGGGCAGGAGCGCCTGCACGTTCACCGTCGGCAGATCGATCTGCGGCAGCGGCGCGACCGGGAGCTCCTTGAACGCGACCGCGCCGGCGCCGAAGAGCGCGGCCGACAGGAGCGTGGTCGCGATCGGTCGCGCGATGAACGGCCGCGACAGGTTCACGGCCGTGGCTCGCGGCGGAAGCGGCGCGCCAGCCGCTCCATGTACAGGTAGACGACCGGCGTCGTGTACAGCGTCAAGAGCTGTGACACGAGGAGGCCGCCGATGATGGTGATGCCGAGCGGGCGGCGCAGCTCCGAGCCGGTGCCGCTGCCGATCGCCAGCGGCAGGCCGCCGAGGAGCGCGGCCATCGTCGTCATCATGATGGGCCGGAAGCGCAGCCGGCACGCCTGATAGATCGCCTCGCGCGGCGGCAGCCCTTCGCCGCGCTCGGCGGAAAGCGCGAAGTCGATCATCATGATCGCGTTCTTCTTGACGATGCCGATGAGCAGGATGACGCCGATGAGCGCGATGATCGAAAAGTCGACCTGCAACAGGATCAGCGCGAGCAGCGCCCCCACGCCCGCCGACGGCAGCGTCGACAAGATCGTGATCGGGTGGATGTAGCTCTCGTAGAGGACGCCGAGCACGATGTAGACGGTCACCAGCGCGGCGAGGAGGAGCCACGGCTCCGACGCCAGCGAATCGCGGAACGCGGCCGCGGTGCCGGCGAAGGTGACGTGGATGCCGCGCGGTACGCCGAGCTCGGCGAGCGCGCGATCGATCGCCTTGACGGCGGCGCCGAGCGACGTGCCCTGCGCGAGATCGAACGAGACGTTGACCGCGGTGAACTGCCCTTGATGATCGATGGCGAGCGGCGCGCGCGCGGCGTGCACGTGCGCCACCGCCGAGAGCGGCACCTGGTCGCCCGCCGGCGTGCGCACGAAGATGCGCTCGAGCGCCTTCGGATCGTTCTGATACTCGGGCTTGACGGTGAGGATCACGCGGTACTGGTTGAGCTGCGTGAAGATGGTGGAGACGATGCGCTGGCCGAACGCGTCGTAGAGCGTGTCGTCGATGGCCTGCACCGACAGGCCGAGCCGATAGGCGGTGTCGCGATCGACGGTGACCACGAGCGTGGCCCCGCCCAGCCGCTCGTCGCTCGAGACCTCGCGCAGCTCGCGCAGCCGAGCGAGGCGCGCCACCGCGCGCGGGCTCCAGGCGTGCAGCTCGGCGGCGTCGGCGTCGTCGAGCGTGAGCTGATACTGCGTGCGGCTCACGCGCGTGTCGATCTGCAGGTCCTGCACCGCTTGCAGGTAGAGCTTGATGCCCTCGACGCGGGCGACCTTGGGCTGCAGGCGCGCGATGATCGCGGCGGCGCCGGCGTGGCGCTCGCTGCGCGGCTTGAGCGTGATCAGCATGCGCCCGGAGTTGGGCGTCAGGTTGGTGCCGTCGGCGCCGATGAACGACGCCACCGACGCGACGTCGGGATCGCCGCGCACCACGTCGACGAGCGCCAGCTGCAGCTCCGACATGCGCGCGAACGACGTGGTCGCCGGCGCCTCCGAGATGCCCTGGAGGAGGCCGGTGTCCTGCTGCGGGAAGAAGCCCTTGGGCACCACGAGCGCGAGGATCCCGGTCAGGAGCAGCGTCGCGATGGTGACCGCGAGCATGAGCAGCTGATGATCGAGCACCCAGCCGAGCGTGCGCTCGTACAGCTGCGTGGTCTTACGAAAGCCGGTGTCGCACCACGCCGACAGCCGCCCGCGACGGCGCGCCTCGCCGGCGGGACGCAACAGGTGCGCGCTCATCATCGCCGTCAGCGTGAGCGACAAGAGCGCCGAGACGCCGATGGCGATGCTGAGCGTGACCGCGAACTCGCGAAAGAGCCGGCCGATGATCCCGCGCATGAAGAGCAGCGGAATCAGCACCGCCACCAGCGACACCGTCAGCGACACGATGGTGAAGCCGATCTGCCGGGCGCCCTCGAGCGCCGCCGGCAGCGGCGCCATGCCCTCCTCGACGTGGCGCGAGATGTTCTCGACCATGACGATGGCGTCGTCGACGACGAAGCCGGTGGAGATGGTGAGCGCCATCAGCGACAGGTTGTCGAGGCTGTAGCCGCACAGGTACATGACGCCGAAGGTGGCGACGAGCGAGAGCGGCACGGCCACGCCCGGGATCAGCGTCGCGCGCACGCTGCCGAGAAAGATGAAGATGACGGCGACGACGAGCACGACGGTGATGACGAGCGTCTCCTGCACGTCGTGCACCGAGGCGCGCACGGTCTCGGTGCGATCGGAGAGCGTGCGCACGGCGAGGCTGCGCGGCAGCGACGCGTGCAGCGTCGGTAAGAGCGCCTTGACGCGATCGGCGGTGGCGATGACGTTGGCGCCCGGCTGGCGCCAGACGTTGAGGATGATCGCCGGCTCGCGATCGGCCCATCCGGCGAGGAGCGCGTTCTCCACGCCGTCCGAGACGTCGGCCACGTCGTCGAGGCGAATCGGCGAGTCGTTGCGGTAGGCCAGGATGAGCGGGCGAAACCCCGCGGCCTTGTAGACCTGATCGTTGGTGGCGATGGTGTAGTCGAGCCGCGGCCCGTCGAGGTTTCCCTTCGGCTGGTTGACGTTGGCCAGCGCCAGCGTGGTGCGCAGATCTTCGAGGCTGAGCCCGACGCCGGAGAGCGCGACCGGATCGGCCTCGACGCGCACCGCCGGCTTCTGGCTGCCGTTGATGCTGACGAGGCCGACGCCCGAGACCTGCGCGATCTTTTGCGCGAGGATCGAGTCGGCGACGTCGTCGACTTGCGCCAGCGGCAACGTCTTCGAGGTCACCGCCAGCGTCAGGATCGGCGTGTCGGCCGGGTTCGACTTCGAGTACACCGGCGGCGACGGCAGCGTCGGCGGCAAGAAGGTCGCGGCGGCGTTGATCGCGGCCTGCACGTCCTGCTCGGCGGCGTCGATGTTGCGGTCGAGCTGGAACTGGAGCGCGATGAGCGACGTGCCGAAGCTCGAGGTCGAGGTCATGAGGCCAAGCGACGGCATCTGCCCGAACTGCCGCTCGAGCGGCGTGGTCACCGCCGAGGCCATGGTCTCGGCGCTGGCGCCGGGCAGGAACGTGGTCACCTGGATGGTCGGATAGTCGACCTCGGGCAGCGTCGAGACGGGCAGCGCGCGATAGCCGGTGATGCCGGCGAGCAGGAGTCCGATGGTGAGGAGCGTCGTCGCGACCGGATGGCGGATGAACGGCGCCGAGATGTTCACGGCCCGGCCCCGCCGTCGGGCGGAGCACCACCGTCGCCGGCGCCGCCGTCGGGGCTGGCCGCGCGCGGCGCCACTTTGCTGCCGGGGCTGAGCTCGTTCTGCCCTTCGGTGACGACGACCTCGCCGGGCCGAAGGCCGCCCCTGATGATCGACACGTCGCCCGTCGTGACCTCGGGCTGCACCTTGCGCACGGCCACGGTGTCGTTGGCCCCGACGACGTAGGCGAACATGCCCTCGGGGCCGCGCTGCACCGCCGTCGACGGCACGACGGTGGCGTGCGCGCGCGTGGCGACGAGGAGGTGCGCCTTGACGAACTGATTGGGCCACAGCATGCGCTCGGAGTTGGGCGCGGTCGCCTTCAAGCGGATGGTCGCCGTCGTCGTATTGATCTGGTTGTCGATGGCGGTGACCACGCCGCGGCCGAGCGGCAGGTTGCCGTCGCGGCTGAAGATCTCGACGGTGAGCGAGCCTTCCCGACGAAGCGCGCGCGCCACCTCGGGCAGATCGTCTTGCGGCAGCGTGAAGACGATCGAGATCGGATCGATCTGCGTGACCATCACGATGCCGCTCTGATCGGCGGCGTGCACGATGTTGCCGGGATCGATCAGGCGCAGCCCGACCACGCCGTCGACGGGCGAGACGATGCGCGCGTACTTGAGGTTGAGCCGGGCCGTCGCGATCAGTCCGCGATCGACGCGCACCGCGCCGGTGTACTGCCCGACGAGCGCCTCCTGATCGTCGACGTTCTGCTGCGCGATGAGGTTCTGCTTGCGGAGCGTCTGGTTGCGCGTGAGGTTGATGCGGCTCGAGCGCAACAGCGCCGAGTCACGCACCAGCGCGCCTTCGGCCTGCGTGAGCTGCGCGGCAAACGGATCGGGATCGACGAGCGCGAGCAGCTGGCCGCGGCGCACGTCCTGTCCTTCGGCGAAGTCGACCTCGAGCAGGCGCCCGTCGACCTGCGTGTGCACCGCGATCGTCTTGTAGGCGACGACGGTGCCGAGCCCATCGAGATAGATGGGCACGTCGCGCTCGGCGACCTCGGCGATCACCACCGGGATGGGGCGATCGCCCGGTTTGGCCGGCTCGCGGCGCGCCTGCGCCTGCTCACACGCGACGGCGGCGAGCGCCAGGATGACCAGCGACGCACGCATCCTGTCTGCGGATATAGGCGGCGCCTGGTGCGACGACAACGCGGGCGAAATGCACTACGGCGATCCCTGTGTGGTGCTGCCGCCCGTCGCGGATCCGCTGTTGCTCACGTTGCTGCTGCCGCTGGCGTTCACGGCGGCCGTCGTGGTCGACGGCGTCACCGTCGTCGGCGGCGTCACCAGCGGCACGTTCGAGGCGCTGCTCGTCAAGCCGCCGTTGGCCGCGGGCGGTGAGGCCACCGGCGCGACCGGCGTCGTCGACAGCGGCGTCGCGGGATCGGACGGGAGGATCACCGCGGTCGTGCCCGCGCCGCTGCCGGCGCTCGCCGCGCTCGCCGCCGCGGCCGACGGCACGCTCGGCGCCTCGGCGCCGCCCGATGCGTTGATGGAGAGCGTCGCGCTCGGCGCGCCGGGCCACGGCGGCCACGCTGTCGACGCGGGCATCGCCTCCGCGGGCAAGACACCGGCGGTGCTCGTCGACGCGCCGGCGGACGACGCGGCGCCGGTCGCATTCGGCACGCCGAGAATGGCGCCGGTGCCGCTCGTTTGCGCGCGTACGATCGCGCTCGACGAAAAACACGCAACCGTCAGCAAACAGCTCCGCAGCGTCATCGCGTCTGCTTTTGTGTGCACACGATGTTCCACGCTGCGGTTGCTTACGCAGTCGTCATCCAAAGAATCGGCAAGAAATGGATCCGCGACGGCGCGGACGTCGTCCAACCGATCAGAGAAGGGCGACGCGGGCGTCTGGAAGGTGTGGCCGGCGGCGTTGGAGGGAGACGTCCGCGTCGTCTTTTCTTAAGGCCATGTCGCGCTCGGTAGCTCGGCGATCCACACCTGCGGATCGGTCTGATCGCGGACGGTGACCACCAGCGCCAGCCGCTTGCCGTCGGCGGACAGGCCGCTGTGCGTGAACAGCGGCGGACCGATCACGGTTTCGTCAGGGAGCCCGCGCAGCAGCCACGCCCCCAGCCTCATCGCGCGAAGCTCTCCTTCACGAGCGCGAGGCCAAAGGCCCAGCGCCCTTCGCCGTCGGCGACGCTCACGGCGCCCGCGCGCAGCCGCTGATAGAAGTCGCCCAGCCCGAGCGCTCCGTCGAGCGTCGCGCTGCCGTCACCCTCGTAGCCGGCGAGGCGGGCCAGATGCAGAAACACGACACCACAAACCACGGCCACGAGACGGCGATCGTAGACGAAGCGCGCCGGCAGCGCGGCCACCGGTGCGTCGTCGTACGCGGCGACGAGCGTGCGGCAGGCCTCGTCGTCGAGGCGCGCGAACACCGAGATGGTGGCGAGATCGTAGTATGGCTCGTTCGCCGAGGCGCGATCCCAGTCGAGCAGGATCAGCCGCTCCCCGTCGTAGACGAGGTTCGACGGGTTGACGTCGTTGTGGCTGAGCACCGGCGTGCGTCCGCTCGATGGCGCCGCTTCGCCGCGCAGGCGTGCGACCGCCTCGCCGACGAACGCAGGCAACGCCACGCCCGACGACACCCGCGCCAATAGGGCGGCCAGAAACGCGAGCGGCTCGATGCCGTCACCGCTGGCCGCCGGCAGCGGCAGCTCGTGCACGCGGCGAAGCGTGCGGCCGAGCAGCGCGATCGCCGCCGCGCGCGTCGCCGGATTGAGCAGCAGCGCCGGGAAGGAGCGATCGACCACGAGCTCGCTGAGGATGGCGCGGCGCTCGGGGTCGACGTGAACGACCCGCGGCGCGAGCCCCGCCTGCGCGGCCCGCTCGACAATGTCGCGCATGCGCCGCCAGCCGTCGAGCGGCTCGGCGGCGTCCGCGATCTTGAGCACGAAGGCGCGTCCATCGGCGTCGACCCGATGGACCGCGGCACCGGACAGCCCGGCGGTGAGCCGCGTGATCGCGGTGCCCTCGTGGCGCAGCTCGGCAGGCAGACAGTCTTGCAAGCTCATCGTCGGGCGATGTTACATCGACGCCACGTCCCAATCGGAGTGAACATGGCGATCGATCCGACCGGAAAAGATCTCAAGCGCTTCCTCGCCGACGACGACGGCGCACCGGTGGTGATGCTCAACCTTCTCCGCTTCGCCGACGGCGGCCGCGCCCGCTACGACGAATACGCGCGCGCCATTCAGCCGTTCCTCGCGCGCGCGGGCGGCAAGGTGGTCTACGCCGGCGACGGCACGACGCCGCTGGTGGCGGAGGCAGGGCAAGGGTGGGATGCGGTGCTGTTGGTTCGTTATCCGAGCCGCGCCGCCTTCTGCCAGATGGTGGCGGACCCCGAGTATCAGAAGGTCACGCACCTGCGTACGACGGCGCTACGGGAGGCGGTCCTGCAACCGACGCGCTCCTGGTACGGCTAGCCGCCGCGACGGCGGCGCTTCGCCGACGCCGCCGACGGCTGCAGCTCCCCCTCGAGCGCGTCGAGCAGCAGCAGCAAGCGCCGGTTGTCCCCGTCGGAGCCGCCGTGCTCGATGGCGCCGCGCAAGGCGCCGACGATCACCCGGGCGCTGTCGAGGCTCGGCTCGAGTCGCGCCGACATCACTGCACCTCGCCCGTGAGGTGCCACTCTTCTCGCTGCTCGCGCTGACGGCGCAGATACTCGTGCGCATCGACGATGGCGCCGCGCTCGCGCAGCACCTCGTCGATCTCGCTCATGTCCTGGCGAAGCGCCGAGACCGAGCGTGCGACCCCCTGAAGCGCGAGCAGCAGCTCGGAGTCCTGCGCCGTGCCGGCGTGCGTCGCCAGAATCGTCAACGTGCTTTGAATCTCGTCGAGCTGTTCGTGGACCTCGTTCATGTCACAGGTGAACACGCCTCGCTCTTCGAGGATCTTGCGGCTCAGCATCCTGGCACCTCCTTCGCCGGCGCGTGGCCGGCTTAGTCCGTTGTTGTCGTGCTGGTGGTGAGCACGTACGCGGGCCGCTGCAACGGGATTCCGCCCTAGTGCACCACGCGTATTGGGTCCAAGGCTTCGTTACTTCTGGCGGATGGCTTCGGTCGCGACCCGTTTTGCGACGTCGAGCGCCTGCTCGACGGGGACGCTTGACGTCGGGCGCGACGCCCGTCCCTTCCTGTCCGTCTTGGTGATCGGACTGATCGGGCGCGCATACGGCACGTGGACGCCGAAGTGACCATCGATGCGCAACGGCGCCGTCGGGTGCGCGCCGCCGTCCGGTTCTCGCCGACGATGGTCGCGCGCTTGAGATCCTTCCAGTGATCGAAGGAAGAGTCTCGTCGAGCTCGGGACAGGTCGCTGATCAGCGCACGACGGCGCCGCCGGTCGCGGCGAACGCTCGTGCCGCGCGCATCGGGCTCGTTCCGGGTAGCCCGCGGTGGAACGGTCCGAGCGTCTTTTCGCCCGCGACCAGCGTGAAACACGAGCCGGGCGCGTCCTCGAGCCCCGGACACGTCGACAACACCAGCTCCGCCGCCTCCGGCCACTGCTTCCAGTCCGGCACCGCAACACGGACCTTCGCCTCGTCCACGTCGACCGTCGCCGCGAAGGTCGCCACGTGCGGCGCGCCGCCACGACACACCTCGCGAATGGTCAGCTGCGCGGCGTCGCTCCCGCGCTCGAACACGAACGAATAGCTCCGCGTCGCGCACTCGGGATCGCTGACCTCGGTCGACCAGCGGCCGCTGCGCTCGCGGATCCAGTCGAGCGGCTCGCCTTCGTCGAACTCCGGCAGGGTCAAGAGGTCGCGCACCTCGGGCAGCGCCGAGACGAAATCGAGATCGGCGTCACTCGCCGCCTTGGCGCGCTTCTCCTTCGCCACCGGATCCGCGGACGCCGCCAGCCAGCGCAGCTCCCTGATCGCGGTCACGACGTCACGCAGCCGTGACGCGACGCACGCGAGGTTGTAGTGCGCGAGCGCGTACTCCGGATCGAGCGCGACCGCGTCGGAGAAGTGGAGCTCGGCGCGCGGAAGCTGCCCGGCGCGGTAGTAGCGCCAGCCGGCCGTGTTGGCGGCCATGGCGCGACGGTGCTGCGTTGGCGGAACCCTCGCCGCCGATGCCTGCGACGACGCCAACACGACGGAGATCACAAAGACAAGGGGGAGTAGGCGCGACACGGACAGTTATCGGCCGAACGCGGAAAAAGTTGCGTGGACGAGCGAGCGTCCTAGAACTCATCAGATGCGTTCTAGTCGCGACAGATGGACCTGTCGTTCTGATTGGCGGCCAGCGCGTGGAGGCGCTGCTCGGCGTCCTTCTTCCACGACGTGGATGGATAGCGACTGAGCAGTGCCTGGAGATAGACCTTCGCGTCGCTGCAATGCTTGAGCGCCGCGAAGGCGACACCGTTCTGGTACATCGCGTCGGCGGCGGCGTCGCTGTCCTCATACTGCTGGAGCACTTTGGTGTACGCCCCGATCGCCTCCGCGAGCTGCTTCTCCCCGGCGTACGACTCGCCGATGCCATACTGCGCGCGCGCGGCGCGACGATCCGTCGGATAGAGCCCGAGGAACGCGCCAAACAGCCGGCGGGCCTCGTCCCACTGGCGCGCGGCGAGCCGCTGGTTCGCTTCGGCAAAGAGCGCATCCGGGGTATCCGGCATCGGCCGCGCGGCGGCCGGCGCAGCGCCGGGCAACGGCGCGGGAAGAGGGGCCGGGGCGACGGCGTGCCTCGCATCGCTCACCGCCGTCGTGTCGCTTGGGGCCACCAGGGCGGGCGCGCGATCGGGTGATCCCATCGCGCGTTCACCCGCCGCGACTTCGACGCGGCCCCGCTCGTTGGCGAACGCCACCCGGCCTTCATAGACACTGACGAACGTGGTCGCTGCCAGTGCCGCGATGACTGCCTTCTTGTCCATCGATCGAACCTCCACGCGAAAACAGGTTCCGAGCGCCGTGAGGTCGGCGTCGGCCGTAGACACGAACAATCGGCTTCCCTTCTCGGCCCGGTAGAAAACGTTTCCTCGTCGCTGCTGAACGCGAACCGTGCCGTCGGACGTGAGCGTCCACGACAAGGCGCTGTTCGCCTCCGCGACCGCGGTCACCCGATCGCCGAGCGGGAGCGTGGTGCGCGTCGTGACCTCTCGATCGCCGACGCGGATGGCCGCCTCGTGTCGCCGCGGAGCCCGCAGCAGCAACAGCGACGCGCTCGCCGCGACGAGCGTCAGCGCTCCGAGCCACCACGGCAGCCCCATTCGTCGACGCCTCGGCGCGGTTCGCGACCGCTCTCTCTGCCAGGCCTCCGTGACGCGCTCGGCGAAGCCCGCCGGCAGCTCCTCGGTGACGTAGGCTGCCCGCATCCTGGCCGACAGCAGAGTCTCATCGTCGCGATCGCTACCCATCGTGGACCTCGGCGAGTGCAGACCGTAATGCCGCGCGCGCGCGGGACAGTCTCGACTTGACCGTGCCGAGGTCGATGTCGAGCGCAGCTCCGATCTCGTCGTAGGAGAGCTCATGAAACTCGCGCAGCACGAACACGGCGCGATATTCGGGCGCGAGCCCACCCAACGCGCGCTCGATGGCGCGGCCGAGCGAGCGCAACTCGACCGGAGGTGGCACCGTCGCGTCGAGCGGTTCCAGTACCGGCTCGGTCGGCGCGCGCCTACGCAGCTCGTCGATGGCGGCCCGCGTCGCGATCGTCAGTATCCACGTCGAGAGCCGCGCCTCGCCGCGTGGATCCCAATTCGGCAGCGCGCGAAACACCCGCAAAAAGGTCTCCTGCGCCACGTCTTCGACGGCTGCACGCCGCCCGCTCGGGATGAGCAGGCGCGACACGAGCGCACCGACCTGCTGCTGATATTTCCGCACGAGCGCGGTGCACGCGGCCGGCTCGCCACGCTGGGCCCGCTTCAGCGTCAGCTCGTCCAGCTCGAGAGGCTCTCCCATCGCGATGGTCTTGGCAGCGTGTCCCACCTTCACTGTTTCACGGAAGCCGACCCTGGAAGGTTCCCGAAGAACGTGGTCCAGGATGAGTATGCGGACTACTTCGGGTCGGCCTATTCGCCGATGACGGTCATCGAGAAGAAGCGATCGACGAGCGTGCCGCGATCGTTCGATGTCACGATGCCGACGTGCCCGTTGGTAACGAATTCGATCCCGGCGTGATCGCCCGGCGAACCGGCCCAATCGTCGCCATTGGTGCTCCACACATGGCTCACCGTGACTGCCGGGATGGTACGGAAGGTGGGCACGAACGCGAACTTGTACTGGCCGCTGCCGGGTACGTGGGCGACCAGCTCGATCTTCGTCGTGCCCATGGCGTTGGAAACGCTGAGAGCGTCGCCGTTCGGACGTCGCACCGTTCCCAGAATCGTCATCGCGACGAGCATAGCGCAGTCGTGGTGACGCTGCTCATCGCGAGCGACGCGTCGACGATCCTCGGGACGCGTCTGCTAGAAGGCGCGCAGCGCGATCACCGCGCACGTGGCGTGCCACGCGCGATTGTCGGTGTCGCAAAAGCTGTCGAGCACGTCGACATCGGCCTTGCCACACTGCGGGCAGGCATCGGCCGCGCCCTTCGCTTGCGCCTGCGACAGGAGCTTGCGGCTGCCGGGAGTGTGAAAGGGGCAACGGTCGGGGCCGATGAGCGTCGCGCACGTCGCGCAGCTGGGATCCATGGGCGAGAGCCTACCACCGTGACCGCGCCTTCCCTATGGGCGATCGCGATGCTGGGAACCGTCCGGCAACCGGACACGATTCGTATGCCGGTTGCCACCAGTCGCGTCCCGCCATTCGCGCGTCCCTAACCGCGCGTGATCGCGTCGCGCCGCTTCGGCACGGCCCGTGCTCTAGGCGCGCGACGTGCTCGCCAAGGTCCAATCCGCAGCCGTGCTCGGCGTCGAGGCCTACGGCGTGTGCGCCGAGGTCGACGTCACCACCGGCCTGCCCGGCTATCACCTCGTCGGGCTCGGCGCCTCCGCCGTGAAAGAAGGCGGCGTCCGCGTGCGCGCCGCGCTCGATCATTCCGGCTTCAAGCTGAAGCCACGCAAGGTCACCATCAACCTCGCGCCGGCCGACGTGCGCAAGGACGGCGCCGCCTTCGATCTACCGATCGCCGTCGGCGTGCTCGCCGCGCAGGACCTCGTCCCGCAGCCCGCGCTCGAAGGCATATTAATGATGGGAGAGCTCTCGCTCGATGGCAGCCTGCGCCGCGTCGCCGGCGGCCTGCCGATCGCGCTCTACGCCCGCGCCCGCGGCGCCCGCGCCGTGATCCTGCCGCGCGCCTGCGCCGCGGAAGCCGCCGCCATCCGCGAAGTGCCGGTCCTCGCCGCGTCCTCCTTGCCCGAGGTCGCGGCCCACCTGCGCGGCGAGCTCAGCCTGCAGCGCGTCGACGAGCTGCCGCCGTCCGAGCGCGCCGGCGACGGCGACACCGATCTCGCCGACGTGCGCGGCCTCGAGTACGTCAAGCTCGCGCTCGAGGTCGCCGCCGCCGGCTCGCACAACCTGCTCCTCATCGGCGCCCCCGGCTCGGGCAAGAGCATGATCGCGCGCCGCCTGCCGTCGATCTTGCCGCCGCTCGACGAAGACGAAGCGCTGCAGACGAGCATGATCTACTCCGCCGCCGGCAAGCTCGATGGCGCTTCGCTCATCCGGCGCCGCCCGTTCCGCGCCCCGCATTCGGATGTCTCGCTCGTCGGGCTCCTCGGCGGTGGCTCGGGCGTGCCCAAGCCGGGCGAGATCAGCCTCGCGCACAACGGCGTGCTCTTCCTCGACGAGCTGCCCGAGATGAAGCGCAACGTGCTCGAAGGGCTGCGCCAACCGCTCGAGGAGCGCCGCATCACCATCGTGCGCGCGCGCCACGCCATCGAGTTTCCGGCCGCCTTCGCGCTCGTCGCCGCGATGAACCCGTGTCCGTGCGGCTATCACGGCTCGGCGCTGCGCAATTGCATCTGCGACACCAGCCGCGTGCGCCGCTATCGCGGCCGCATCTCGGGGCCGCTCCTCGACCGCCTCGATCTGCAGGTCGAGGTCCCGCAGGTCGACTTCAAAGCGCTCACCGGCGAGCGCTCGGGCGAGCCCTCATCCATGGTGCGCGAGCGCGTGCTCGCTGCGCGCGCGATCCAGCGGCGCCGGCTCGCCGGCAGCGGCCTGCACGCCAACGCGCAGATGGGGCCGCGACAGATCAACCGCTGGTGCCGTCTCGACGACAAATCGTCCGAGCACCTCGGCCGCATCGTCGACAAGCGCGGCATCAGCGCCCGCGGCGTGCACCGCATCCTGCGTGTCGCGCGCACGCTCGCCGACCTGCAAGGTGTCGAGGCGATCGCGCGCGAGCAACTGCAGTGCGCCATCGATTTTCGCGCGCTCGATCAGGAGCTGCGGTGACCGAGCGCATCGAGATCGCCGCGATGGGCGAGTGCTTCGGCGCGCATCGCCTCTTGTGGCAGGCCGCGGCGCTCCTGTCGCGCCGCCTGACCACGGCGACCGACGACGGGCACCTCATGCACCTCGGCGCCAGCTGCATGCGGATCGCCGCCGAAGGCGCGCTGCAGGCGCGCAGCAGCGCCGAGGCGCTGCGCAGCTGGAAGGAGTGCCTGCTCGCCGAACGCCAGATCCGCCTGGCGACCTGCTGGGCGCTGATGCGCGGCGCCGTCGACAACGGCACCTACGACGACGTGTTCGCGCTGTCGCGGCGCGCGGCCCTCTTGCGCGAACAGGAGCGCCAGCGGCTGCGGCGCGCCATCCAAACACAAATGCTCGTGTGACCAATCGGAGGGGGAGACCATGAAGACCAAGGAGCGGTTCAAGGCAGTACAGGCGGCCATCGCCGCCATCGAGAAGCAGTTCGGGCGCGGCGCGATCATGCCGCTCGACGGGACCAAGACGCAGGACGTCGAGGTCATCCCGACGGGCTCGCTGTCGCTCGACCTCGCGCTCGGCGTCGGCGGGCTGCCACGCGGACGCGTCATCGAAATCTTCGGACCCGAGTCGTCGGGCAAGACGACGCTGACGCTGCATGCGATCGCCGAGGCGCAGAAGCTCGGCGGCACCTGCGCGTTCATCGACGCCGAGCACGCGCTCGATCCGCAGTACGCGCGCCGTCTCGGCGTGCGGCTCGAGGAGCTCTTCGTCTCGCAGCCGGACAACGGCGAGCAGGCGCTCGAGATCGCCGATCAGCTCACGCGCTCGGGCGGAATCGATCTGATCGTCGTCGACTCGGTCGCGGCGCTCACGCCCAAAGCCGAGATCGAAGGCGACATGGGCGACGCGCACATGGGCCTGCAGGCGCGCCTCATGAGCCAGGCGCTGCGCAAGCTCACCGCCGTCACGTTCAAGCAGAACACGACGATCATCTTCATCAACCAGCTGCGCCAGAAGATCGGCATCGTCTTCGGAAATCCGGAGACCACGACCGGCGGCAACGCGCTCAAGTTCTACGCCTCGGTGCGCCTCGACATCCGCAAGACCGCGGCGATCAAGAAGGACGACGAGGCGCTCGGCACCCACGTGCGCGTCAAGGTGGTGAAGAACAAATGTGCGCCGCCGTTCCGGCAGGCCGAGTTCGACGTCATGTTCGGCACCGGCATCAACGTGATGGGCGAGGTGATCGATCTCGGGACCACGCACGGGCTCATCGAGAAGTCGGGCGCCTTCTTCATGCTCGACGGCGAGCGCATCGGCCAGGGGCGCGACAACGCCTGCGCCTTTCTCGCCGAGAACCCCGAGATCGTGGAGTCGCTGCGCGCGCGCCTGTTGACGGCGGTCAAGCAGGCGGAGCCGCCGGCGCCGGCGCCGCTGGCGACCGACGAGGTCGAGGAGGCGGCGGCATGAGCCTCTACACGCTGGCGTTCCGCGAGGACGAAGACAGCTCGTTCGTGTTCGGGCCGGAAGAGCGGCTCGACATCGTGGCCGAGCTCATCACGGGCATCGGCAGCTTCGACGGCGACGCGACCATGGTGCTGCCCGCGGGCTTCGTGAGCGCGCCGTCGATCGAGCTTCGCGACGACTGGGCCGACGCCCTGGCGTCCGTCTCGCGAAACGCCGGCGTCGGGCTCGTCTTCGGCATCGATGTGGAGGGGGTGGAGCGGTGGGGGCTGGAGCGCTGCCCGCGATCGTTCGCATATGCGTGCGATCGCGGGCGGCGGCTCCTGTGGGACGCAGTGCCGAGCGAGCGCGAACAGGCGCTCGCCGAGCGCACGGTAACGCTCGGCGGCCTGCGCGCCACGGTGCTGTTCGGCCGCGAGCTCTTCGGCACACGCGCCCCGCAGGTCGTCGAGGCGGCCCGGCCCGACCTCGTGGTCGTGCTCGGCCACGGCGGCCCGACCAAGCGTTGGCTGCCCGGCTTCGCCGCTGTCGACGAGCTGGCACCGACGCTGGTGGTGCACCAGGCGCTGGAGGTGCGGCGCCCGGTGACCCTGCCGGCGCCGCGCGGCTGGCGGCCGACCGTCACGCGCGGCGCGGTGCGCATCGTCTGCTACCGTCGTGAAGCGGATGGCGCCGCGGCGCGCGTCGTGGGACACTGACGAGCCGTGAGAGTCTGGCGCGCCATGGCACGGGTCATCCGACGCGCGCTCGGCAGCGGCCCCGGCGCGGGGGCGATCGCGCTCGCGCTCTTCTTCGGGCTCGACTTCGTCGGAGCGACGCTCGACTTCATGGGCTTCTCCGACGCCAAGGCGACCAGCCGCATCGTCCACCGCTACGGTCCGCAGATCGCGCGCGATCAGCTGAGCATCCTCGGCACCTACCTCGTGATGGGCGCGATCTTCGGCGGCGTCGGCGCGCTGCTCGGTGCCTGGTGGGATCGCGCGCGCTGGCAGACGTCGACCACGCGCGTGCGCGTCCTGCGCGGCGTGGCGGCGGCGCTCGTCGGTCACGCCTTCTTCTTCGTGCGCAGCGTCGTGCACTATCCGCAGCTCTATTCCGAGGCGTTCTACGACCGCGGCGGCGTCCGCCGCGCGCTCATGGTGTGGCTGACCGAGCACGCGACCGCGACCATCCTCGACGCGTTGCTCGCGGTGCTGCTCGTCGGCCTCGTCGCTGGGCCGCTCGTCACCAGCGCCGGCCGCACGTTGGCGCGCCGCTGGCTCGACGCCGCGGTCCGGCTACGCCCGCTGCGCTGGGCGACCCTCGGCGCGCTCCTGCTCGTCGTCGCCGTCGTCGGGCTGGCCGCGCACCGGCACCACCCCGGCCACGCCGGCCGGCGGCCCAACATCCTCCTCATCGCCGTCGACAGCTTGCGCGCCGATCGCGTGTTCTCGCCGGATGAAGCCAAGCGCTTCCCCACGCTCGCCAAGCTCGCCGCGCGCGGCGTCCGCTTCCGCGAGGCGCACGTGACGGTGCCGCGCACCTTCCCGTCGTTCGTCACGCTGCTCACCGGCCGTTATCCACACCATCACGGCATCCGCCACATGTTCCCGTCGGCGGCACAACGCGCGGCGATCGGCCCGGCGCTGCCGGCGGCGCTGCACGCGGCCGGCTATCGCACGTCGGTCATCAGCGACTACGCCGGCGAGATCTTCTCGCGCACGCCGATGGGCTTCGACCACGTCGACGTGCCGTTCTTCGACATGAAGACGATCGTCGCGCAGCGCGGCCTGCAGGTGCATCCCAACGTCCTGCCGTACGCGACCAGCAGCCTCGGCCGCCGCCTGTTTCCGGCGGTGGCGGCGATGCCGGAGCTGTCGGATCCGGCGCGCCTCGCCGATCGCGCCATCGCCGCGCTCGACGACACCGACGGCCAGCCGCTGTTCCTCACCGTGTTCTTCTCGGCGGCGCACTTCCCGTACGCCTCTCCGGATCCGTACTACCGCCGCTTCGGCGCGCACGACTACGCCGGCCCCTATCGCTATCAGAAGCCGCCGCTGGCGCCGGCGCCCGCGACCGAAGCCGACCGCACGCAGATCCGCGCGCTCTACGACGGCGCCGTCGCTGCCACCGACGCGGCCATCGCACGCATCCTCGATCGCCTCGATCGCGACGGTCTCGGCGACGACACCATCGTCGTCCTGCTCGCCGACCACGGCGAAAACCTCTACGACCTGCCCGAGCGCGGCATGGGCCACGGCGATCATCTGCGCGGCAGCGCCGCCGACCACGTGCCGTGGGTGTGGATCGATCCGCACGATCATCTGGCCGCACACGACGTGCCCGGCATCGTGCGCGACGTCGACTTCGTGCCGACGCTGGCCCACCTGGTCGGCGTGAAGCCGCCGCCCACCGACGGCGTCGACCTCGGACCTCTGTTGCGCGGCGAGCGCCCTTCGCTCGGTCTCGACGCCTACCAGGAGACCGAGCTGTGGTTCGTCGCCAACGGCCCCGGCTTCGAGCCCGACGAGCGCATCCCCTACCCCACCATCACCGGCGTCACCGATCTCGCGCCCGATGACGACATCTACCTGCGCCCGGAGTGGCAGGACACGGTCATCGTCGGCAAGCACCGCGCCATTCGCACCGAGCGCTGGAAGCTGCTCTACCGTCCGACGCGCGGCGGCGTGCGCTGGAGCCTGTACGATCTCGCCGCCGATCCCGACGAGCGCACCGACGTGCTCGCCGCGCATCCAGACGTCGCCGCGACCCTGCGCGGCAAGCTGCAGCACTGGATGCTCGAGGACAAGCGCATGACCCTGCGCGGCGACTTTCTGGTGCCGCGATGAGGCGCGCCCTCGCGCTCGCCCTCCTCGTCGCCGGCTGCGGCCGCCCGGCGGCGTCGGCGCCGACGGTGGCCCCCGCCGACAAGCCGGCAGCTGCGCCCGGTCCGCGCGCGCCGGGCGACGGCATCGCCTATCGCTTCGTCGATCACGCGGGTGAGGCCACGCTGACGTCGCCGCCCCTCTCGGAGGCGTGGAACGCGCTCGGCTATCCGGCCAAGCTGGTCGATCCCTACACTGGCCTGCGCGGCGACGAGGTCTTTCGCGTCGTCGAGCTGGCGCTGGCCGACGCCGACGTCGCCTCGTACGGCACGCCGCATCCGATCGCGCCGCAGAAGGCGCGCACGCTGCGCTTCGATCCGGTATGGAACCGCACGCGCGCGGTCTACGAGTCCAAGCGCGCGCTCTTCGCGCCGGGCGAGACGCGCTACCTGTTCTCGTCGCCGCGCGCGGCCCACGGCGAGTTGCAGGCGTGGCTCGCGGTCCCGCCCGGCGGCAGCGACGTCCAGTTCGTCGTCGAGATCGACGGCAAGCCGCGCCTGGAGCGCACCGTCCCGGCGGCGCAAGCGGGCGCGTGGATCGCCGTCACGCAGCCGCTCGAGGCCGGCGCACACCAGATCGCGCTCGTCACGCACGGTAGCTCGCCCGCGTTCTGGGGCGATCCGCTCATCGTCGATCGCGGCGCCGGCCGGCCCACGCCGAACGTGCTCTTCGTAGTCATCGATACCCTGCGCGTCGACGCGCTGCCGGCGATGCCGCGACTGCGCGCGCTCGCCGCCGACGGCACCTCCTTCACGCAGGCCATCACCGCCGCCACCTGGACGCGCCCATCGGTGCTGGCGATGCTCGGTGGCGATCTGCCGACGGCGCTCGGCCAGGGCGCCGAGGAGATGATCCCCTCCGACGGGGACCGTCGCCGCTTCTACGCCATCGCACCGCCGCTCCTGCCGCGCGTGCTGGCGGCGCGCGGCTATCGCTCGGTGGCGATCGGCAACAACTTCTTCCTGCTCGGCTATCCGCAGATCGGGCTGACCCTCGGATTCGAGGAGGTGGCCGACATCCGCCATCCCGTGCTCGACACGCCGGCGATCAGCAACGCCGCCGTCGCGTTCATCGAGGCCCACCGCGACGAGCCGTGGTTCCTGCACCTGCACTACGACGCGCCGCACTGGCCGTACACGCCGCCGCCCGCCTACCTGGCGAAGGTGCCGGCGATGCCGTTCCCCGAAGACCCGATGGCGCGCGCCTATCTCGCCGAAGCCGCGTACGCCGACGACTATCTCGGCCGCGTGCTCGACGCGCTCGATCGGCTGAAGCTGTCCGAGCGCACGCTCGTGGTGGTGGTCGGGGATCACGGCGAGATCTTCGACCACGCGCACTCCGAGACCGTCGAGGCGCTGCATCAACCGACGCTGCACCACCACGGCTGGTCGGGCTACGACGAGCTCTTGCGCGTGCCGCTGGTCATGCGCATGCCGGGCACCATCCCGAAGACGACGATCCCCGAGCAGGTGAGCTTCGTCGATCTGGAGCCGACGATCCGCGAGCTGGTGGGGATGGCGCCGCGCGACGGCGAGCGCGGGCGCTCGCTGGTGCCGCTGTGGCACGGCGCCAAGCCGCCGGAGCGGCCGGCGTTCGTCGAGGGCCAGGACGTGCGCGTGGTGCGCGCGGGCGGCTGGGCCTATCTGCGGCGCAGCGACGGGCGGCTCACGCTCGACGGCGGCCGGCGCGTGGTGCGCACCGAGGAGCTGTACGACGTCGCGCACGATCCGGCGGAGCATACGGACCTGGCGGAGCGCGATCCAGACGAGCTGGCGAAGATGCGCGCGCTCTTCGATCGCGAGGCGCCGACGCCGCGTGACGCGCCGGTCGCGGTCGTCCACCTGCGCGTGGCACCGGACGAGCGCGCTCACGTCGTCGACGGGACGCTGCAGTCGGACGGCGCGATCTCGCTGCGCGGCGTGGCCGGCGCCGAAGCCTCGCCCGTCGATGCGCACACGCTGCGGCTGACCCTGCGCGGCGCGGCAGAGGTGGACCTGGCGATCGACCCGCCGACGGCGCGCATCACGCTCGCGCTCAAGCGCGACGGCACGCCGGTGACGGCGCGTCAGGTGCTGCTCGGCGAGTTTGCGCTGCCGCTGCTCGCCGGCGCCGACGAGCTGCGCCTCGACGGTGAGCGCCTGACCTGGATCGACGCGGCGCGTCCGCCGCAGCCCGGCGATCGTGGCGAGATCCTGTTGTGGCGTGATCCGAATCCGATCACATCGCTGACGCTGCCTGCGACGGCCAAGTCGTCGAGCGAAGTGGCGGGGATGATGCGGCGCTGGGGCTACGCGCAGCCCGGTAGCAAGTGACGGCTCCGCGCGGAGATCAGGCGAGATAGTGCGGCTGCTGCGCCTGGGCCTCAGCCTGCGCGCGTCCGGTGAACAGCTCGTCGGTCGTGGCCGAGCGCACGTTGTGCACGTGAATCGAGATGTGCAGCGTCTCACCCGCCAGCGGGTGATTCGTGTCGACCAGCACGAGCTCCTCGTTCGCCTCGATGACGCGGAAGGTGATGCTCTTGCCGTCGGGGCGCGAGGCCGAGAACATCATGCCCGGGCCGATCTCCTCGTCCGCCGGAAAGGCGGCGCGCGGTACGACGAAGACGCCAGAGGGGTCGCGATCACCGTACGCTTCGCCCGGCGGAACGACGACCTCCAAGAGCGCGCCCGACTCGAGCCCTTCGATTGCCCGCTCGACGCCGGGAACGATCTGCCGTCGCCCGTGCAGGTACGTCAGCGGCTCCTGCCCGACGCTGGTCTCGACCACTCGGCCGGTGCCCAGCCGAATGGTGTAATCCATGCACACGACGCGATCCTTCGAAATTTTCACGGGGCCTCCCTCGCGGCTCACCGACATGGTTTTGCAAAACCATGACCACAAGGCCTGCTCCCCCTTCAGGCGGGCGCTTGACACAACCGGGGGCGGCGTCGAGAGTTACCGACGATGATCGACCTGAAGCTGCTTCGCGACCAGCCCGAGCAAGTGATTGCGACCTATCGCGACCGTCTCTTCGACGAGGACGCCGCCGCAACCGCGCGCAAGCTGCTCGACATCGACACCCGCCGCCGCCAGATCGTGGCCACCAGCGACGAGCTCAAGCAGAAGCGCAACACCGGGTCGGCCGCCGTCGGGCGCGAGAAGGATCCGGAGAAGCGCAAGCAGCTCATCGCGGACATGGAAGGGTTCAAAGGTCAGATCGCGCAGGCCGACACGGCGATCGCCGCGCTCGACGCCGAGATGCAGACGCTGGCGCTGCAGCTGCCGAACCTGCCCGATCCGTCGGTACCGGCGGGCCGGAGCGACGCCGAGAACAAGGTCGTGCGCCAGGTCGGCAAAATTCGTGAATTCACGTTTCCGGCCAAGCCGCACTGGGACCTCGGCACCGAGCTCGGCCTCATCGACTTCGAGCGCGGCGTGAAGATCTCGGGCTCGCGCTTCTACATCCTGCGCGGCGTCGGCGCGCGGCTGCAGCGCGCGCTCATCGCGTGGATGATCGACGTCCACGTCGAGCAGGGCTACACCGAGGTCTACCCGCCACAGATGGTCAAGGGCGAGTGCCTCGTCGGCACGGCGCAGCTGCCCAAGTTCGGCGAGAACCTCTACCGCGACGCCGAAGAAGACTACTACTGGGTACCGACCGCGGAAGTGCCGGTCACAAACATGTACCGCGACGAGGTGCTCGACGCCGACGCGCTTCCCATCAAGCACGTCGCCTACACCGCCTGCTTCCGCCGCGAGAAGATGGCGCACGGCAAGGACACGCGCGGCATCAAGCGCGGCCACCAGTTCGACAAGGTCGAGATGGTGAAGTTCGTCGCGCCCGAGACGTCGCTCGCCGAGCTCGACGCGCTGGTCGCCGACGCCGCCGCGATCCTCGAGCGGCTGGAGCTGCCCTATCGCCTCGTCGAGATGGTCACGGGCGATCTGTCGTTCGCCGCGTGCAAGAAGTACGACCTCGAGACCTGGGCGCCGGGCTGCAACGAGTGGCTCGAGGTGTCGTCGTGCTCGACGTTCGGCGACTTCCAGGCGCGCCGCGCGATGATTCGCGCGAAATCCGGAAAAGACAAGCCGCGCCTCGTGCACACGCTCAACGGCTCGGGCCTGGCGCTGCCGCGCACCATGATCGCGATCATGGAGAACTACCAGCGCGCCGACGGCAGCATCGAGGTGCCGAAGGTGCTGCGTCCGTACCTCGGCGGGCTCGAGACGATCACCG
This sequence comes from Polyangia bacterium, assembly GCA_035607415.1. Taxonomy (GTDB): domain Bacteria; phylum Myxococcota_A; class Polyangia; order Palsa-1104; family Palsa-1104; genus JAQBQH01. Next base: position 68,519 of record DATNAQ010000031.1, read on the forward strand.
CGGCGACGAAGTGAGCATCTGACGGCGGCGCCACACGACCGAGTCCATGTCGTCCTGGCCCGTCGACCAGAAGTAGACGCCGGGAATGCCGATCACCAGGCCGGCGCCGCCGGTGATCACGCCGGCGATGATCTTGTCGACCTGGTCGAACAGGTTGGGGCTCGTCGAGCCGAAGCCGATGAGCACGCCGCCGAGGATGCTCAGCGCCACGCCCGGCGCCGCCAGCCCGATGCCGATGTTGCGCGTCGCCTGCGCGCGCTTGTAGGCGCGATCGAGGAGCGCCTGATCGACGCGCGCCGGCGCCAACGAGTCGTCCGCCTTCGGCGGCGGCAGGAGCACCGGCTTCGGCGGCTTGGGATCGGCGGCGGCGACCGACGCGGCCAACAGGATCGCCGTGACCAGCGCGCGCCTCATCGCTCCGCCGGGTAGCAACGATAGATGAAGCCGCAGCGCAGCCGATGGCAGGTGGCGAGCGGCCGCTGCTCCCAGGCGTCGGCGGCGCGCGCCGCGGCGAGCGTGTGGCCGAGCGCGGCCAGCTCGGTCTCGAATGGCGCCGACGGCGGCGCCGGCGCGATCTGCGGCGACGGATCGCCCTCCTTCAGGAACGCCAGGCCCGTGCGCACCGACGGTGCCGCCGGATACAGCCGCCGCGCCGCCAGCGCGTAGGCGTCGAGCTGGAAGCGATAGTCGTCGGGCTCGCCGAGGCGCGCGTGCTTGTAGTCGACGACGGTGACGCCGTCGGAGGTGAGCACCACGAGATCCATCTGCCCGCGCAGGTAGAGCACGCCGCCGTCGTACGGCACCGACAAGAGAAACGGCAGCTCGCGCCGCACCGCCACGCCGTCGAGCGCGCGGGCGAACGGCGTGTCGAGGAACGCCGCCACGTGCGCGCGCACCTCGGCGACGAGCGGATCCTTGGTCTCGTAGCCGTCGGCGGCGAGCAGGCGATCGAGCTCCGCGTGCGCCGCCTCGTCGACGCCGCCGGCGCGGAACGGTGCGCGCTCAAGCAGGCGATGCGCCAGCGTACCGCGCCGCAGCGGATCGAGCTGCGGCAGCGCGTCGCCGCCGTCGACGTCGACGGTGACCTCGGGCGAGGCCGCGCGCGACGAGGCCGGATGCTCCTGCAGCCCGAGCGCGTGAAACTGCTGATAGCGCCGCGGGCAGAGCTGGAAGTCGGCCAGCTGCGTGACCGCGACCGTGACGTTGCCCGGCCGCGGCGCCGGCCGCGTGACGATCTGGTGCAGCCGCGCCGCCGCGCGTGCGGCGATGGTCTCCACCGGCTCACTCTCGACGGACGGGCGCGCCACGATCGCCTCCGCCGGCGCCGGCAGCGCATCGCCGTCGACCACGCGCAAGAGCGGACGCGTCGCGTCGTCGGCCGCGATGGCGTCGAGCTGCTGCCGCCAGCACGTCTGGTGCGCCCACACCGGCTCGCCCGAGAAGACCGCCAGGTCGCGCGCGCGCGTCGCCGCGACGTAGAACACGCGCAGCGACTCCGCCGCTTGCCGCCGCTGCCGCGCCTCCGACACGCGCCGCGACGCCGTCGAGTGCACGAACACGCGCCGCCCGCGCGCGTCGCGCAGCTTGAGCCCGAGGCCCTCCTCGGCGTCGTACACGATGGGCGCATGATCGGCGCGCTCGAGCGCCCCGCACGCCGGCACGAACACGACGGGGAACTCGAGCCCCTTGGCCTGGTGCACCGTCATCACGCGCACCACGTCGTCGTTCTCGTCGGCGACCTGCGCCTCCGCCGCCTGCGCCTCGCCGCCCGGCGCCGCCGCGCGCCGCAACCAATTGGCGAACGCGCGCAGATCGCCGCCCTTTTCCTCGAACTCGCGCGCCTTCTCGACGAGACGCATGAGGTTGGCCACGCGCTGCTCGCCGTCGGGCGTCGAGGCCAGCACCGCCACCAGATCGCCGTCGTCGACGATGGCCTGCGCGCACGCCGCCGGCCCCAGCCGATCGGCCACCAGCCGCAGCTCGCGGAAGCGCGTGCGAAAACGATCGAGCCCGTCGCGCTCCGCCGGCGCCAGCGACGCGGGCAGCGCCGTCGCCGGATCGAGCAGGATGCGAGTGCGCAACACGCCGGCGAGCGACAGCCGCGCCACCGTCTCGTCGGAGACCCCGACGATCGGCGAGCGCAAGAGCGCCACCAGCGACAGCAGATCGTCGGGATCGTCGATCACCGACAGCGCGCACGCCAGGTCGCGCACCTCCTGCGCCGCGAAGAAGCCGCGCCCACGCACCACGAAGTAGGGAATGGCGTGCGCGCGCAGCGCATCGAGGTAGTCGTAGAGGTGCGAGAAGCGGCGCAGCAGCACCGCCATCGTGCCGAGCTTGCGCCCGCCCGCGCGCAGCTCCGCGATCCGCCGCGCGATGGCCCGCGCCTCGCGCAGCCGGCACTCCGCGCTCGGCCCGACGGCGACGGTGATGAGCTCGGCGCCGGCCCCAGGCAGCGCGTCCTTGCGGAACGGCCGCAGATCATCTTTGTCCGGCTCGTAGCCGGCGAGCGCGCGCGTGAACACCGCGTTGGTCAGCCCGAGCAGCGCCGGCGCCGAGCGCCGCGACTCGACGAGCAGCTCCTCCGCGCCGCCGCGCGCGATCACCTCTTCGGTCGCGCGCGCGAACACGGCGACGTCGGCGCCGCGAAACTCGTAGATCGACTGCTTGCGATCGCCGACCACGAACAGCCGCGCGCCGTCGTCATCGGGCTGCCGGCCACCGACGAGCCGCACGATCTCGGCCTGCACCGGGTTGGTGTCCTGGAACTCGTCCACGAGCACGGCGTCGTAGCGCGCCCGCACCGCCCCGCGCACCGCCGCGTCGTCGCGCAACAGATCGCGCGCCATCGTCAACAGGTCCGCGAAGTCGACGACGCCGGCGCGCCGCTTGTGGGCGCGATAGTTCCCGTCGACGCTGGCGAGGAGCCGCGTCAACGCCGCCGCCAGCGGCACCGCGCGCACCGCCGTCAGCGCGTCGAGGATCGGCTCCTCGGCCGCCTGCAACGCCTTCTTCCACTCGTCGGTCGCGGCCACGCGCATCTTCTTGACCGCGCGCATCACCTCGGCCACGTCGTCGCCGCGCGCGAAGTCGAGCAGCGGCAGCCGCGCGCACAGCTCGCGCGCCGCCGTGGCGCTGGCCGACTTGGCCGAGATCTCGGGCAGGAGCTCCGGCAACCGCCGCGCGATCGCCGTGAAGCGCGCCACCGCCGCGTCGCGCGCCGCTTCCGCCGCCGCCAGATCATAGTTGGCGTCGAGCCCGTCGGCGCCGCGCCCTTCCTCCGCCCGCCGCGCGCGCAGATCGACGAGCCGCTCGACGAGGCCCGGCATGCGCCCGACGGCGCGGAAGTTGTACTGCGCCACCAGCTCCTCGACGTGCTCGTCGCCGCTGGTGAGCGCATCGAGGATCGCCCGCTCCGCCGCCTGCGTCGCCCGCGCCGTCACTTCGGTCTCGTCGAGCAGCGTGTACTCCGGATCGAGCCCCGCGCGCGCCGCGTGCCGCCGCAACAAATTGCCCGCGAACGTATGGAACGTCCCGATCGGCGCCGCGCCCAGCGACGCCAGCGCTTCGGCCCACGCCGCCGCCTCGGGCAGCTCGACGCCGAGCGTGCGCGCCGCCGCCACCAACGTCGGCTCGATCCGCGCCAGCTCGTCGGCATCGGCGGCCGCCGCGGCCGCTGCGACGGCGCCGAGCCGCGTTCGGATGCGCTCTTTGAGCTCGCCGGCCGCCTTGTCGGTGAACGTGACCACCGCGATCTTCGCCGGCATCACCCGCCGCCGCGACGCCGTCACGCCACCGACGAGATGCAGGTACAACGTGACCAGCGCGTGCGTCTTGCCCGTGCCGGCGCCGGCGCGCACGACCAGGTCCTGCTGGAAGCGCGCAATTCGCTCGAGCGGCGTCTCCAGCGGCGCCATCACGAGTCCTCCGCGCGCTTGAGCTGCCGCACCCGACACGCCGCCTCCATCCCGCAGCGCTCGCACGCCTCTTCGACGGGCCGCACCGCGAAGTCCCCCGCGCGCATGCGCGCGTGCAGCGCCGACAGCTTGTCCTCGAAGTCGGCCGGCTCGCGCACCGCCCGCGTCAGCGCCGCCTCGCGCAGCGAGTAGAACGACGCCTCCACCGACGACAGCCCGAGCTCGACGCGCGCCGCCGCCGCGTAGATCGGCAGCTGCCAGCTGGTCACGCACAGGGCGTCGTCCTTGGCCTGCTCGGCCAGCCCCTTTTTGCCGCCAGTCTTGTAGTCGAGCACCATCGCGCGCCCGACGCCGACGTCGATGCGATCGATCTTGCCGCGCACCCAGACGTCGCCGAACGGCAGCGGTCCGAACGCGCGCTCGAAGTGCGCCGGCATGCAGCCCTCGGCCGGCACGTTGTCGGCCTCCGTGCGCAAGACCGCCTGCACGCGCTCGCGCAGCCGCCGCTCCTCGACGGCGAACAGCGCGGGATGGCCGAGCGGCTCGGTGCGCCGCCACTCGGCGATCACGTCGTCGCACACCTCGTCGGCCAGATCGATCACCGCCTCGTCGATGACGATGGGAAAGCGCCCCTCTTTGCCGAGCCGCGAAAAGAGCTGCTCGAGCACGTCGTGATAGAGCCGCCCGAGCGTGCGGTGATCGATCTCGTCGTCGACCTCCTCGAGCTCGCCGACGCGCAGCACGTTGCGCAGGAAGAACTTGAAGGGACAGGCGGCGTACGCCTCGACGCTCGTGGCCGACAGCGCGTCCTCGCGTCGACCCGGCAGCTTGGCGCCGGCGAGCGCGGCGAGCAGCTCACCGTCGCGCAGCGCGCCGACGTAGCCGTGCGCCTCGACGTCGCCGACGAAGAAGCGATGGCGCTGCCGCTCCACCGCCACCAGATGCTCGAGCCGCCCGAGCCGCGGCGGATCGTGCCGCGCGATCGCCGGCAACAGCGCCGCCGCCTCGACGTCGGCCGCGCTCAGCCGCGAGGCGCGATCGCCGCGCACCTCGAGCACCACGCGCGCGGTCGCCTCATCGACGGTGCGCGCATGCGCGAGGCGTGGGATCGGATCGCGCGCCAGCCGCACCACCACGCTCTTGGGCGGATCGAGCTCCTCGACGAGCGGCGAGCGCAACAGCGGCGCGCCATCCTCGTTGCCGCTCGTCCACGACAGATGCGCCGCGTCGGCCGCCCCGAGCGCGACCCAGAAGGCGAGCGCCGCCTGATCGATCGCCCGCGCCGCCAGCGGCAGCACATGGCCGCCGAGCGCGCGGTTGAGCGCGGTGCGCTCGTCGTCGCCGAGCAGCGGATCCTCGGGCGGCCGCGCCGGCACCTCGCCGTCGACGAGCCCGCAAGCGAACAGGTGCGCCACGCGCCGCCCGGCCAGCCCCGCGAAGTCGCCGAGCTCCACCGCCGCGCCGCGCACGCCACCGGCGCGCGCCCGCGACGACGCGAGCAGCTCGCCGAGCAGCCGCGAAAAGCGCCCCCGCGTCAACTTCGTCGCGCGCAGCCCGGCCCGCGCCGCCGCGCGCGGCAGATCGGCCAGCGCCACGTCGAGCTCGCGCATCGCCGCCTGATCGCGCGCGATCGCCCGCGTCTCGTCGAGCCCGACCTCGGTGCTCGATCGATCCTTGCGAAACCCGCGCGCCTTCTCGAAGAGCTTGAGCTTCTCCAGCACCACGCGCAGCCGGGCCGCGTGCCGCTCGACCGTCGCCTCCGCCGGCAGCGACTGGATCAATTGCACCAGCCAATCGACGTGCTCGCAGATCGTTTGCGCCTTGCCCGATCCGAGCACGTTGCGGAACTGCCCGCGCGCCCACGCCGCCAGCCCGTCGGCGTAGCCGCGCCCCGTCGCGTCGGTGACGTAGGCCTGCCGGAGCGCCGCCGCGATCTCGTGCGGCAGCACCAACCCATTTTTTCCCTCGGCCGCGCCCGCCACGTAGCGCGAGGTGATGAGCTGGATGAAGCGCTCGCGCGGCACACCGTCGTCGGCGAGCGCGAGCAGCTCGAGCGCGATGCGCACCGGCGGCGCTTCCACCGCGCTCGGCGGCCGCCGCGCCGCCACCGGCACGCCGTAGCGCCCGAGCGCCGTCTCCAACCGCGCGCGCCGCTCCGGCGTCGCCGCGCACACCGCGATCGTCTCCGGCGCCACGCCGGCGTCGACGAGGTCGCGCACCCGCTCGGCGACGTGCCGTGCCTCCGCCGACGGCGTCGGCGCCAGCGTGTAATCGATCGCGCCCGCGCGCGGCAGCGGCGCCTCGACGCGCTCGAGCCGATGCGCGTCGTGCCGCGCCTCGAGCGCCGCGTGCAGCGGGCCGAGCGCGCGCGCCGCCGACGGCATCAGCTCCGCCACCGCCGGCACCACCACGCGCACCGCCAGCCCGCGCGCGAGCAGCGCATCGAGCAGGCGCAGCATCGCGCCGTCCCACTCGACGAGATCGTGCGTCTCGACGACGTCGACGTCGGCGAGCATCGGCACCGGCGCGCCCTCGGCGATCGCGCGACATCCCGCGCGCCACCACGCCGCCTCGTCGGCGAGCCCGCCGCCCGCCAGATGCTTGTGGTAGGCCGCGAGCCGCGCCGCGATCTCGCGCGCGTGCGCCCCGGCGATGCCGCCCACATCGAGCGCCGCGCGCTGCAGCTCGCCCGGCCCGACGTCGACACGCCCGAGCGCGCCGAAGATCCTGCCCAGGCTCTTGCGCAGCCCGCGGCTCGTGGCGATCGCCCCGAGCGTGCTCCCAGGGTCTTTGGCCGCGCCCTCGGCCACCACGTCCACCACCAGCCGCTCGCCGATCGGCCCGAGCCGCAGCTGGGCCCCGACTGCGCCCGGCGCCGCCGTCGCCGCCGCCTCCACCAGCTCGCGCGCCGTCGCCCGCCCGAGCCCCAGCTCGACGATGCCGCCGGCGGCCAACGCCCGCCGCCACTCCGCCTCTACCGCTTCCGCGGTCGCGTGCAGGTGCAGCGTCGCCATGCTGAACACCTTATCAGATACGATCTGCTACGCCAGCCCGAGCGTCATGAGCCGCGCGCGCACGTACCACTTGAGCTCCGCGCGCCGCCGGAAGCGCGGCACCGCCGCGAACGTCTCGAGCGCCTCGCGCGTCGCCGCCTTGGCCCCGGCCGCGTCCTTCAGCTCGCGCCGCACGCACGCCAGCAGCACGCGCCCCTCGACCGACGACGAGTTGATCGCCAGATAGCGCGCGAACGCATCCTCCGCCTCGGCGAACCGCCCGAGCGCGCGCAGCGCCTTGCCCGCGACGAGATAGGCCTCGCCGTACATCTGCCGCTCGTTCTTGCCCGCCGCCTCGACGAGCAGCGGCAGCGCCTCGTCGGCGCGGCCCGCGCCGTAGAGCGCCGTGCCGAGGAGCAGCGGCAGCTCCGCCGAGTCCCGATCGCGCCGCCGCGCTTCTTCGAGCAGCACGATGGCGCGCCGCGGCCTCTTCTTGGCCAGCCAGATCTTCGCCAGATCCCTGCGGGCGGTCGCATTTTCCGCGTTGTGCGCGATCTCGGCTTTCAGTCGCCGCACGTGCCCCGCGTGCTTGAAGTACAGATACGGATCGGGCAGCCAGCGACGGGAGAGCCAGACCACGACCACCGCCGCCAGCAGCCACGGATAGCGCAGCGTATAGCTGATGACGAAGAAGAACAGGTAGTAGGCGAGATACCCCATCGCTCGTAGCGGAATTGTACGCCAGTCGCGGCGCCGCCTTCCGGCTACATCTGCTTCTGCGTCTTCAGGAACGCCAGGAGGTTCTCGTGCGCCCCCTGCACCGCCCCCTCGAGCGCGTCGAACTGCAGCGCCCGCTCCTTGTCGGGACGGTAGCCCATGCGCGGCGCCTGCACCGTCGCGCCGCCCGAGGTCATCATGACCATCGCGCGCGACGGCAGCCGTCCGACGACGAAGCTGACCTCGCAGGTGATCTCGACCCACTGATCGGTCAGCTTGCGCGACACGTTGGTGATCGAGCTGTCGATGAGAAAACCCGACAGCGGCTTGCCCTCGAGCGTCAGCCCCGGCGTGCGCTGCAGCTCGCGAATGATGTACTCGCGCAGCCGCGCCGTCAGCTCCGGCGAGCCGTGCGTGCCGCCCTTCATGCCGACGCCGCCGACCTCGACGTGCAGCGCGCGCGAGCCGCCGCCGCCCCCTTTGGCCTGCGAGTCGGGCGCGATCTTGGCGAGCGCCTCGGCGGCGCGGTGGCGCACGAATGCCGACGGATCCGAGCGCCGCGCGCGATCGAGCGCCATCACCACGCTCGGCGCCCCGATCTCGCCGAGCACCTGCGCCGACAGCCCACGCACTGTCTCGTTGTCGTCGGAGAGCGCCTTGACCAGCGACGGCACCGAGCGCGGATCGCGCAGCTTGCCGAGCACCACCGCCGCCTGCAGTCGCACGCGCCAGCTCGGGTCGCTGGTCAGCGCACGGCATAGCGTGTCTACGCGATCGGCGCGCGCCGGAACCGCCCACGCGACGACCAGGAACAACACCGCGGCGGTCAGGGAGAGACGACGCACGTTGCGCACTTCGCTTCGATTAGATGGGATCGCGCGCGCTTCCGTCAAGGTGAACAGCTGGCGCCAACGTAGGTGATGTTGCGCTGTTTCACGTCGCCCGGTAACGTAAACGCGTGGCCGTCCCACCTCGCGGGCAGCAGCAACCCAAGGGTCTCTCCGGCAACGCGCTTCTTGGCATCGGCGTCGCGATCTGCGCGGTCGTGATCGTCGGTGCCGTGGTGTCGCTGCGCTTCCTACAGAAGGAGCCACCGCCGCCTCCTCCGCCACCACCGCCGGCACCGGCGGAAAGTGTCGGACGCATCATCCGCTACTCCCCCGAGTACTACAAAGCGTCGACCGAGGACGACGCCAAACGCTACAAGGTAGCCGCCATCGATCCGAAGACGATGGCCGAGCCCAACACCTACGCCGCCGAGCTCACCGAGCCGCGCTCGATGAAGATCGAGAAGGACCAGATCGAGACGCCGCACCTCAAGGTGGCGACGCGCGTGATCAAGGAGTGGGCGCGCACGCCGTCGGGGCAGGGCTTCAAGTACGAGCACATCGTCTTGTCGATCACCAATCGCACCGACAAGCCGCTCGCCTACTTCGTGCCGACGACGGTGAGCCATCCCGAGAACTGCCAGTCGCAGGGCGCCATCGAGCACAACGCGATCGCGCTCAAGCCGGGCGAGACCGCCGAGCGCACCGAGTGCTTGTGGCACAAGGGGCAGACGCTGCGGGTCAACGGCATCGAAGCGATGGAGCTGACCTGGCTCGGCTACTACTACGTCAGTCGGCTCAACCCGGTGCAGCTCGGGCTCGACCCACGCACCGCCGCCGGCCACAAAGTGCCGCCGCCGGCGAAGGAGTGCAGTTTCGTACCATGGCGTGACATCCAAGCGTCGGCCGCCGAAGCGCATACGGGATGGGCCGACGTCATCGACTTCTACGCTCGTCACAACTGCGACGAGTACAGCTTCTTCCGTGGCTACCGTCGCTGGACGGCGCCCGGCTCGTTGCCCGCGCGAGCGCCCACGGGTGTTGACCAGCCGACGACAAGCAAGTAGGTTTGCAAAACCCGATGCCGATCACGAAGAGCGAGCTCATTGACCAAGTCGCCGACAAGCTGCGCCTGCCCAAGGCGCGGGCGGAGCAGATCGTCGACACCATCTTCGATTCGATGGTGAACGCGCTCAAGCAGGGCGACGGCATCGAGATCCGCGGGTTCGGCAGCTTCACCGTGCGCGAGTACAAGGGGTACGAGGGGCGCAATCCGCGCACCGGCGAGGCGGTGAAGGTGCAGCAGAAGCGCTTGCCCTTCTTCAAGGTGGGCAAGGAGCTGCGCGAGCGCGTGAACGACGGGCGCAACGGCACGCCGGCCGCGTCGGCACCGCCGACGACGGGCACGTAGCGCCGCTCCCGCCGACTTCGTAGCGTCGCTAGCCGAGCACGTAGACACGGCCGCGCGCGCCGTCGACCCACAGCGCGGCGCCGTCGGCGATCGCAGTGGCGCGGCCGACGCCGAGCACGGCCGGCACGCCGTATTCGCGCGCGAGCGTGGCGCCGTGCGAGAGCGCGCCACCGTGATCGGTGACGAGCGCGCGCGCCTGAGCGACGAGCGGAGTCAGCGACGGCACGATCGCGGGCACCACGAGCACGGCGTCGGGCGGCAGCGCGGCGGGCGCATCGGCCAGCGCGCGCACGACGACGGCGCGACCGCGCGCTTGGCCAGCGGTGGCGGCGCCGCGCAGGACATCAAGCGCGCGCGGCGTCGGCCAGCGCGGCTCGCCGTCGACGAATTCGAGCGGCGGAACTCGCGCGGCGGCGGCCTGACGCTCGCGACGGCGCGCGGCGGCGTGCGAAAAATCGCCGGCGCGCGCTTCGTCGAGCGTGGCCTCGAAGGCGTCGTCGCCGCCGAGCGCGAAGAGCGCGCGGCGCACGACCGCTTGCGCGCGCAGGAACACGAGGTCGTCGTCCTCGGCGATGGGCAGCACCGCGCGCAGCGTCGCCAGCTCGGCGCGCGCGGCGTCGTCGAGCACGAGCGCCGCGGCGGCGGCATCGGCGCGTGCAACGGCGGCGTCGTGACGCGCGCGCGGCGACGTCGACTGCGCGGCCAGCTCGGTGGCGAGCGCGCGCACGCGATCGGGACGCTCGCGATCGGTCGCCGTCGCCACGTCCCACGAAGGCGCGTGATCGCCGAAGCGCGCGTTGTAGCCGTCGAGCGTCGCGGCGCCGCGGCCGAGCTCCCAGAGCAGCTGATCGCGCTCGACGGTCGCGCCGCCCGCGCCGGCGAGGAGCGCGTCGTTGCCCAGCTTCGCCAGCGCCTTGCGCGCCGCGCCCACCGACGGCGACACCTCGCCGTAATAGCGGCGGTACACGTGCGCGTACGCGGTCAGCGCCGCGTCGAGCGAGCCGTCGGCGGCGGCCGCGTCGAGCGCACGCGCGCAGTCGGGCGCGATCTCGCCGTCGAAGCGGCGGCGCAGCTCGGCGAGCGGAATCTTCGTTTGTGCGCGCGCCGCGCCGTCCTCGACATAGAGGTAGCGATCGACCACGCGCAGCCGCGCGCCCACGCCGAGCCCGTCGGCGAACGCGACGAGCGACGCCTGCGCCGTCGACAGCGGATCGGGGTTGTGCTCGGCGTCGAGCCGCCAGCGGCCGCGCTCGGCCAGCGTCGCTGCCGCCGTCACGCGCGCCGCCGCCACCAGCGGACGCGCCTGCAGCCACGTGATCGCATCGGCGGTGCGCGCGAATTCGGCATCGACCGGCCCGCCCACGATCGCTTCGAGCGCGCGCATCCCCGTCGCCAGCGCGCCGGCATCGTCGCGCGCCACCCGGCGGGCGCGCACGTCGCCCCACTCCGGCTCGCCCGGCGCGCGCTCCTCGACGGCGAACGCATCACCCGAGTGCGCGACTCCATAACATTCGGCCGGCACCATCGGCTGGATCAGCACCGCCACGCGCACCGCCGCGCGCACGAGCCCGCGCGCCTCGAGGTACGCCGTCACCGCCGGCGCGTCCGCGCTCGCCCGCACCGTGTCGATAGCCGTGCGCACCTCCGCCGCCGGCACGTCCACGACCGACTCGAACACGCCCGCCGCCGACCCGCCGGCCGCGTCCTCCACCGTCGACGACGAACGCACCGCGAAGCGCTCGCCGCCGAGCCGCGCCAACGCCGCGCCCAGCTCGGCCGCATCCACGCGCTCGTCCGCGGCGACCACCACGCCGTCGGCCACCGTCAGCCCGGCCGCGCGCATCCGCGCCAACGTCTCGGCCTTGCCGCCGACGTCGCTCCGCCCCACGCATGCGTCGAGCGGCAGCATCGCCGTCAGTCGTTGATCGTGAGGTCGACCTTCGTGCCCGGCGCCGCCTGCGTATTGGCCGCCGGCTGCTGCCGAATCACGATCCCCGTGTCGTAATCGTCGTTCGACCCCACGTGCAGGGTGCCCACCGCGAAGCCCGCCTTCTGCAAGAGGTCGGTCGCCGTCGACTTCGACTTGCCGATCACCGACGGCACCGCCGCCGCCGCCGGCCCGCTCGACACCTGCAGATCGACGGTCCCGTCCGGCCGCCCCTCGGCGCCCGGCACCGGGTTCTGCGCCAGCACCTGCCCCTTGGGCACCGTCGCCGACGAGACATCGGTCACCGCGCCCGGCTTGAGCTTGAGCCCGTCGAGCGCATCACGCGCTGCGTCGGCGGTCAGGCCCACCAGCTTCGGCATGCGCACCGCCTTGGCCACCGCCGCGTGCACGTCCTCGCCTCGACGCAGCCGCGACCCTGCCAGCGGCCGCTGGTCGATGAGCGTGCCCGGCGTGGCGCGCTCGTCGGGGCGCTCCTCGTCGAGGATCAGCAGGAGGCCGCGCGGCTCGAGCAGGCCGCGCGCCTGGTCGGGTGTCAGCCCGCTCAGCGAAGGTACATCGACTGCGTGCACCGGCAGCCGCGGGAGCACCACGAAGTGCATGCCGAGGTAGGTGGCGGTGGTGAAGCCCACCGCCAGAACGATGGTCAACGCCGCGCTTCGGCCCATGGTGGCGACATCGTAACACCAAATTGCCGACCGGGTGGCGCTCGGCTATCCTACGATCGTGCGCGCTGCGTTCGCCCTGGCTTGCCTGCTGTCGTTCGCCGGGAACGCGCGCGCCCAGGAGTCGGCGCTCGAGGCCGCGCAGATCCTCGCCGACGATGGCGCCTTCGATGCGCCCAAGGTGGCGCCGCCCGCCGCTGGCGACAAGCTCGACGCGACCAAGATCTACGGCCGCGGGCCGGACAAGCTGGCCATCGTCGGCAAGGTCAAGGAGTGCTGCGGCTACCCGATCGCCGAGAAGGAGGGCTTCCGCCTCTCCTTCTATTGGATCGCATACGAATCGGACTACGCGGCCGAGGCGTACGACACGGCGATCTACACGCGCGGCGGCTTTTACATCGGCAGCTTCCCGTCGGCGTTCGTGTTCGAGCTCAAGCTCGAAGGCTCGGGGATCCTCCGCGACGGCCGCGTCCTCAACTACGACGGCGACTGCAACTACGGCATGGGCACCTGCTTCAAGACGCTCGCGCTGGCGGAGCATCCGCTCGGCGCCGGCGTGCAGGGACGGCCGCTGGTGCCGTTCCGCTCGATCGCGGTCGACCCGCGCTTCATCCCCATCGGCGCGACGGTCTACGTGCCCGAGCTGGTCGGCGCGCTCTTGCCCGACGGCACGCGCCACGACGGCTGCCTGCGCGCCGACGACATGGGCGGCGCCATCAAGGAGCACAAGATCGACTTCTTCGTGGAGAGCTACAACAACTTCAAGTTCATCGCGGACAACCTGTGGTGGCGCATGAAGGCGACGCCGCTGCTCGAGGAGCCGCGCTGCAACTACCTCAAGATTCACGACGCGCGCGAGCGCGATAACGATCACACCGACTTCATCGCCATCCACGCCAGGTTCAAGCAGCATCGGATGGCGGAGAAGCTGGCGCTGCGCAAGACGGCGCGCAATCGCGCCTTGGCCAAGGCGTGGCTGGCGCACCACTCGGGCGCGGCCACCAAGGGCCACACGCCGCTCGCCCGCAAGAAATGAACGTCGACGATCTGGCGTTGGCGCTTGGCGTCGGCTCCGCGCGTGGTGCGCGGGCGTTGGCGCGATCGGTCCCGGTCACCGGCAGCGGCAAGCGGCAGGTGGTCGCGCTCGGCGAAGCGGTGGCGCGCGCGATCGAGCAGGCGGGGCACGTCGCGGTGCGCGCGCGGCTGGAGCGCGGGCGGTTGGCGCTCGAGGATGCGTCGGCGGATGCGTTGTGCACGTCGGGGCTGCCGGATCTATCGGTGGCGCCGCAGCTGATCAAGGAGTGCGCGCGCGTGGTGCGGGACGGCGGCAGCGTGAGCGTGGCCACGGCGGCGGGGATCGTGGGGCGCGGGCCGGAGCGGCACGTGCTGACGGCGATGTTCATGCACGCCGGGCTGGTCGGGATCACGCAGCAGCTGTCGCGCGGCACGGCGATCACGAGCGGTCGCGTCCGGCGCTGATGCTGCGCGCGTTCGGTTCCGAGCCGTCGAAGCTCCTGTCTCCCGAGCCCGACGCGATCGCCGAGCTGCGCGCGCTGTTGTCGGGCGGCGCCGATCGCGCGTGGCGTATCGAGGCGTCGGTCCTGTTGTCCGGCCCGTGGCGCGATCAGGTGATCGCCGCCGCCGCCATCGCAATCGGCGGCGCGGACGAAGCGTTGTGCGCATCGTTGTGGGACGCGATCGACGGCACCAGCTGGGTCGTCCCGCAGCTCGTCGCCGCGGCGCTGCTCGCCGATCCGTCGTTCGAGCCGCGCGCCGCCGATCGGCTCGGCTCGCCGATGCGCCGCCCGCCGAAGACGATCGGCGCGCTCGTCCGCGCCTACAACCGCTGCCCCGCGCGCCGCATGCCGGTCATCGCGCAGCTCGGCGTGCACGACCGCACGATGGCGACCGAAGAGGCACGCATCGGCATACGCGGCGTCGACGCCTGGCTCGACTATTTCTCCGGCAGCTCGCGCGCCAGCTGATCGAGGAACGCACGCATGAAGGTCACGCGCTCGGCCGCGATCGCGCGCGCCGTCGCGGTGTGCAGCCCATCACCGATGCGCAACAGCTTGCGATAGAAGTGATCGATGCCCCACTGCTTGTCGTCGGGCGCGCGCGAGCGGCAGAACGGATCTTCGGGCGCATAGAACGGCCGCTTCATGTCGGCCGAGGTCGCGAAGCAGCGCGCGATCCCGATGGCGCCGATGGCGTCGAGCCGATCGGCGTCCTGCAGCACCTTGCCTTCGAGCGTCTCGGGCACGATCCCGCGCGAGAACGAGTGCACGCGAATGCAGTAGGCCACGCGCTCGATGAACGGCGCGTCGTACCCGTGCTCGCGCAGCATCGCGATCGCGTGCTCGGCGCAGACGTCGCCCGAGCGCGCCGAGTCGGGATGATTCTTCGGATGATTGAACAGCTCGTGCAACAGCGCCGCGGTCTCGCAGACCGCCACGTCCGCGCCTTCGGCCGCCGCGATCCGCCGCGCGCTGGCCATCACGCGCTCGACGTGCAGCGCATCGTGTGCCGGCTCGACGCCGTCGAGCCGCGCCAGCGCCGCCGCGCGCAACCGCTCGAACCGACCGTCCCGCTCGAACCGACCGTCCGCCTCGATCCGCTCGTCAAGCATCGCGCGCGAGCGTCGGCGATCACACCGTCAGCGTCAAGCCTTCGCGCGCCGCCACGAGCTCGATCTTGTTGCCGCCGAGCTCGTCGAGCAGCCGCCGCGTCCGTTCGCCGAGCGCGTCGACGACGTCGTCCGAGTAGTCCTGGTCGTAGTGGAACATGACCAGCTTCTTCACCTCGGCTTCGACCGCCGCCTGCGCCGCGTCCGCGATCGACGAGAACCCGCGCGCCATCCGCAGCGCGCGATCTTCAGGCGAGTACGTGCAGTCGTGAATGAGCACGTCGGCGCCGTGATAGAGCGCACGCACGTCCGCGCTCGGTCCGCCCGCCGGATAGCCCGCGTCGCTCGCATACACGAGCGAGCGCCCGTCTTCCTCGAAGCGATAGGCCAGCGCCTGCGTCGCCCCGTGCGGATTGAGCCGCGCCGCCACGCGCACGCCGGCGCACTCGAAGCTCGGGTCCTTCGCCGCGCCGTCGACCGCGACGACCTCGATGATCGCGCCGAGATTGCGCATCGTGTACAGCGGCGAAAAATGAGGGTTCATCTGGCCTTCGAGGATCCCCTCGAGCATCGACGACGAACGCCCCGGCCCGTGCACGGTGAACTTGTTGCCGGGCACGAACACCGGCGCGAAGAACGGGAAGCCTTGGATGTGATCCCAGTGCGCGTGCGACAGGAAGATGAGCGCATCCCCGGCGCCCTTGCCGAACGAGTCGGCCATGAGCTTGCGCCCGAGCGGGATCGCGCCGGTGCCGACATCGATCATTAATAGAGTTCCGGTGCGCGTGCGCAGCTCGACGCAGGAGGTGTTGCCACCGTAGCGGTTCATCTCGGGCCCCGGCGCGGGCACCGAGCCGCGCACGCCCCAGAAGGTGGCCTGCATCACTTCGCTCCGTTGCCGACCGCGAGCTCCATGCCCTCGGCCGCGGCGACGAGGTCGAGGTCAGGAGTCTGCTTGCGGTGATAGGCAAGCAGCTCGTCGATCTGATCGTCCGTGCGCTCGGGCGCGTGATGAAAGAGCACGACCGACTTCGCGCCGGCGGCGCGCGAAATCTCGATCGCGTCCTCCGGACACGAATGTCCCCAGTGCGGCTTGGCCGCGTACTCGTCGGGCGTGAACTGCGTGTCGTAAATGACGAGGTCTGCGCCCTCGCACAGCCGCACCACGCCGTCACGCATCGCGCGAAGCTTGGCCGCGTCTTCGGGCTTCATCGGATCGCCCGGCTTCGGCGGCTGGCGGATGTACTCCTGCTCGATGAGGATGTCGCGGAACGGCGCCGTGTCGGTCACGTAGCAGACCGAGCCGCCGTCGCAGTCGAGCCGGTACGCCATCGCGATCCACGGATGATTGAGCCGCGTGCACGACACCTTGACCGGCCCGATCTCGAAGCGCGCGCCTTCGACGAGCTCACGGAAGGCGACGTCCGCCTGCACGTTGTCGAACGGCACCGGGAAGTACGGCGAGTCGGTCTGCGATGCGAACACGGCGCGCAGGTGCGTGTCGTCGCGTTGGCGCGCGTACACGAAGAACTTGTTCCCGCGCGTGTACATCGGCGCGAAGAACGGCAGGCCCTGGATGTGATCCCAGTGCGTGTGGCTGACGAGCAGGTGCGACGTGCCGGCGCCTTCGCCGAACGTCCCCTGCATCATGTCCTTGCCGAGCTTTCTGAGGCCGGTGCCGGCGTCGATGATGATGTGCGTGCCCGCTTCGGTGCGAACTTCGACGCACGACGTGTTGCCGCCATAACGGTTCGTATCCGGACCGGGCACCGGATAGGAGCCGCGCACCCCCCAAAAGCGGACCTTCACTGGTCGACGATAACACGCCGCAACGTCAAGGTCTACGGGCTGCGCGCCGCTGCGACGGCGTCGCGCGCGCCCGAGCGCGCGATGTACAAGAGCAGCGCGCCGTCGCGGTACGGCGTTTCGGCCGGTGCGTGCGTCGCGTTCTTGAGCGGTAGGATCGGCGCGGCCGCGATCTCGAAGCGATCACCAGAGTAGGAGCTCGCGAAGCCGCACGTGCTGATCGACTCCTGCGCCGGCGTCGGCGCCGTGACGGCGGTGAAGTACAGATCGTGGCGCACGCGCCCCGCCGGCGTCTTGTCGGCGCGCGCCGTGAAGCGGCCGATCGACAGCGCCCACGGCGGCGTCTTCAACATCGGATCGCGCTCGGGCGTGCCGGGATCGCCGTCGAGCCGCGTCCACGTCGTCGCGCGTCCGGCGACCACGTCGTCCCACGGCGCCTCGGCCGCCCAGACCGCGCCTTGCGCGAGATAATAGACGCGCACGCGATCGTCGAGCCGCACCACCGCCGGCGAGGCGAGCTCGGTCCCCTCCTCGGCATCGTTGGCGATGAGCGCCGGACCCGGCGCCTTGGTCCAGTTGTGACCGAGTGTGATCGCCGCCGCCGTGGCCCAGCCGATGGCGCCACCGCCCGAGTAGAAGATCACCCAGATACCGTTCGGCACGACCGGATCGCCGGCGATGAGCGACGCGCCCGAAACCGCGCCCGCCTCCCACGACTGATCGGGCAGGATCGCCTGCACCAGCGGCAAGAAGCCGTGCTCGAGCGCGAACGAATCGGCGTGCTCGATGTCGGTGACGTTGCTGCGACGTGCGGTCACCCACATCGCCATCTGCTCGCCCCAGTCGACCACCCACGGATCGTCGAGATCGGCGGTGTTGTCGGAGAGCACGAACGGCGGGTTGATCATGTCGAGCGACGGATCGGGCTCGAGCGGCGTGAACGGCCCCGCGCCCGACACCGGCAGATGCGACGCGCCGCCACCCGAGTCGCCGGTGGCGCCGCAGCCCGCCGCGGCCGCGATCATCAACAGCGCGATCGCAAAGGATGGGCGCCGCATCAGAACCGCGTCCGCAGCATGATCCCGATCTGCACGATCACCCCGTCGGCTACGAAGTCCCCGACTGGATCGAGCGGATCGATCTTGTGGTTGAAGCGCGGCGGCAGATAGGTCGCCGCGAAGTGCGCGTCGATCGCCAGCGGCCGCGGCAAGATCGACGTCACATTGGTGAGCTCGAGCCCGGCGCCGACGGCGAACGTGTGCTTGTCGGAATCGGCGAAGCTCGACTCGCCGACCTGCTCCGGCACCGGCGTCGGCTCGTACGAATAGCCGCCGCGCAGATCGATCGCCATCTTCGGCCACTGCCACGCGCGCCACTCGATCCCCGCGCGCGGGATCACGATGTCGTGAAATCCGGAAGACGGATACGAGCGCGGCGGCGGCAAGTTCACCTTGTCGTTGTACACGCCGATGTCGAGCCCCAGCGTCAGGTTCGCCGCCGGCACCGGAAATTCGCTCCAGCGCGCGAACGTCACATCGAAGGTGACCAGGATGGTGCGCTTCAGCCGCAGCGCCGCTCCACCGGTGAGCTGCCACGGCTGAAACAGATCCATCGACACCGAGTGCACCGCGAGATAACCGTTCTCGACGACCGGCGGCAGCCCGGGATTGCCGATGTTGCCATCGATGCGGAACTGCTGATCGAGCTTGAGCACGAACGAGTGGCGATAGCTGGCGCCGATGCTGAGCCACGGCGTCGGCTCCCACAGGATGCCCGCCTGCGGATAGCGCACGGCCTGCAGATCCACGTCGATCTTGCTGACGAGCGAGCTCGCATCGGGATCGCTGACGGCGACCGAGCCCTTCAGGAACAGCTGCCCGGCGGTGCGCGACATGAACGTCAAACCGCCGCCGATGTAGAGACCGGGGATGATCTGGATCGCCAGGTTCGCCGCGAGATACAGCCGCTGCGGCCGATTGTCGAACATCACGAAGCGCGGCTGATCGAACGGCAGCGAGCGCACGCGCGTCAGCCGCTGATCGGGCAGCCACAAGCTGGCGCCGAAGGCGAAGCGGAACGGCCCGATGTGACCGGGCGCCACCAGCCCGATGAGAAACCCGCGCGAGGCGTCGACGCCGATGTCGCGGCCGTTCATCCGCAAGATCGGCTCCGCGTAGCGATAGCCGATGTCGATGCGCAGGTCATGGCCGTGCACCAGACCCGCCGGGTTGTAGTAGTTCGCCGACGAATCCTCGCTCGCCGCCGTGGCCGCGCCGCCCATCGCCGCCGCGCGCGAGCCGTAGCCGAACGCATCGATCGGGTTGGCGCGCGCGTTCGCCGCGCCGAGCGCGATCGCAATCACCATCGCCGCGCAAAGCCGCGCGCGGCTCACAGATCGACTCCGATGCTGAAGCCGAGCGACGCGAAGTCGCCGCTCACGTGCTCGTTGGCCTGTGCGTGGTGCCACTGCACGAACGCGTCGACCTGCAGCGTCGTGTAGCGGCTCGTCCAGGTCAGCCCGGCGCCGAACGTGAGCACGTGCCGATTGGCGTCGAGCAGCACCGGCCCGCGCGCGCCGGTCGGCTCGTAGTAGTAGCCGGCCCGTCCCGACAACGCGAGGTGCAACCAGCGCCGCGTCGCCTCGGCCGCGATGCGCGGCACCGCCGTGTCGACGAAGCCGGGCGCCGGCTGCGGCGGTGTGCCGAGCGTGGCGTTCTCGGTCGGCAGCCCGAACGCCGACCAATGCTTCCACGTCACGCCGGCATCGATCGTCAGCCAGCGCAGCGGCCGAAACGCGCCCTCGACCGCCGCCTGCATCGGATCGAATTGCGCCACGCCCGCGATGCGCAACGTCGGAATCGTGAGCGGCAAGTACGAGCCGAGGCTGTTGGTGATCTCGATGTCGTAGGTCGACTTCGACTCGCCGCGGAACACCGCGCCGAGCGTCAGCCAGCGGAATGTGCGCACCCGCGCGCCGATGATCGGCGCCAAGCTCGTCGTCAGCTGCTCCTCGGCAACCGTCGTGATGCGCCCGCCCACCGGCGCGATCTGGATGTTGCCAACCAACGCCGCCAGCGCCAGCACGCCCACGCCGACGTCGACGCGCTCGTGCACGCGCACGCCGGCCGCCACGAGCACCGAAACGACCTGCGTGCGGTTGTCGAGCAGCGCCAGCCGCGGCTCGTCGGGAAACGGCGAACGTGCGCGGTTGATCACGCCGAACGGAAAGTAGAACCCGAGCCCGAGCGCGATGCGATCGCGCAAGATGCCGCCGAATGGGATCGGAATGTCCGCGCCGAGAACGAGCCCGTCGGTCTTGTCGACCGGCCGGTGCATCCCGTCCATGTCGAGCGCGTAGCCCGCGTGTACGTAGCCGAGCGTCAATCGCCGGTTGGTCGGCCCCACGAGCCCTGCCGGATTCGTGTAGGTCGCGTCGTATCCCTCGGCGTCGGCCACGCCGGTGCCGGCCATGGCCGGACTGCGCGCGCCCATGCCGAACATCTCCGGCTCGGAGGCGCGCGTCGCCGGCGCCGCCGCCAGCACGCACGCGATCGCGGCCGCGAAAATGACGCGCGTCAAAACAGCCGCTTCGAGTCGAGCAGCAACGTCACCGGTCCATCGTTGACGAGCTCGACGTGCATCATCGCGCGAAAGCGCCCGGTCGCGACGGGCACGCCGGTCGCGCGCGCCGCCGCGACGAAGCGCTCGTACATCTGCTCGGCCGGCCCCGGCGCCATCGCCTTGACGAACGACGGCCGCCGCCCCTTGCGTGCGTCGCCGTACAGCGTGAACTGGCTCACGACGAGCAGCGAGCCGCCGACGTCGACGACCGAGCGGTTCATGTTGCCCTCGTCGTCGGCGAAAATGCGCAGGCCGACGACCTTGTCGACGAGGTAGCGCAGATCGTCATCGGTGTCTTCATCACCGGCGCCGAGCAGCACGCACAGGCCGTGACCGATGCGGCCCGTGACCTCGTCACCCACGCGCACCTCGGCGCGGCTCACCCTCTGGACCACCGCACGCACCGCCGTCTGATAACATCCCGTGCCGGGTCGCCTCAAGATGCGCCGTTCGCTCCCCCTCATTATTAATGTCGCCCTCGCCGCCGCGATCGCGCCAAACACCTTCGCGGCGCCGACGATCGTCGGCCGCGTGGGCCTCGTGGCCGCGGGCAGCCTCGCCGCCGATGCGCTCGGCACCGGCGCCCCCGGCAGCCGCGCCCGCGACGGCCGCGCGCTCGTGACCGTCCGCATCCCCGGCGGCGCCGCGCGCCTGCGCCAGGCCGGCTTCGACGCACGACCGCTCGCCGGCGACATCGCCGATCTGCGCGCCACGCCTGCCGATCTGCGACGCCTGGTCGCGCTCCCCGGCGTCGTCGCCGTCGAAGAGCGCCGCATCCTGCGTCCACTGCTCGACGCCTCGGGCCCCGCCATCAACGCCCCCGCCGCGCGCGCTGCCACCGGCCTCGACGGCACCGGGGCGCTCGTCGCCGTCATCGATACCGGCGTCGACTTCCGCCACGCCGATCTGCGCCGCGCCGACGGCACCACGCGAATCGTCTCGATCCTCGACTACATGCACAACCGCGGCGCCCTGCACCCCGAGCTGCCCGACTACGACGGCGGCGCCATCTGGCTCCAGCCCGACATCGACGCTACCCTCGCCGCCGACGCCGGCGGCCCGACGCCCCCCGCGCCGGTCGCCGAGGTCGACCTCAACGGGCACGGCACCCACGTCGCGGGCATCGCCGCCTCCAACGGCCTCGCCACCGGCAACGGCCTGCCCGCCGGCCGCTATGTCGGCGTCGCGCCCGGCGCCGGCCTCGTCGTCGTGCAAGGAACCCACGGCGACGCCACCTTCACCGACTCCGACGTGATCGCCGGCTGCCGCTTCGCCGTCGACGAAGGCGCGCGCCTCGGCATGCCTGTCGTCGCCAACCTGAGCCTCGGCAGCAACAGCGGCCCGCACGACGGCACCAGTGATCTCGAGGTCGCCCTCGACGCGCTCTTCCCCGCCGACCAACCGGGTCGCGCCCTCGTCGTCGCCGCCGGCAACGAAGGCGGCCGGGACCAGCACGCCGGCGCCTGGGCGCTCGACGGCCGTGTCACCATCGACGTCCAGAACCCCAGCAGCAGCCTGCCCGACGCGCAGCTCGCCTTCGAGATCTGGCGCACCGGCTCGTTCTCGATCACGGTCGTCTCGCCGGCCGGCCACCGCTACGGCCCGGTCAAGTCCGGCACCTCCTTCAACGGACCGTCGAGCCGCGAAGGACAGGTGCTCGTCGACAACGGCGCCTCGAGCGCCCCGCGCGCCGACGGACGCCAGCCGGCGAGCGTCACCATCGCCGGCCCGGCCGGCGGCGCACCGGCCGGCGGCCACTGGCAGCTCATCTTCGACGGCCAGGCCCACCGCTGGGACATCTGGATCAGCAACGATCCCGGTGGCGCCACGCCCGCGCACTTCATCGACCGCGTGGCCGAAGACGATCGCCTCGACATGCCGGCCACCGCGCACAACGCCATCACCGTCGGCTCCTTCATCACGCGCAACAGCTGGACCACCAAAGACGGCGACCCGATCATGCGCAGCGGTGTCATCGGCGCGCCTTCCAGCTTCTCGTCCAACGGACCGACCGCCGACGACCGCTTCGCGCCCGACGTGATCGCGCCCGGCGAATACATCGTTTCGGCGCTCTCGGCCGATGCCAGCCCCGACAATCCCAACTCCGCCTTTTTCGTCTCGCCCGGCAACCACCTCGCCTGGGCCGACGACGGCGTCCACGGCGTCCTGCGCGGCACATCGCAGGCGGTGCCGCACGCGGCCGGCGCCATTGCGCTCCTGTTCCAGGCCGATCCCACGCTCACGTCGAGCGCGGTGCGCGAGATCCTCCGCGTCAGCGCGCACGACGGCGGCGCCGGCTACACGCCCAAGCTCGGCTTCGGCAAGCTCGACGTGCTCGCCGCCACACAGTTCGCGCTCGGCGCCCGCGGCGCCGCGGTCAGCGCCACCGCCTCGTCGGTCGGCGTCAGCCGAGACGTCGTCCCGCCCGGCGACGAGACAACCGTGGTCACCGTCACGCCGCGAGCCGACGACGGCACTCCGCTCGGACCCGGCCGGGCGGTCATCATCAGCGCCAGCGCCGGCGAGCCGACCGGCGACGTGGTCGACGTCGGCAGCGGCCGCTACGAGCGCACGTTCGCCGCCCACGCACCTCGCGGCACCACCGCCGTGGTCACCGTCACGGTCGACGGGGTCGCGCTCGCCGCACACCCCGCCATCTACATCGTCAACGCCCGCTCCGAGATCGGCTCCCCCTTCGCCGCCGGCGGCGGCTGCGCCACGGCCGGAGACGCCCGCCACCCGGCAGCGGCGCTCGTCCTCATCCTGGCCGTCACCGCCGCCCTCGTCGCCGGGCGCAGAAAGTCGCGCCGACGCCCTGCCGGCCGTACGCTCGATGCGTGATGCAGGCAACCCCGCAGCCCCGCCCCGCGCCCAATCGGCGGAGTCGCCTTGCACCCCCTACGCCCCACGACTATAGTCCGCCCCCTCATGTGGCGCGCTCCGCTGGTCGCCCTCCTTCTCGTCGCCGGTTGCGGCGCGAAGATCGGTGACTCGTGCAAGACCAACATCGACTGCAGCCCGCTCGGCGATCGCTTCTGCGATCTCGCCTCGCCCAACGGCTATTGCACGCAGGAAGACTGCACGTTCAAAGACAACAACAACTCGACGTGCCCGTCGGAAGCCACCTGCATCCGCTTCTTCACGCCCATCGACGGCGAGGTCTGCCACACCGACTTGGCAACCGAGCCGGTTCCGTTCTCCAGGGCCGACTGTCCCGACGTCGACGACCGCTGCGTCTGCGACGTCACCAACGACGACGGCAGCTGCCAGGGCAACCTCGGCCACTGCGCACCGAGCGCCACCGAGCGCCACTGGTGCATGCTGAGCTGCGAGCACGACAGCGACTGCCGCGACGGCTACCAGTGCCGTCACACCGGCACCTTCGGCGCCGAGCCGCTGCCCACGTTCGCGAACCCCGTCGGCAGGCCCGCGAAGTTCTGCGCCCCGAAGCCCACCCCGTTCTGATCCGGGCGGATGCGCGCTAGCTTCCTGCGCCGCCGCCTCCTGTCGAGCCTCAGCGCCGTGCTCGGCGTCTCGGTGCTGGTGTTCCTGCTCGTGCACCTCATCCCCGGCGACCCGATCGACAACCTCCTCGGCGAGCGCGCCGACCCGATCGACAAGATCGAGATGCGAAAGTGCATGGACCTCGATCAGACGCTGGTCGTGCAGTTCGGCCGCTTCCTCAAGAACGTCGCCGACGGCTCGCTCGGCCATACCTGCCCCGATCAGCGCCGCACGGTCGCCTCGCTCATCGCCGAGACACTGCCGCACACCATCGCGCTCGCCACCGCCGCGATGGTCGTCGCGCTCGTGCTCGCGCTGCCACTCGGCATCCTCGCCGCCTTACGACCACGCAGCGCGCTCGACGCCACCGCCACCGTGATCTCGCTGGCCGGCATCTCCATGCCCGCGATGTGGCTCGGCCCGTTGCTGCTCGCCATCTTCTACGTCGACTTGCAGTGGCTCCCCGGCCCGGCCGACGATCGCGCCGGCCTCGCCGGCCTGGTGTTGCCCGCGATCATGCTCGGCACGCACCTCATGGCCATGCTCGCGCGCATGACCCGCTCGTCTCTGCTCGAGGTGCTCGGCGAAGACTATGTGCGCACCGCGCGCGCCAAGGGCCTGTCGTCGACCGTCGTCGTATTGCGTCACGGCCTGCGCAACGCGCTCGTGCCCGTGATCACGGTGGCTGGCATCCAGTTCGGCTCGCTCCTCGCCGGCGCCGTCGTGACCGAGAAGGTGTTCGCCCGTCCTGGCATCGGCACGCTGCTGCTCGAGGCGATCTCGCAGCGCGACTATCGCGTCGTGCAGGGCTGCACGCTCGTCATCGCCGTCAGCTACGTCACGGTGAACCTGCTCGTCGATCTCGCCTACGGCCTGGCCGACCCGAGGATCCGCGTCCAATGATCCGCGCGCTTCAGCGGCTCGGCATCGGCCCCGCGGTCGGCCTCCTCCTGCTCGCGATCTTCTTCGTGTGCGCGATCGTCGGCCCGTACGTGGCGCCGTACGGTCCCGAAACGCAGAACCTCAGCCACCTCCTCGAGAAGCCGAGCCACGCGCACCTCCTCGGCACCGACGAAAACGGCTGCGATCTGCTCTCGCAGCTCCTCTGGGGCGCGCGTCTCGCGGCCGGCATCTCGCTGGCCGTCGTCGGGCTCTGCCTGGTCATCGGCATCGCCGTCGGCACCATCGCCGGCTACTTCGGCGGCAGCGTCGACGAAGTCATCATGCGCGTCGTCGACGTCCTGCTCGCCTTCCCCGGCATCCTCCTCAACCTCGCGATCGTGGCCATCGTGCCGACTGCGGGTGTCGGCGTCTTCATCTTCGCGATCACGATCAACGGCTGGGTCGGCTACGCGCGCGTCGCCCGCGGCCAGGTGCTGCAAGTACGCGAGCGCGAGTACGTGCAAGCGGCGCGCGCGATCGGCGCCAGCCCGTGGCGCATCATGCTCTGGCACATCGTGCCCAACACGCTGTCGCCGCTCATCGTGCAGGCGACATTCGGCTTCGCGGGCGTGATCCTCGTCGAGGCAAGCCTGTCGTTCCTCGGTCTCGGCCGTCTGCACAACTACAGTTGGGGCTCGCTTCTGTCGCAGGGCACGACCTACTTGTGGCGAACGCAACATCTGGCGATGGCGCCCGGCATCGCCATCGCGCTCGTCGTCCTCGCCTGCAACCTCGTCGGTGACGGCTTGCGCGATCGCTTCGATCCGCGCCGCCTGACCCGCTGACGACCGCTCGCTCGCCTGGCGGACAACGCCCGCGCTGGCGCACGGTCTGCATCGCTTCGTCAGTCAGACGAAGGAGGCGATCATGCCGAGGATCCTGATGTTTGCCGGCGCCCTGGCGCTCCTGGTGGGCGGCTGCGCGACGTCGGCCGAGACCGAGCGCCGCGCCGAGACGCATGACCAGCGCGCCCGCAACGCGGCCGCGTACGAGAACTACGACCAGGCGGCGGCCGAGAAACACGAAGCCGACCGACTGCACGCCAAGGCCGCCGAGGAGCGCGCCAACGAAGCCGCCAGCGGTGAGGCCGTGCCGGAGCCGCTGCCTCCTCCGCCGGCTGAAGTGCCGCCGGCCGAAGTGCCGCCGCCCGCGCCGGTTCCGTAGGCGCTACTTCATCTCCGCCATCGACGGCACCGGCAGATTGCCGATCCGTCCGCCGAGCGACAGCGTGCCGACCCATCGCATGATCGGCGGCGGCGACTCGGCGCGCCCGGCGAACACGTCCTCGATCCCCGCGACGTAGCGGCGCACGATCTCGGCTGCGAACACCGCGCCCGCTTGCGGCGTCGCGCGATGCGGCCGACCCGTGTATCCGGGAAACGGCCGCAACGCATTCCAGCCCATGCCTTCCGCCGCGAAGGTCAGCTCGCGCGACAGCCGATCACGGCCGAGCGCGCGCGCCATCCGCGCCGCCAGCGCCATCGCGCCGGCGGGCCGCACGTCGGGACACGGCGGCAGCGACATGTAATCGGGCGCCACCGACTCGGGCGCGTAGTGCAGCGCCATCGACGTCTCGAAGAAGCCGGCGTGAAAGTCGTTGGCCAGCGCGCCCATCATCTGCGTGCGCTCGGCCACGTCGGTCACATGCGCGAACGCATCCGCGAACTTCGCAGGCTCGAGAAACAGCATCTCGTTGAGCAGGCCGTTGAACGGCGCCACCGCGCGCACGCCCGCCGTGCGCAACAGACTCACGCCCGCCTCGATCGCGAGGTTGTGCAGCGGCGCACCGTGAAACGTCATCAGGATCACTCTCGTCGCGCCGAGCTCGACGAGCGCACGACATGCCTCGAGCACGAGGTGCCGCACGATCGGATACGCCGTCCGCCGCGTGCCCGGCCCGGGACACGGCTCGACACCAACCTCGAGATCGGCGCCGACGAGGAGCGGCCAATCGTGCGCCTTGCCGAGCGCCTCGTGCACCTCGCGAACGAGGCCGATGCTGATCAGACGATCATTGTGCAGCGACAGATGCGGCCCGTGATACTCGACCGGATTGACGGTCAGATACACCGGCGCTCCGCTCTTCACCCTCCGGCGCGCCTCTTGATGCGGAATATCGAGGAGCGAAATCACCGGTGCAGTATCTCACAGCGAAACTGTGATCGGATACTGGCCCAGCGTCAGCGCCGGCTTCCAACGCGACTTGGGCACCGCCACGCGCCCGCGCCGCCCCGGCAGATTGCACATCGTCACGAAGTCGCGCGCCTCGCCGTCGTCGTAGACATGAAAGCCGCTGCGCAGCGATCGCGGATGCGGCCACGACTTGCGCGGCCGTGTGCGCCGCCTCGCATCGAGCACCTCCTCGACTTGCAGCGCGAGCGGCTGGCGCCCGGGGTGGCTCGGCAGGTGAAACGCATTGACGTGCAACGTCGTTTCCGCGGCGCCGGTCTCGATCGCCTCGCCGAGAAGGCGCGAGGCGACGCGCTCGGCGCCATACGCGAAATTGCCGAGCACGACCATCACGCCGCACGCGAGCTCGGCCGGCGAGAACTGCAGAAACGCCGCCACGTCCGAGCACACGAGGAAGCGCACGTCGATGACCGCATCCTGCCAGTCGAGCCGCACGCGATTGATCCGATCGTAAGCGGTCACGCCGATGCCCGGCCCGCCCTCGGCCGGATCCATCTCGAACGACTGTGGCGTCACCTTCGCTTGCGGAACATGCACCGATCCGTGTCGCGTGAAGATCACGATCGCGTTGTAGCGCGCCTCGGGATCTCGCCCCGGCAGATCCTCGTGCAGGTCGGGCCCGACGTTGAGCGTCGCAACTATATTAATGTTACGCGCCTGCGCCAGCGCCACGAGCCGCGCGAACGCGATCCCCGATCCGCGCGGGGTCCACGCCACGTATTCGGGGAGAAACGCCGTCTCGCCTTCGCCGACGTCTTCGAGCGCACGCAACGCCCGCTCGAGCATCTCGGCCTCGCTGCCGAGCTGTAACGCGATCAGATGGAAATCGGAGATCACCCCGCGAGCCTACCGCACTTCGCGGCGCTACGCGGCCAGGGCGCACGCCTCCGCTTCATCGCGCAGAAGCTCTTGCATGCGCTTGCGCGCGTGAAACAGGCGCGACATGACGGTGCCGACCGAGCAGCTCATCGCCTCGGCGATCTCGAGATACGACAGCCCCTGCAGCTCGCGCAGCACCAGCGTCGTGCGATGCTTCTCCGAGAGCTGCGACATGGCCAGGCCGATGCGGCCGCCGAGCTCGCCGCCCTCCACCGCGCGCGTCGGATCGTCGTCGCCCGACAAGATCCCCTGCACGTCGTCGAGCGCGACCAGGTTCGGCGCGCGATGGCGCAGCCGATCGATGCACACGTTCACCACGATCCGATGCAGCCACGTCCCGAACTGCGCCTGCTTGTCGAAGCGCGGCAGCCCGCGATACGCGCGCATGAACGCTTCCTGACACGCGTCGCGCGCGTCCTCGCGGTTTCGCAGCACGCCGACGGCGACCGCCAGCGCCCGCTGCTGATGTCGGCGTACCAGCCACTCGAACGCCGCTTCCTTCCCGCGTTGCGCAGCCGCCACTGCCTCCGAGTCCTCACGATAGGCCATGACGAGCGACGGCTATTGCAAGCCGGTAGCCAACACGAAGTGCCCGAAAGTCGCGGCCCCGCCGCCGAGCGAGCGAGGCGACTGTGCAGCGGCGGTCACGCGTACGGTGTGGCGTCCTGGTCACGGTCTGCACGGCGCGCAAAGATTCGTATACCGGTTGCCAGTCTCCTCTAGTTGCCACTCCTCCCGTCGACAAACGCGCGAAATCACGCGCCCACACGTCGGCACGCGCATCGCAATGTGCGCCCGACATGCGCAACGACCCACTCGTCAAGCTACTGATCGAGATCCATCAAAACGTCGATCTGCTCTGTGAAGATCTCGAGCAAGATCGCCCCGACCTCGCCACCGCGATCCGCGAGCACGCCGCGTGGATTCCGCGACCGGACGAGCTTCTGCGCGGCGCGCAGCCGTCGACGAAAGCGACGGTGCGCCGCCTCGGCCCGCTGCTCTACGACGCGCTCGACGAAGGGCTCGTCGACGCGCGACAGTTCGACGCGCTCATGGTCGAGCGTGCGCGCGCCGAACGCGTGCTCGACGGCAGGGGCTCGCGATGATCGCGCTACGGTGCGACGTTGGCGTCGCCGCCCGGGGTGGGATCGCCGTCGGATTCGGAGTCGTCTGGCGTCGGCGTCGCGGGAATCTCGCCGTTGCGCTCGCCCGCGTTCGGCGACGGCTGATCGCTGCGCAGATACGAGAGCATCGCCTCGACCATACGTACCTGCGCGTGGCGCACCTCGTTGGTGCGACGATGGCGGAATCCCTCGACGAAGATCGAGAAGATGAGCACGTCGTCCTTGTCGCCGACGTAGCCCGACAGCGCCGACACGCCGTTGAGCGTGCCGGTCTTGGCGCGCACGAGCCCGACCGCGTCGGTGCCCATGAAGCGATTACGGATGGTGCCGTCGATGCCGGCGATCGCCAGCGACGTCAAGAAATCCGGCGCCACCGAGATGTCGTAGTAGAGCTTGCGCAACAGCGACGACAGATCCTGCGGCGTGATGCGGTTCTCGTGCGTGAGCCCCGAACCGTTGACGATCTTGTAGGCGCCGGGCTTGATCCCCTCGCTCGTCAGAAAATCGGTGACCGCGCGCGTTCCCTTGGCGAGCGTGCCGGGCGCGCCGTACATCTCGCCGCCGAGCGTCTTGTAAATCGCCTCGGCGACGAAGTTGTTCGACGGCTTGTTCGAGATGCGGCACACCTCCGACAGCGGCGCCGAGATGTGCTCGGCCAGCATCGTCGGCGCGGCCACGTTGCCGTTGCGCACGCGGCCGGTGAGCTCGATGCCGAAGTCGCCGAACGCCGAACGCAGCACCGACGCGGCCAGGAGCGAGCCATCGGCGAGGCGGCGCAGGTCGACGTAGTCGTCACGGTTGTCGGCGATGCGCCCGCGCACCGTCACGATCAGCCGGTCGTCCTTCTTGTACGAGTCGATGCGCAAGCGCGACCGCTTGCCGTGCACCGTCGTCGTCTGGTTCTCGACGCCGAACATCTCGACCTTCGGCTCGACGCTGACGATGGCCGGATGGCCGACATCGCCCGGACGCACGCGCACGCCGTAGGTGTTGCGGTTGAGGATGAGCGCACCCTCGCCGTCGCCTGGATCGTCCGGCTTGTGCCCGCGCGCGTGGAAGCGCGGGTCGGCGACGAGATCGCCCTCGATGCGCTGGACGCCGCGCGCCGACAACGCGCGCGCGATCTCGGCGACGTCGGTCGTGGTCAGCGACGGATCGCCGTTGCCGCGCAGCACGACGTCGCCGTGCACGACCCCGTCGGCGTCGGGCTCGGGTCCGTAGAGCGACGTGTGATAGCGAAAATCGGCGCCGAGAAGGGACATCGCGGCAGCGGTCGTGAGGATTTTGGTGTTGGACGCGGGGTTGAACGGTACCGCGGCGTTGTGCGCGAAGAGCACGTCGCCGTTCGACGCCTGCATGACCTCGACGCCGACCTTGGTGCGGTTGAGCGGCGCGTCGTGGAGGACCGCCACCAGGCGGTCGCGTAGCTTGGCGATGCGAATCTCACGTGGATCGTTCGGATCGGCGACCTCGCGTGGCGCCGTCGCCGTGTCGCGACGGAGCGGCGCTGCCGCCGGTGGCTTCTTCGTCGGCAGCAGACGCGCCTGGCGTGCGCTGTTGCGCGTCGCCGGCGTGATCGGCGCGCGCGCCTTCGGCTTGTGCGCGACGAACCGCTTCGCGACGGCTGGCTTGTGCCCCACCACCGCGAACGCGGGCGTCATCGAACCGAACGCCACCGCGGACGCGACGGCCAAGCCAAGTCTACGAGTCACCACCCGGTATTGTGAGCGGTGCAGCGACGGGACGCAACAGAAGCGAGCAGAATCAGGCTGCAGCCGGTGTCGTCAGATACTTCTCGAGCTCGAGCGGAGCGAAGATCTCGCTCTTGTTCGACGCATCGAGGAACAACAGGTAGGCGGCGACTTCAGCCTTGTCGTGCTTCTCGAACAGCTTCTTGCCGGCCTCCACCAGCTTCTCCGGGGCCGACGTCTGCATGAAGTCCGCGTCGGTGAGCCCGTCCTCGTGCGGAACCTCGAGCGTGGTGAGGAACGAGCCGAGCATCGGCCGGCGGGTGCGGGTCAGCCACTCGAACAGGAGCGTGGCGGCGGTGGTGGCCGCGGCGGTGCTCGACACGGAGCGCCAGACCCGATTGGCCCAGTCGTCGTTCCGCTTGCGGGTGGAGGTATGGCTGGCCAGGCGATTGGTGGGAATCTTCGCCTCGCGCAGCACCTTTTTCATCGCCTCGGCCGTGAGCTCCAGAAAGATGCTTTTCGTCTTCTGCTCACCGAGCCTGCGACAGATCTCTTCGGGGGCCATACGGCCTTCGCTTATAGCCGCGAGAGCGCGCAGCCGTCAACGCAGGCGTCGCCGTCCGACGCGGCGGCGGGCCTCGGCGCCGTCGGCGGCACGGGCGTCCAAGGGGGTAGCCAGCCGCTCGACGATGACCTTTTGAAACGCGGGATCGATCTCGCAGCCGAGCCAGCGCCGCCCGAGCGCCTCGCAGGCGACGAGGGTGGTGCCCGACCCGGCGAACGGATCGACCACGAGCGCTCCGGGACGGCTAGCCGCGGCGACGAGCCGGCGCACCAGCTCGAGCGGCTTCTGCGTCGGATGCGCGGTCTTCTCGCGCATGCCGTTGGTCAGGGTGGGTACCTCGAACACGTCGCGCGGCTTGGCGCCGAGTGGATTCGGCTGCCAGACGTAGGGCTTGCCGCCATAACGCGAGCTCTCAGCCTGTGGATGCGAGGGATAGCGCAGCGTATGGGCGTTGTACGGGACCCGAGCGGCGTCGACGTCGAGGGCGAAGTCGGGACGCCGCAAGTGGAGGAGGCTCTCGTGAGACCGACCCCAGTCGCGCCCAAGGTTCGCTTTGTTACGGTAGTACCAGACGAGCCAGCGGCAGCCGGCGAAGTGCGGAGCGGCGACGCCCTTGATGTCGGCGAGCACCTCGGAGAAGCCACAGATGTAGAGCGACCCGTCCCGCTTGAGCACCCGGGCAGCGGCGGCGATCCAGCGGGCGCTCCAGGCGAGGTACTCGGCGGGGGATCCGAGCGCGTCCCACCGCTCGCGCCCGAGGTTGTAGGGCGGATCGGCGAAGACGAGGTCGACGCTCTCGGCCGCGAGCCCATCGAGCCAGTCGATCGCGTCCCCACCGTACAGCGTGCCGAGCCCGGTGGTGGCGACGCGGGTCGCTGTCATGCGGCCGACGCTAACATGGGCGCTGCGCCCGACGCCAAAACCGTGAAAACTCCTGGGGACGATTTTGACTTCGACGCCCCACGTCAGTATCATCGAACGCTAAGTCGCGGAGCCTCGCACAGTGCCAACCCCCGCCTACGCTCTGAGATTCATATCGGGAAAGTACCAAGGGGGAGAATTCCCGCTGCGGATGGATCGCGAGATCATCGTGGGCCGGTCGAGCGAGCTGGACATGGTGCTGGTCGAGGACATGGTCTCGCGCAAGCACGCCAAGATTCAGACGACCGGCGATCAGATCGTGATCCAGGACCTCGGCTCGACGAACGGAACGTTCGTCAACGGCGAGAAGATCAAGAAGGTTCGGCTCAAAGAAGGCGATCGCATCCTCATCGGGACGTCGATCATCAAGCTGGTGGCGGTGGACTCGTCGCAGGTGGTGACCGAAGGCGAGGCGCGCCAGCGGCTGGAGGCGACCGGCCAGCGACGAAACGTCAGCGGCGCAAACAAGCCGATGTCGGGGTCGATCGACGAGATCCCGCTGCCGGACCTCCTGCAGCTCCTGTCGACGAGCCGCAAGAGCGGCGTCCTGTCGGTGCGCGGCGAAGGCGGCCACGGAAGGATCTACCTGCGCAAGGGTCAGATCTACTACTCGACGATCGACGACTCGTACGACCTGTCCCCGCGCAAAGCGGCGTTCCGCATGCTGACGTGGACGACGGGCACGTTCGAGCTGGAGCCGCCCGACGAAAAGTCGGTGCTGGAAGAGATCCAGGACTCGACCGAAGCGCTCCTGATGGAGGGGATGCGCCAACTCGACGAGTACAACCGGATCATGCCCGAGCTGCCACAGCGCGAAGATCCGCTCGGCCTGCCGAACCCGCTGCAGCCGGCGCTCAAGGAGCTGCAGCCGGCGGAGCTCGACACACTACAGCTGGTGATAAACTACGGCCAGTTCCAGGCCGTGCTCGATCGCAGCCCGCGCACCGATCTCGAGACGGCGCAGACGTTGTTGACGTTGATCCAAAAGGACTACGTCCTCGTTCGCCACTAGCCCGCGCCCGCCGGCTGCTGGCGGCGCTCGCGCGCGCGTGGAATTCGTGCGGCCGATGGGTCTGGACTATCCTGCGCCGCATGAAGCTCGCCTCGCTGCTGCCGTTCGTCGTCGTGCTGGTCGCGACGCTCTCCGGCTGCTCGTCGTCGCAACCGCACTACGCGCCGCTCGACATCGATCACGGTCAGCTCATCGGCCCTGACGGCCGCGTCGTCATCCTGCGCGGCATCAACGCGCGCGTCGCCGGCCTGTTCGACGTCACCTTCGACGACGGCCGTGCGCCGCTCGAGACGATCCCCGACTTGTCCGACGACGACGTCGCGCGCATGGCGTCGATGGGCTTCAACCTCCTGCGTCTGCCGCTGTCGTGGAGCGGATTCGAGCCCGAGCCGGGCATGTGGGTGCCGCCGTTCCTCGACAAGGTCCAGGCCGTCGTGACCTCCTGCCGCGAGCACGGCATCTATGTCCTCCTCGACGTGCACCAGGACGCGTGGTCAAAGGAGATCGGTGAAGACGGCGCGCCGCTGTGGGCGATCTCGCCGCCGCCGCCGATGCTCCTCGGCGGTCCGCTCACCGACCTCGGCGACCGCCGCCTGTCTTCGCAAGTGATGAACGCATTCAGCGGCTTCTTCACAGATGACGCCGACATGCTGCAGGAGAAGTTCACCTACATGGTGCAGCAGCTCCTCGTCCGCTTCCGCGGCGATCCCGCCGTCGTCGGCATCGAGATCTTCAACGAGCCGCTGGCCACCGACGACGAGCTGCTCGCCTTCCACACCAAGGTCGCCGGCGCCATCCGCGACTCGGATCCGCAGCGGCTGTTCGCGTTCGAACCGCCGGCGACGCGCAACATCATCGACTCGGCAAGCCTCGCCAGCCAGCCGTTTCCCGTCGGTGGTGGCGTCTATGCGCCGCACATCTACACTGCCGTGTTCAACAACGACGTGCGCCTCACCAACGATACCTACGAAGCGCCGCTCGCCGCGTCGGTGCAGAACGCACGCGACGAAGCCGACGCATGGGGCACGCCGCTCCTCATCGGCGAGCTCGGCGTCGGTCCACAGCAGCCGAACGCGCTCGCCTGGATCGGCCACGCCTACGACGCGGCCGACGCCGTCTTCGCCTCGGCTGCCTTCTGGGTCTGGAAGGAGCAGGACCAGGGACAATGGGGCCTGTTCGCGCATGCCGTCGACGGGACGTGGCACGACCGCCCCGACATGATCGCCGCCGTCGCGCGCCCCTACGCCAAGGCGATCGGCGGCAAGCCGACCGTGATGTCGTGGGACGGCACCACCTTCACGCTCGCATTCGAGCCGCGCGCAGGCATCGCCCACCGGCACGACATCTTCTTCCCGTCGCCAACGCCGCTCATCGCTTGTGACGGCGAGACGCTCGCCGGCGCGGACGTCACAGTCGACCCGCCGACTTCCACGTTCTCGATCCGCTGCGATGGGGTGGTGACCCTGACGCGCCAATAAGGGGCACACTTGGCCAATAAGGGGCACACTTGACCTCTGGAACGGAACTTCGGCGGTAGCTGAACCGCGCGAGTCGCCCGTCAGCGTCAGGCGGCCGTCCGCGCCTGCGAATGCTTCAAGGTGCCGTGCGCAACCGCCTCGGCGTCGATGGTGAAGCAATCTCCCTTGCAGCTCGGAAGCTCGAACATCGCGTCGAGCAGCAGCTCCTCCATCACGGCGCGCAGACCGCGCGCCCCCGCTTTACGCGTGAGCGCCTGCGCGGCGATCGCAAAGAGTCCGTCGGGAGTGCAATCGAGTCGGGCGCCGTCCATCTCGAAGAGTCGTTGGTACTGCTTCAAGATCGCGTCGCGCGGCTCGGTCATGATGCGCATGAGCATCGCCTCGTCGAGCGGCGTCAGGCCGACCCGCACCGGGAAGCGCCCGACAAACTCGGGCAGCAGCCCGAAGCGAAAGAGGTCCTCGGGCACGACGTCGTGAAACGGCGCCGACGGGTCTGGAAGATCCGCCGACAGAAAACCGCTACGGCGTTCGCAGGTCCGCTCGTGAATGCGGCGGCTGAGCCCTTCGAAGGCCCCGCCGCCGATGAACAGGATGTTCGAAGTGTCGATCTCGACAGGTTCGCCACCCATCCCGTTCTTATCGGCGCCCATGCGAACGACGACGCGTTTGCCCTCGAGGATCTTGAGCAGGCCCTGCTGCACGCCCTCGCCCGACACGTCGCGGTCGTGGCCCGGGCGCTTGGCGAGCTTGTCGATCTCGTCGAGGTAGATGATGCCCTTCTGCGCGCGCTCGACGTTGTTGTCGGCCGCGCGCAGGAGCTTCGCAATCACCGATTCGACGTCCTCACCGACGTACCCCGCCTGCGTCAGCGGTGTGGCGTCGGCCATGGTGAACGGCACGTCGAGCAGGCGTGCGAGCGTCCTCGCCAGGTGCGTCTTGCCCGTGCCGGGCGGCCCGATGAGGATGATGTTCGCCTTGGTCAGCTCGACGTCGCTGATCTGCGCGCCGAGCTGCGTGCGCTTGAGGTGATTGTAGACGGCGACGGCGAGCATTCGCTTCGCGCGCTCCTGGCCGATCACCCACTCGTCGAGACGTTCCTTGATCTCCTTCGGCTTCGTTGGACGCGTCGAGGCCTCGGGCGGCGGCGCGTGGCGAGTGCGGCGATCGTCGGCCAACAGCTGCCGGCATACCGATACGCAGCGATCACAAATGTAGACGTTCGGTCCTGCCACCAGCTTGCGGACCTCGCCTCGCGGACGGCCGCAAAAGGCACAACGGCGGTCACCACTCTCACGACGATAGCTCATCCGACAATGTGGTTGAGCAACGCCCATGCCACGAGCGAGCGGATGCGCAAATCGGTTACGCGGAGAACCTCACTTCTTCAGCGCATACAGTACGTGGCGGTAGACTTCCTCGCTCATGACGAGCGACGAGTGCCCGAGGGGAACCGTGAGCGACTCCGAGCCATCGAGCGGCGTAGAGGCGACCGGGCAGACCCAGTCGCGCTCAGCCGCGATGGTGAAGTATTGGACGCTTTCCGGCAAAATCCCCGCCGCCAGCTCCTTGAGGAAGCGGCTGCCTGGTAGGAGCTGCCAGGCGCTCGAGGAGATGAGGCCCATCGTCGCCACCCCGAGCAGCGCCGACCAGGTACCGCGCTGGGGCGTGCCCATCATGACGAGCTTGCGGACGCGCTCGTGGCCGCCGAGCTTCTTGACGTAGTAGAGCCCGATCAGGCCGCCCATCGAGTGACCGACGATGTCGATCTTCTTCACCGACGTCTGCGCGAGGATCGATTCGATCTTGCGGTGGATCAGAAATGCCGACGTGCGGATGTCGCGGACGTTGAGGGAGCCGAGGTTGAACGAGAAGACGCAGAGCCCGTCGTCGTTGAGCCGGCGTTCGAGGATGTACATCGAGCCCCGCGTCCCGAGGTAGCCGTGGATGAGCAGAACCGGCGGACGCGACTCGTCGACGGTGTCGAAGAACGCCTTGCGTTTGATGCGATTGCCGCGCGCCAGATGACGGACGTACGAGAGCGCGTGGCGTGCGCCGTACAGATCGTGCCGCACCGCGGTGTCGATGCGACGCAAACGAACGCCGGGGCGCTTGAGTAGACGCGCGAAACGGCCGAGGTACGAGTCGTCGCCTTCCTTCTTCGATCTCAACGGCTGTGGTGCCCTTCCAGGACCCCGCGCGCGATCAGCATCCGCTGAATCTCGCTGGTGCCCTCCACGATTCTCATCATGCGCGCTTCGCGGTAGATCCCCTCCACGACGCAATCCCGCATGAATCCCATCCCACCGTGGATCTGCACCGCTCGATCGGCAGCCCTACCCAACGCCTCCGATGCATACAATTTAAGCATGGCGGCGTCGTGCGTCACCGATTCTCCGGCGTCCCGCCGACTCGCCGCCGTATAGAGAGCGGGTCGTAACATTGCGATATCCGTAGCTGTATCGGCCAGCATATGCTGGACGGCCTGCTGTTCCGCAATCGGCTTGCCGAATTGAACGCGATTCTTGGCGTGCTCGACGGAGACGTCGAGCAGCTCGGTCATCGTGCCAAGGCAGCGCGCCGCCAGCGACAGACGGCCGAGATCGAGGGTGCGCATGGCGGTCGAGAAGCCCTGCCCGACCTCGCCGACGACCTGGTCCGCCGGGACCGCGCAGTCTTCGAAGACGAGCTCCGCCTGTTTGACCACGTCGGAGCCCATCGAGTCCTGGAGGCGCGCGACGCGGAAGCCAAGTGTACCCTTCTCGACCATGAACGCGGAAATGCCGCCGCGGGCGCGCGACTTGGCGCTCGGATCGGTCACAGCGAACACAGTGACGAGATTGGCAATGTCGCCACGCGAGATGTAGTGCTTGGTGCCGTTGAGGATGAAGCGATCGCCGTCGCGGACGGCGCGCGTCTCGATCGCCTGGGCGTCAGAGCCGGCATTCGGCTCGGTGAGGGCGAACGCAGCGATCCACTCGCCTGACGCGAGCCGCGGCAGCCAGCGCTCCTTCTGCGCCTCGCTCCCGGAGAGCACCAGCGCCATCACGCCGATCCCGTTGTTGCCCGAGATGAGCATGTTGAACGCGGCGTGGGCGCGACCCAGCTCCTCCTGGACGACGAGGTGCGCCAACGTCGACAGGCCGAGGCCGCCGTAGCGCTCGGGGATGGTCAGCCCGAAGTACCCGAGGTCGCGTAGCTTGGCGACGAGCTCGTCGGGAATTCGGCGCTCGCGCTCGATCTCGAGCGTGCGCGGACGCAGATCGCGGTCGACGAGGCGCCGCGTCTGGTCGCGTAGAAGCTCGACCTCCGAAGGCAGCTGCACGATTCCAGAATAGCCGTAACGCTTGGCAGTGAGCAAATCGGCTCCTGCCCGTGATACGCTGCTACAGCCATGGACCCGGTGAAGCGCACCTTCTACCTCGGGCGCTACAACTGCATCGAGCAGTTGGGGACCGGGCCGATCGGCGAGACCTATCGCGCAAAGATCTATGGCGTCGCGGGGTTCGAGAAGCAGTTCGCGGTCAAGCGGCTGTATCCGAACCTCGGCGAGGACGAGGCGTTCGTCGCGCGGTTCGTCCAGGCGGCGTCGGCATTCGCGGCGCTCGAGCATCCCGGAATCGCGCGCGTGCACGAAGTAAACGCCCAGGGCGCCCACTATTACATCGTGGTCGACCTGGTGCGCGGGCTCGACCTGCGGCGGCTGCTCGATCTATTGCAGCAGCGTGGCGAGGCGCTGGCGGCGGATGCGGCGATGACCATCGCGGTGGATGTCGCCCTGGCGCTCGAGTATGCGCACTCGCGCACCAACCTCCTGCCGAACGGCGTGTTGCACCTCGGTTTGACCGCGCCGTCGGTGATGGTGACGTACGAGGGTGACATCAAGCTCGTCGACGTCGGTCTCTTGGCCGCGTTGATCCGGCCGGGCTGGAGCGACGACGAGAACCTGACGCCAACGCTGGCCTATCTCGCGCCCGAGGAGTGGCGCGGCGAGGGCATCGACGGGCGCGCCGACGTGTTTTCGCTCGGTGTGATCCTGCACGAGCTCCTCGGTGGCGGGCGCGTGTTCATGAGCGACCGGGCGTCCGAGCTGCGCAAGGCGATCGAAAGCGGTCCGCCGGCGCCCCCGCCGGCCGATCCGCGGTTGCAACAGATCGTGACGCGCGCGCTCGAGCCCGAGGCGGCGCGGCGATTCGAGAGCGTCGCGGCGATGCGGGCGGCGATTCAGGGGATCCTCGGCGGACGCATCGACCGGGCGCGGGCCGATCTTTCGGCAGTGGTGCGACGGCTGGCGGCGCCGCGTGAGCGTCGGACCGGCGCGTTCGCGGCGGTGACGCTGCCGCCGGCGGTGGTGGGCATGACGTCGCCGGTGAGCGCGGCGAAGCCGCCGCCGATTCCGCCGTTGGCGCCGCACAAGTGGGCGCCGCCGACGCCGCGACCGCCGGTCGGGGCGACGCTGTCGTCGGCGCCGGTGCACAACACGCTGGCGGGGATCGGGTCGGACGACCAGGCGCTGGTGCCGATCGAGCTGGTGGAGCTGCCGGGGTTGCCGACGGAAAAAGGGATGCCGACGGTGGCCGGCGACGAGGCGGAGACCAACCGCGTCGTGCGCGCCAACCCGGATGAGGTGACGCCGCTTCCGGTGAGGTTCACCAATGCGGCGGTGGGCTCGGGCGAAGCGCCAGAGCCCGAACGCGAGCTGCAGCCGGAGTCGGAAGCAGCGAGCGTCGTCGCGACGAGTGACAAGCCGGGGACGAACGGCGGGCCACCGACGGAGGCGTCGTGGCTGCCGCCGCCGCTGACGCCGCCGCCGCCGTCGCCGGAGCCGTTGTTCGCGGAGCCGGCAGTCGAGCGGCCGGTGCCGATCGAGCCGGCGAAGTCGACGGTTCCAGGGGTGAAGCTGCCACCGAAGCGCAGCGGCGGCGCGGCGCTCGTGCTGGTCGGGGTCGGGCTGCTGGCGGCGGTCGGTGGGATGGCGATTTACGCTGGGCTGAACACGGGAAACCCGACGCCGGCGCTGGCTGGAACGAACGAGGGAGCGGGCGCAAAGCAGGCAGTGGTGGCGCCGGCAGTCGTGGATGCGGCGCATGTCGAGGAGCGGGCGGAGGCACCGGCCGATCTCGCGCAGGCCGTGGCGCGCAAGGTGGAGCCGACGCCGACACCGCCGACGACGCCGACCGTGGCGCCGACGACGACGCCGACTGCGACACCGCCGACGACGCCGACCGTGGCGCCGACGACGACGCCGAGCGGAACGGGGTTTACGGTGACGACGACGCCGGCGGGGGCCACGCTGTTCGTCGATGGGGAGCTGAAGGGGACGACGCCGACGGAAGTGGCGGTGGGCGCCGGGAAGCATGCGTTCGTCGTGCTCGCCGAGGGGCAAAAGATGCTGAAGCGCGAGGTCGACGTGACCCCGGGCGGCAAGATCGAGCTGGCGCTCGAGCCGGCCAGGTTGACGGCGCCGGTCGCCGGCAAAGACGGGCTCAAGGTACGCTGCAAGTCACAGGGCGAGATCCGCATCTTCGTCGACGGTGAGGATAGCGGACGCACCTGCCCGAACGACGAGCGCATCAGCGTTGCGCCCGGCCCGCACAAGATCGGGCTCTACTCGGCGCGCACCGGCGAGATGCACGAGCTCGATCGCGAAGTTGCGGAAGGCAACAATTCGACCCGCGTATACGTCACGTACTGACCAAGGAGAGCGAATGCGTACAGTGCTCGCCGCGATCGGCGTCATGGTCGTGCTCGGAGGCGCGGTTCAGGCCGCCGAGGACGCGCCGAAACAAGAGACGCAGAAGCAGAAGGACATTCGCAAGCTCCTGACCATCACCGGCTCGGGCGAGCTCGGGCAGCAGGTGATGGGACAGATGATGGCGAACTTCAAGAAGTCGATGCCGCAGGTGCCGGAGAAGTTCTGGAGCGACTTCATGAAGGAGGTCCACACCAGCGAGCTTGTCGACCTCATCGTGCCGGTCTACGACCGCAACCTCACGCACGACGACGTCAAGGAGCTGATCCGCTTCTACGAGACACCGACGGGCAGGAAGTTCGTGACGGTGTTGCCGAAGATCACACAGGAGTCGATGGCGGTCGGCGAGAAGTGGGGACGCGATCTCGCCATGCGCGTGATGGTGA
Source organism: Polyangia bacterium (assembly GCA_035607415.1). GTDB lineage: Bacteria > Myxococcota_A > Polyangia > Palsa-1104 > Palsa-1104 > JAQBQH01. The sequence continues at coordinate 109,488 of DATNAQ010000031.1, forward strand.
AGCTGCAACAGCAGCAGGGAGCGGGCGCGAAGTAACCGGCGGCGCGCTGTTCGTCGACCGCGCGCTCAGTCTTCGGTGGCGCGCTCAGCTCTCGTCGCGCGTCAGGTCGCCGCGCGGATCGAGGCCGTACTTGCGGATGAGCTCGCGCAGGTGCTTGCGATCAATCTGGGCCTCGCGCGCCGCCGCCGAGAGGTTCATCTTGTGCCGCTTCATCAGATCGACGATGTACTCGCGCTCGAACAGCTCGACGAGCTGCCCCTTCGCCTCTTTGAACGGCAGGTCGGTGCGGATGCCGAGCGCCGGCTGCGTTGCGCCTTCGCCGCCGAGCACGTCGTCGAGGTTGAGCGTGTCGCCCTTCGAGAGCACGCACGCGCGCTCGATCACGTTGCGCAGCTCGCGCACGTTGCCCGGCCACGCGTAGGCCTTGAGGCGCTGCATATCCTCGGGCGTCAGGCGCAGCCCGCGCGCGCCGCCGAAGGTCTTGATGAAGTGCTCGACGAGCAGTTGGATGTCGAAGCCGCGCTCGCGCAGCGGCGGCAAGTGCACGCGGATGACGGCGAGGCGGTAGTACAGGTCCTCGCGGAACGCCTTCTTCGCGACTTCCTCGCGCAGGTCGCGGTTGGTGGCGGCGACGACGCGCACGTCGACCTTCTCGTACTGATTGGCGCCGACCTTGCGCACGGCGCGCTTGTCGAGCGCGCGCAAGAGCGCCGGCTGCATGTCGATCGGCAGCTCGCCGATCTCGTCGAGGAAGATGGTGCCGCCGTTGGCTTCGGCGAAGGCGCCCTTGCGATCCTGCACGGCGCCGGTGAACGAGCCTTTGACGTGACCGAAGAGCGCCGACTCGATGAGCTCGCGCGGCACCGCGCCGCAGTCGAACACGACGAACGGCCCGTTGGCGCGGCGCGAGTGGTTGTGGATCTCTTCGGCGATCAGCTCCTTGCCGGTGCCGGTCTCGCCTTCGATCAGGACCGTGGCGTCGTTCGGCGAGATGTCCGCGAGCAGCGCGAACAGCCGGCGCATCTTGACGTCGCGCCCGACGAGCTGACCGAACGTGTCGGCCTCGGCTTCGGCCGGCTCGACGGCCTCTTCTTCGGGCAGGAACTTGATGACCGTACGCCCGAGCTTGATCTCGGCGCCGAATCCGACGGTGATCTCCTTGAAGCGCGAGCCCTGGATGAAGCTGCCGTTGGTCGATCCGAGGTCGCGTACGAGCACCTCGTTGCCTTCGAGCAGCGCCATGGCGTGGCGGCGCGACACGGTTTTGTCGGAGAGGACCAGATCACAAGCAGGCGCCGAGCCGAACGTGACAGGCTTGGTGGAAAGATGCACCTGCTCGCCGCGATCAGGGCCTTTGATGACGAGGAAGGTTCCGCCGGGCCGCTGACGCGTAAATGCGGGCGATTCGTCGAGAACACTGGTGACGTTACTGTCGCGAGGAGGAGCCATCGAAAGGGGTCGGGCGATAATACCGTCCTACCTGTCGAGGGTCAAACCAGAGTTGGTCATGGTGTGCCGGAGGTCGCCGGCGGCGGCCCGGGCAGCTCGGCGGGACCGGGCGGCTGACGCAGCGCGCCGCCCCCCGACGGAGGCGCAACGGTGGTGCCGGTCGCCGCCGGCGCATTCGGCGCCACCGGCGGAGGGGCGACCGGTTGACCCGGCGAGACCGTCGGGTCGACGACCTCGAGCTCCGGCCCGCTGAAGGCGACGCCGAGCGCGACGCCGACGCCGATCAGCAAGAGCACGATCATGATGCCGATGATCCGTCGCGGGCGGCGGATGTAGGCGGTGCCTTCGAAGACGTGGTTGGCCGGCCGCGGGCGGATGCCCGACGTCGGCAGGCGGCGGCCGCCGGTGTTCGGACCGGGCAGGCCAGCCTGCGCGACCGCCGAGGCGAGCGACGAGCCGCCGGCCGCGCTCAGCGACGGCGAGTCATTGCGCGCAAAGCCCGCCTGCGACGGCGGATGGACGGTGGTCGCGTCGCCGAGCGGGGGCGATCGCGTCTGGCCGCTGCCGCCGAGCGGGGGCGACCGCGTCTGGCCGCTGCCGCCCGGCGCGCCGAGCTTGTGGCGGGGCGAGGGCGAGCCGGCGTCGCGCACCACGGTCTGCTTGCGCGACTCCTCGCTGTCGAACTCGCCCTTGGGCGGAAACGACATCCGCCGCGGCGCCGACGAAGGCATTGCCGACGGCTCGTCGAGCCGTCCCTTGTCGACCTTGGTCATCTCGGGATCGACGGGCGCGCCGCCGCCGCCCTTTTTGCGCACGGCGATGACCGAGGTCAGCTCGCCGGTCGGCAGGCTCGGCGGACGGTTGCGCGCGCGCAGCAGATCGGCGACGCCGCTGTCCTCGTCGTCGTCTTCCTCGTCCTCGTCGCTAACGTCGAACGCGGGACGGCGCTCTTCCTCGCCGTCGACGATGCCCTGCGTCGTCGAGAGCACCGACGTGCCGTGCGCCTGCGTGGCTTCGTTGCGGTCGTGGCCGAGCATCTCCATCTTCAGCCACGTCGACGCGTCCTCGCCGGCGATCGACTTCAGGTGCTGCGACATTTCCGAGGCGCCGATGATCAAGCGATGGCGGGTACCGACGCGCGCCAGCCCCTCCTGAAACTCTTCGGCGCTCTGGAAGCGGCCCGCGGGATCGAGCGACAGCGCCTTCAGGATCACGGCGTCGAGATCGGCGGGGATTTCGGGCCGCTTCTGCGACGGCGCCTGAATCGGCTGGGCGTAAATCTGCGACGCCGACGACATCAGATCGCCGACGAACAGCCGCTCGCCGACGAGCACCTCGTAGAGCACGACGCCGAGCGAGAACAGGTCGCTGCGCGCGTCGACGGGCTCGCCGCGCGCCTGCTCGGGCGACATGTACCCGACCTTGCCTTTGACCTTATAGAAGACCGATCGGTGCGTCGACGCCTTGGCGATGCCGAAGTCGGTGAGCTTCACCTCGCCGGCGCCCGACAGGAGGATGTTCGATGGCGAGATGTCGCGGTGGATCAAGTTCAGCGGGCGGCCGTCGTGCGCCGACTTCTGGTGGGCGTAGGCGAGCGCCTCGAGGATCTCGTGGCCGATGAACACGCCGCCGGCGGGCGAGAAGCGCTTGTGCTTGCGGCGCACCCGCTTGAGCAGCGTCCGCAGGTCCGCGCCTTTGACGTACTCCATGACCATGAAGTAGTCGTCGCCGGCGTTGACCAGGTCGATCGTGTGGACGATGTTGGCGTGCTCGAGCGAGGCCGAGAGCCGCGCCTCGCGCAGGAACAGATCGATGAACTTGGGCTCGCGGGTGAACTCGGGGAGCAGCTGCTTGAGCACGACCTCCTTCTCGAAGCCGCCGACCCCGAGCTTTTTCCCCAGGTAGATCGCGCCCATGCCGCCCTCGGCGAGATACTCGACGATCACGTATCGGTCGCTGGAGGTTTCGAGGACTGCGCGATCCACGTCCCACTGAGCATAGCATGGGGGCGGCGGTATAATGGGCCCGTGCCACCCCGGACCACGACCGACGCGCTCATCCGGATGCGCCAGGCGGAGGTCGAGGACGCGATGCGCGCGCTGCAACGTGCCCGCGATGCGGCGGATCAGGCGCGCGCCGTACACGACCGGACGGTCGCCAAGCAGGCGGCGATCGAGGAGCGGATGGCGCGGCTGCAGGAGACGCCGGCGCGCACCGCGGGGCAGCTCGGGCGGCGCGAACACTTTCGGGCCGAGCTGCAGGCGCTCCTCGACGGCGCGGCCGAGCGGGTCGCGGCGAGCGAGCGGGCGTTGCGCGAGTCGACCGAGCGGATCGCGTCGGCGCAGGGGCTGGTCGAGCGGGCGCTGCGCGCGCGCGAGGGGGCCGAGGCGCAGCGCGACGCCGACGACAAGGCCGATGCGCGACGGCGGGAGCGGCGCGATCAGGCGGCGAGCGACGATCGCTGGCGACCGCCCAAGCGCGGCTGAGGTCGACCGGACGCACCGCCGATCGCGCCGGCGTCGACGAGCGAAGTTGACGGCGTTCGAAGCGCGGCGGTAATGTCCGCGCCATGCGCACGCTGTCGACGATCGCCGCCGCAGGAACGCTGATGGCCGCCGCCTTCGGGTGCGGCCCCATGACCGAGCTGGGCCTGGTGAAACCGAAACCGTCCTCGGGCGGTGTCGTGCACACGTTCACGCAGGGCGGTGACGCGGGGCACGCCAACGTCTTCTGGTTCCCGACGGAGGCAGGCCCGATCGTCGTCGACGTGCCGCTCACCTCGAGCGACGCGAAGAAGATGCGCAAGGAGATGATCCGGCCCTATCGCATCTACATCACCGAAGCGGATCCGGTGCGCTTCGGTGGCCTGGCGGTGATGAAGAACCCCGACGTGCCTGCGTACACGACGCCGGCGATCGCCACCGAGATCCAGACGCACGGCGACGGCCGCCTCGCCGTCTATCGCAAGCGCGTCGGCGACGACGTGCCGAGCCACGTCGACGCGCCGACGCCGGCCGTCGAGGAGCGCAGCCACGACATGGTCGGCGAGGTCGAGGTCGAGCTGTTGCCGCTCGGACCGGCGGCCTCGGATGCGTCGATGGCGGTGTTCCTGCCGAAGACCGGCGAGCTCATCGCCGGAGATGTCGTCGAGAACAAGGATCACCTCGATCTGACGTGGGGACGCAGCGTGGTCTGGCAGGATCGCATCGCCGAGCTGAAGGCGCTCGAGCCGAAGCTGATCTATCCCGGGCACGGCTCGGCGGGCGGGCCGGAGATCCTGGACGATACGCTCGCGTATCTGAAGACGTTCCACGACGTCGTGGCGTCGAAGGTCAAGCAGGGCGCACCGGCGAAGATCTCGCGCGCCGACGCCAACGACATCAAGCGGCAGATGCTGGCGAAGTATCCCAAGTACGGGCGCACGGATCTGCTCGATCGCTCGATTCCGGCCGAGTACGCCGTGCAGCTCGCGGCGCTGGCGCCGGCGCCGCCGACGGAAGGCACGACGCCGGCCGGTACGCCGGGTGCGCCGACGACGCCGAATCCGGCGGGCGCTTCATCGGCCACGACGCCGCCGGCCTCGGCGACCTCCTCGGCGCCGTCGAGCTCGACGTCGGCCGCCGCGCCGGCCGCGGGCGGTGCCTCGGCGGGCATGGACGATTTGTTGGGCTCGGACACCGGAAGCTCGTCCAAGACCAAGAAGAAGAAGGGGAAGAAGTAGCGCCGGCGTACGCGATCGCGGTACGCTTTTCTCTCGGAGGTGCGCCATTCCTGGCGACGGTCCACGTCGAGACATCAGCTGGCAAGAGTTCGGCGAGCTGTGCAAGCAGCTGGCGACGGCGGTGTACAACCGCGGGCCGGTCGATGCAGTCGTCGGCATCGCGCGCGGTGGATCGATCGTCGGCGCCACGTTGAGCTTCATGCTCAACAAGGAGTACTTCCCGATTCGGCTCGCGAAGCGCGGCGGCGTGACGCGCGTGATCGTGCCACCGACACGGGATCTGGCCGATCGCACGGTCGCCCTCGTCGATGATCTGTCGCGCACCGGCGACACGTTCCGCATCGCGCTGCACGAGCTCAAGCGCGTGGGCGCCAAGGAAGTGTTCACGGTGGCGCTGGTGCGACGCGAGCCGGGCTTCCGTCCCGATCTGGCCGCGACCACGGCGTCGGCGGTCGACAAGGTCGCCTTTCCGTGGGGACGCGAAGAATTGGTGAACGGCAGGTTCGAGCTCCGCAAGCTCTAGAACGCGACTCGAGAACGCGAGCAGTACGAGCTAACCCCGCGACGCGCTGCAGCAATTTCGCAAGTAGCCGGACCTCTTGAATTTTTCGGGTAATCACGTTACAGCACGGTAGCGTGCTGTTCGATCTGGCCAGCATCTTCTTCTTCGTGGTGGTCGGGCTGAGCGTACCGCTCGCGATGCTCACGCTCGGCTGGCTGGTGCGCCCGCACACGCCGAATCCCGAGAAGCTGGCGACCTACGAGTGCGGAGAGCTGCCGGTGCAGGCAGCGTGGTTCAACTTCAATCCGCGCTTCTACATCGTGGCGCTGGTGTTCCTGGTGTTCGACGTGGAGGTCGCGTTCACCTATCCGGTCGCGGTGGTGTTTCGCCGCTGGGTGGCGCGCGGCGCGGGCGGCTTCGCGTTCGCGGAGCTCGGCGTGTTCGTGGCGATCCTCGCGCTCGCGCTCGCGTACGTGTGGCGGCGGGGTGACCTGCGCTGGATCCGCGACCGATGACCGCGGCGGCCGACGAGGTGGTGCGTGTGCGCGCCGACGAGTGGCGCGCCACGGCCGAGCGGCTGCGCGCCGAGGGGTTCGACTTTCTGCAGAACCTGACGGCGGTCGACTGGATCAAGGACGAGCGGATCGAGCTCGTCTATCACTTGTGGTCGTACGCGCGGCGCGCCGGCTGCGTGGTGAAGATCGACGTGCCGCGCGCGCAGCCGGAGGCGCCGTCGGTGGCGAGCGTGTGGCGCGCGGCCGATTGGTACGAGCGCGAGCAGTTCGACCTCCTCGGCGTGGTGTTCGCGGGGCATCCGGATCTGCGGCGCATTCTCATGCCCGACGACTGGCCGGGGCATCCGATGCGCAAGGACTACGTCGAGGCGACGTCGTATCGCGGGATGCCGACGACACGCGCGAACACGCTCGAGCTCTTGCCCATCTGGGACAAGTCGCGCGGCGAGACGAAGCCGGACGGAGCGAAGTGATGGGCGAGCTCATCCTCGCGAACGAGACGACGGGCGAAGAGATGGTCCTCAACATGGGGCCGCAGCATCCGTCGACACACGGGGTGATCCGCTTCGTCATCAGGACCGACGGCGAGATCATGCGCGAGGCGGTGCCGGACGTCGGCTATCTGCACCGCGCGATCGAGCACATCGCCGAGAAGTGCACCTACGAAGGGTTCATGCCGTACACCGATCGCGTCGACTACGTCTGCGCGATGCCGGCGAACCACGCGTGGGCGCTCGCCGTCGAGAAGCTGGCGGGGCTCGAGGTGCCGGAGCGCGCCGAGTACCTGCGCGTGATCACCGACGAGCTCAATCGGATCTCGTCGCATTGCGTCGCGCTCGGGGCGATGGCGATGGACATCGGGGCGATCACGCCGTTCACGTACATCTTGCGCGAGCGCGAGTACGTCAACGAGCTGCTGGAGATGATCTGCGGCGCGCGGCTCACCTACAACTATCACCGCATCGGCGGCGTCGGCTGGGACATGCCGGCGGGGTGGCGCGACAAGGTGCTGGCGTGGTGCGACCACTTCGCGCCGGTGATGGACGAGTTCGATCGGCTGATCACGAACAATGCGCTGTTCGTGGCGCGGTTGGCGAACCTGGCGGTGATCGGCGCGGCGGAGGCGATCGACTTCGGGCTGGTGGGGCCGAACCTGCGCGCGTCGGGGGTGGACTTCGACGTGCGGCGCGACGTGCCCTATTCGATCTATCCCAAGCTGCGGTTCGAGGTGCCGGTCGGGCGCGGGATCGTCGGCACCGTCGGAGATGCGTGGGATCGCTACTGGGTGCGCGCGCAGGAGTGGCGGCAGTCGGTGGCGATGGTGCGGCAGTGCCTGGAGCAGATCGACGCGACCGAGCCGGAGTTCTGGCGCGCGCCGAAGAAGCTCAAGCCCGTCGGTGACGCGATGGCGCGCGTGGAGGCGGCGCGCGGCGACATGAGCTGCTACGTGGTCGGCGACGGAGGGGCGAACGCGTATCGCGCGCGGTTTCGCACCGGCAGCTTCAACGCGATGGCGATCATTCGCGAAAAATCGCGCGGGCTGATGGTGGCGGATCTGGTGGCGCTGATCGCGTCGCTCGACGTGGTGGCGCCGGAGATCGATCGATGAGGTGGGCGGCGACGGCGCTGCTGGCGCTCGTCGGGTTCGCGGCGGCGCTGCTGCTCGCGGGATGCGCGCTCGCGGGATGCGCGCTCGCAGGCTGCGCGGCGCCGGAGCTGGCGCCGATTCGCGATGCGCGGCCGACGCAGCTGCAGGCCGGCGAGCGCATGCTGGTCGAGGCGTCGGGGCCGCTGTTCACCGTCGGCGCGGAGACGCGCGTGACGTTCGATGCGCTCGGGGTGACGCTGCCGGCGCGCGCGATCGCGACCGATCGCGTGGTGGCGACGGCGCCGAGCGGGGCGCACGTGATGGGCCCGTCGACGGTCACGGTGACGCAGGGCGAGCAGCGCTGGACCTCGGACGCGCGCGCGCCGTTCGACGTCGAGCTGTGCGCGCCGTCGCTGCATCGGCTGGCGAACGGCTGGGCGGCGCGCTGGCCCGGGCCGGCGTGGCTGTGGTGGATGCTCGCGCTCGTCGCGGCGGCGGCGATCGTGGCGGCGCCGCTGCCGGTCGTAGCGGGCCTCATCGTCGTGTGGGAGCGGAAGATCTCGGGGTACATGGGGTCGCGCATCGGGCCCAATCGCGTTGGGCCGAACGGCTGGCTGCAGTGGCTCGCCGACGGGCTGAAGCTGCTCATGAAGGAGGACATCGTGCCGGCGGAGGCGGACGCGCGGCTGTTTCGCGCGGCGCCGTACCTGGCGTTCCTCGGGATGTTCCTGACCTTCATCGTGCTGCCGTTCTCGCGCTACGCGATCGTCGCGGATCTCGACGTGGGGCTCCTGTTCCTCTTGTCGGTGACGTCGCTCGTCGTGGTGTCGATCTTGATGGGCGGCTGGTCGTCGAACTCGAAGTGGTCGCTGCTCGGCGGGATGCGATCGGCGGCGCAGATCGTGAGCTACGAGCTGCCGGCGTCGCTGGCGCTGCTCACGATCGCGACGCTCACCGGCTCGTTGTCGACGGAGCGGATCGTGGCGGCGCAGGGCGCGTGGCCGTGGCAGTGGAACCTCTTTCGCGATCCGTTCACGTTCGTGGCGTTCTTCATCTGGTTCGTGTCGGCGCTGGCCGAGGGGAACCGCACGCCGTTCGATCTGCCCGAGGCGGAGTCGGAGCTGGTGGCGGGCTACAACACCGAGTACTCGGGGTTCCGCTTCTCGCTGTTTCCGCTCGTGGAGTGGGTGAACATCGCGGTGATCGGCGCCGTGGGGACGCTCTTGTTTCTCGGCGGGTGGCGCGTGCCGTTCGTCGACGCGGCGACGCTGGAGGGGCACGCGTGGCTCGACGCCGTCGGCTTCGCCGTGTTCGTGGCCAAGGATCTGGCGATCGTGTTCGTCGTCATCTGGATCCGCTGGACGCTGCCGCGCTTTCGCGTCGACCAGATGATGAACCTGTGTTGGACCTACTTCATCCCGTTCGCGTTCGTCTGCTTCGTCGGCGAGCTCGTGTGGGTGTGGCTGGTGCCGTCGACGGCGGCGAAGCTCGCGGGCGGCGCGATGTTCGCGATCGGGGGAGTCGGGCTGTCGGCGTGGTTCGTGTCGCGCGTGCGTGACAACGCGCGGCGCTACCAGGATCTGGTGCTCAACGACGCGCTCGGGCGGGGCAACACGTGAGCGAGCGGCCGGGATATTTCGGCAAGATCGCCGTCGCCGCGCGCACCGTCGCCGAGGGCATGGCGGTGACGCTGGCGCAGTATTTCCGGCGGCCGACGACGGTGCAGTATCCCGATCGCACGCGCGTGCCGGTGGTCGATTCGCTGCCCGAGCGCTATCGCGGGTTCCTCGAAGTGGACATGGACGTCTGCACGGCGTGCAAGGCGTGCGAGCGCGATTGTCCGATCGACGTCATCGCCATCGACGTGGAGAAGCGCGGGGACGGACGCGTCATGACCCGCTTCGACATCGACATGGGCAAGTGCATGTACTGCGGCATCTGCGTCGAGTCGTGCCCGGTGCCGGCGCAGGCGCCGGGGGACGCGGAGCCGACGAAGTGCATCCGCATGACGCGGGAGTTCGAGGGGGCGACGGGCGAGTTCTCGTCGCTGACGTTCCGGTTCGTGGAGGCGGGGGCGCCGGCGCCGGCGTACAAGCACCAAAAGGGCACGGTGCCGGCGACGCCGGAGCGCGGCCAGATCGCGCGCGCGGTGCGGCAGCGGGCGCGCGCGGCGAATCCGACGGCGGTGCGCTGGTCGCGGGTGCACCAGGAGGGCGGCGCGCTGGCGGAGCTGCTCGCGCACGACGCGGTGCGCGCGCGGGTGGAGGAGCTGGCGCAAGGCGTGACGACAGAGCTCGGGGCTGGCGAGCTCGGGGCGGTGATCGCGGGCGAGGCGCTGGCGAAGACCGATTGCGGCGCGTGCGGGTGGCCGACGTGCCGCGCGTATGCGGAGGCGATCGCCGTCGGAAAGGAGCGCGCGCTGCACAAGTGCGGGCCGGGCGGCGCCAAGGCGACGCGCGACGTGCACCTCATCGTCGAGCTCGCGCGCGGCGCCACGCCGGACGAGGCGGCGATGCGGGCGATGGCGGCGACGTTGCGGCGGCATCGATGACGCCGTCGCTGTTCTTCTTCTATCTGCTCGCGGCCGTCGTCGTGATCTCGGCGGCGGGCGTGGCGCTGCTCCGCAACATCTTGTATTCGGCGTTCGCGCTGCTCGGCACGCTCGCGGGCGTGGCCGGGCTCTACCTTTATATGGGCGCCGATTTCGTGGGCGTCGTGCAGCTCATCATCTACGTGGGCGGCATCCTGGTGCTGCTCTTGTTCGCGGTGCTTCTGACCAATCGCATCGGCGAGGTGCGCATCTCGAACGCGTCGGCGGGCCTGCTCCTCGGCGCCCCGCCGGCGATCGCGCTGTTCGCGTTGTGCGCGCGCGTGGCAGTGCACACGCCGTGGCCGACGACGGAGGCGGTCCCGGCGCCGCTCACGGCGCGGCTCGGCGAGGCGTTCCTGCACGAGCTGCTCTTGCCGTTCGAGCTGGCGTCGCTGGTGCTGCTCATGGCGCTCGTCGGCGCGATGGTGATCGCGCGGCGCGCGACGCAGGATCCGCGCGAGCCGCACGAGCCGCGCGCGACCCGGAAGGAGGCGCCGTGATCGGCCTCCAACATTTCCTCGTCGTGTCGGCGGCGCTGTTCGCGCTCGGCCTCCTCACCGTGGCCACGCGGCGCAACGCGGTCGCCATCCTCATGGGCGTCGAGCTCATCCTCAACGCCGCGGCGCTCAACTTCGTGGCGTTCGCGCACTTCGTCGCCGGCGCCGTCGGCGGCGTGGTGTTCGCGCTGTTCATCATCGTGCTCGCGGCGGCGGAGGCGGCGATCGCGCTCGCCATCGTGCTCGCCATCTTCCGCCACTTCCGAACCATCGACGCGCACGACGTGTCGACGCTCAAGGAGTGACGTGGACGCGGGCTGGCTCTTTCTGATCCCGTTGGTGCCGTTGTGCGGCGCGATCGTCAACGCCGCGTTCGGCGCGCGGCTGCAGCGGCGCTTCGGGCGCCACGCGGTGAGCGTCGTCGCCGTCGGCGTGGTCGTCGCGGCCATGGGCCTCGGGATCGGCGCCGTCGCGCAGTTGGCGGCGTTGCCGGCGCGCGATCCCGCGCTCGGACGCGTGCTCGTCGATCGCGTGTTCACGATGGTCGACGTCGGCGGGCTGCGCGTGGACTTCACGCTCGCGCTCGACGCGCTGTCGGCGGTGCTGGTGCTCGTCATCACCGTCGTGGGCGCGCTCATTCACGTGTACGCCGTCGGGTACATGGCGGACGAGCCGGCCTACTGGCGCTTCTTCGCCTGCTTGAGCCTCTTCGTGTTCGCGATGCTGGTGCTCGTGCTCGGCGACGGCTTCGTGCCGCTGTTGGTCGGCTGGGAGGGCGTGGGCGTGTGCAGCTATCTGCTCATCGGCTTCTGGTATGCGGAGCCGAAGAACGCGCGCGCGGGCATGAAGGCGTTCGTGGTCAACCGCGTCGGCGATTGGGGCTTGTTCGCGGGCGTGGCGCTCCTGTTCTGGGCGGTCGCGGGATCGTGGTCGGCCATCGATCATCGCTACTACTTCGACGTCGGGCACGTGCAGCCGACGCTGTCGTTCCGCGCGCTCGAGCAGCTCTTCGGCGCGCCCGAGTTCGCGCACGCGTTCGCGGCCAAGACGATCTTCGGCGCGCCGGTGCCGCTCGTCGTGTCGCTGCTGCTCCTCTTCGGCGCGTGCGGCAAGTCGGCGCAAGCGCCGCTGCACGTGTGGCTGCCCGACGCCATGGCCGGCCCGACGCCGGTGTCGGCGCTGATTCACGCGGCGACGATGGTGACGGCCGGCGTGTACCTGATCGCGCGGCTGCGCTTCCTCTTCGTGCTGTCGCCGGCGGCGCTCGACGTCGTCGTCGCCGTCGGGCTCGTGACGGCGCTCGGCGGCGCGATGCTCGGAATGTTCCAGTACGACATCAAGCGCGTCCTGGCCTACTCGACGATCTCGCAGCTCGGCTTCATGTTCGTCGCGCTCGGCGTCGGCGCGTGGGGCGCGGCGCTGTTCCACCTCGTCACGCACGCGTGCTTCAAGGCCTGCCTGTTCCTCGGCTCGGGCTCGGTCATTGCCGGCATGCACCGGCTCACGCACGCGCGCCACACCGGGCACCTCGACGAGGGCGTCGAGAGCGAAACCGACCGGCACGCCATGGCCGCGGGCGACGACGAGCATCAGCCGGCGCAGCTCGATCCGCGCGTCGAGGCCGATCCGACCGATCCGCAGGACATGCGCAACATGGGCGGGCTCGGCGAGCTCATGCCGCGCACGCGTTGGAGCTACCTGGTCGCGTGCTGGGCGATCGCGGGGTTTCCCTGGGCGGCGGGGTTCTGGTCGAAGGATCAGATCCTGGCGGCCGCCTACGGCAAGAGCATGGCGCTGTGGCTCGTCGGCGTGGCGACGGCGGGAATGACCGCGTTCTACATGTTCCGCAGCTACTACCTGACGTTCGAGGCGCGCCCGGCGACGGCGGCGCACCGGCGGCACGTGCGCGAGTCGCCGGCGGTGATGACGTCGGTGCTGACGATCCTGGCGGTCGCGTCGCTCGTGGTCGGGCCGCTCGGCGCGTGGCTGCTCGCGCACGTGACCGGCGACTTCGCCGCGCACGAGGCGGCGGCGCGCGTGACCGCCGGTCTCATGCTGGCGTCGGTGGCGATGGCCACGCTCGGCTGGGCGGCGGCGCGCGCGTTCTACAAGGACGAGGCCGAGCACGCCAAGCTGCGCGCGGCCAACCGGCTGCGTTACGAGAACCTGCACGCGTTCGCGTTCGACAACTTCCGCATCGACGAGCTCTACGAAGCGACGTTCGTGCGCGGCTTTGCGGCGTGCGCGCGCGCGGCGGCGTGGCTCGACGAGGTCGTGGTCGACGGCGTGGTGCACGCGCTGGCGGCGGTGACGCGCGGGGCGGCGTGGCTCACCGGCGCCATCGATCGGCTGTTCGTCGACGGCGCCGTCGACGGCGTGGCCGCGCTGGTGCTCGGCGGCGGGCGCGCGGCGCGGCGCGTGCAGACGGGGCGCGTGAGCCATTACGTGCTCGGCATGACGATGGGCGTGGTGCTGCTCGTCGTGTGGGCGAGCTGGTGGTGACGAAGGAGAACCGACGATGACTGCGATCGCGCTGATGATGACGCTCCTGTCGGTGACGCCGTCGTCGCTGACGTTCGACGGCGCCGGCGAGAAGCTGCTGCACGTGCGCAACGACGGCGACGCGGCGGTGCGCATCGAGCGCGCGGAGCTGGCGCCGGGATCGGACGGCTTCGCGCTGCAGCCGACGAACGGGCGCGTGCTGCAGCCGGGCGAGAGCTACGAGCTGCGCGTGGCCTTTGTCCCCGACGGGCGGCACGCGCAGGCGTTCGGCGGCGTGCAGCTCCACGCGGCCGACGGCGAGGTCACGGCGGTGGCGGTGCGCGCGGGCGGATCGTGGCTGCTGACGCTCATGATCTTCTTCCCGCTCGTGGGCGCGGCGCTGGTGATGCTGGCGCCGCGCGGGCGGCACGCGCTGGTGCGCGCGATCGCGCTCGGGACCTCGCTGGTGCCGCTCGCGGCGGCGCTGCACGCGGTGGCGCACTTCGACGGCGCGGGCGGGCTGCAATTCGTGCAGCACGTGGTGTGGATCCCGGCGTTCAACGTCGAGTACTTCGTCGGCGTCGACGGGCTGTCGATCCTGATGGTGCTGCTCACGGCGCTGATCTCGACGATCGCCATCCTCGCCAGCTTCGGGATCGATCAGCAGGTGCGCGGCTACTTCGCGCTCGTGCTGCTGCTCGAGACGGGGATGCTCGGCACCTTCGTCGCGCTCGACTTCTTCCTCTTCTACATCTTCTGGGAGCTGATGCTGGTGCCGATGTATTTCCTCATCGGCATCTGGGGCGGGCCGCGCAAGGAGTACGCGGCGATCAAGTTCTTCCTCTACACGCTCGTCGGCTCGGTCTTGATCCTGCTCGCCATCATCGCGCTCTACTTTCACGCGGCGCCGACGGCGCTCGTCGACGGCACGCCGGTGCAGCACACGTTCGACATGCTCAAGCTCGCGAGCAATGACTGGGCGCACAAGGGGCTGACGCTGTTCGGCTGCGACTTCTCGCGCGTGGTGTGGGTGGCGTTCTTCATCGGCTTCGCGATCAAGATCCCGATCTTCCCGCTGCACACCTGGCTGCCGGATGCGCACGTCGAGGCGCCGACGGCGGTGTCGGTGATCCTCGCCGGCGTGCTGCTCAAGATGGGCGCCTACGGCATCCTGCGCGTGAACTTCGCGATGCTGCCCGCGGCGACCGAGTGGGCGGCGACGACGATGACCGTGCTCGGCGCCATCAACATCGTGTACGGCGGGCTGTGCGCCTTCGCGCAGACCGATCTGAAGCGGCTGGTCGCGTACTCGTCGGTGAGCCACATGGGCTTCTGCCTCGTCGGCATGGCCTCGTTCACCGACGTGGGGATGAACGGCGCGATGCTGCAGATGTTCAACCACGGCACGATCACGGCGATGCTCTTCCTGCTCGTCGGCGTCCTCTACGATCGCGCGCACACGCGGCAGATCGACCGTTTCGGCGGGCTGGCCGCTGCGATGCCGCGCTATGCCTTCGTGCTCGGCCTCGGGTTCTTCGCGTCGCTCGGGCTGCCGGGGCTGTCCGGCTTCGTCGGCGAGCTGCTGGTGTTCCTCGGCGCCTTCGCGGCGCATCGCGTGGTGGTGGCGATCGCGCTCTTCGGCGTGGTCATCACGGCGGCGTATCACTTGTGGGCGCTGCAGCGGGTGCTGCTCGGACGCTGGAACGAGGGGTGGCGCGATCGCGCGCAGTTTTTCGATCTGACCGCGCGCGAGAAGCTGACGCTGGCGCCGCTGGCGGCGTTCGTCATCGTGCTCGGCGTGTGGCCGATGCCGCTGTTGCGGCTCGTCGGGCCGGGGCTCGGCGAGCTGGTCCGCCACGTGCTCGGCTGATGCTCGACAACGCCCACAGCCTGGCCGCGTTCGCACCCGAGCTCGTGCTCGCGGCGACGGTGCTCGTCGTGCTCGCGGCCGATCTGGCGGTCGGGCGGCTGCGCATCGGCGCGGTAGCGGTGCTGTCGCTCGTCGGCGTAGCGGCGGCGGCGTGGGCCACGCTCGCCACGGCGGGGGCGCCGCGCGGGCTCTTCTTCGGGCTGGTCGCGCGCGATCCGTACGGCGACTTCTTCAAGCTGCTGTTCCTGATGACGGCGGCGCTGGTGGCGCTCGTGGCCCTGCGCGCGGGCGACGCCGTCGAGGAGAGCGCGGCGGAGCTCTATGCGCTCCTGCTGACGACGACGCTCGGCATGATGCTGATGGCGGCGGCGCGCGATCTTCTCATGGCGTACCTGTCGCTCGAGACGGTATCGATCATGAGCTACGTGCTCGCCGGCTTCCGGCGGCGGGCGCGCGCGTCGGCCGAGGCGGCGCTGAAGTACGTCGTCTACGGTGGCGTGGCGTCGGGCGTGATGCTCTACGGCATGTCGCTCTTCTATGGCCTGGCGGGCGCGACCAGCTTTCCGGCGATCTTGCAGGCGGCGGGCTCGACGACGGCGGCGCCGACGGTGGTGCTGGCGGTCGTGCTGTGCCTCGCCGGGTTCGGCTACAAGGTGGCGTCGGTGCCGTTCCACATGTGGTGCCCCGACGTGTACGAGGGCGCGCCGACGGTGGTGAGCGCGTTTCTCGCGGTCGGGCCCAAGGCCGCCGGCTTCGCGCTGCTGCTCCGCTTCTGCGCGGGCGTGCTGCCGGCGGAGCTTGGCGGCGCGCCGGCGCCGTGGCCCCTCCTCTTCGGGCTCGTCGCGGTGGCGACGATGACGCTCGGCAACCTGGCGGCGCTGGCGCAGACGAACGTCAAGCGCCTGCTCGCCTACTCGTCGATCGCGCATGCCGGCTATTTGCTCCTGGCGATCGTCGCCGGTGGGCGCGACGGCGTGCGCGCGCTCTTGCTCTATCTCGTGGCCTACGTGTTCATGACGCTCGGCGCGTTCGTCGTCGTGATCGCGGTGGCCGAGCGCGGCGTCGGCGACGAGCTGCCGGCGTGGCGCGGGCTCGGGCGGCGCGCGCCGTGGGCGGCGGCGTCGATGACGCTGTTCCTGCTCGCGCTCACCGGGCTGCCGCCGCTGTCGGGCTTCTTCGCCAAGTTCTACGTGTTCTACGCGCTGGTGGCGCGCGGCGGCAGCTTCATGATCGCGCTCGCCGTCGTCGGCGTGCTCAACTCGACCGTGTCGCTGTACTACTACGCGCGCGTCTTGAAGACGATGTACTTCGAGGCGGCGCCCGAGCAAAGTGGCGACACGGAGCTGCCGCTCTACAAGCTTCACACGACGCTGCTGGCGCTGTTGGCGGCGCCGACCGTGGCCCTGTGCGCGGTCTGGCAGCCGCTCGCTCGCTTCGTCGACGTCTCGCTCTCGCAGTGGTAGATTCCGGCGCCATGAACGCCACGAAGTTCACCATCGGCCTCGTTCAAATGCGCTGCGGGCTCGATCCGCGCGAGAACCTCGACAAGGCCGCCGATCGCGTCGTCGAGGCGGCCAAACAGGGCGCGCAGATCGTGTGCCTGCAGGAGCTGTTTCGGTCGCAGTACTTCTGCCAGAAAGAGGACGCGGCCACGTTCGATCTGGCCGAGCCGATCCCCGGCCCGTCGACGGAGCGGCTGAGCAAGATCGCCAAGGATCGCGGCGTGGTCGTGATCGCGTCCTTGTTCGAGCGGCGCGCGGCCGGGCTCTATCACAACACGGCGGCGATCCTCGACGCCGACGGCGCGATCCGCGGGCTCTACCGCAAGATGCACATCCCGGACGATCCGCTCTACTACGAGAAGTACTACTTCACGCCGGGCGACCTCGGGTTTCGCGCGCACGACACCAGGTTCGGGCGCATCGGCACGCTCGTGTGCTGGGATCAGTGGTATCCCGAGGGCGCGCGGCTGACGGCGCTGCGCGGCGCCGACGTGCTCTTCTATCCGACGGCGATCGGCTGGCACCCGAAGGAGAAGGCCGAGTGGGGCGCGGCGCAGGCGTCGGCGTGGCAGACGATCCAGCGCAGCCACGCGATCGCCAACGGCGTGTACGTGGCGGCGGTGAATCGCGTCGGGCACGAAGGGCCGTCGGACGGCGGAATCGAGTTCTGGGGCGGCTCGTTCGTGGCCGATCCGTTCGGCATCGTCGTCAAGGAAGGGTCGCGCACTGAAGAGGAGATCCTGGTGGTCGAGTGCGATCGCGCGCGCGTCGAGGAGATTCGGCGCAACTGGCCGTTTCTGCGCGATCGGCGCATCGATGCGTACGCGCCGATCACCAGTCGCTTCTTGGACAACGATTGATGATGAGCGAGCGAAGCGAGCGGTGTAGATCGATGTTTGTCGGCGGTCCGTGGGGCCGCCGGCGTCGGGAGCGAAGCGAGTGACGCGCATGCCGGCGGAGTGGGCGCGCCACGCGGCGACGTGGATCGCGTGGCCGCACAACGAGAGCGACTGGCCGGGCAAGTTTGCGCCGATCCGCTGGGTGTACGGCGAGTTCGTGCGGCTGCTGGCGCCGCACGAGCGCGTGCGCATCCTGGTGTCCAACGACGCCGTCGAGAACGAGGCGCGCGCGACGCTCGAGCTCGTCGGCGCGGCGGCGAATTGGGACTTCGTGCGCGTACCGACCAATCGCTCGTGGACGCGCGACACCGGGCCGCTGTTCGTGATGCGCGACGGCAAGAAGCGCGCGACGCACTGGCGGTTCAACGCGTGGGCCAAGTACGACGACTGGCAGCTCGACGTCGGCGTGGCGCCGGCGATCGCGCAGGCGGCGGGCGTGGAGGTGGCGCGGGTCGAGGCGCACGGCACGCACGTCGTGCTCGAGGGCGGCGCCGTCGACGTCGACGGCGAAGGCACGCTGCTCGCGACCGAGGAGTGCCTGCAGGACAAAGTGCAGGAGCGCAATCCGGAGCTTTCGACGGCGCAGCTCGAGGGCGTCTTGAAGGAGCAGCTCGGCGCCGAGCGCGTCGTGTGGCTCGGCCGCGGCATCGCCGGCGACGATACGCACGGGCACATCGACGATCTGGCGCGCTTCGTCGCGCCGGGCGTGGTCGTCTTGTGCAGCGAGCCGAACGCGGCCGACGAGAACCATCGCGCGCTCGCCGAGAACCGCGAGCGGCTGCAAGGCGCGCGCGACGCCAAGGGGCGCAAGCTCGAGGTCGTGGCGCTGCCGATGCCGCGCGCGCTCGGGTTCGAGGGGCGGCGGCTGCCGGCGAGCTACGCCAACTTCTACATCGCCAACGAGGTGGTGCTGGTGCCGACGTTCAACGATCCGGCCGATCGCGTGGCGCTCGGGATCCTCGGCGAGCTGTTCCGCGGGCGCGAGGTGGTCGGCGTGCACTGCGTGGATCTGGTGTGGGGCCTCGGCACGCTGCACTGCATGACGCAGCAAGAGCCGGCGTGAGCGCGGCCAAGCGGCCGGCGCGATCGGAGCGGCTGGCGCTGATCGAGGAGCACGTGCGCGCGCTGTCGAAGTGCGCGCGCTGTCCGATGATGGGCAAGCCGGTCGTCGTCGGGCGGCCGGTGGTGTCGCCCATCGTCTTCGTCGGGCAGGCGCCCGGCGACAAGGAGCCGGTGCTGGGCAAGCCGTTCGCGTGGACGGCGGGGCGCAACCTGTTCAAGTGGTTCGGCTCGCTCGGCGTCGACGAGGAGACCTTCCGCGACAACGTGTACATGGCGGCGGTGTGCCGCTGCTTTCCCGGCAAGAATCCGAAGGGCGGCGATCGCGTGCCGTCGGAGGAGGAGATCGCGAACTGCGCGCCGTGGCTGGAGCGCGAGCTCGAGATCTGCCGGCCCGAGCTCATCATCCCCGTCGGCAAGCTGGCGATCGCGCGCTTCCTGGCGGAGGCGCCGCTGGTGGAGACGATCGGCAAGAAGCACGCGTGGACGCACGCGGGGCGGGCGATCGACGTGATCCCGCTGCCGCATCCGTCGGGCGCGTCGACCTGGTATCACGTGGAGCCGGGCAAGACGCTGACCAAGAAGGCGCTCGCGCTCATCGGCAAGCATCCGGCGTGGGCCAAGATCAAGGGAGCAGCATGATGCCGAGCACCGAGTGGAAGGAAATCGTCGCGGCCGACGAGAAGGAGCGGTTCGCCGGCTACGCGGCCGAGGTGGCCGCGATCCAGAAGGCGCGCGCGGCCAAGGACGGCGGCGTCACGCGCGGGTTTCATCCGAAGATGCTGGCCGGCGTGCGCGCCGAGCTCGAGGTGCTCGACGGGCTGCCGGAGCATGCTCGCCACGGGCTGTTCGCGAAGCCGAAGAAGTACGACGCGTGGGTGCGCTTCTCGAACGGATCGATCCGCGTGCAGGACGATCGCAAAGGCGACGTGCGCGGCATGGCGGTCAAGGTGCTCGGCGTGCCGGGCAAGAAGGTGATCGCGGCGCTGGCGGATGCGCAGACGCAGGATCTGTCGATGATCCACGTGCCGAAGCTGGAGTTTCGCAACGCGGCCGAGTTCATGTGGTTCGTCGGGGTGGCGCAGAAGCCGCTGACGCTGTTGCCGCGGCTCGTCGGGCGCTTCGGGTTGCCGCGGACGCTGCGCCTGTTGCGGTCGCTGTCCAAGGGGACGTTGAAGTCGATTCCGACGTTGGCGGGCGAGCAGTTCTGGAGCCCGATGGCGATTCAGCTGGGGCCGTACGCGGTGCGCTACTCGGCGCGGCCGGTGGCGCCGCCGCCGGCGCCGGCGAAGTCGAAGTCGCCGCACTATCTCGGCGAGGATCTGGCGGCGCGGCTGCGCGAGGGCGCGATCGTGTACGAGATCGAAGTGCGCTTCTTCGAGGACGAGGCGTCGACGCCGATCGAGGACACGTCGGTGGAGTGGAAGACGCCGGCGGTGGTGGTGGCGCGGTTGACGCTGGTGCGCCAGGACGTGGCGGGCGCGGAGGGGAAGGCGCTGGCGGAGAAGATAGAAGCGGCGTCGTTCAACCCGTGGCACGCGCTGGAGGCGCATCGGCCGCTGGGGGACATGATGCGCGCGCGGGATCCGGCGTATCTGGCGAGCACGACGGCGCGCGGGGCGGCGGGCGAGCCGTAGCGACGGGGACGTCGGCGCGACGGGGGCGTCGGCGCGTGGTTGGCGGCGCGTCGGTCAGCGGCGTGAGCCCGGCGCGCGCGGCGTGACATGTTACCGCCGATCGTCACAACGGCCCTGGTACCACCGGCCTCCGTGGGCGAGGCAGGTATCGATGCGCCACTCGCGCACGACCGTCAATGCGTCCCGGCGACGAGCGGCAGCTCCACCACGAACCGCTCGCCCTGCCCCACCCTCGCCGACGCCGACAAGCGCCCGCCGTGCGCCCGCGCCACCTGACTCGCGACCTGCAGCGCCAACGTCGTCCCCGGCGTTCCCCCCGGCTCCGCCACGCCATACGCCACCGCCGGCAGCCGCTCCAGCGCATCGGCGATCTCCCCCGCCCCGCCGCTGTCGATCTCCACGAACGCCGACTCCTCGTCCGACGACACCGTCACGACCATCGAGTCCTGCGCCCCCACGTCCCGCCGCACCACCCACAAGAGCACCCGCAGCCCCGTCGCCAGCCGCGCGCGATCCGCCCACAGCCGCGTCGGCGACGCCCGCAGAATCACCGACGGCCCGCGGTCCGAGAACGGCGGCTGCGCCACGATCTCGCGCACCAGCTCCGCCAGATCCAGCTCCGCGCGCTCGCGCTCGTCGATCGGCGCCGGCACGCGTCCGAGCTCGCTCACCAGCTCGCGCAGCTGATCGATCTCGCGCACCAGCCCGGCCACGCGATCGGGCGTGGCGCTCCACGAATCGAGCCCGGCCATGCGCCCGCGCAAGGTGACGAGCGGCGCATCGAGCTCCTGCGCGGCCACGGCGAAGAAGCGGTCGCGCCGCTCCACGGCCGTCCGCTCGCTCGCCCGCGCCCGCGCCAGGCGCGCGCGCATCGCCAGATACACCAACACCAACAGGCCGGCCAACAGCCCGAGCGCGCCCCAACTGCACGCGACGGCTACAGAGCTCACGCCCGTATACATCGCAAACCCCGTGCCTCGGGCGGTTGCCGCTTGAGGCATCGGCGACCGCTCCTACATTCACTATGATGACATCTGCGCCGCCGCTTGCGCCGCGCGCACCCAAGCCGCGGCTGGCGCGCGTGTTCCACGACACGCTCGGCGGGTACCTGCGCGAGCTGTCACCCCCGTCGCGGCGCTTCTGGATCCTGGTGCCGCTGGTCGGCCTCATCGCCGGCGTCGGCGCCGTCGCCGGCGTGCACTTCATGCAGCTCGTGCAGTCGCTGGCTTGGCACGGCCACGGCTCGCTCCTCGACGTCACGCAGGCGGCACCGGCGTGGCGCCGCGTGGTCGTGCCGATCGGCGCCGGCGTCATCATCGTGCTCGTCTCGCTCGTGCTCGGCCCCGCCGCCGAAGGGCACGGCTCGTCGGAGATCCTGGAGTCGATCTGGGTGCGCTCGGGCCGCATGAAGCTGCGCGCCGCGCTCGCCCGCGGCTTCCTCACGCTCGTCGCCGTCGCCATGGGCGCCTCGGTCGGTCGCGAAGGCGCGCTCATCTACTTCGGCGCCGCCGCCGCCAGCTGGCTCGGACGCCGCGCCAACGTCGACGCCGATCAGCTCAAGCTGCTGGTCGCGTGCGGCGCCTCGGCCGGTATCGCCGCCGCCTACAACACGCCCATCGGCGGCGCGCTCTTCGGCCTCGAGGTGTTCCTCGGCGGCCTGTCGCTCGAGCTCTACGGCCCCATCATCTTCTCCACCGTCTCGGCGACGCTGATCTCGCGCGCGCTGCTCGAGGATCATCCGTCGTACGTCATCCCGCCCTACAAGCTGGAGAATGCGCGCGAGCTCATCCTCTACCTCGTGCTCGGCGCGCTCGTCGGCGTGGTCTCGGCGCTGTTCGTGCGCACCGTCGAGACGACGTCGGAGTGGTCACACCGCATGAACAAGCGCGTGCGGCGCGTCCTACCGATCGTGTCGCTGGCGGTGCTCGGCGTCGCCGGCATCTTCTACCCACAGCTCTACGGCAACGGCTACGACACGGTGAACATGGCGCTCGTCGGGGCGCTGCCGCTGGTCCTCATCCTCACGCTGCCGCTGCTCAAGCTCGCGGTCTCGGCGTTGTGCGCGTCGTCGGGCGTGCCGGGCGGGCTGTTCACGCCGTCGCTCTACGTCGGCGCGCTCACGGGCGGCGCCTTCGGCAGCCTCGCGCACTGGCTGTGGCCCCACGTGGTGCCGTCGACGGGCGGCTACGTGCTCGTCGGCATGGCCGCGATCCTCGCCGGCTCGACGCACGCGACCATGGCCGCCGCGCTCATGCTGTTCGAGATGACCGGCAGCTACGGCGTGATCCTGCCGCTGCTCGCCGCCTGCGTCGTCTCGGCGGTGGTCAGCCGCGCGCTCACGCCCGAGTCGATCTACACGGCGCCGCTCAAGCGCAAGGGCGTCGAGCTGCCGCGCATCACCAGACCGGCGTGGATGCAGCGCACCGGCGTGCGCTCGCTGGTGCGCGCCGACGCGCCCAAGGTCGGACCCGAGACGCGGCTCGCCGACGTCGTCACCAAGATGGCGACGATGGCCGAGGGCGACGACCTGTTCGTCGTCGGCGCCGGCGGCGAGCTGCTCGGCATGATCACGCTCGAGGCGCTGCGCGAGGTGCTGGCCGATCTGCCCGATCTCGATCTCGTCGTCGCCGCCGACGTGATGGAGCGCGCCGGCGCCGTCTCCGTCGACGCCTCCTTGTGGGAAGCGACGCGCCGCGCGCTCGCCGCCGAGTCGACGCGCCTGCCGGTGATCTCGCCGCGCGAGGGCAACCGCTTCGTCGGCACGCTCGCCATCCCCGACGTGCTCGCCGCCGCGCGCCGCGCCGACACGCTCAGCTAGCGACGGGCGGGAAGTAGACGCCCTTGGCGCCGAGCTCGTGGCCGGCGGGAAGGCCGGTGCCGAGCTCGTCGATGCGGAAGACGTCGGCGGGCAGGCGCAGCGACTCGCGCAGCCGCTCCATCGTCGCCGGCACGAACGGATAGAGCATGATCATGAGGTTCTTGAGCACGTAGAACGCCGAGTAGAGCGCGTTGCGCCGCCCCTCCTCCGGATGACGATCGTCGTGCGGCTTGTACTGCGTGAACAAGCTGTTGATGGTGCGCGCGTAGTTCTCGAGGTCGAAGAGCAGCGTCGGCCAGTCGGCGCGCTCCATCGCGCGCACGTAGCGCTGCACGATGCGCGCGGTGTCGGCCACCACCTTGTCGAGCAGCACGCCGTCGGGGACGCGGCCGCCGAACTTCGAGTGCGCCGCCGAGATCGGGCGCTCGAAGGCCGCGTTCATCGGTCCGGCGAGGAAGGCGTTGCGCTCGTCGAGCGTGTCGAACTCGAAGTTCGACTGCTTCTCGGGCAGCCCGAGGAGCGCGAGGAAGTAGCGGATCTGATCGGGGTCGTACTTTTTTTCGTCGAGCAGCTGGTCGGCGGTCACGAAGTTGCCGCGCGACTTCGACATCTTCTCGCCGCCGACGGTGAGGTGGAAGCAGCTGAAGACGTCGGTGAGCGTCAGGTCGCCGCGCGCCGGCGCGCGGTGCGGATCGTCCTGCGTGCCGAGCCACATCGCGCCCTGCATGAGCACGTAGAAGAAGACGTTGTCCTGCCCGAGGAACTGGCAGATGCGCGCCTCGGGATCGCGCCAGAACTCGTCGGCGCGCGCAGGATCTTCGCCGCGCTTCGCCAGCGCCACCTGACTGAACGAGACCGGCGCGATCAGCGAATCGGGCCAGACGTAGAGCGTCTTGCCGGCGAGCTCGCCGTCGAATTCGGGCGGCAGCGGAATGCCCCAGCTGACGTCGCGGGTGATGGCGCGATGCGCCCAGTCGTCGGCGAGCTCGCTCTCGATGCCGTTGCCGTCGAGGACGCCGCGCGCCTCGTCGAGCGCGCGACGGTCGGCGAACTGCAACACCACCTTCTTGCCGAGAGCGTACTTGCTCTTGTGCGCGGGCAGCGCGGGCTTGAGGAGCTTATAGGCCGCCTCGTGCGCGCCGTCGAAGCGCAGCGCCGGCAACAGGTAGCCGAGCACGTCGGTGTAGAGCGTCGGGCGCCACGTCTTCTTCTTGCCCTCGGCCCACACGCGCAGCGTCTCCGAGACCGCGCCCATGTCGAGCCACAGGTGCGTGGTATCGCGCATGACCGGCACCGCGTCGGACAACGTCGAGCGCGGCGAGCCCAGCGCCGTCGGCGCGTACTGCTTGCCGCAGCGGTTGCATTCGTCGGAGAACGCGTCGTCGTTGTCGCACTTCGGGTTGGGGCATTTGCCGCGCACGAGCCGATCGGGCAAGAAGCGGCCGAGCGTGGGATCGAACCACTGCTGCGTGGTGCGCTTCGCGAGGAGCCCGTGGTCGCGCAGCCGGCGCAGGAACCAATGCGCGTTGGCGACGTGCGTGGGAAACGTGTCGGGCCGCGACGTGCCGCTATAGACGTCGAGGGCGATGTGATAGCGCGCGAGCGAGCGCGCCTGCTGATCGTGGATGTCGTCGATGAAGTCGCGGATCGGCTTCCCGGCGGCGAGCGCGGCGACTTCGCTGGTCGAGCCGTGGTCGTCGGTGCCGCAGACGAAGAGCACGTTCTGCCGGCCGATGACGAGCCCGAGCCAGCGCGCATGGATGTCGGCGGGCACGTGCGCGCCGGCGAGGTGCCCGAGGTGCAGCGGGCCGTTCGCGTAGGGCATGCCGGCGGTGACCACGGCGCGGCGCGGGCGCGGCACGCGCGCCAGGATCGACGGCACGTCCGTCGGCGGTGCGTGGGGAGCCGAGGCCATCCCCCGAGGGTACCGCAATCGCCGCGCGATTCGGCGCGCGCCCGTTGGGGACAGTGCCTAGTCGTAGCGGCGCGTGAGCGGCCAGATCTCGGCGACCGGCACGCGCGGGTGGCGCGACACGTAGACCGGCAGCTCGTCCTCGTACGGCATCACCCACGGGTTCGGCGGCAGCCGCGCCGCTTCGCGCACGTCGTCGAACGTCTTTTCGAGATCGCGCTTGCGCTCACCGACGGAGATGACGATGTCGCCCGTCGGCGGGCCCCACATCCAGTAGGCGTTGTGCCCGCTCGTCGCCGGCGGCAGGCCGTCGCGCGCGCCGAACAGGTCGAGCGCGCCCGCCTCGCCGTAGTTGTGGGTGTACAGCGATGCGCGTCGCCGCTCCTCGGGCGGCAGCGACCAATAGACGCGCGCCACCGCCGCCTCCAGCTCGGGCCAGCCGTGCTCGTCGGAGAAGATCTGCGACAGCGGGCGATAGTCGAGCCGCTCGGTGTGCGGCGGATCGAAGTGCAGCGCCATCTGGTAGCCGAGCAGCGACGGCACCGACAAGACGGGCAGCGCCAGCGGCAGCGTCACGAGGCCGCCCGCCGCCAGCACGCCGAGCGCGAGCGCGCGCGACCACACGCGCTCGAGCAGCGACTCGATCGCCACGCCGCCCGCGGCGAACAGCAGCGGATAGAGCGACGCGAGATAGTAGATCTTGCCGTGACCCGCGATCACGATCCCCGCCGCCACCAGCGCCGCGACGCCGAGCGGCCGCAGCCGCGGCACGCGCAACAGCTGCCACAGCCCGAGCATCCACACCGGCGCCGCCAGCGGATGCAACAGCTCGAGCTGCCCGACGAAGAACCCGAGCGGCGACACCGGCTCGTTCTTGTAGAGCCGCCCGTTGCGCAGAAGCTCGAGCATCGGCCAGCCGTGGCCGATCTGCCACGCCACCTGCGGCAGCACGATCAGCGCCGCCAGCGCCATCGCCGCCACGAACCAGCGCGTCGCCAGCAGGCGCCGCTGCTTCGTCGCCGCCAGGCCGACGACGAGCGCGATCGCGAAGAACGCGACCGAGTGCTTGTCGAGGAGGCCCACGCCGATGATCGCGCCGCCGAGCACCCAGAGCCGCGCATCGGCGCCGTCGACGATCGCGAGCACCACCAGCGCCGCGCCGAGCCACACCAGCGGCTCGAACGCGTTCATCGTCAGGAGATGCCCGAAGGCGAGGAAGATCGGCGCCAGCGCCGTCGCCGTCGCCGCCATCGCCTGCGCGAAGGCTCCGCCGCCCATGCGCCGCGCCGCGTGCGCCACGAGCAGCACCAGCGCCGCATGCGCCAGCGCCGCCGGCAGGCGGAACAGATAGAGCGACTGGCCGATCGAAAAGATCCGCGCCATCAGCGCGATCAACGGCGGCTGATCGACATAGCCCCACGCCAGGTGGTGCCCGCACGCCACGAAGTACAGCTCGTCGCGAAACCAGCCGTAGCGCCCGCTCGTCGCCACGTGCACGACCAGCACGCACGCCGCGATCGCCCACGCCCACGAGCTCAGCCGTCGCGTCGACGCGTCCATCACCCGTGATGACTCAACATCGCCGCGCGCCGCGTTGTTCCGGCCCGCGCGCTAGTCTTCGTCTTCGTCTTTGTGCGCGCCGCCGCCCGCGTTGAGCAGCTGATACGCGCGCGCATAGCTCGGCGAGCTCGACGGCACGATCTTGATGGCCTGGTGCCAATAGGTCTTGGCCTGCGCCGGATTCGACTTCTGCACCGACGCGCCCTTGTCGGTCAGCTCCTTGGCCTTCGACTCGAGCTGCTTCAACAGGCCGCCGTCGCCGGCGCCGGCCCGCTGCGCCGCCTGCACCGCCGCGAACGCCTGCTCGTACCTGCCCTGCGAGAACGCCTGCTGCGCCAGCGGAATCTGCAGCTTGCCGATGCGCTGCTTGAAGTAGCCGGCGTGCTGCCCGTGGCCGACGCGCCCGTCGATGGCCATGGCCGCCTCGTAGTCGCTCACCGCCGCCTGCGGGTTCTTGCCCTCGTCGCTGGCCGCCTTGTCGAGCACCGACTTCAGGTCGCGAATCTGGTTGGCGAACGCGACCGTCTTCTCCATCTGCTTGAGCGGCTGATTGCGCGACTCGAGGCGATAGAGCCGCTCGGCGTTGGCGAAGTCCTTCGCCTTGTAGGCCGCGGCCGCCTGCGCCGACGACGGCGCCTCCATCGCCTCCTTCTTGCCGAGCTTGACCGGCGCGAAGTCGTCGTCGTCCTTGATGGTCGGAACCTTCACCTTCTTCTCGTGGACCGGCTCCTTCTGCGCCGTCGCCTTCGGTTCCTTGACCGGCGGCGGCTCCTTGACCGGCGGCGGCGTCGGCTTGGCCTGCGCCACCGCGACCGGCTTCGACTCCGTCGTCGGCAGCGGCGTCGACACCACCGTGTTCGCCGGCGGCGGCGGCAGATCGACGCGCAGCTTCGGCGCCAGCGCGCGCGCATCGACGTTGCCCGGATCGAGCGCGAGCGCCTGCTGCAGCCGCGCGCGCGCCGTGTCCGGATCCTCTTGTTGCAGCCGGCGCGCCTCTTCGACGTCCTCGGCCGCGGCCTTGGGCGCCATCTCTTTGCGCCGCCGCGCCGCATCCTCGTGCACCAGCGACGCCGAGTCGACGGCGTCGAGCGCCTTGACCGCCTCGGCATAACGATGCGCCGCGATCGCGCGCTCCGCCGTCTGCATCGCGCCGCGCGCGTGCACCTCGAGATCGCACGCCGCCACGTAGCGCTTGGCGTCGTTCGAGTCGGGCGCCATCTGCAGCGCGTCGTTGAAGTTGATCTTGGCGCCCTCGTAATCCTTCGCCAGGAACAGCTTGAGCCCGGCGCGATACGACTGCTCCGCCTCGCTCGCCACCACCGGCGGCTTGGCCAGCGCCGTCTTGGCGATGATCACGACGAGCGAGATCAGGCAGAGCCCGCCCATCGTCGACAGCACGATCAGCCGATTCTTCGGCGACTGCAGCGGCGTGGCCAGCCCGATCGGCAGCGAGATCGAGTTCGACGCGCCGATGCCCATCGGCACCGCGCGCGGCACGTTCTCCGACGGCGTGTCGACCGGCGACGGCGCCAGCGGATAGCCGGTGGCGATCGGCGACGAGTACGCGGACGGCGCCGGCGGCGCCGAGTACGACGGCGGCGGCGGCGAGTGCGCCTGCGCCATCTGCGGCATCGGCGGCTGCGCGCGCGCCGCGGCCTGATCGAAGCGCATGAGCGTGTTGCCGCACTCGATCTGATCGCCGTCGTTCAGGATCACCGTGTCGTGGCGCTGGCCGTTGACCAGCGTGCCGTTGCCCGAGCCGAGATCGCGCAGGCGGTAGCGCCCGTTCTCGGCGTGAATCGTGAAGTGGCGCCGCGACACCGCGATGTCGGCGAGCACGAGATCCTGATCGGCGCCGCGCCCGATGCGTGTCTCGGGCAGGACGAGCTCGTAGGTGCGCCCGCGGTCGGCCCCCCCGATGACGTGCAGGACAGCAAGTGCCATCGCGCGAAGTTTATCACGTGCTATAAGCGAAACGCCATGCGCGTCGCCTATCCACCGTCCGCGAATTCCGCGACACCACGCCCGGGCAAGATCTTGGGTGTTGGACGCAACTACCGCGAGCACGCCGCCGAATTGAACAACGCCGTGCCGACGGAGCCGCTCCTGTTTTTCAAGCCGCCGTCGGCGATCGTGCCGTCGGGCGCGCCGATCGTGCGCCCGCGCCCCGCATCTGGTGATTGGCGCGTCGACTTCGAGGGTGAATTGGGCGTGGTCATCGGCAAGCGCTGCCGCCGCGTCTCGAAGAAGGACGCCATGTCCTACGTGGCCGGCTACACCATCGTCAACGACGTCACCGTGCGCGACCTGCAGAAGAAGGACGGGCAGTTCACGCGCGCCAAGGGCTTCGACAGCTTCTGCCCGTGCGGACCCTTCCTCGTCGACGACATCGATCCGACGCAGCTCCACATCGTCACCAGGCTCGACGGCGTGGTGAAGCAGGACGGCTGGACGCGCGACATGATCTTCGACATCCCGACGATCATCGAGGTCGCCTCGCGCGTGATGACGCTCGAGCCGGGCGATCTGATCTCGACGGGGACGCCGTCGGGCGTGGCGCCGATCCTGCCCGGCATGACCGTCGAGATCACCATCGAAGGCATCGGCACCCTCGTCAATTCCGTCGTGGAGGAGTCAGAGTCATGAGCTTCGTGCTCGCCCAGCGCATCAAGGAGCTTCCGCCCTACCTGTTCGCCGACATCGACAAGAAGAAGGCGGCGCTGCGCGCGCAGGGCAAGGATCTGATCGATCTCGGCATCGGCGACCCCGATCTGCCGACGCCGGCGCACATCGTCCAGGCGATGCAGCAGGCGGCCGCGGAGCCGCGCTTCCATCGCTATCCCTCGTACGAGGGCATGAAGGAGTTTCGCGAGGCGGCGGTCGCCTGGTATCAGCGGCGCTTCGGCGTCACTCTCGACGCGGCGACCGAGTGCTGCGCGCTCATCGGATCCAAGGAAGGCATCGCGCACTTCCCGGTCGCGTTCGTCAACCCGGGCGACGTCGTGCTCGTGCCCGATCCGGGCTATCCGGTCTACGCGACCTGGACGCGCTTCGTCGGCGGCGAGGTGCACTACATGCCGCTCCGGCGCGAAAACGGCTTCCTGCCCGATCTGAGCGCGATCCCGGCCGACGTGGCCAAGCGCGCGAAGATGATGTGGGTGAACTATCCGAACAACCCGACGGCGGCGCTGGCCACGCGCGACTTCTACGCGCGCGTCGTGGAGTTCGCCAAGAAGCACGACATCATCGTCGCCAGCGACGTGGCCTACTCGGAGGTGTTCTTCGACGGCGAGCCGCCGATCTCGTTCCTCGAGACGCCCGGCGCGCGCGACGTGGGCATCGAGTTCCAGTCCCTGTCGAAGACCTACAACATGACCGGGTGGCGCATCGGGTTCGCGGTGGGCAACGCGACGCTCGTCGGTGGGCTCGGCAAGGTCAAGACCAACACCGACTCCGGCGCGTTCGAGGCGGTGCAGGCGGCGGCGGTGGCGGCGCTGTCGACGGCGTCGGATGCGGCGGTCGAGAAGATGCGCGCCATCTATAAGGAGCGGCGCGAGGTCTTGTGCGGCGGGCTCCAGCGCGCGGGGTTCGAGGTGCTGGCCCCGAAGGCGACGTTCTACGTGCTCGTGGTCTGCCCGAAGGGCGTGACGTCGTCGGAGTTCGTGTCGCGGCTGCTCGACGCGGGCGTGGTGGCCACGCCGGCGACCGGATTCGGCGCCTGCGGCGAGGGCTACGTGCGGCTGACGCTGTGCGCGGACAAGGCGCGGCTGGCCGAGGCGGCGGAGCGGGTCCAACGCGCGCGCGTCTAGCGTTCGCGGGCCCGTTCGCGCTCGTCGCGTTCGCCGTCGCCGGGTGCGCGCATCCGCCGGCAGCGGGCACGAGCACGCCGGCGGCGCCACCTGTCGTCGAGTCGCCGCGCAAGCCGGCGGCGGCCGTCGCGCAGCCGACCGGCCCGCTGCACGACATCGTCATCCGCGGCGGCACCATCTACGACGGCACCGGCGCCCCGCCCTTCGTCGGCGACGTGGCCATCGACGGCGACGCCATCGCCGAGGTCGGCCCGCTCCTCCTCGGCAAGACGATCGTCGAGGCGCACGGCCTGGCCGTCGCGCCCGGCTTCGTGAACATGCTGTCGCACGCGCTCGAGTCGCTCGCCTTCGACGGGCGCGGCGAATCGGACCTGCGCCAGGGCGTGACGCTCGAGGTCTTCGGCGAGACCTCGCCGCATCCATTCGGTCGGAAGATGCAGGCGCTCGCCGACGCCGGCGTGGCGCTGAACTTCGCCGGCCTAGTGGCCACGTCGACGGCGCGCGCGCAGTCGATGTCGCTCAAGTCGCGCCATCCGTCGCCGGTCGAGGTCGAGCGCATGCGCGCGATCGTGGCGCAGGCGATGGACGAAGGCGCGCTCGGCCTGACCTCGGCGCTCATCTACACGCCCGACGAAGCCTTCACCACCGACGAGCTGGTCGCGCTCGCGTCGGTCGCGGCCGACAAGGGCGGCATCTACGCCGCGCACATGCGCAACGAAGGCGCGCGCCTGGGCGAAGCGATCGACGAGATGATCGCCATCGGCCGCCGCGCCCACGTCCCCGTCGAGATCTACCACTTCAAGCAAGCCGGCAAGGCCAACTGGGAAAAGCTCGCCGACGCCGTCGCGCGCATCGAAGCGGCACGCAAGAGCGGCGTCGACATCGCCGCCGACATGTACACGTACGACGCCGCCTCGACGGGCCTCGACGCCGCCATGCCGCCGTGGGTGCGCGAAGGCGGCACCGACGCCTGGATCCGCCGGCTCAAAGATCCGGCGCAACGCGCGCGCTGCGCCCACGACATGGAAGACGCCGGCGCGACCTGGGAGAACTTCTTCGCCGGCGCCGGCCCCGACGGCATGCTGCTCACCATGTTCCACACGCGCGCGCTCCAGCCGCTCGTCGGCAAGACGCTCGCCGACGTGGCACGCGCCCGCGGCAAATCAGCCGCCGACACCGCGATGGACCTCGTCGTCGAGGACGGCTCGCGCGCGCAGGTCATCTATTTTCTGATGTCGGAAGACAACGTGCGCCGCGAGGTCGGCCTGCCGTGGATGTCGTTCGGCTCGGACTCCGACACGCGCGCCGTCGACACCGCCAAAGGATCGGTGCATCCGCGCGCCTACGGCAACGTCGCGCGCCTCCTCGGCCGCTACGTCCGCGACGAGCACGCCGCGCCGCTCGCCGACGCCATCCGCCGCCTGACCTCGTGGCCCGCGTCGCGGCTGCACCTCGATCGCCGCGGCACGCTCGCGCCCGGCAGCTTCGCCGACGTCGTCGTGTTCGATCCGGCCAAGGTCGCCGACCACGCCACCTACGAGAAGCCGCACGCCTACGCCACCGGCGTCGTCGACGTGTTCGTCAACGGCGCGCCCGTGCTCGTCGACGGCGCGGTGACCGGGGCGCGCCCCGGCCGCTTCATTCGCCGGCGAGCACCTTCAGCACCATGATGCCCACCACGCCGACGAGCAGCCCGAACGTCGCGCGCCGCTCGTTGCCGTGGCTGTGCGACTCGGGAATGATCTCGTTGCAGGCGAGATAGATCAGCGCGCCGGCGCCGACCGCGAGCATGAACGGCAGCGCGCCCGCCACGTGGCGCGCCAGATAGAACCCGGCGATCGCGGCCGCCGGCACCGACATGCCGGTCGCCGTGACGATCGCGAGCAGCCGCGCGCGCCCGAGGCCGCCACGCTTGAGCGGCGCCGCCATGACCGCGCCTTCGATCGCGTTCTGCAGCCCGACGGCGACCGCGAGCATCACGCCGAGCGGCACCGAGCGCGTGTCGGCGAAGCCGGCCCCGATGGCGAAGCCTTCGGGGATGCGATGCAGCGCCATGGCGCCCACGATCATCATGCCCTGGTGGCGCGCGCGATCGTCGACGGTGGCGTGATTGCAGTGCTCGTGCGCCTCGTGCTCGTGGCCGTGCAGGTGCTCCGAGTGGCCGCCGGCGTGCGCGTGCGGGATCGCGCGGTCCATGCCGAAGAGGAGCGCCACGCCGCCGGTGAAGCCGGCGAGCACGAGGGCGAACAGCGGCACATGCACGGTACCGTCGACGCGCACACCGACGAGCGCTTCGGTCAGGAGGCCGAGCGTGGACGCGCCGAGCATGAGGCCGGCGCCGAGACCGAGCATGCTGTCGTAGGCGGCGCGCGACAGCTCGCGGCTGGCCAGGACCGGCAGCGCGCCGAGCGTGGTGGCGCAACCAACGGCGATCGCGACGGCCAAAAGATGCAACATGGAATGCGCATCCTACCGAGCCGCGTGATAACGTCAAAGCGTGCGGTACTTCATCGGCCTCGGCGCCAACGTGGGCGACCGGCTGACGAACCTACGTGAGGCGGTGCGGCTGCTCGAAGCGCTCGGCACCATCGTCGCCCGCTCGCGCGTCTTCGCCGCCGCCGCCGTCGGCGGGCCGCCGCAAGGGCCCTACCTGAACGCGGCCGTGGTGCTCGAGTCGGAGCTGGCCCCGCTCGACCTGCTCGCGCGCACGCAGGAGATCGAGAACGCGCTCGGGCGCGATCGCCCGAACGAGGTGCGCTGGGGCCCGCGCACGCTCGATCTCGACATCCTCATGTGCGGCGCGCGCGGCGAGATCATCGTCGACGAGCCGCTCTTGCGGCTGCCGCATCCGCGCATGAAGGAGCGCGGCTTCGCGCTGGCGCCGCTCGTCGAGCTCGACGCCACGCTGATGCATCCCGAGGTCGGGCGCCCGCTCAAAGCGCTCCTGTCGGCGGCGCACTCCGCCGGGCAGGC
This sequence comes from Polyangia bacterium, assembly GCA_035607415.1. Taxonomy (GTDB): domain Bacteria; phylum Myxococcota_A; class Polyangia; order Palsa-1104; family Palsa-1104; genus JAQBQH01. The sequence continues at coordinate 142,870 of DATNAQ010000031.1, forward strand.
GTGGGCGCCGACCGGCGATACGCTGTAGACTCGACGCGTGCGGCTGACGCTGTCGGTTTCGGGCGCGACGCTGGCGGTCACGTTCGCCGGCGAGACCATGGCGCGCAAGCACACGCTGCCGTATGACGCGGCGGCGACGGCGGCCACGGCGCGCGAAATCGTGGAGGTGCTGGCGCGCGGCAATCGGGCGCGCACGCTGTCGGAGAAGAACCTCGAGGATCTGAAGCACCTCGGCGAGCGGCTGTGGCGCACGCTGGTGCCGTCGGAGTTGCACGCGGAGCTCGGGCGCGGCGACTCGCTGCAGCTCGAGCTCGACGAGGCGCTGGTGGCGGTGCCGTGGGAGCTGATGTTCGACGGCACGCAGTTCCTCTGCCGCCGCCTGTCGATCGGGCGCATCGTGGCCACGCGGCAGCCGCGTCGCGGCGACGAGCGGCGCGCGGTGGGCACGCCCATCCGCGTGCTCGTGATGGCGGCCGACGCGAAGGGCGATCTGCCCGAGGTGCGCGCCGAGGGCGAAGCGATCATCGAGGAGCTGGAGAAGCACGCGACGGTGAAGGCGCGCCTGTCGACGGCGCCGGACCGCGCGTTCGCGCTGCGCTACTTGAAGGACTACGACGTCGTGCACTTCGCCGGGCACGCCGACTACGTGGCGGCGGCGCCGGGCGAGAGCGGCTGGACGCTCGCCGACGGCAAGCTCACCGCCGACGAGATCGTGAAGCTCGGCGGCGGGCGGCCGATGCCGATGATCGTGGTCGGCAACGCCTGCCAGTCGGGGCACACGGCGGCGTGGGAGCCGAGCGGCGACACGACGCAGGTGTTCGGCCTGGCCAACGCGTTCCTGACGGCGGGCGTGCGCCACTACGTCGGCACGCAGTGGGAGATCGTCGACGGGCAGTCGGCGCTCTTCGCCGCCGAGCTCTATCGCCATCTCACCGACGGCAAGGCGATCGGCGCGGCGGTGCGTCACGCGCGCGCGGCGGTGGTCGAGCGCGCCGGCGAGTCGGCGCTGGCGTGGGCGTCGTACGTGCTCTACGGCGATCCCGACGTGCGGCCGCTGCACCGGCCCGAGGCGAAGGAGAAGCTGTCGATCCCATCGGGGCTCAAGATCGCGGCGCGCGCCTCCGCGCCGTGGAAGCGGCCGGCACAAACGGGCGCACGCGCGCTGCCGGGACAGGCCGCGGCGCAGGCGGCGGGCCGCGCCATCGACGACGTCGAGCGGCGCATGCCGGCCTGGCTGGCGGCGGCGCTCGGCGGATTGGCGGCGGGCCTCATCGGCGTGGCGATCGCGGCGTGGATGATGCATCGCAAGCCGGCGCCGCCGGCGGGGCGGCCGGCGCTCGACGGGCTGGCGGTGCTGGCCATCTCGCCCGGCGATCGTCCCGAGGACGAGCGCCACGCGCGCGAGCTCGAGTGGTGCCTGCCGTCGGAGCTGACGAGCGATCACGTCAAGGTGGTGCCGCCGGAGCGGTTCATGACGCTGCAGGTGCAGACCAACGGCGCGTACGACAAAGAGAGCGCGCGACAGCTCGGGCTCGCCGTCGGTGCGCGCTGGGTGCTCTACGGCAACATCGCGCTCGGCACGGCCAACCTGTTCGTGAGCGCGGTGCTCGACGATCACACCGTCTACGCCGACAGCTTCAGGCTCGGCGACACCAAGGCCGCGTGCACCGGCTTCGCCGCGCAGGCCGCGCGCCGACTGGCAACCGAGCCGCCGCCGGATCGGTCGCGGTAGCGGCGGCGATCCTAGAGCTTGTTCTCGCGGCGGTGCAGCATGCGATCGATGTTCTCGCGATGCCGCCACAGGATGAGCAGGAACATGACCACGCCGAGCACGAAGTAGGCGCGCGGCTCGTGCAGGAACCACAGCGACGGCAACAGCGACGCCGCGCCGAGCAGCGACCCGAGCGAGCCGAGCCGCGTGGCCGCGACCACGACCACGCACACCAGCGCCGCGATCCCGGCGCACGCCGGCGCCAGCGCGAGGAACGCGCCCAGGCCGCAGGCGACGCCCTTGCCGCCGCGCCCCTTGAGCCACGGCGAGTAGATGTGGCCGCAGAAGGCGGCGAACGCGGTCACCGCCGCGAGCTCGCTGCCGAGCCGCAGCCACAGCGCCGCCGCCGTCGGCAGCCACGCCTTGGCCGTGTCGAGCAGCAGCACGAGGACGCCGCTCTTCCTGCCGAGCGCGCGCGCCGCGTTGGTGGCGCCGATGTTGCCGGAGCCGACCTTCTTCAGATCGACGCCGCGCGCGCGCGCCAGAAGCACGCCGAACGGAATCGAGCCGAGCAGGAACGCGCCGAGCACGATGCCGATGACCACCGGATCGCTGCCGCTTGGAATCACGTCGAGCAGCATCAGCCGACCAGCGGCAGCATCGTCTGCCGCGTCCAGAAGGTGCGCACGTCGTCGAGCAGCGCCGTGCGCGGACAATCGGCCGGCAGGCCCGCCAGCACGCGCCGCCCGTAGGGCTTGGTCACCGCGCGCCGATCGAGCAGCGCCACGACGCCACGGTCGCCGCGATGGCGGATGAGCCGCCCGAACCCCTGCGCCAGCGCCAGCGCCGCGCGCGGCACGTGATAGTGCACGAACGCGTCCTGCCCCGCGTCCTCGAGCAGCCCCGCGCGCGCCGCGACGAGCGGATCGTCGGGCGGCGAGAACGGCAGCTTGTCGATCACCACGAGCGACAGCGCCTCGCCCACCACGTCGACGCCTTCCCAGAAGCTCGCCGTCGCGAACAGCACCGAGCCGACGCGGCGCTTGAACTCCTCGACGAGGAGGTGCTTCGGCTTGTCGCCTTGCAGCAGCACCGGCTGCGTCAGCTTCGGGGCCAGGAGCGCATGCACCCGCTGCATCATGCGGTGGCTGGTGAACAACAGGAACGCGCGCCCGTCGGTGATGCGCACCAGCTCGTGCATGCGCGCCGCCGCCGCCTCGACGAACGCCGCGTCCGCCGGCTCGGGCAGATCCTTGGGCACGTAGAGCAGCGCCTGCCGCGCATAATCGAACGGCGACGCCAGCCGCTCCTCCATCGCCGACTCGAGCCCGAGCCGCGCGCGCACGAACTCGAAGCTGCCCGCCGCCGTCAGCGTCGCCGAGGTGAACACCGACGCCTCGACGCTGCCGAGCAGCTTCTCGCGGAAGATCTCGCTGATGTCGACCGGCGACGCGTGCAACAGGACCGTGCGCCCGCGCGCCTCGGCCCAGAAGACATGCTTGCGGTCGTACTTCTGCGCGCCGTCGACGAGCAGCGCCAGATCGTCGCGGATCGCGCGCGCGCGACGCTTGAGCGCGCCGGCCTCGTCGCCGCCGTCGGTCATCTCGCCGCCGCGCACGGCGCCCATCGCCGCCTCGAGCTCTTCGAGCGCCACGTCGAGCGCGTGCGCCGCCTTCTCCGGCTCGCCCGCCCAGGTGGCACCGTCGACGGCGGCGCGCTCGCCCTTGATGCGGCGGCGCAGCGCATCGAACATCTGCTCGGCGCGCAGATCGACGTGCGCGATCGTCGAGGTCAGCTTGTCGGGCGCGTTGCCCTGCTTCACCGCGCGCGTCACGTCGCGCACGATGGCCATCAGACGCAGCGACGACACACCCACGCCGAAGTAGTCGGTGGCCACGTCCTCGAGCTGGTGGGCCTCGTCGAAGATCACCGCCTCGTACGGCGGCAAGAGCTGCACGTCGGGCCATTTTTCGCGCAGCGCCAGATCGGCGAAGAACAGGTGGTGGTTCACGATCACCACGTCGGCCGCGTAGGCGCGCCGCCGCGCCTGCGTCACGTAGCAGCGCTCGAAGTACTTACAGCGCTGCCCGAGCCGCGTCTCCTGCGTCGGCGAGACGTCGCGCCACTCGGGCGAATCGTCGGCGAGCGCCGGCAGCTCCGCGCGATCGCCCGCCTCGGTCGAGCCCGCCCAGACGCGGATGGCGTCGAGCGTGGACTCGAGGTTGCCGTCGATCGACAGCGACGCCTGGCGCGCGGTGTGCTCGTGGAAGCGGCGCAGGCACAGATAGTTCGAGATGCCCTTCATGTACGCTGCCGTGAACGGCCGCCCGAGATGCTCCTGCAGAAGCGGGATGTCCTTCTTGAAGATCTGCTCCTGCAGGTTCTTCGTGCCCGTCGAGACCACGACCTTCAGCCCGCTCTCGATCGCGGGCACGAGGTACGCCAGCGTCTTGCCCGTGCCGGTGCCCGCCTCGACGAGCAGCGGCCGCCGGCGCGCAAGCGCATCGGCCACGCGCTCGGCCATCTGCACCTGCGACGGGCGCGTCTCGTAGCCGGCGATGGCGCGCGCGAGCACGCCGCCCGGTCCGAGGATGTCGCCGGCCGAGGACATCTACTTCTTTCGCGCCGCCTTCTCGTCGAGCCCGCTGGTGCCCGCGCGGCGATGCAGCTCGCGCGCGACGTCCTCGAGCGTCACGTCGCGCGCCGCCAGGCCGACCAGGGCGTGGAAGAACAGATCGGCCGCTTCGGCGATCACGCGCTCCTTCGATCCGCCCGGAATCTCGGCCGCCAATTCATTGGCCTCTTCGCCAATCTTTTGGCCGACCTTGTTTTGCTCGAGCAGCTGGCGGACGTACGACTTCGTGCCCGCGGGCGCGTTCTTGCGCGCCACGATCGTCTGGTACAGCGCCTCGAGCTCCGTCGGCGCCGGCTCGTGGCCGTCGGTGCCGAAGCAGGTCTGCGACCCGGTGTGGCAGGTCGGCCCCGCCGGCAGCGCGCGCACCAGCCACGCGTCGGCGTCGCAGTCGGCCTTGAGATCGACCAGCTTCAAGACGTTGCCCGACGATTCGCCCTTCTTCCACAGGCGCTGGCGCGAGCGCGACCAGAACCAGACCTCGCCGGTCTCGCGCGTCTTGGCCAACGCCTCGTCGTCCATGTAGCCGAGCATGAGCACGCGCCCGGTCAGCGCGTGCTGCACGACGGCCGCGGTCAGCTTGCGCGCCGCGCTCGCGTTCGCCTGCTCTTCGCTCACGGCATCCCCGGCGGCGGCCGCACCGGCACGCCCGTCTCCTGCAGATACAACTTCGCGTCGCGCACCGAGAAGGTCCCGAAGTGGAAGATCGACGCCGCCAGCACCGCGTCGGCGTGCCCTTCGACGAGCCCTTCGCGCAAGTGCTCGAGCGTGCCCACGCCGCCCGACGCGATCACCGGCACGTCGACGCGATCGGCGATCGCGCGCGTGAGCCCGAGGTCGTAGCCCGAGCGCGTGCCGTCCTTATCCATGCTCGTGACGAGCAGCTCGCCCGCGCCGGCCTTGGCCACGCGCGCGGCCCAACCGACGGCGTCGAGCCCCGTCGCGGTGCGGCCGCCGTGCACGTACACTTCCCAACCGGTCTCGCCGCCCGCGCGCGCCTTGCGCGCGTCGATGGCCACCACGATCGCCTGCGCGCCGAAGCGCTCGGCCGCGCGCGTGATCAGCTCCGGATCCTCGACCGCCGCCGAGTTGATCGCGACCTTGTCGGCGCCGGCGAGCAAGAGCCTGCGCACGTCGTCGACCGAGCGCACGCCGCCACCGACGGTGAGCGGCATGAACACCTGCTCCGCGGTGCGCGCCACCACGTCGTAGATGATCTCGCGCCGCTCGTGCGACGCCGTGATGTCGAGGAAGCAGAGCTCGTCGGCGCCGGCGCGGTCGTAGGCGGCCGCCTGCTCGACCGGATCGCCGGCGTCGCGCAGCTGCACGAACTGCACGCCTTTGACGACGCGCCCGTCCTTGACGTCGAGACACGGAATGATGCGCCGCACGCTCATCGGCTGCGCCTCCGAGCGGCGCGGCCCCACGGGCCGCTCATTCGAAACGATCGATACCGCTCGCTTCGCACGCTCATACGTGCCCCGCCGCTTCGAACGCCTCGCCGAGCGTGAACTTGTTCTCGTAGAGCGCGCGCCCGACGATCGCCTGCGGCACGCCCGCCCGCGCCAGCGCACGCAGATGCTCCAGCGACCCGATACCGCCCGACGCGATCACCGGCACCGGATGGAGCGCGCGCGCCAGCTCGGCCGTCGCCTCCACGTTCGGCCCCACGCCGGTGCCGTCGCGCGTGATGTCGGTGTACAAAATAGCCGCCGCGCCCCACTCGACGGCGCGCGCCGCCAGGTCGTTCGCCTCGATCTCGGTCTTCTCGCTCCACCCTTCGACCGCCACCTTGTCGCCGTGCGCATCGACGGCGACGACGACCGTCCCGGGAAACTCCTTGCACAACGAGCGCACCAGCTCCGGCTGCTTGACCGCGCTCGTGCCGAGCACGATCGCCCGCGCGCCCGCGTCGTAGAGCGCGCAGGCCGTCGCCGCGTCGCGCACGCCACCACCGGCCTGCACCTCGGCGCCCGTGGCCGCGATCGCCGAGATCGTCGCGCGGTTGTCGCCGTCGCCGAACGCGGCGTCGAGATCGACGACGTGCACCAGCTTGGCCCCCGCCTGCACGAACGCGCGCGCGATCTCGTCGGGCGCGTTCGAGTACACCTTGGCCGACTCGCGCCTGCCCTTGTACAGGCGCACCACGTTTCCGCCGAGCAGATCGATGGCGGGCACGATCAGCATTTCCACCCCACGAACTGACGCAACAGCTCGAGCCCCGCCGCCTGGCTCTTCTCGGGGTGGTACTGCACCGCCACCACGTTCTCGCGCGCGATCGCCGCCGTCAGCGGCATCGAGCCGAACGCCGCCACCGCCGCGATCAGCGACTCGTCCAACGGCTGCGCGTGGAAGCTGTGCACGAAGTAGAACCAGTTGTCCTCCGACGGCACGTCGAGCACCGGATGGGTCGCGCGCACCGCCACCCGCGCCCAACCGATGTGCGGCACCTTGAGCCGGCGATCGTTCTCGTCGCGCAACCCGGCCGGCAGCCGCTTGACGCGCCCGCGGAACACGCCGAGCCCCGGATGCCCGGGCGCCTCCTCCGACTCCTCGAACAGCACCTGCAGCCCGAGGCAGATCCCGAGGTACGGCTTGCCGCCGCGAATGTGCTCGACGATGGCGCGCCCGAGCGGCGCCTCCGGCCCGAGCGCGCTCGCGCAGTCGCCGAACGCGCCCTGCCCGGGCACGACCACGCGCGCGGCGTCGCGCACCACGTTCGGATCCGACGTGATGCGCACCGGCTGCAGCGTGCCGGTCGCCTCGAGCGCCTTGGCCACCGAGCGCAGATTGCCCAGCCCCGCGTCGACGACCGCGATCATCCGCGCCTCATTGCGTGAGCGTCCCCTTCGTCGACGGCACCACGCCGCCGACGCGCGGATCGACCCGCGAGGCATCCATGGCCGCGCGCGCGAACGCCTTCCACAGCGCCTCGAGGATGTGGTGCGCGTTCTGCCCGTAATGCAGCCGGAGGTGCAGGTTGCACTGGCAGCGGTTCACGAACGCCTGAAAGAACTCGTGCGCCAGCTCGGCGTCGAAGCCGCCGACCCACTTGCCGGCGATGCCGTCGACGAGCCAGACCAGATGCGGCCGCCCCGAGAAGTCGACCACCGCCTGCGCCAGCGTCTCGTCCATCGGCACCGTGCACTCGCCGTAGCGACGGATCCCGCGCTTGTCGCCGAGCGCCTGCGCAAATGCATCGCCGAGCACCAGCCCCACGTCTTCGACCACGTGGTGCGCATCGACCTCGACGTCGCCGCGCGCGGTCAGCTCCAGATCGAAGAGCCCATGCCGCGCGAACGCATCGAGCATGTGCGTGAAGAACGGCACCTGCGTCTCGATCGTTCGCGCGCCGGTGCCATCGAGATCGAGCGTGACCTTGATCTGCGACTCGGAGGTGTTGCGCTCGACGGTGGCGCGCCGCACTGCCTCTCTATACCACGCTATTGTCGCGCGAAACCGTATTCGCGAGTCACCTCGGCGATACGTACTCGAAACATTTTGTACCAGCGCTCGCGCCCGAGCTTCTGCGCGCCGGCGTGCGCGCTCACGCCCTTCCAGGCGCGCGCATGCTCGGCGCTCTGCCAGTAGCTCACGGTGATGCCGAGCCCGTCGGCGCCACGCGCGCTCTCGACGCCGAGGTAGCCCGGCTGCTCTGCGGCCAGCCGATCCATCGCCTCGGCCATGGCCGTGTATCCGGCGCCGTCCTCATCGGTGCGCAACGACGTGAAGATGACCGCGACGTACGGCGGCTCGGGCGTCTTCGCCAACATGCGGCGATTGTAAGATGCGGCGAGGACCTCGCCACACGTACTCAAAGCGACGCCACGAATTCGTCGAACCAGCGCGCCACAGCCCGCGGAAACGGCCACATCCAGCCGTACGCGCCCGACGTGAACTGCGCGATCACGTGCGCGCGATGGCGCTCGCACGCCGCGCGCCCACCGACGGCGAACCAGGCGCGCAGCGACTCCTCGTAGGCGGCGCGCTCGAAGCGCATGCGGCACCACGCGAGCCCGAGCGGCAGCGGCAACAATAGATAGGACACGGCCATGACCAGCCCCCAGCGCTCGAACTGCCGCACGTGCACGAGCTCGTGGCGCAAGGTCGCCCAGCGCTCTTCGATGGGCCGCGCCTCCCAGTCGTCGGGCACGTAGACCGTGCGCCACAGCGTGGTCACGTAGCGATCGAGGTACGCCGACTGCGCGCCGAACGTCACCACGCGCAACAGCCGATCGATCGCGCGCTGATGCCAGACCCGCGTTTTCGGCACGATTTTCACGAGCCCGGCCAGCCGCTCGTAGTCGGCGTCCAAATCCACGAAGTCAAGATTGCAACGTCCGCGCGCGCACGGCAAAAGGAAGCGTCGTGATTCACCTGGACGAGCTCAACTCCCCGCAGCGCGAAGCCGTGGTCACGACCGACGGGCCGCTGCTCGTCCTCGCCGGCGCCGGCTCGGGCAAGACGCGCGTCATCACCTACCGCATCGCGCACCTCATCGACCGCGGCGTGCGCCCCGACGACATCCTCGCCGTCTCGTTCACCAACAAGGCCGCCGACGAGATGCGCCAGCGCGTCGACAAGCTCGCCGGCCGGCTCGCCCGTCGCTGCACGCTGTCGACGTTCCACGCCCTCGGCCTGCAGATCCTGAAGGCGGAGAAGGCCGCGCTCGGCCTGCCGTCGGGCTTCACCATCTACGACGCGTCCGATCAGCTCGGCACCGTCAAGGAGATCCTGCGCCGCCTCTACCAGAGCGACGACGATCGCCGCTTCGACGCCAAGAGCGTGCTGTTCCGCATCAGCCGCGCCAAGAACGCCTTCGTCGGCCCCGAAGAGTTCGCCGAGCAGTTCACCGAGGAGGACCACGAGTACGACGTCACCGCCGCCGAGGTCTATCCCCAGTACCAGGAGGCGCTGAAGTCGTTCCACGCGCTCGACTTCGACGACCTCATCTGCGAGACGGTGCGCCTTCTCGATCGCGACGAAGCGGTGCGCGAGCGCTGGGCCAACCGCTTCCGCTACGTCATGGTCGACGAGTACCAGGACACCAACCGCGCGCAGTCGCTCCTGCTCAACCACCTCGTGCGCGTGAGCAACAACGTGTGCGTCGTCGGCGACGACGACCAATCGATCTACGGCTGGCGCGGCGCCGAGGCCGGCCACATCCTCGAGTTCGACAAGCACTTCCCCGGCGCCAAGATCGTCAAGCTCGAGGAGAACTACCGCTCCACGCCGCACATTCTCGACGCCGCCAACGCCGTCATCGCGCACAACACCAAGCGCCACGACAAGCGCCTGTGGACGGCGCGCCCCGCGCGCGACAAGCTGCAGCTCGTCGCCTGCGAAGATGCCGAGGGCGAGGCCGAGTTCGTCGCCGGCGAGATCGAGGCGCTGTGCGCGACGCGCGGCTTCCGCCCCGGCGACTTCGCCGTGCTCTATCGCTCGAACGTGCAGTCGCGCCCCATCGAAGAGGCGCTGCGCGCGGCGTCGCTGTCGTACAAGATGATCGGCGGCCAGGCTTTCTTCGAGCGCAAAGAGGTCAAGGACGCCATCGCCTACCTGAAGCTGGCGCTCCATCCGCGCGACGAGATCAGCCTGCGCCGCGTGATCAACTATCCGGCGCGCGGCATCGGCCCGACGACGATCGAGCGCATCGCGCAAGCGGCCACGCAGCACGGCCTGCCTCTGTTCGACGGCTGCCAGAAGGCGCACGAGATCGCCGCCGACGCGCTTGCCGATCGCAACCGCAACGCGCTCGCCGCCTTCTGCGATCTCGTCGAGAATGGCCGCGCCCTCATCGCCTCGGCGCAAGGCGGCACCCACCCGGGCGGGCTCAAAGAGGCCGCGCGCGCCTATCTCATGGCGTCGGGCCTGCAAGACGATCTGCAAGCCGCCGCGCCCACGCCGCTCGCCGCGCAGAAGAAGCTCACCAACCTCGAGGGCTTTCTGACCTCGCTCGAGCGCTTCGAGCAGCGCGAAGGGCGCGACCTCGGCGCGTTCCTGCATCGCATCTCGCTCGACACCAAGGACGACGACGAGGGCCACGACCAGAGCGACCAGGTCACGCTCGTGACCCTGCACGGCGCCAAGGGGCTCGAGTTCCCGGTCGTGTTCCTCGTCGGTATGGAAGAGGAGCTGCTGCCGCACAAGCGCACGCTCTACCCCGACGGCCCCGACGTGCTCGACGCCAACCCCGATCTCGGCGAAGAGCGCCGCCTGCTCTACGTCGGCATCACCCGCGCGCGCGAGCTGCTCTATCTGACGCGCGCGCGGCAGCGCTCGTCGCGCGCCTCGGCGCGCCCGCGCTCGCCTTCGCGCTTCCTCGAGGAGATCCCGCCGCATCTGTACGACGCGCGCGACGCGGCCATGCCGTCGAGCGTGGCCACGCCCGAGGACGAAGAAGCGTTCGCGCGCGCCGCGCTCGCCAAGCTCCTCAAGATGACGTCGTGATCGCGCTCGTGATGGTCGCGCTCGCCGCGCAGCTCCAGGCGAGCGCCGCCACGCCGCCACGAATGGATCTCCACGATCTGCCCGGCAGCGACGGCTGGACCGAAGGCATCGCCCTCGTCGACGCCGCCCCCGACCGCGTGCGCGACTGGCTCACCGACTACGCGCACTGGCAGGGCCGCTTCCCCGACATGGCCTGGGCGCAGTACCTCGGCGACGACGAGCACGGCCGCCACATCGTGCGCTTCCATTCGTACCTGGCGAACCGCACCTTCGTCATCCACGAGTCGGTCACGCCCGAGCTGCTCGCCTTCGACGGCTGGGCGCGCAACGTCCACACCCAGGGGCGCATCTACATCCTCGACGCCGGCGGCGGCAAGACGCGCGTCATCATGCAGTCGACCAACGAGGTCCACGGCTTCATCGGCCTGTTCGCGACGCGCAACTACCGCCGCCGCGCCGCCTTCGCCGCGACCCGATCGCACCTCGGCGCCTTGCTGAAGCTCGCCGCTGCGCGGTAAGATGCGTCGTGGCCCCGCGCGCTCGCGCCCAGCCGTACTTCGCACATGAAACCGCCGTCGTCGACGACGGCGCCGTCATCGGCGCCGGCACGCGCATCTGGCACTTCTCGCACGTGAGCGCCGGCGCGCGCA
>DATNAQ010000032.1:0-14036 GCA_035607415.1 Polyangia bacterium
CTTCGACGATTCCCGTAAACATCGCGGTCTACGCGCTTCTTAGCACGTCTCCGACGACGAGGATATCATCGCCCAGGCGGCGGGTCGAAACCGCGCCGAGCCGCCACGCATCGGCCATCTTGGTCGGCCCGTCGACGCCGAGGAGCGGCACGCCGCCGGCGCCGATCAGCTTGGGCGCCACGAACAGCGCCACTTCGTCGGCGAGCCCGGCGGCGATGAACGCGCCGTGCACCTGCCCGCCCCCTTCGACCAGCAGCGACAACAGCTCGCGCCGCCCGAGCTCGTCGAGCAGCGCGCCGAGATCCTCCGGCTGCGGGGCAAGCACGGCCGCGTCGACCTGAAGGCGCTCGTGCGCGAGCTCGGGCGGCGCGAGATCGTGTCGCTGCTCGTCGAAGGCGGCGGGCAGGTGCACGGCGGTTTCTTGGCCGCCGGGTTGGCGGACGAGGTGGCGCTGTTCGTGGCGCCCAAGCTGATCGGCGCCGGCGGCGTGCCCTTCATCGGCGTCGACGGACCGAAGCGGATGGCCGAGGCCTGGCGGCTGGGCGCGGTTTCGACGCGCCGGCTCGGCGATGATATCCTCGTCGTCGGAGACGTGCTAAGAAGCTCGTAGGTTTTCGTCGATGTTCACCGGGATTGTCGAAGATGTCGGGAAGATTCGCGCGCTCGAGCCGCTGCCGTCGGAGCAGGCGCTGCGGCTGACGGTGCAGGCGCCGCTGCTCGACGACGAGCAGTCGCTCGGCGCCTCGCTCGCCATCGACGGCGTGTGCTTGACGGTGACGGCGTGGCGGCGCGGCGAGGTCGACGCCGTCGTCGGGCCGGAGACCATCGCGCGCACCACGCTCGGTAAGCTCGGCCAGGGCGCGAACGTGAACCTGGAACGCCCCTTGCGCCTGGGCGATCGCCTGGGCGGTCACATGGTGGCCGGGCACGTCGACGCGGTCGGTCTGATCGCGGCCGTGGCGCCGCGCGCCGAGGCAGTCGACGTGACGGTGCGTCCACCGGGCGAGCTGCTCCGTTATGTAATCGAGAAGGGATCGATCGCAGTGGACGGGATCAGCCTGACGGTGAACGCGGTCGACGCCGAGACCTTCACGGTGTCGTTGATTCCGCATACGCAAACGGCGACGACGCTGGCGCGCAAAGGCACCGGCGCGCACGTGAATCTGGAAGTAGATTTGATCGGCAAGTACGTCGAGAAGCTCGTACAGGGGTACAAGAAATGACGGCCAAGGAGAGGATCGCGCGCGTCGTCGATGCGCTCGAGGACATTCGCGCGGGCAAGATGGTCATTCTCGTCGACGACGAGGACCGCGAGAACGAGGGCGACCTGACGATGGCCGCCGAGAAGGTGACGCCCGAGGCGATCAACTTCATGGCCAAGTGGGGGCGCGGCCTCATCTGCCTGACGCTGACCGAGGAGAAGGCGGACGCGCTCGAGCTGCCGCTGCAGTCGTCGGGGCAGCGCACGTCGAAGCACGGCGGCTCGCCGTTCGGCACCGCCTTCACGGTGTCGATCGAGGCGCGGCACGGCGTGTCGACGGGCATCAGCGCCAAGGATCGGGCGACCACGATCTTGACGGCGGTGAAGCACGAGGCGCGGCCCGAAGATCTGATCACGCCGGGCCACGTGTTCCCGCTGCGCGCCAAGCGCGGCGGCGTGCTGGTGCGCACCGGACAGACCGAAGGCTCGGTCGATCTGGCGCGCCTCGGCGGGCTGACGCCGGCCGGCGTGATCTGCGAGATCATGAACGACGATGGATCGATGGCGCGCATGCCCGACCTCGAGCGCTTCGCGGGGCAACATGGCCTGCGCATCCTGTCGATCGCGGATCTGATCGAGTATCGGCTGCAGCAGGAGTCGCTCGTCGAGAAGATGGCGACTGCGCCGCTGGTGCCGACGCTGCCGGGCGTGACGGCGGGCTTTCAGTCGCACGTGTACTCGACGCCGGTGGAGAAGACCGAGTACCTCGCGCTCACGCTCGGCGACGTCGGCTCGGGCGATCCGGTGCTCGTGCGCGTGCAGACGGCCTGCTTCCCGGGCGACGTCTTCGGCTCGGCGGCGTGCGACTGCGGCGCGCAGCTGGCGGCGGCGCTGCAGGCGATCGAGCGCGCGGGGCGCGGCGTCCTGCTCTACGTGATCCCGTCGGGGCGACATTCGCTCTACGGCGACTTCAAGGCGCACGTGCTGCACGAGGAGACGGCGCGCGTCGGCGGGCGCGAGCACAAGCTGCGCGACTTCGGCCTCGGCGCGCAGGTGCTGTCGGCGCTCGGCGTGAAGAACCTGCGCCTCCTCACCAACAACCCGAAGAAGATTGCCGGGCTCGAGGGCTACGGCATGTGCGTCGTCGAGCGGGTGCCGCTCGAGATGCCGGCGACGCGGCACAACGTGGCGCTCATGCGCGACAAGCGCGATCGCGAAGGGCACCTCTTCAGCGTCGAGCCGCACAAGGACACCAAGTAGATGCCCAAGGTCATCGACGGGCAGCTGGCGGCGCCGCGCGGCCTCAAGGTCGCGATCGTGGCGTCGCGCTTCAACTCCTTCATCGTCGACCGGCTGGTCGACGGCGCGGTCGACACGCTGGTGCGTCACGGCGTCGGCGACGGCGACATCACGGTGGTGCACGTGCCGGGCGCGTTCGAGCTGCCGCAGACGGCGCGGCGGCTGGCCGAGAGCGGCGAGCACGGCGCGGTGGTGTGCCTCGGCTGCGTCATTCGCGGCGCGACCACGCACTACGACTACGTCGCCGGGCACGCGGCCTACGGCATCGCCGACGTGGCGATGAAGGCGGCGGTGCCGGTGATCTTCGGCGTGCTCACGACGGAGAACATCGAGCAGGCGGTCGAGCGCGCCGGGACCAAGGCGGGCAACAAGGGCGTCGACGCGGCGATGGCGGCGCTCGAGATGGTCTCGGTCTACGCCCAAGTCGGCGGCGGCAAGCGGTGACGGCCATGGGTACGCGGCGGCGGGCGCGTGAGTTCGCGCTCCAGATTTTGTATCAGCTGGACGTGCAGGCTCTGTCGGACGATCAGGCGATCGCGCTCTTCTGGAAGAACTTCGCCGCGACGGCGGAGGCCGAAGGCGCGAGCGTGACCGATCTCGGCGAGATCCAGCCGTTCGCCGAGAAGCTGGTGCGCGGCGTGCACGAGCACCTCGCGGAGCTCGACGCGCAGATCCAGGGCGCGTCGAAGAACTGGCGGCTCGAGCGGATGGCGCGCGTCGATCGCAACTTGATCCGACTGGCGCTGTACGAGCTCAAGTACGTCGAGGACGTGCCGGCGAAGGTGGCGATCAACGAGGCCATCGAGATCGCCAAGCGCTATGGGACGAACGAGTCCTCGGCGTTCGTCAACGGCATCCTCGATCGCTGCCGCGAGGAGCTGGGGAAAAAATGAGCGAGGCGCGCGCGTGAACGTGTCGTTTCTGGCGAGCGATCTCGGCAAGTGGGACGCGGCCGAGGGCGTGCCGGAGACGCTGGTGTTGCCCTTTTTCGTCGACGAGCGGCCGTTGCGCGGCGCGGCCGGGCTGTGTGACTGGCGGCTCTGCGGGCGCCTGTCGCGGATGTTGCAGTCGTCGCGCGTGGCGGGCAAGTGGGGCGAGACGACGCTGTATCCGCCGGGCAAGCGGCTGCCGTGGGGGCGGCTCGTGCTCGTCGGCCTCGGCGCGGCCGATCGCTTCGACGAGAAGGCGGCGCGCGAGGCGTCGCGCGTCATCGCCGAGAAGATGACCAAGCTGTCGACGCCGCGCTACGCGCTGGTGCCGCCCGGGCGCTCGACGGGGCGGCTGTCGGCGCGGCGCGCGCTCGAGATCTACCTGGAAGAGGCGCGCGCGGCGAAGGCCAGCGGCGAGCTCGTCGTCGTCGAGTCGGTGGCGGGACAAAAAGAGGCCGCCGAGCTCACGCGCAGCCACTGACGCACGCCGTTGTCGCCTACGCGTAGACGCTGACGAAGTACTCAGAATCTGCTACGATATGACGGATGTCTGACTCGCGTCCGCGCGTGCTCGTCGTAGAGGATTCGGCAACCATGCGTGGGTTCGTCACGGCCGCGCTCGAGTCCGGGGGGCCGTTCGCGGTCACCCAGGCCGAGAGCGGGTTCCACGCGCTCAAGATCCTGCCGCGCAACCGTTACGATCTCATCATCACCGACATCAACATGCCCGACATCAACGGGCTCGAGCTCGTGCGCTTCATCCGCGACTCGGAGACGCACAAGAAGACGGCGCTGGTGATCATCTCGACCGACGGGCGCGAGGCCGATCGCGACCGCGGCATGAAGCTCGGCGCCGATGCCTATCTGACCAAGCCGTTCGCGCCCGAACAGCTGCTCGAAGTGGTGCGGAGCCTCTTGAAGTGAGCATCGGCGGGGACGGGCCGTCGGAGAAGGCGCTGCAGGAGTTCCTCTCCGAAGCGCAGGAGATCGTCGAGCAGTTCAACCGCGACCTCCTGCAGCTCGACGAGCAGCGCGCCGCCGGCAGCTTCGATCCCGAGGTCATCAACGACGCCTTCCGCGCCGTGCATTCGCTCAAGGGCCTGTCGGGGCTCTTCGGCGTCACGCGCATGTCGAACCTCTCGCACAACCTCGAGAACCTGCTCGACTCGCTGCGCCTCGGGCGCGTCGAGCTGCAGCCGGCGACGCTCGACCTGTTGTTCGAGGCGGTGGCGCTGTTCAACCGCATCGTCGCCGAGACGGCGGCCGGGCAGTCGGGCGACGACGGCGCCAACCTCGTCGAGGATCTGATCGCGCGGCTCGACCGCGTGGCGCTGCGCAAGGAAGCGTCGCCGGAGGCGTCGCCGTGGGGCGGCTGGGAGCTCGACGCGTCGCTGTTGTCGGTGCTGACCGAGTACGAAGAGCATCGCCTGCGCGAGAACATCAAGAACGGACGCTCGCTCTACCGCATCCACGCGGCGTTCGATCTGATGACCATCGACAAAGGGCTCGACGAGCTCAAGGGCAGGCTCAAGCCGGTCGGCGAGGTGATCACCTATCTGCCGTCGGCGGAGGCGGCCAGCGATCAGCAGATCGAGCTCGACGTGATCCTCGGCGCGCAGGCGGAGCTGCGCGCGGTGCAGGAGGCGGTCGTCGGCACCGGCGCGGTGGTGGCGCTCTTGCCGCGCGACAAAGGGGCGGCGGGCGCCGTCGCACGGCCGGCGCCGACGGTGGTGCCGGAGTCGAAGAGCGAAGCGCAGGCGGCGAAGAAGGCGGAGGCGCCGCGGCGCAAGAGCGACGGCGACGACGAAGAGCTGACGCTGAAGTCGGTGGCGCAGACGGTGCGCGTCGACATCCGCAAGCTCGACAACCTCATGAACATCGTCGGCGAGCTGGGGATCGCGCGCGCCGGCTTGATCCAGATCCTCGATCGCATCAAGGCCGATCGCACGCAGGCCAAGCTCGCGCGCGAGCTGCACCACGAGCTCCGCTCCCTGTCGCGCCGGCTCGACGAGCTGCAGGCAGGGATCCTCGAGGTGCGCATGGTGCCGCTCGGGCAGGTGTTCGACAAGCTGTCGCGCGTGGTGCGCAAGATCTCGCGCGACGCGGGCAAGGAGATCCGGCTCAGCATCGCCGGCGCCGACACCGAGCTCGACAAGCTGATCGTCGAGGAGCTGTCCGATCCGCTCATGCACGTGATGCGCAACTGCATCGATCACGGCATCGAGGGACCCGAGGTGCGGCGCGCGGCGGGCAAGCCGGAGGCGGGGACGATCTCGATCCGCGCCGAGCAGCGCGGCAACCACGTGGTCATC
The DNA here is from genome assembly GCA_035607415.1 of Polyangia bacterium. Taxonomy (GTDB): domain Bacteria; phylum Myxococcota_A; class Polyangia; order Palsa-1104; family Palsa-1104; genus JAQBQH01. The sequence continues at coordinate 5,742 of DATNAQ010000032.1, forward strand.
GAGATCGAGGACGACGGGCAGGGGCTCGACGAGCAGAAGCTGGTGCGCAAGGCGGTCGAGCGCGGGCTGGTCGGGGCGCACGAGGCGCGCGAGATGAGCCGGCGCGACGTGCAGAACCTGATGTTCCTGCCCGGCGTGTCGACCAAGGACGTGGCCGATCACATGTCGGGGCGCGGCGTCGGCATGGACGTGGTGAAGACCAACATCGCGCGCCTGTCGGGCATCATCGACGTCGAGTCGGAGGCGGGGCAGGGCACGCGCTTGACGCTGACCTTGCCCATCACGCTCGCCATCATTCAGGCGCTCATCATTCGCGCGGCGGGGCGCACGTTCGCGGTGCCGCTCAACTCGGTGCTCGAGTCGCTGCGCGTGACGCAGAACGATGTACGCACCATCGAGCGGCGCGAGGTGATGTCGCTGCGCGGGCAGACGCTGCCGCTGGCGCGCCTGGAGAAGCTGTTCCGGCTCGAGAGGGCCGATCTCGAGGGCGTGCCGCACAAGCAGTTCGTCGTCGTCGTCGGGCTGGCGCAGCATCGCATCGGCCTCCTCGTCGACGAGCTGCACGGGCAGGAGGACATCGTCATCAAGTCGCTCGGGCGCGCGCTCTCCGACGTGCCGGGGATCGCGGGCGCCACCGAGCTCGGCGGCAAGAAGACCGTGCTCGTGCTCGACGTGGCGCAGATCGTCGAAGAGGCCGTGTCCAGCGGCGGAGCGGAGGCGGCGTGAAGGACATCTCGTTCACGACCGAAGAGACGTACCTGCGGCGGCATGACGAGCGGCGCACGCGCGAGCGGCGCGGCATCCTCTCGTTCGCCGCGGGCAACGAGGTCTACGGGATCGAGATCCTGTCGATCCGCGAGATCATCAAGCTGCGCGAGATCACCGAGGTGCCGCGCGCGCCGCGCTTCCTCCTCGGCGTGGTGACGGTGCGCGGGCTGGTGATGCCGGTCGTCGATCTGCGGATCCGCTTGCGGCTCGACTCGCCGCCGCTCGGACGCAACTCGCGCATCCTCGTGGTCATGCACAAGGGCGAGCGCTTCGGCCTGCTCGTCGACGACGTGCGGGGCGTGGTGCGCTTCGCCGACAACCAGATCGAGCCGCCGCCGCCGTCGCTGGCGCCGTCGGAGGCGCCGTTTCTCGCGGGCATCGGCCGCCATCCCGACGGGGACAAGGAGCGCATGGTGATCCTGTTGTCGCTCGACGCGGTGCTCGACTTCGCAGTGGCGGCGGCGGTGCGGCGATGAAGGGCGCGGCTTTCGGCGGCGGCGCCACCGAGCGCGGCAAGGTGCAGGGGCGCGTCGAGCTCATGCAGCTCGTCGCCTTCGGCGTGGCCGACGGCGACTACGCGCTCGACATCATGCGCATCAAGGAGATCATCAACCCCGTGCCGGTGACGCCGATGCCCAAGGCGCCGCCGTTCATCGAGGGCGTGATCGAGCTGCGCGGGGCGATCCTGCCCCTCATCGACGTGCGCAAGCGCTTCGATCTGCCGCCGACGGTGCCGACGCGCGCGACCAAGGTGCTGATCGTGTCGGTCGATCTCGGCGAGCAGCGCGCCATCGTCGGGCTCGTCGTCGATCGCGTGTCCGAGCCGCTGCGCGTGCCGAAGGCGGAGGTGAGGCCGGCGCCGCGGCTGAGCGTGTCGGAGTCGGCCTACTTCACCGGCGTGGTCGCGCATCACGGCAAGATGCTGATGGTGCTCGACGTCGACGCGCTGTTGTCGTCGGCGGAGAAGCTGACGCTGTCGGGGATGACCGGCGGAGGTGCGCGTGGCTGAGGTCGTCGTCGCGCACGAGTCGGAAGGGATCCGCGAGGCGATCTGTCGCCTGTGCGCGGACGCCGGCTACGCCGTGCACGCGGTGGGCGAGGGGCACGCGGCGCTCAAGGCGCTCGAGCGGCGGCCGGCGGCGCTGGTGCTCGACGTGGCGCTGCCCGAGGTGCACGCCTACGAGATCGTCGAGGAGTCGAAGCGGCGCGCGCCCGAGACGCGCATCGTGCTGGTGGCCTCGATCTACAACCGCACCGGTTACAAGCGGCGGCCGACGTCGCTCTACGGCGCCGACGACTACGTCGAGCAGCACCACATCCCTGACGCGCTCCTCGTCAAGCTCGAGCGGTTGATCGGGCCGGCGCCGCGCGCGGTCGAGCTGCCGCCGCCGCACATGATGACGCCCGAAGGCGTCGAGATCCGCGACGCGGGCGAGCAGCGCATCGCGCCGGTGGCTGGCGGGCCGGCCAAGGCGGTGAGCCCGCCCTTGCCGATGATGATCGAGCGCGCCGAGCGGCTGGCGCGGCTCATCGTCGCCGACATCGCGCTCTACAACGGCGACGCGCTCGACGCCGCCGATCACCACGGGCACGAGGCGGAGCTGGAGGCGCGGCTGCGTCTCGATCTGGAGGAGGGGCGGCTGCTCTTCGATCTGCGCGTGCCGGCCGAGGTGCGGCGCACGCGCGACTTCATCGCCGAGGCGCTGGCCGAGATTCGTCATCAGCGGCGCGTGGCGGCCAAGGCCGGCGGGGGCAATGGATGAGCCTGTCGCTCGACGAAGCGCGGCTCGGCCTGCGCAGCGACGAGGAGGAGATCCGTCGCGGCGCGGTGGCGCGCGTGCAGGCGCCGTCGACGTCCGAAGAGGCCGCCGAGGTGCTCGATTTCCTGGTCCAGGCGATGGGCGATCCGAGCTGGCGCGTGCGCAAGGAGGCGGCGGCGCGCGCCGCGGCGTTCGGCGATCCCGAGCTGGCGGCCGGCGTGCTCGCGGCGGCGCTCGCCGAGCCGGAGAACGTCGGGCGGCGCAACGCGGTGGTCGAGGCGCTGGTGGGTCTCGGCGCGCAGGCGGTGCCGGCGCTGCTCGACGCGCTCGCCAAGCGGCCCGAGCACCGCAAGCTCCTGGCCGACGCGCTCGGGCTCATCGGCGACTTGCGCGCCGGGCCGGCGCTGGCGCCGCTCGTCGACGACGAGGACGCCAACGTGCGCGTGGCCGCGGCGGAGGCGCTCGGACACGTCGGCGGCTCGGCGGCGCGCGCGGCCTTGCAGCACGCGCTCGGACGCGGCGAGCTGCTCCTGTCGCAGGCGGCGCTCGAAGGGCTCAACCGCCTCGGCGCGGCGCTGCCCATCGGCGTCATCGAGCCGCTCCTCGGGACGCCGACGTTGCGCGCGCCGGCGCTGGAGGCGCTCGGACGCACCGGCGCGCTGGCGGTGCTCGGCATCGTCGGCGTGGCGCTCGAGGATCCGGCGCGCTCGACGCGCGACGCGGCCATTCGCGCGCTCGCCGAGCTTTATCGGCGGCTCGATCCCGTCGGGCGCGAGGCGGTGTCGGCGGAGGTGGCGTCGCACCAGGCGGCGCTGCCGGCGCTGACCGGCGCGCTGCTCGAGGCCACGCTCGGCACGCAGCGCGACGCGGCGCTCCTGCTCGGCCTGTTCAAGCGGCCGGAGGCGGCGCGCCCGCTCGTGCTCGCGCTCGGCGATCGCGACGTGCGCGAGGCGGCGATGCAGGCGCTGACGATGATCGGCGCGCCGGCGGCGGAGACGCTGGCGGCGTGCGCGCCGAGCCTCGAGAGCGAGCTGCGCGCCGACGCCTATGCGCTCTTGCCGCGCCTCGGGCCCGCGGCGTCGGACCCGCGCGTGCAGGCGCTCCTGGCCGAGGCGCTCGACGACGAATCGGCGGAAGCGGCGGGGGCGGCGGCGGTCGCGCTCGGCGAGGTCGGCGACCGCGAGGCGCTGGCGCCGCTTCTGCGCGCGCTCGGGCGCGAGGAGGCGGTGGCGCACGCCGCGGCCGACGCGCTCGGGCGGCTCGGCGCGCGCCATTACGACGAGGTGCGCGTGCTCGTGCAGTCGCGCGGGCTCAACGGGCCGGACGCGCCCTATCTGTGCCGCGCGCTCGGCGCCTGTGGGCGCGCCGATGACTCGCCGCTGCTCAAGCACGCGCTCGGCGGAGACGCGCCGGCGGTGCGGCGCGCCGCGGCCGAGGCGCTGGCGCAGCTGCCGCCGGCGGGCGACGTCGACGAGGCGCTGACCTTCGCGCTCGCCGACGAGTCGGCCGACGTGCGCGCGTCGGCGGCGCGCGCGCTCGGGGCGCATCGCGCCGAGCCGGCGGCCGAGGCGCTGGCGCGCTGCGCGCTCGAGGGCGAGCCGTTGGTGCGCGCGTCGGCGTCGCGCGCGCTCGGCCTCGTGGCGACCGAGCATGCTTCGGCGCGTGGGCTTTTGCGCCGCGTGGCCGATTCGCGCGATCCGGCGGCGGCGGTCCCGGCGCTCGAGGCGCTGGCCAAGCTCGACGATCGCGCCGACGACGCGCGGTTCCTCGGCGCGCTCCTCTCGGTCGACGGCGAAACGGTGAAGGCGGCGGCGCGCGGGCTCGGCCTGCGCGCGGGCAGCTCGCCGGAGGAGGTCAAGCGGTCCGCGCTCGCCGCGCTCGAGCGTGCGCTCGTCGATGCGCGCTGGGACGTGCGGCGCCAGGCGGTGCTTGCGCTCGCCGACTACGGCGCGATGAGCCAGCTGTGGGCGCGCCGCGCGCACGAGGCCGATCCGTTGGTGCTCTCCACGATCGAGTCCGCGCTCGCCGGCGCGCGCGGGGAGCGCTGATGGTCGCCGCCGTCGGAGAGCGCCGGCTGCCGCCGGAGACGTTTCGCCTGCTGCGCGACCTCATCTACGACTATTGCGGCATCTTCTTCTCCGACGACAACGCCTACATCGTGCACCGCCGGCTGCAGCCGCGCCTCGAGGCGCTCGCGCTCGTCGACTTCGCCGAGTACTACCGCTACCTGCGATCGTGCGATCCGCAGTCGCGCAAGCTCGAGCTGGAGGAGATCGTCGATCGCGTCACCACCAACGAAACCTACTTCTTCCGCGAGAGCTATCAGCTCACCGCGTTCCGCGACGAGATCCTGCCCGAGCTCTACGAGAAGCGGCCGCGCGGCAAGCGCCTGAGCGTCTGGTCGGCCGGCTGCGCCTCGGGCGAAGAGGCGTACACCATCGCCATCCTGATCATGGAGACGGCGCTCTTCGCCGACTGGGACGTGCGCGTCTTCGGCAACGACATCTCGCGCCGCTGCCTGCAGGTGGCGCGGCGCGGCGCTTACGGGCGCAACTCGTTCCGCGCCACCGACGAGAAGCTGCAGCGCCGCTACTTCCGCGAGGTCGACGGCAAGCAGCAGGTGCGCGACGAGATCCGCTCGCTCGTCAGCTTCGGGCAGATCAACCTCATGGACGAGCAGATGATGCGTCTCGTCGGTGACGTCGACGTGATCTTGTGCCGCAACGTGCTCATCTATTTCGACACCGCGTCACGCAAAAAGGTGATCGCGACGCTGCACGACAAGTTGGTGAAGGGGGGATATCTGCTGCTCGGTCACTCCGAGTCGCTGATCAACTTGTCGACGGCGTTCGATCTGGTGCACTTGAAGAACGATATGGTCTACAGAAAGCCCCCTCATGGATAACGCCAAGCCCATCCGCATCCTCGTCGTCGACGACAGCGCCTTCAACCGCCAGACCATCACCGCCATGCTCGAGGGCGTGCCGGGCTTCCAGGTCGTGGGGCGCGCCGGCGACGGCGAAGAGGGGCTGAAGATGGCGTTTCAGCTGCAGCCCGACGTCATCACGCTCGACCTCGAGATGCCGAAGATGGACGGCTTCTCGTTCCTGCGTCTGTTGATGGCACGGCAGCCGACGCCGGTGCTCGTCATCTCCGGCTACGCCACGCGCGAGAACGTGTTCAAGGCGCTCGAGCTCGGCGCGCTCGACTTCGTGGCCAAGCCGTCGCGCACCATCACGCCCGAGCTGCGCAACATCCAGGAGGAGCTCCTCGCCAAGGTGCGCATGGTGACGCAGCTGCGCATGGTGAACCTCGCCGATCGCGCGGCGCGCACGCGCCAGGCGGGCACCATGTCGGGCGCGTTCTCGCCGCCGCCGTCGCCGGTCATGCCGCCGCCGTCGCGCAAGGAGGGCGCGGCGCCGCCGCGGCTCATCGCCATCGGCGCGTCGACGGGCGGGCCGCCCGCGATCAACCGCATCCTGGTGAACCTCGAGCCGTCGCTGCCGGTGGGCATCGTCATCACGCAGCACATGCCGGCCAAGTTCACCAAGGCGTTCGCCGAGCGGCTCGATCGCACCACGCCGTGGCACGTGCGCGAGGCCGAGGACGGCGACGCCATCTCGACCGGCTGCGTGCTGGTGGCGCCGGGCAGCGGCTCGCTCACGGTCAAGCGCGAGGGGTCGAGCCTGCGCGTGGCGATCCTGCCGCCGCAGCCGGACGATCGCTACGTGCCGTCGGTGGACCGGATGCTGACCAGCTGCGCGCAGGCGATGCAGGGCGACATGTGCGGCATCGTGCTCACCGGCATGGGCGGCGACGGCGGGCGCGGCATCAAGGCGGTCAAGGCGGCAGGCGGCCGCACCGTGGCGGAGGCGCCCGAGACGGCGGTCATCTTCGGCATGCCGCAAGAGGCCATCGCCACCGGCGCCGTCGACGACGTCATGCCGCTCGGCAACATCCCCGAGCTGATCGCGCGCTTCGCCCAGAAGAGGTAACGCCCGCTCACGTCGGAGGCCTTGCTGCTCGCGACGGCGGCGTCGCCGGCGTGGGGCGCGGACACGCCGGCGCATCCGCCCGGGCCTGCACGCCTAGCGCCCACTGCCTCGCGTCAACCGGTGCGGCGTTTTGCCCACGCGCGGAAGCTGCCAAAGCGGCGCGGCATCTGATACTATCGTCGAACGCGAATGTCGAAGCCGGACGACAAGCCGACGCTGCCGGAGCTCGACCTCGTCGAGTCGAAGCGCGAGTTCATCGAAACATTTTTCAAACGCGGCGCCGAGTTCACCGAAGAGCTGATGCACGAAAACGAGAAGCTCCGCTTTCGCGTGGTGCAGCTCGAGGAGGAGCGGCGTGCGCTGGCCTCGAGCGCGTCTTCACCGATGCCGGGGGCGGGCGCGGGCGCGCTGCGCGAGCTGGTGGCGCGCATCGAGCAACTCGAGGGCGAGCGCGAATCGCTGATGTCGCGCTTCGCCGGCGTCGAGCGGCTCAACCACGACATCTACGAGCGCTACCACGACATCGAGCGCGAGAATAACAACCTCGCCAATCTGTACGTGGCGTCGTTCCAGCTGCACTCGACGATGGAGCTGCGCGAGCTGACGCAGATCATCCTCGAGATCCTGCTCAACTTCGTCGGCGCCAAGACCTTCGCCATCCAGCTCGTCGACGACGAGCACGGCAAGCTGCGCACGCTGGCGTCCGAAGGGATCGAGCGCGCCAAGGTGCCCGAAGGCTCCGTCGCCGAGGGGCACGTGGGCGACGTCATCAAGAGCGGGCATCACTACATCGACGGCGAGCGCCTGCGCGCGCGCGCCGATCTGCAGCACCTCGATCGTCCCGTGATCGTCGTGCCACTCAAGATTCGCGATCGCGTCGTCGGCGTGCTCATCATCTGGGACCTCCTGTCGCAGAAGACCGCGCTCGCCGACGTCGACTACGAGTTGTTCAACCTCTTGGCAGCCCACGCGGCGTCGGCGTTGCAAGGCGCGTGGCTGGCGACCGAGCTGAAGGGGCGCACGCCGCACCTCTGGGCCGCGGCGGATCAGGTTTAGAGAGAGCCATGGCGACTGCGCTGGTGGTGGAAGATTCTCCGACGATGCGGCAGCTCATCGTGTTCGCGCTGCGCCGCATCCGCGGGCTGGAAGTGTTGGAAGCGGATGACGGCGTCGATGCGCTGCGCAAGTTGGCGGCCTCGAAGCTCGACATCATCCTGACCGACATCAACATGCCGATCATGGACGGGCTGAAGCTGGTCAAGCGCGTGCGCACCGACGAGGCGCTCAAGGGCATCCCGATCATCATCATCACGACCGAGGGCGCCGAGGAGGATCGCCAGCGCGCGCTGGCGCTCGGCGCCAACGCCTACATCACGAAGCCGATTCAGGCGCCGCAGGTCATCGCCAAGGTCAAAGAGCTCCTCAAGATCGCATGAGGGGTTGGCGACCGCCGGGGCGGTGTTGGCGGCAGAGCGGCCGGACTCGCTCGGGATCAATCACACGCTGGCGGTGTACTTCGGCGCGCCGGGCGCTGCCGATCGTCTTCTAACGCTGATTTTGCCGGCGCGACCGTGGCGGGGTACGGTCGGCGCATGAAGGGACTTGTGGCGCTGGCGCTGGCGCTGGCGGCTACGGCGTGCGGGCCGCACTACGTCATGTGGCGCGACGCGCGGCGGTCGCCGGCAGGGTTCGTGGCGGCGCGGCGCGACACCGACGCCGCCATCGTGGCGGTGCGGCCGGCGGAGCTGCACGAGATCGGCGTGCGCGACGAC